>JBDUEJ010000082.1:0-20735 GCA_040002475.1 bacterium | reverse complement strand
AGGTGCCGAACGACGCAGGTGCCGAACGACGCAGGTGCCGAACGACGCAGGTGCCGAACGACGCAGGTGCCAAACGACGCAGGTGCCAAACCGCGCACGTGCCAAACCACGCACGTGCCAAACCACGCACGTGCCAACACAACGCGACCGCCGAAGGCGCAACGAGAAGGCGCGGAATCGGTATCAGCGGTTCAGCAAGGATGTAAGCATCTTCACGATCGTGATGAGTCGATTGCGGAGACGCCAGAACGCTACCTGCGTGATTCGCTCCGACTGAACGTTCGCCAGCAAGTGACGAATTGTCTCCTCTGCCTCGCCGCGCGCAACTCGAAGGGCCCGGCTGCGCTCGCCGCCACTGCCACGACCGAACCCCTCGCTGATGTTCGCGCCGATCGAGTGTGCTGAGTCGCGAAGCTGGGTAACGTGGATGAGCTGACGCGGCGCGCTGTCGATGAGTCGATTGACTTCATCCGCCACCTGATCGGCGGCATCGAGGACGGCGAGATCGCGATGATTGCGCATCTCCCCACGCTAGTGCATCGATCCAACCACACACCATCCGCGCACCGCCGTGCGAATCCGTTCATTTCGCCGTCTCCCCCTCTGCCACTCGCGTCGTTTGGCACTCGCGTCGTTTGTCACCTGCGTCGTTTGGCACTCGCGTCGTTTGGCACCCGCGCCGTTTGGCACCTGCGTCGTTTGGCACCTGCGTCGTTTGGCACTCGCGCCGTTTGGCACTCCGCCGTTTGGCACTCGCCGTTCCCTCAGTCGCGCCGCTCGCCAGTCGCGCCAACACTCGTTAAGATCTATTCTCTTTCTATGCCCTCTTGTTTCTCTCAGTTCGCCATCCTCGCCGCGACGCTCGCTTTTTCCCTACTTGCGTCCGCGCAAACCGCCGCTCGCGGACCAGCCCCGCTGACCCAAGCGCAGCGTCACGCCGCCTTGCTCGACCCTACGCGCCCATTCTGGTCCACCCACGCGCCAGCGACCGTCACGGCCGACATTGAAACGTCGCGCGGCATCATTACCATCGAATTGGTGCGCGCCTGGGCGCCCACTGGCGTCGACCACTTTTATAACCTCGTTCGCGCCGGCTACTACGATGACTCGCGCTTTTTCCGCGTGCTCTTTGGATTTGTCGCCCAGTTCGGCATCGCGGGCGATCCGGCCGTCGCAAACCTCTGGGCAGGCCGCACCATCCGGGCCGACTCGGTTCGCGAGCACAACGTGCGCGGCACGCTCGCCTACGCGCAATTCAAGCCCACCGATCGCACGACCAACGTGTTCATCAATCTGCACGACAACGCAAATCTCGATACGCTGGCATTCGCGCCGATCGGACGGGTGGTGCAGGGGATGGACGTCGCCGACAGCCTCTTCGCCGGCTACGGCGAGCTAACCATATCCGACCCGCCCATTGGGGATCCGAAGCGGTTGTATTCGGAATCCAACAGGTACATGGACAAAACGTATCCGAAGCTCGACCGGATCCTGACGATCACGCTTCGACCTGACTCAGCGCGCACGCCTTAGGCATCGTTGAGCAATCTCGCGTCGCGTCATCCGGCTCGGATGGGCGACAGTGTCCGTTCCTCGGAGACGCGTATGCAACTGGCCAAGTCCTTCCTCGCGCTGACGGCGCTGGCGATCGCGGCGTGTGGTCATTCGTCGCCCCTCGTCGCGGATCGCGCACCGCCGGCGCCGAGCGTCGCACCCGGCGATTGGCCGACGTTCAATCGAACGCTCGCTGGGGATCGGTTTTCGCCGCTCGCCGAGATCGACCGCTCCAACGTCGATCGCCTGGCGATTGTATGCCGCTACGCCCTGCCCGAGGTCACGGCGCTGCAGACCGGTCCCATCGTCGTTGGCGGTGTGATGTATTTCACCACCGACACGATCTCCTACGCCATCGACGCCGGCACCTGCGCCGAGCGCTGGAGAAGCGTGCGTCATAGCCCCACGCCGAATCGGTTGGCCGTCAACCGCGGCGCCGCCTACATGAACGGGCGCGTCTTTCGTGGAACGTCGGACGCACACGTCATCGCGCTCGATGCAACGGATGGCCACGCGCTCTGGGACGTCGCGCTGGACGTAGCGGGCCGCGGCGTGACCGTGCCGATGGCGCCGACCGCGTGGAACGGGCTGGTCTACGTCGGCAACGCGGGCGGCGATCTCTCCGGTGTGGTCGGTCACGTGTACGCGCTGGATGCGCGCGATGGCCACGTGGTCTGGCGGTTCGACGTCGTACCGTCCAGCGGACCGGCACTCGCGACGTGGCCGACGGCCGACCGGTATCCGGTCTCCGGCGGAGCGTTCTGGACGGCGTTCACTCTCGACGAGCGCAACGGCGTGCTGTACGTCGCGTCCGGGAACCCGGCACCCGACTACGACATCGCCGTGCGCGACGGTGAGAACTTATATTCGAACTCACTCATCGCGCTCAACGCGGCGGACGGCCGGCTGCTCGCGTATAACCAGCTTGTCAAACACGATTTCCACGACTGGGACGTCGACAGTCCGGCGCCGCTCGTCACGACGCGCGCCGGCCGTCAGGTCGCCGCGTCGGCGAACAAGGATGGCCTGCTCTCCGTGCTCGATCGCGGCCGCGTGAGCGCCGGCGCGATGCCCCTCGTCTTTCAGGTGCCCACGACGACGCGGGACAACATCGGCACGCCGCTCTCGCGCGATACAAAAACCCGATTCTGTCCGGGCACGCAAGGCGGCTCGGAATGGAATGGTGCCGCGTATCACCCGCAACTGAACACGTTTTACGTTGGCGCAGTCGACTGGTGTAGCAACGTGCAACTCCAGCGAGAGTCGGCCCCCGTTCCACCGATCGGTGCAGGGTGGTTTGGCGCGGCAAGCCAAAGCATGGATCCGCCGACCAACGCCAAGGGATGGCTCACCGCGTTCGATGCCGACAACGGCGCCGTCCGCTGGAAGTTTTCGGCGACGCGCCCCGTGCTGGCCGGCGTCACGCCGACCGCCGGGGGATTGGTGTTCGCCGCCGATCTGGGAGGCACCCTCTACGCGTTCGACGCCGCCAACGGATCGGTGCTCTGGCAGACGGCGACCGGTCAGTCCATGGGTGGAGGAATTGTCAGCTACGCCGCGGCTGGGCGGCAACTGATCGGCGTTGCGGCGGGAATGAAGTCGCCAATTTGGCCAGGCGGTTCCGCGGCGAGTCAGGTCCTGGTGTATGGTCTCGGATCGACGCGACCCACGGGCGCGCCGTCGCCTTCGCAGTTTGCGCCGCACGAGATCGCGACGGGTCTTCGCGGCGGCTATCAAGTCGTGGCCGCTGATCTCAATCGCGACGGCAAACCCGATCTGATTGCCGTCAGCACCGACCTGTCGGATCTCGTCTGGTTCGAGAATCCATCGTGGACGCGTCACGTGCTCGCGACCGGCTTCACGGGCTTGATCAACGCGGCCGCGGCGGATCTCGACGGAGACGGCATCCCCGAAGTCGCCGTCGCATCCGGATTCTCGACGCGCCCGGATCAGAGTTCTGGTATCGTCTCGATTCTTACGCACGGGGCCGATCCAACGCAGCCGTGGACGTCGCGCGAGATCGATCGGACTCCCGCGGCGCACCGCCTCCGCTGGTACGTTGATCGCGACGGGCAGCGGTGGCTGTTGAACGCACCGCTCGCGGGCGCAGCCGCGCAGCCTCCGAATTACAACGGCACGACGCCGATCTACGCGTACCGCGCGCCCGACTGGACGCGCGAAGCGGTCGCGAGCGAGGAGGTTGGCGTCGTCCACGCCATCGAACCGATCCACGCGCCGTTTTGCGATGCGTGCTTCCTCTCGGCGGGCTTTGCCGGAATTCATCGGTACGAGCGCGCCGCCGGCGCATGGACGCATTCAGCCGTCGTTGCCGGGAGTCTGACGCCGGTTCCCAAGGGCGGCGCCAGCGATGTGGCGGTCGGGCGAATGTCTCGCGCGAGCGCCGCCGGTGTGGACGGATTCTTTCTTGCCGCCATCGAACCGTGGCACGGCAACCAGATCGTGATCTATCGGAGTGGCAAGGGCGAATCGTTCACGCGACAGGTGATCGACACCGCCGTCGTCGACGGGCACACGCTCGTCACCGCCGATGTCGACGGCGACGGCACCGATGAAATCATTGTCGGACAGCGCGGCGGATCGCGCAGCGTGTGGATGTACTCCGCGACGCCTGGAGCCGCGGCGTGGACGCGCACCACGCTGGACGACGGCGGCATGGCCGGCGCCGGCTGCACGGCGGTCGACGTCAACGCCGACGCGCGGATCGACCTTGTCTGCATCGGGACAGCGACGGCGAATCTCAAGTGGTACGAGAACCTCCGACCCATCAGTCCTCGGCCGCCGCCTCGACACTAGGGCGGCTGCGCCAGCCGTGCGTAACGCTCGGCTTCGGCGTGATTGCCTCCGAGTCGGTATCGTTCGGACATCATGTCGAAGATTCTGCGGATGTCGATGTGTGTCTCCGGCACGTAGCGCCGTTGGTTGGCGAGTGCGAGACGAAACACCGAGTCCGCCGCGACGAATTGATGACTTCGTGCATACGCCCGCGCCAGAAGCCCTTGGTCAAGGCCCTGGATGGCGCTTTCACGGCCGAAGACTCCAACGCGGATGTCGATACTGCGTTGACGCAGTGCGATGGCTTCGTCGTAGCGTCCGCGCGCCATCAGGATCTCCGACAAGTCGCCGAGCGCGCCGGCGTACACGGTGTGATTCGGCCCGAACGTCCGCTCGAAGGTCGCGATCGATCGGCGCTCCAAGCGTTCCGCTTCAGCCAGTCGGCCGGTGCGGACGTACACTGTCACAAGCAAGTTTGCATATGTGGCGACGTACGGGTGCTGTGCGCCGAAGGCCTTCCGCTGGATCTCGAGCCCCGCAAGGGAGAGCTGCTCGGCTTCTCGATATTGTCCGCGTTCCACGAGTAGCCGCGCGAGGTCGTCCATCGCCCAACTAGCTCGCAGATGATCGGTGCCGAGCGTGGCGCGCGTTTTGGCGAGTGACGAACGCATCAACGCTTCTGCTTGCGCCGTGTCACCATGCGCTTCCAGAGCGATGTCCGCGAGAGGGAGCTCGAGGTTGGCGGCGTCGGGGCTTTCCGGGCCCGCCGCCGCGCGGTAGACGGCGATTGCGTCGTGAAACTCTGCCTCGGCCTCGGCGATCTTGCCGACGCGTCGCAGAATCGCTGCGTGGCTCTCGAGGCTCTCGGCGATGAGTGGATCGTTGGAGCGAAGCGACTGGCGCCGGATCTCGAGAGCGCGGCGCGACAGTGTTTCCGCGCCGTTCAAGTTCGACAGGAAGAGCGCGATCGAGGCGAGCTGCTCGAGTACCTCGGCGTTCGCGGGATGTTCTGGACCAAGCGCGGCGTTTCGGACGTCCAGTGCGCGCCGCGTCAACGAGTCGGCCTCATGATAGTGACCGGTTCGGCGCATCAATTCGCCGAGATAAAGGAACGTTCCCGCCACCTCGGCATGCAGGGGGCCGAGCTCCCCGACGCGGAGCGAGAGCGCATGCTCGAGCGCGGCGCGCGCCTCCGGATACTGCGCCGTTTTAATGTAGACTCGCGCCATTGTCTCGAGCATACGGGCTTGCAGGAGCGGCTGCCCGCGAAACGTCTCCAGCTTCGCAGTGCCACGACGAATGAGCTCCTGAGCCGTGATAACCGCGGCGCCCGGCACCGGCGTGGTCGCATCGAACAGTCCGACGAGAAATCCAGTCACGCTCTCCGATTGGCGGAGGGATTGCTCGACGTCGGCCAGTGCGCGCTCAGCACGATCGCGCTCGTGCTGAGCGCGCGTCGACTGGCGCACGCTTGTGCCGATGCCCACGGCGAGCGACAGCGCGACGACTGCGGTCGCTGCCGACTCGAGTCGATTGCGGCCGAGAAACTTGCGTGCCCGGTACACCCGCGAGCCACGGTGCGCGTGTACCGGCATTCCGTCGAGGTGGCGCTGCAGATCTTCCCACAACAGATCCACCGAGCCGTATCGGTCGGCGGCGTCCTTGCGAAGCGCCCGCATGACGATGGCATCGAGGTCGCCTTTCAGACGGTGGCGGAGCCGGTGGTCCGACACGGCGCTCGGCCGCTCCGGGACCCGCGAGCATATGACTTCAATCAACTCGTGCGGCGAGCCGCTCGTGAGATGGTAGGGCCGCTGTCCTGATAGCAGCTCGTACAGCACCACGCCGAGAGCGTATACGTCACTCGCCGTCGTCACCGCGTCGCCGCGGACCTGCTCGGGGCTTGCATACTCGGGCGTCATCGCGCGACGATCGGTTCGCGTACGCGGCTGCTCCGCTGGGTCCAGTGCGGGGGTCAGCAGTTTCGCGATGCCAAAATCGAGCAGTTTCACGCCTCCGTCGGGCGACACGAGAATATTGCCCGGCTTGATGTCCCGATGGATGATCAGGTTTTGATGCGCGTAGTGCACGGCCGAACAGACGTCGCGAAACAAGCGAAGGCGTGCGTCGATTCCGAGGTTCTGCCGATCGCAATACGTTGTGATCGGCACGCCGTCGACGTATTCCATGACAAGAAACGGCAGCCGGCCATCTGTGACGCCGCCGTCGAGTAGCCCCGCAATGGCCCGGTGTCTGAGCGAGGCGAGGATCTGACGCTCGGCGACGAAGCGACGCTGGAGATCGTCGGCGTCGGGGCTCGCGCGTAGCAGCTTTACCGCGACGCGCTGTTCGTACTGTCCGTCGTCGCGCTCGGCGAGATAGACGACGCCCATTCCGCCGCGACCGAGTTCGCGAAGTACCTTGTATGCACCAATTCGTCGTCCGCGCTCTATGCCTTTGAGCGCCTCCGACGCCGCGGCCGCGACACTGTGTTCCAACACACCCTCTACACGCTCGTGGCCGCCGATCAGTGCTTCGACCTCGGCGCGAAGTCTCGGGTCGGCTCCGCACCTGGCGGCCAGCCAGTGTGGGCGCTCTGCCGGCGCGAGCTCGATCGCTTCCTCGAAAATCGACTCAATCTGTTGACGACGACCGGTATCAATGGGCCGGCGCGCCATACAGTGCTCGGTAGAGCCACGCGCGCGCCTTCACCCAGTCACGTCGCACCGTCCGCTCGGTGATGCCCAGTGTTTCCGCAATCTCCCGTTCCTCCATCCCGGCAAAGAATCGGCATTCGACCACGTGACGCTGGCGTGGCTCGAGCTCGTCGATCGCGTCGTTGAGCGACAGGAGGTCGTCGGGAGTGAGCTCGGCTGCCCAGTCGTGATCGCCGAGAGAGATCGTCTCCCATTCGGCGAATTCGCCCCCACGCTTCGCGGCGGATCGCCGGCGGGCGTCGTCGATGAGCACCTGCCGCATCGCTCGAGCCGCGATCGCCAGGAAATGCGCTCGGCTACCCGCGTGCAGCGCAGCGCCATGCGCCAGCTTCATGTAGGCCTCATGAACCAGCGACGTGGGGTGCATCGAGCGCGGTCCAAGCTCACGACGAAGTTGACGGCTGGCGAGCCGGCGGAGGTCGTCGTAGACGAGCGGCACGATTCGATCCATCGCAAGGAGATCGCCGGCTCGCGCAGCCTCGAGCAGTCGAGTGACGTCGCCCGAAGTGGTGTTTGATTGGTCGGCGTACATGGTTCCTGGCGACCTCGAGGCCGGTTCGGTGATGTCCGGCCCGAGCCAACGCGATGTTGGACCGTCGGTGTCCGGTGGTGCTTGTGAACGCGCGGACAGGCGTGTGCGGCGATTCGGCCGCGGATTCGCAGACCCTTGCACCCCATCCAGATCGTATTAACCGGCTCCGTTCGGACAACGTTCCGCCGACCGGTCACCAGCGCGGAGGGCTCGCGGTGTCCGAGTCCGTTCCCGGCGACGCCTATGAATCCACTCACCGGCGCGCCGGCTCTTCGCCAACGCCCGGGGTCGATCGCCGGAGGGCCACGGAACGCGGGCCAGTCGTCAGCCGCGCTTTGCGCTCTATATTCCACCAGCATCCAATTAACCCCCCCCCGACCATGCGCAGAACGATTTCCAGTTCTCTCATACTGCTCGCCTCATCAACACTCGGCGCGCAGGCGGCGAAACCGGAGGCCGCGCGCGACGCCCGGCCGCCGGCCGCGATGTCGGCAATTCGTGAAGCGGATCTCAAACGCGATATGTACGCGATGGCCGGCGACGACATGCGCGGACGCGAGGCCGGGACGATCGACGAGATGCGCGCATCGATGTGGGTGGCCGAGCAAATGCGAGCGATCGGCCTGGTGCCGCGCGGCGACGGCGGCAGCTGGTTCCAGTGGTGGGACATGCGGCGCACGCGCATTTCGAGCGTTTCCAGCTCGGTGACGTTTCGCGGCAAGCCGCTCGCGCTCTGGTCGGACATCACGCCGACCTCCAACGCGGCGGCGGACGTTACCGGCACCACCGTGTTCGTCGGAGACGGCAGGGACAGCACCGTCGATGTTCGCGGCAAGATCGTCGTCGCAACCCTGGTGCCCCCGCCCCCGGCGAGCGTTCGATCAACCACGAATACGTACGAAGTGAATTACACCCGCGCGGCCATCACGCCGATGGCAAACGGCTTTACTCGGCGAGGTGCGGCGGCGGTGGTTCTCGTCGCCGATTCTGTTGCCGAAATCGGGTTCGACGGAATTGCGCAGTCACAGATTCGCGGCGCGTACGATGTCATTGGCGGAGTTCCGCGCTTCGTACGCAATGCGGGCGGCGGAGCAGGGGGCGGAGGACGCGCCGGCGGGCGAGGGGCGGGGACCGGAGGGGCGGCTCAGGCACCCGTGCCCGTGCTTTTGGTGCATCACGCGGCGCTCGCCGACTTTCGCGCCGACGGCCAGTCGATGGACATTCGCCTGCGCGGCGAGAGCTTCGCATCGCCGTCGGTGAACATTATCGGAGTGGTGCGCGGCACCGATCCGAAGCTGCGCGACGAGTACGTTCTCTTCAGCTCGCACCAAGATCACGACGGTGTTCGTTACACCGTCGCCGGTGACTCGATCTGGAACGGCGCCGATGACAACGCATCGACCAGCGTCGCGTTGCTCGCCATCGCGCGCGCCTGGGTGAAACAGCCGAGCAAGCGGTCGGCGCTGTTCATCTTCCACGGCGCCGAGGAGCGCGGTCTGTTAGGCTCGCGGTATTACGTGGCGCATCCGGTGGTGCCGCTCACACAGGTCGTCGCCGTACTCAACGGGGACATGATCGGGCGCAACAATCCCGACACTGCGGCGCTGCTCGGATCGCAGCCTCCGCATCGTAATTCGAGCGATCTCGTTCAAATGGCTATCGACGCGAATCGTGTGACGGGAAGGTTCGTGATCGATTCGTCGTGGGATCGCCCCGCGCACCCCGAAGGCTGGTACTTCCGCAGCGACCATGTGCCATACGCGGAGCGGAACGTTCCGTCGCTGTTTTTCTCGACGAACCTCCATCCTGACTATCACACGCCGCGCGACGAACCGAAGAACATCAACTTCCCCAAGCTGACCCGCATGACACAGTGGATGTACATGACTGGGTGGATCGCCGGCAACGCGGCCAAGCGCCCGTCGATCGATCCGGGGTTCGTGCTCCGCTAGCGCGCGGCTGTTGGTTGCCAGACTTCAGCTGTCTGCGCGAACCCGCTATTTGAGCGGTGCGCGGATCGGAGTACCCGGGCGGGCCCTGGTCACATGCCCGCTGTCGACGACCACTTGACCACGCACGACGACGTATGGGATGCCCGCCGATGCGATCGTCGCGTTCTCGTACGTCGACCGATCGATCACCGTCGCCGGATCGAAGAGCGTGAGATCCGCGTCGGCGCCCACGCGAAGGCGCCCTTTCGTGGCCATCGTCGGGACTCGCGCTTCCAATCGCTGCGCCGGCATGAGCGTCATCTTTCGTAACGCGTCCATCAACGTCAGCGCGTGCTCGTCGCGGACGTACTTCCCCAACACCTTGGAGAACGTGCCCGACGTGCGCGGGTGGCCTCGTCCGTTCTCGATGAAGCCGTCGCTCGCGATCATGGTGAGCGGGCTCGCGATCGCGGCCTTCGTCTGCTCTTCACTTCGGCCGTGAATGATCACCGTGCCGCCTTTCAGCCGCGCCTCGGCGAATGTCGTGCGCGTGAGTCGTTCACCAGTCGACACGAGTTGGTGCAGACCGAACTTCGCGTCAGGCCAGGTTTTCCAGTCGTCGAAGAGGGCGGACTGAATTTCCGTCATCCCCGCGCCGTACGGATACGCCTCGGTGGTCACGTCCTGCCCGCGATCACGCGCCGCTTGAATGTGCGCGAGAAACGCCGTGAGAGCCGTATCGCCGCTTGAATTCACGTGCACGACGTGAAGTTTGGCGCCCGCTGCTGCCGCGGCCGCGATCGTGGAATCGAGCCCGGCGATGCCATTTCTCATATGAATGTGCGCCGACGCCCCGCCGTCGGCCGCGACGCGAAACATGCGCCCGATCTCGGTCATCGTCGCGCCGGGTGTGTAGGCGCTCCCAAAACCAACCGCGACCGCGCCGTCGGCGAGACCCGTTCTCAGAATCGCTTCCATAGCCGCGATCTGTGCGTCCGAGGCAACGCCGCTGCCGCCAATTCCCGACGGTAAGAGCGCCGTCCCCGGATCTCCCAACACCTTCATGCGCGCCTTGATATGGCCGATGCTCACGCCGTAGTTCACGATCTGGCCGCTGGAACGGGCGGCGTACCACGCCGGAACGTCGCCCGTGCCCACCTCGAGCTCGAGCGCCGAGGTGACGCCGTCGCGAACCATGAGCGCGTACGATTCCTCCTGTTGCCCGTGTTCGTGCAGATCGATGAAACCGGGCGCCACGACGAGACCCGACGCGTCGATCACACGCGCGCCGTTGAGCGGCGCTGTCGAGATCGCCTCCACATGGCCGGCACGAATGCCCACATTGCGAACCGCATCGAGGTTCGACTCCGGATCCATCACGCGACCGTTCGAAATGACGAGGTCGTAGCTCGGCCCGCGACTGCAGGCGGCGAGCAACGACGCGGCGATCAGGAGACGTTTCATTTGATGGAGCCTCGAGGAAGGCAGGGAGGCAGAGGCGAACCAGGACTGGGTGGGGCAAACGTAGAGTTGCTGGCGAACGACCGCCAGCAGTATGCAGATTGTTCCGCCGCGAGCGGTGACGAACGTCGTTCGCACGAACTGAACCATCAAACCATCAATGGACTATCGCTCGATCGGTGCGTCGGACCTCACGGTCTCCGCGATTAGTGTGGGCACGGCCACGTTCGGCGGCGGCTCGGAGTTCTATCGCGCGTGGGGCGAGACGGGCGTGGCCGAGGCGACGCGACTCGTCGACGTCGCGCTCGAGGCAGGTGTCACCATGTTCGACACCGCGGATTCCTATTCGAGCGGGCTCGCCGAGCAGATTCTCGGCAAAGCGATTGCCGGCCGCCGTGACAAAATTGTGCTTTCAACTAAGGCGTCGTTCAGAACGGGTCCGGGACCGGATGACATTGGATCGTCGCGCCGGCATCTGATCCCGGCCTGCGAAGCGAGCCTCCGCCGCCTCGGAACAGACCATATCGATCTGTGGTCCATGCACGGCTTCGATTCGTTCACGCCGATCGATGAAACGTTGCGTGTGCTCGAAGACCTCGTGCGCGACGGGAAGGTTCGATATGTGGGATGCTCGAACTTCTCCGGCTGGCATCTCATGAAGTCGCTGGCGCTTTCCGACCGGTACGCGTGGCCGCGATATGTCGCGCATCAGGCATACTACTCGCTCGTGGCACGCGACTACGAGTGGGAATTGATGCCCTTGGCGCTCGATCAGCGAATTGGTACGGTTGTCTGGAGTCCACTTTCGGGCGGACAGCTGAGTGGCAAGGTTGGGCGCGGTCACGCGCCGCCGGCAGGGAGCCGCGTCGCCGCGCTGGGTCCGCGACCCGGACTCGGGCAGGAGCAGTTCTACGACGTGGTCGATGTGCTTCGGGCGATCGCCGTTGAGATTGATCGCACGGTGCCGCAGGTCGCGCTCAACTGGGTGTTGCAGCGCCCCACCGTCTCGACCTTGGTCATTGGTGCGCGCAATGAGGCGCAGCTGCGCGACAGCTTGGCGGCATCCGAGTTCACCCTGTCGGTGGAGCAGATGCAACGTCTCGACAGGGTGAGTGAGCGGCCGCCGGCGTATCCGTACTGGCATCAGCGCACCATCTTCGGCGAGCGAAATCCTCCGCCCGTGTGACGCGGAATGCCGCCCATTCGCGTTCACGAATGTTCGAACGGTGATCAGCTGCCAGGCGCGTCCTTGCTCGTCACCCACGCACTCCACCACACGTCGCGGAGCATCGTTGCCGCCGCGCCGAGCCGCTCTGCCGCAAAGCGTTTGTTCTCCGCGCTGTCGTTGGTCTCGTTGAACGGCGCCTTCTTGTCCAATGCATAGAGGCGCTCGAGCTCAGCGTGCGATTGCTGGATGTATGCGAGCACCGGCGCCCGGACGCTGGCAAAACTCTGCGGCGGCGCCTGCGACAACGGCCGGACGTCGGCAGCCGTGATCCGCGCCTGCACAAATTGGCTTTCGAAGCGCGAGTGAAAGCGGGCGTCGGTCGCGAAGCCGCTGGGATTGTCTCCAACCCATCCGTTGTGGTGAATCGTGGTGTGCGCGGGATTGGCGGCGTCGGCCACGTAGTGGCCCAGAATTCCGGCATCGTTGATGATTCGCTGCTCGATCCAGGAACGGATTTGCGGATCGGTTGTCGCGCGCCAGCGTCGGAAGTCCGAGCGCAGGAGCTGCGTCAGCTCGACAATGCGAAAGGGAAGCGTTCCTGTCGCGGCCGGCTCGGCGCCGAGTGTGCGCAGGGAGTCGGTGTACGCCACGCGCGTGGGAGCCGCAAGAATCCCCGCGCGACGCGCCGGCGGAAGCCGCTCCAAATTGATGTAGTGGTCCGACGCCGGACCGCCGTCGAGAGCCGGATCGCTGCTCGACTCGGCGCGATCACGCCAGCGATCGGGCTCAGGGTTCAGGTACACCAGTTGCGCCTTCGCTGCACGAAAGAACGGCGGCATGTCCGCCGGCGTGGCGTCGACCGCGAGCTCGGCGATCAACCGATGGCCGAACTCGCCCCAGCGGGACGCGTCAGAATCGCGCGACGGCGTGCCGACGAGTAGCGCGAAGGGCAACAACCCGAGTATGTACCGATATGTCATGATGAGGTCCGCTGTGTGGAACCAAGCCGATCAAGCCCGAACCGGGGCAGCCGAGAATCTCGAGCAGTCCGTCCACGCAATTGCGCCAACGCCGTCACCGATGTGTCACGAATCCTGATCGAGAATCTGAACCGTGACCGAAGTCCGGCGGTCGGTAGCGTTGGCTTTCCGTTCAGTGGCTTGCGGCCCTCCGCCGGCCTGGCGCATTTTGGGGCGCTCGGCAATCCGAGTCTGGTAGCAGGACTCACCACGCGCCAACTACTGGGAGGCCACGATGGACAGCCCGATTGACCGACTGTTGCGCGAATTCGATCGAGGGCGGATGACGCGCCGCGACTTGTTGCGAGCGCTCGGCCTTGCGGCGTTGGCCGTCCCTGCGGCGTCGTTTGCTCAGGGCACCGGGCGAGGGGCAGCGCGAGACAGCGCGGCCGGTGGACGCGGCAATCGCGCGCCCGCGGACACGACGCATGCTCCCGCGCCATTCGACTCAACCGGGTGGAAGACGGTGTGGCTCGACCACATCACCTACCAGTGCACCGACTACGCGAAGGCGGCCGCGTTCTACGCCGCCGTCATGGGATGGAAGGTTAGAAGCGACGACGGAAGGCAAGTCGTCATGGACATCGGCGACGATGTTGGCGGCGCCATCCTGACGAACGGCTTTGTGCCACCGCCGCCAACTCCGGCTGCGGCTCCCGTTGCGGGCGACACCGCCGGCGGCGGTCGAGGCGGCGGCGGACGCGGAGGAGCGGGTGCGCGCGCGCCGCGGATGGCGAGAATCAGCAATCTCGCGTGGGGGATCGAGCCGTGGGACACGAACAAGGTTGAGGCCGAGCTCAAGAAGCGCGGCCTGAATCCGGTCGCCGATCACACGGGTGCCGATTTCAAGAGTTTCCACGTCAAGGATCCCGACGGCTTCGACGTCCAGGTGACCAACGGAACCAAAAGCAACCGTCGCACGGGCGCGGCGAATGGTAAGGTGTCGGCGCCCGCGCCATTCGCGCCGACCGGATGGAAGACGGTGTGGCTCGACCACATTTCATACGGGTGCTCGGACTACAAGCGCACCGTGGCGTTTTACGACGCGCTACTGAGTTGGACACCTGGCCGCTTCACCGGCAATCAGTCGACGGTCGACATTGGCGACGTCGGCGGCGCGATCATCCGGAATCGAGCTGGCGGCATGACGACCATCGACCACATCTCGTTCGGTATTGAGGGATTCGACCCGGACCGAGTGGAGGCGGAGCTGATGAAGCGCGGGCTGGGACAGCCCAACCGCCAGGACGCCGCGCATCTCGCGACCGACACCGGCGGCGGCGGCGACATTCACACGGCAAAATTCAAGAGTTATCATACCCCCGACGCGTTCGGGTGGGACCTGCAGATCAGCAACATCACGAAAAGCAACCGACACGATACCTGAGCGGAGCCGCGCGGGCGGGTGCATGGGGTGGACATTCTGGTGAACGCGCTCGATCACCTGGTGTACGCGACGCCCGACCTGGAGGCGACCGTTGCCGAGCTCGAAGAGCGCCTTGGCGTTCGAGCGGCGTTGGGCGGTCGTCACCCGGGACGCGGGACGCGCAACGCGCTCATCGCGTTATCTGACTTCTCTTATTTGGAAGTCGTCGGACCCGACCCGTCGCAATCAGGCACTCCGAACCCGCGCTGGTTCGGCGTCGACACGCTCACCGCTCCGCGGCTGGTCACGTGGGCCGCGAAGAGCGACGATATCGACGCGGCGGCGGCGCGGGCAGCACGCCGAGGTGTGCTGCTGGGGCCGATCGCCTCCGGATCTCGCCAGCGAGCCGACGGCGTCGTCCTCAGTTGGCGGTTCACGGACCCCGGCGTGATGGTCGAAGACGGTCTTGTGCCGTTCTTGATCGATTGGGGCACCAGTCCACATCCGGCAGCGTCCGCGCCCCGTGGCGCAGTATTGCGTTTGCTGCGTGCGGAACATCCGGATCCGGAGCGCCTCGGGCGCGCCTTGGCCGCGCTCGACCTCACGCTGCCGATCGCGCGCGGTACTCATCCGTGCTTGGTCGCCACGCTCGGCACTACGCGCGGCGACGTGGAGCTCGGCTAGATGTCAACTACGGCACCAACGCGTTCTGCTTTGGCGGACCGCCCAACGTGTATTTTGTGAGCCACTCGTATTCGCGATGCATCTTGTCGAGCTGGTGGTAGTACTCCGAGAACCCATGCCCTTCGCGTGGGTAGAATACGAGTTGCACCGTCTTGCCGCGGTCCTTGAGGGATCTGTAATACTCCATCGCCTGTCCGATCGGCACGCGCTCGTCGCTCCCGCCGTGCAGGATCAGCAGCGGCGTCGTCACCTGGTCCACGAAGGTGATGGCCGAGCGGGCGCGGTAGAAGTCGAGCGTCTTCTGCGTGGGCACGCCGCTGAAGAACGTCCCGATGTAGCCCGGGATGTCGGTGGTTCCGTACATGCTCTGCAGATCCGACAGGCCGGCTCCCATGCGCGCCGCCTTGAAGCGGCTCGTCTGGCTGACCACCCACGCGGTCATGTATCCGCCGTAGCTCCATCCCTCGAAAGCCAGCTTGGTCGAGTCGGCGAGCCCGCGGCGCACCATCTCGTCCACGCCCGACATGATGTCGCGATAGTCGCCGCCGCCCCAATCCATGATGTTCGCCTGGGTGAACTTCTCGCCGTACCCCGTGCTGCCGCGCGGATTCGGATAGAGCGTAGCCCAGCCTTGTCCCGCCCAGACCTGTCCCGGTGATCCCCAGTTGGCCTTGAAGCCCGCGTTCGACGAGCCCGTGGGTCCGCCGTGCGCCTCGACGAGCAGCGGATAGCGCTGTCCCGCCTGATATCCGACCGGCTTGAGCAGCACCCCTTCCACGGGAGTGCCGTCCTTGCTCTTCCAAGTCACGATCTCTGTTTCACCGAGCGCGATCTCGCGGAGCTGTGGATTGAGATCGGTCAGCTTGCGCGGCGACGCGAAGGTGAGGTCGCCGACGTGGATATCGCCCGGTGCGTTCGGCGAGCCCATCGCGAACGCGACGACGCGGCCGTCCGCCGATTGTGAGAATCCTCCAATGAGCGTTTTGGCGACGATGCGAGTCAGCGTGCGGGCGGCGACGTCATACGCGTAGATGGAGTTGTACGCGCGTTCGTCGGTCGAGAAGATCAATCGCTTGCCGTCGCGGGTCCACTGCGGCGCGCCTTCGGAGACGTCGGCCTTGGCGTCGTAGGTGTCTTTCGTGGTTCGCGCCGCGACGTCGTAGAGCAGCAGATGGTTGTTGCCGATCTGCACGTCGGAGATGCTGTCGGCGCGCGAGGTGTGCGTCTGCGGCAGGATGGTATAGGCGAGCGTTGTTCCATCCGGCGACCAGGCCGGCGTGGATGCCACGTCCGACTTTCCGGAGATCTTCTCGTTGTGCTTGTCGGCGAGCGTGACGACGTACGCGTCGGTGCGCGTCTCGCGCAGGAGCGTGCTCGGCGACGCTTGGTACGCGAGACGGCTGCCGTCGGGCGACCAGGTCGGGGCGCCTTTCACGGCGAAATCGCCGTGCACGATCTCGGTGGCCTTCTTTGTGTCGACATCGATGACCCACGCGTGCGACAACCGTAGTCCGCCTTCGTAGACCGCGGGATCGTCCTTGCGCTTTCGTTTGGCTTCGTCGTCTTTCGGGAGCGTGTCGACGGCGAGGAACGCGATGCGCTTTCCGTCCTTCGACCACGCGAAGCCGGTGATCGCTTCCTTCGACGTCGACAGCTGGTACGCTTCGCCGCCGCCCATGGGCAGAATCCAGATCTGCGTCTTGACGTCTTCCCCTGTGCCGCGCGCGGTGAGGAATGCGAGCGAATGGCCGTCCGGCGACCACGCCGGCGCCGACTCCCCGCGCTCGCCGAACGTCAGCTGCCGTGACGCGCCGCCGCTCGCGGGCACGGTCCAAAGGTGCGAGCGAACGTCGTGACGGTCGCCTTTTGACGTGTCCGGCTTGGCTGGATCGGCGCCCGGGTGCGCATTGGGATGTTCCCACGCACTCACCGAGAACGCGATTGCCGATGCGTCGGGCGACAGGGCGACGGTGCCGAGGTTCTTGAGCTCCATGACATCGGCGAAAGACATTGGACGCTTGGTCTGCGCACCCGCGACCGAGGCGAGCGAGAGAAGGGCAAGCAGGCTGGCACCGCGAGAGCGGAACATCGGGTCTCCTCGATGGGGTGATGACGAATGGTTGATGCTACCGGGAGTCGCACGAGGCGGCAAGGCGATCGCTGCGCGCGATGGCCGTTTGGCCTTCCGCCACCCGTTCATTCCCTGCTACTGAGCCGGAGTCAATCGGCGCGCAACGCCAGGGCCGGGTCGATCTTCGTCGCACGCCGCGCCGGGAGATATGCGGCGACGGCGGCAACTGTAAGCAACGCGCCGCACGCCGCGCCGAGGGCGACGGGATCCGTCGGACTGATCTCGAAGAGCAGGGACCGCAACAGACGGGTGCCGAGGAGCGCTGCCACTAGCCCGGATGCGGCGCCCGCGCCTGCGACGATCAGAGCCCGACGCATCACCGCGTGGCGAATCACGGCTTGGGTTGCGCCGAGCGCCATGCGAATGCCGATTTCGCGCGTTTGCTCGCGGACTCCTGACGCCATCACGCCGTACAGACCCACAGCCGCAAGCACGAGCGCGGCCGCGCCGAATGCCAAGAGCAATATCGCGCTCAAACGCGGCCGGGCGAGTGGTCCACTCAGCATTTGATCCATCGACCGTAGATTGGACACCACCAGCGTCGGGTCGATTTCCCGACTGACGCGCCGCAGCGCCTCGGTTGTCGGCGCGATGTCTCCGGTCGACCTTATCGCGAAATAGCCTTGCCAGCCAAACTGCCGCCACGGGAAATAGACCGTCGGCGACGCGTCACGCAGCGCGCGAAAATGTGTGTCGGGTGCTACGCCCACGACGGTGCGCCAATCGTATAGGCCTTTTATCGGTGCCTCCTCCGGGTGAGCAGTCGGCGGCGTCATCCGAACCCGCTTGCCGATCGGACTTTGTCCCGGCCAGAACTTGCGAGCCACCGATTCGCTCACGATCACCACCGGGGCCGCGTTCTCGCGATCGCTCTCGTAGAAACGGCGTCCGCGCAGGAGCGGGATGCCGAACGTTCGAAAGTACTCGGCGCCTGCGACTTCGATTGGGATGTTCGGATTGGCTGCCGCATCCGCGAAGGTCTGTCCCTCCGCGTCGAACTGGGGATGTGAGAGACTTGGCCCGAGAAACGGCGGTATGAGAATTGGCGTTGCCGCCGTCACGCCGGGCAGCGCGGTCACGCGTCGCTCGAGTTGCTCGGTCCAACTCGACACCACTCCAGGCGACGACGCCTTCGCGACGTCGAACGCGAACGACACGATCGACACGTGTTCGGCTTGAAAGCCGAGGTCGAGCCGTTCGAGGCGCTGAAGGGTTCGGGCGAGGAGACCGGCGCCCGCCAGCATGACGAGAGCCAGCGCGACCTGTGACGCAACCAACCAATCACGAACGTGTCGATGTCGCTTGGTCTCCGCTCCCGAACGTTCGTCGAGCCGCAGGGGTGACGCCAAGTTTGCGCGCGCGGTCACGAGCGCGGGCAACACGCCAAAGAGCAACGCACAAACCGTGGTCACTCCGACTGCCATCCCGAATGGCTCACCGCTGTGCGCGGCATAGAGTCGAAGGCTATCGAGCCGCGGCAGCTGCACCGGAGCGAGTGCGACAAGTCCGCGGAGGAACGCAACCGCGCACCCGACACCCAACGCACCGCCGGCCACCGCAAGCAAGGAGCTCTCGACGACGAGCTGGCGCAGGAGGTCGCCGTAGCTCGCACCGAGCGCCCGGCGGACGGCGAGCTCGCGGGTCCGCGACGCGGCGCGAAGCAGGAAGAGATTGCCGACGTTCACGCAGGCGATCAGCAAGAGCAAACCCGCGGCGGCGGCGAGCGCCATGATGACGGGCCGTGTGTCGCCGAGCACCGTTTCCGTGAGCGTGCTGCCGTGAGCGCCGGTGAGTTGCAGGTCGGGCTGCCGCCCACTGATGATCGAATAGAACTCCGCGGCGGCGCCGTCAACGCTGGCTCCGGGCACGAGTCGCGCAACGGCAAGCATCTGAAGCGTCCAGATCGTCGGAACCGGCGTCCAACAATCGGCGCCGATCGGATAGTCGAGTCCTGCCGGAGCGACGCCGACGACGCCGTACGTATTGCGCGTGTATGGATCCAATAGTCGCCGACCGATGACCGAAGCACTTCCGCCGAACTGCGACTGCCAGACGCCGTAGCTCAGTACCATCGCTGCCGGTGCGCCAACCTCGTCGTCTTCGGCACGGAGCAGACGGCCGAGTGCAGGCCGCGCGCCGAGGACCTCGAAGTAGTTGCCGGTGACCTGTGCCCGGCTGAGACCAATCGGTTGATCGCCGTCAAGAAACGTCGCCGGCACTGCGCCCCAATGCACGACGCCGGCGATGCCCCGCATGGTGCGACTCGCTCGTCGGACATCCGGAAACGCGGTCGAAAGCGGCGCGAGCTCGACGGACGGAGTGTGGTATGTCCAGAGCACGGCAATGCGATCCTGATCAGTGACCGGAAGGCGGCGGATGAGGATTGTCTGAAAGGCGGCGAACATCGCCACCGCCAATCCGATGCTGATCCCTAGAATCGCGAGCACGCTCGCGGCGAACGTCGGCGTGCGCCGAAAGCCACGAAGCGCGAGCCGGATGTCTTGTCCGATCTGGTGCATCAGCTTGCTCCCCCAGTCCGTTCAGTCGTGCGTCACTCGGTGACACGCGATCCGGAGTGAACCACTATGTGGAGTGGTGACGACGATTGCGTCAAGCCATCTGCGGCCGAGGTCACCTCGCTAGCTTTCCGTGCGACGTTCGGCGTCGCCGGCGGACTCACAGTTGGTGGCCGCGCGATCGATCATGCGTGAGTTCTTCTTTGGCGGACGTGCCCGTATTCCGCGCGGGCCGCTGCCGGTCGAGAGCCCCGTCGCGACGTGGGGAACGCCGGTCTCGACCGGCTTGCGCGTGACCTGGCTTGGCCACAGCGCGCTGCTGCTCGAGATCGACGGCGTTCGCGTGCTCGTGGACCCGATGTTCGGCCAGCGCGCATCGCCCGTTCCGTTTGCCGGACCGAAGCGATTCCACCCAGTACCGGTGACGATTGCGCAGTTGCCGCCACTCGACGCCGTTCTGATGTCGCATGATCACCACGATCATCTGAGCCCGTCGACCATGCGCGCACTGGCGAAGTTGCGCGTCCCATTCGTCACGTCACTCGGCGTGGGTGCGCGCTTGGAACCACTCGGTGTCGACGCGCGTCTCGTCACGGAGCTCGATCGCCAATCGCCTGGGACCGTTCGCGCTCTCGATGATCGAGATTGGCGCGTGGCATCCCGCGTGGGCGGACATACATCTGGGGCCCGCGGGGGCACTCGAGGCATTCGCGATGTGTGGGGGAGGAACGCTCTTCCCGATTCACTGGGGCACGTTCGATCTCGCCTTGCACAAGTGGGACGAGCCCGTCGAGACGCTGTTGTCGCTCGCCGAACCGGCGGGCGTTCGCCTGATCACGCCGCCGCTTGGTCGCGCTATTGAA
>JBDUEJ010000081.1:0-21018 GCA_040002475.1 bacterium | reverse complement strand
TTCTGGTGGAGCGGTCCCTGGGCCGTGACCGGTATCGTGACCGCCACCAAGCCGGCGCGTCGGATGTGAGACGGTCTGGTTACTTTCGTCGGCCCTCCGCAGGCTCGTCAAAGGGACCGCGCCGAACCAGCCGTTGCACCTGACGGGGCGGCCGTCGCGACTTCGGAGGGTCGCATGTTTCTGTGGCCCGCCCCGCAGATGAACGTGGTCGTCAGGCAACATCCTGAGGCTCACATCGACGATGTTCATCTTCACTCGGTGGCGGTTGGTGCCGGCCGCAATCGCGGTGCTGCTCGGACGTCCAAGCGGCGCGCAGCGACTGCCCGTCCCGCAAACCGACATCGCCCTCCTGGCGGGATGTTACCGGCTGACGCTCGGTGCTTGGTCGAAGGCATCGGGTCTCGGCCCCTCAAGAGCGACTGCCGTCGTCCGGCTGGATACGATCGCGCCGAATTTGGCTGTCTCTGGCGACCTCATCGCCGAGCGCCTCGAGCCAGCCGAGTGTCGGTCCCCTGCCCATGAACGCTCGGGCCGCCTGCGATTCCGACGCGCGTTGCCTAACGAGGTTGTAGAAAGACTCCGTTGACGCACCCGATCGGCGCCGCCGATGCAGATGACGCGGCCGTACTCGGCGTATTCATGTTTGGTAACGCCAATTGTCTGATGGACCGATGCGATGCGCGGTGGGCGCGTGGAACCGACGAGGGATTTATTGATTTGTGATGCGCCATCACGTTTAAGATGCGCCATAGCATACCTGACACAAACGAGGATGTAGACTCACGGTCCGCTACCGCTCGCCGCTCCAAAGCTCGGGTCTGTGTCCTCATTGCTCACGTTGTGTATCGGCGCGAGGAGTAAAAAGCGAGAACGCTTGACACGAACCGCGGGCCCGTCACTTCTTGAATCAAAGTATGTTGCAGAGGATTCTCAATCATGGCGTGATCGGAGTCCGGCATCGATGCTTCGCCGCACTGCTCACCGAACCGCCAGACCGCTTCGCGGCGTTTCCAGGAGTCGTGGCCGGCCGTCGATCTGCGATCGCGGTGTTCGCTTACAATACCGCGCCGGGCGCGCCGTGGCAGAGTGCCGCAATGACACTTCCTGTGTGTTCGCCTTGAGTCGGGAGTGACGATGTGAAAAAGAGTCTCCTGCTCCGGCTCTCCGATTTCCACATCGCGCTCGTCGTCACAATGGCCTGGTTCTCGCGAAGGCTCTCGCGCGGCGCGGATGGCAACAGTCGTTGAGCCAGACGCGCCCGGAGGCGAGCGGAGCCCCGAGACCAACGAGACCCGGTAACGGAGCGAACAGTGGGCGACCCAATAAAAGCCGCGCGTTGTGCCGTACTTTTTGCAGCGGTCTTGACACTGGCCGCCTGCGACACGCGGGCTCCCGAACAGCGCCATGACGTCGCGGCCGAGGCGAAAGGTCACGCGCGATCGGCGCCGACCCGAACCGGTTACGCCGACGTCGGCGGGGCCCGTTTTTATTACCAGATTCACGGCGATATCGGCTCCGGCAAAACGCCGCTGCTGGTGCTCCATGGTTCCTACATGTCGGGTGACGCCATGGCGCCTCTGGTCGAACAATTTGCGGCGACGCGCCCGGTGATCGCCGTCGATGCGCGCGGACACGGTCGCACCGGCGATCTGCCGGGTCCCATCACCTACGACCAATTGGCCGATGATGCGGCTGGTGTCTTGAACGCGCTCAAGGTTCCGACAGCCGACGTGCTCGGCTACTCCATGGGCGGCATCACCGCACTCGCGCTGGCCGTGCGTCATCCGGACAAAGTTGGAAAGCAAATCATCCTGTCAGGCACGTCTCGGCGCAATGGATGGTATCCCGAGCTCAATGAGAGTTTTAAGAAGGTCACACCCGCGGCCTTCGCCGGAACGCCATTGGAGTCCGAGTACATGCGCTTGTCGCCAACGCCAAATGCATTTGCGACTCTCGTTGGCAAACTCCGGACCCTCGATGGGTCCAATTATGACATGCCGGACGATGCCATTCGCGGGATCCATGACAAGACGATGATTGTCGTTGGAGACGCCGACGGCGTTACGCTGGAATACGCCGTGGAGCTGTTCAAGCTGCGCGGCGGCGGCGACAAGAAGGCAATCCTGCAAGGATTCATGGCCGAGTCCCCTCGGGCACGCCTCCTCATACTACCCGGCACCACGCACATCGGGATCATGGCAAATGCGGAACGCATCGCGCAGCTCGGCGTGCCCTTCCTTGACGATGCCAAGCCTCCCATTCCGCCGGGCTTCCTGAAGGACTCGAGCGGAAGCCGCTAAGGCGGCCGTCACTTATTTGCGAGGTGAGCACAATGCGAAAGATTCTTGGAGCTGTCTTTGTTTCGCTCGACGGTGTGATGCAGGCCCCCGGCGGGCCGACCGAGGACCCAACGGGTGGCTTCAAGTTTGGCGGTTGGCTGCCTCACGTTGGCGACGACGCGATCGAAAAACGGATCGACGCGCTATTCGCTCGGGAGTTTGACCTGCTGTTGGGACGGCGCACCTATGAGATCTTTGCGGCATTCTGGCCCTTCGCCAAAGGCGAGAACAAAACGATAAGCGAAAAGTTCGATCGGGCCGCGAAGTATGTCGTCGCGCACGGTAATACGCCGCTCGAATGGAAGAACAGCCACCGCGTAGCCAATCTGGACGCCCTCGCTGAGATCAAACGTGGCGACGGACCGGACCTCATCATTCAGGGCAGCAGCACGCTCTATCCGCAACTCCTGGAAAAGGGTCTGATCGATCAGTTAACGCTCATGACCTTTCCGGTGATCCTGGGCAGTGGAAAGCGGTTGTTCGGGGATCGAACACCAGCGGGGACAATGCGTATGGTCG
This sequence comes from bacterium, assembly GCA_040002475.1. Taxonomy (GTDB): domain Bacteria; phylum Gemmatimonadota; class Gemmatimonadetes; order Gemmatimonadales; family Gemmatimonadaceae; genus JAQBQB01. The sequence goes on along the minus strand of JBDUEJ010000081.1, from coordinate 18,160 downwards.
AGCATGAAGTGACCCCAGGCGGCAACATCATCGCGACCTACGAGCCGAATGGCACGGTGCAGATCGGCAGCTTTCCAAGTCCCGAGCCGAGCGCGGCCGAGCTCGAGCGCCGCAAGAAGATGGAAGCAGGGACCTGGTGAACTCGCGCCACGTTCGGAGCGCCACGATCCTGAAATGACCGGTGCATCCCGCGGACTGCGTTTCGTACAAGGGACACCTTCCTCGGGATCAGTAAGCATACATGCAAAGGCGCGACTTTCTCGCCGCGGCCGCATCCGCCGGCGCGGCCCTGGCTCTACCAGACAGCAGTAACGCGCAGGCACCAGACGCGCGCAGTCAGCAGCAGCAGCAGCAGCAACGAGCCATCTGGGTCGACGCCCAGGGAGGGATTTCCGGAATCGACGAGGGGCCCGGCGGACGCTCCATTCCGACGCCGCAGCTCATTGAAGCCATCCGGCAACGCCGGCTCGATCTCGTCAGCATCACCGTCGCCGAGCCGGGCAACGCCCCCGATCGATTCCGCTCGGCGGTCGATGGCATTGCGGCCTGGAACCGCATCGTGAACGAGAATCGCACACTCTTCGCCAGAGTCGAGCGCATCCCCGACATCCATGCCGCGCGCGCGGCCGGAAAGTTGGGCGTCATCTACAACTTCCAGGACACCGCCCCGCTCGAGGGCGACCCCGACCGCGTCGCCACCTTCGTGGCACTCGGCGTCAAGGTGGTGCAGCTGACATACAACCGGCGGAACCTCTGCGGCGACGGATGCCTCGAGCATGACAACGCGGGGCTCTCCGAGTTCGGCCGCGAGGTGATCGCCAAGATCAACGAGGCGAAGGTCGTGCTCGACCTCAGCCACTCCGGCCAGAAGACGATCGCTGAAGGCATCGCCGCGAGCAAGGTGCCGTTAGCGATCACTCATAGCGGATGCCGGTCGCTCGTCGATCTTCCACGCAACACGTTCGACGCCGAAATGCGCGCGCTCGCCAACAAGGGCGGCGTCTTTGGCCTCTACCTCATGCCCTTCCTCAGCACCAAGGGCCAGCCGCAGCGCGAGGACCTGATCCGCCACCTCGAGCACGCGGTGAACGTCTGCGGCGAGGACCACGTCGGCATTGGCACGGACAATCCCCTCCTCGGATTCGAGATCAACGATCAGAGCCGCAAGGAACAGCGCGAGTTCTATGAGAGCCGAGCGAAGCGCGGGATTGCGGCGCCGGGCGAGGCCGCCGATGTGTTCAACATGGTCGAGGGCTACAACGACGTCTTTCGCTATGAACACCTGGCGAGTGATCTGTCGCGCCGTGGCTGGAGCTCGTCGCGGACCGAGAAGGTGATGGGCGGGAACTTCATGCGGTTGTTCGGCGAAGTGTGGCCGGCCGAGGGCTGAGGAGACTTATACTCATGTCTACCCCTGTCGATCTGTATCACAGTACGTACGGTCATTTCACTGACGACGTTCTCGCCGTCATCCGAAGAGAGACGTTTGGCATAGACATCGGCCAGGACAGCTGGTTGACCGCCGACGAGTACGACGGCTTCCTGTCGTGGCTCGGGCTTGCCGCTGACCACCGCGCCCTCGATGTCGCCAGCGGCTCGGGTGGTCCCGCGCTTTATCTCGCCGGCGCTGCCGGGTGCCGCGTCACAGGGGTCGATGCGAACGAAGCGGCGATACGTACGGCGTCCGAGCTGGCGGTTCGGTCCGGCCATCCCGATCGCGCGCGTTTCGTCCTGGCAGATGCAAATGCTCGCCTCCCGTTCGAGGACGAGTCATTCGACGCCCTTGTGTGCATCGACGCGATGAACCACTTCACGGATCGACTCGCCGTGCTGCAGGAGTGGACGCGCCTTCTTCGGGCCGGCGGTCGAGCCGTCTTCACTGATCCCGTCGTGGTCACGGGTCCGGTGACGAATGGCGAGTTGGCCCGGCGCAGCTCGATTGGCGACTTTCTGTTCGTGCCGCCTGGAGTCAATGAGCGGCTGATTGAGCAGGCCGGCCTACGTCTCGTGAAGCAGGAAGACGTCACCAGTAATGCCGCTCTGACTGCGGGCCGCTGGCACCAGGCGCGTCAACGTCACAGGGATGCATTGATCGGAGTTGAAGGCGACGCGCGCTTCGAAGGACTTCAGAGTTTCTTCGAGACCGTTCACCAGCTTGCGACAGACTTTCGAGAATTGTATATTTCCTGGAGAAGTAGGCCGGCTGTCAGGCTAGGAGTCACCAACGAGTCGTAGCACACGGTAGCGACATGGGCTGGAATCAGAAGTGAATCGCATGAGCAGACTTGGCCGAACCGGTATCGTTGCGGCGCTCATGATCACGTCCGGGTGCTCGGAGCGATTGACGTGCGCCGGAACCGGGTTGATTCGCGTTAACCCGAGCGAGGCGACCGTTCGGATTGGCGAAACGGTCGTACTTCGATTCGAAGAGGGAGAGACTCCGTGCGGTGATCGCAATCCACCGTTTCGACCGCTTCCGGCGGCGTGGACAACCGCCGACACACTCATCGTTCGCGTCGACGCGTCGACAGGTGGTGTGGTAGGCCTTCGCGTGGGCGACGCGCGAATCAGTCCTACACCGGATGGCGGCCTCTTTACGACGGTACACGTGCGCTAGCTGTTCGCACAGCTTCCGGGGAAGGGATGCAGGGTGGATCGCTTGTTCCGCCGGCACCACCGCTTGTTCCGGCGGAGCTCCCGCCCTGGCGCAGTGAGACTCTCGGCCGACGCGCTCCCTGCGCGAATTTCACCGAGAGATCGATCCATTTCACGGCCCCTGTAGCTCGAGACGACGTCTTCAAACACAAAACGTGGTCCTTCGGCGGAAGAGCGCGGTGCTTCGCCAGACCGACACGGTGGCACCCTCGAACACGTCGCGGCAACGTCGGATCGTCGCAATGCAATTGCGTAAATCGCGCGAGGTCGTCGTTTTGTTCCGCCGCTCCACGCACTCGTAGTAGGCTTCGACCCACTCGCCCGGCAGTTCCACCAGCTCGCACCACCTGGCTGATGTCCACTCAAGTTCGGGCGATGACACTTCTTCAACGGATGACCGGCTCGTCAGCCGCCGATCTTCATCGTCCAAGTGCTTGGCTCAGCGTCGGCGATCTTCGGAAAATCGTTCGTATCCAAGCGCGGCAGCGTCAAGGGAGAGTGCATTGCCAGGTCGGCGATGTCGACCTCGGTCGTCAAGGCGACCGCACAGTTTCGCGATCTCAGAACCTCGAGCAAGGTGTCGTTGTAAGCACCGTACGGATAGCACATGATCCATGGGCCAACCCCCGCACCCACTGACGACAAGAACGTGAGGGATCTGTCAATTTCTGCTTCTTGGTCCGTTCTGCTCAGGCGGTTGAGCCAGAAATGATCATAGCCGTGCGAGCCCACGTACATGCCATGGCGACACAGCACCCTGAGTTGATCCGCCGTCATGTAGAGCTCTCGGGCGAACGATGCCTCGTCCGTCGACACGTATCGCCGAAAAAGCTCATCGATGATCGAGGCCCGGAGCTCCAGCGGCAATTCTCGCTGGAGCATGCGTTTGACGAACACGATCTCGGCAGAGTCGTAGCGGTCGGCGACGGCGAGTCGATTCCAGTACTCGCCCGCGGTCTCAAGTCCCAACCGCGATTCGTTTTGCGCAATTTGGGCAGACACGTACTCGACCAACAGTCGAGCGTCCGGCGTACACGCGAGCACGAAATGAATCTTGTTCACATCCAGCACGACGTGGTCTACAACGCACCTCGCCGGCGGGAAGAAGCACCCCGAGATTCCTTCGCGATCGAGGACGGGGAAGACTTCCGTGTAGTGGTCTGCGTAGCCGTCGTCAAACGTCAGCAGTAACGCATTCGCGGGAAGCGCGACGCCATCGGTGACCGCTGTGATCAGGTCATGGCCGCCAATGATCGTGTAGTGTCGCTTCAGATACGATACTTGCCGGGCGAAGTCCGCCGCGGCAAGTCCACGTATGTTCGGATATCGAGAATGCTCAAGATCGCGAACGTAGTGATACGTCACGATCGTCAGCGGCCGCCGCATCTACGCGGCCTTTGTCGCATGCAGCATGAAGGACGATGCCTGTGCCAAGAGCTTCGTGTCTCGTCTGGCGGACGCCTGCAGCAGGTTTGCAATCGACACATGAAGTTCCGGGTGCTCCGCGGCGAAGGCAGGAGTGACACCATGTATGTGCACCGGATACACTTCCGTCGCGCGCAGCCCTTGCTGCTTCAATAGACTGATCAACTGCATGGGAGTGTACTGAAACCGCGTTGCCACATCGATCCCTGTCGTTTCGTGAGTCGTATCCGGCGCTTGCACAGGAACAGACTCGACGTTGACAGCATCGGCGAGCGTGGGTGCCGACGTCCAGCTAGCCGCTTCTTTCAACAGCGCCGGCATGTCGCCACTCGCGCTCTCCGCCAATGTGAATCCGTTCATGCTCATGAGGTTGAAGAGCCGATTGCGGGATCCGACGACGAGCGACCCGCCATCACGCAGGGACGCCGCCGCGACACGAAAGAAGTCGACGAGCTGACGTTGCGAGATGTACTCGATGAAGCCGTTCGCCGAGATGAGATCGTAGTGATTCGGCTCGAGCTGGGCATCGAAGATCGAGGCGCAACGAAAGGTGGCGCGATCGATATGCGCGTCGCGCGCTCTCGTCGACGCCAGACTGATCATCTCCGGCGCGTAGTCGATGCCCGACGCATTGATCCCACGAAGCGCCAGTTGACACGCCAACTCGCCGGTGCCACATCCCACATCCAGCGACGTCTCTGTGTGGGATCGCTCACCGGCGACATCCAAGACGTACTGGTTGCGCTGCTCGATGATGTTGACGGCAATCCCGTCCGTGCCATTTGCCTTTGAGCGCCACTCTGTGGCATGGCTGCGGAAGTACTCGAGAGCCTGCTGCTGCTGCGTCGACATGAGTCACGATCTCGCAAAAGGTTGTGAAATGAAACGGCGCTTTATTCCGCCATGGCCTGTCGGAGGGCCGTGGCAAGAATAAAATAGCATTGTAGGGCAGAAAACTCCCAAAGGAGCAGGCAAGAACGCTGCCGATGGTTCAGCAGTGCGTATTCGTCCTTTCCACGGCGCAGCCCTGGCGGACGCAGCGGGTCTGTTGCAGGAGCGCGGGAAGCACATGCGTCACGTGAACGTGAAGCCTGGACCATGAAAACAAAACGCCCGCACGAGTGTGCGGGCGTTTTGTTTTGCAGACCCAAGTCCGCTTTACGACTTGAAGTTCGGGTTGTTGCGCGTCTCGACGTCCGGAAGCGGCACGCACGTGAGATCGCTGTAAATGTTCCCCTTGATGGTTTTACCTGTCGTGAAAGGCAGATGGTACCGGAGCATGTCCCCGTACCGCTGTCCTTCGCTGAACAGCTGGCGGCGGCGCTCCTCGAGAATGAGATCGGTGAACGCTTGCCCAGTGGGCGCCGGACCGGCGAGCGTCGGGACGGCGTTGGCCGTGCGCACACGGTTGATCGCGTCGAGACCTTGCTGCCCACCGACCGCCTCGGCGTAGATGAGCTGCGCCTCGTTCCACGACGCAATCGGAATCGGCGTGCCGCCGGTTTGGGCAATGAACTTTTGCTGCTGAAACAGCGGTGTGACGCCGTCATCTGCTTTTTTGCCAGCGTCCTTCACCGGTACGCGCGGATCGGGCACGTTGCCCGGGACGCCGTTCACCGTGAGGCCGCGATACGGAGCGGCCACCGAGAGATAGCTGGCGCGGATCGTCAGATTGTAGATCCGGTTCTCGCGCTGGGACGCGCCACCCTCGGCGAATTCGGCGTTCCGCACGAAACCGGCCGGCACGAGGATCGCGTCGGCGGCCGCGTCGGGAAGCTTTTTGAGATCGAGACGCGCGCGCGCACGACCGACCCGGGCCATGTTGAGAATACTCTGATCATTGACCGCCGTCGCGCGCGCAATGGCGTCGGTGAACCGATCCTCGGCGACCGCAAAGACTTGTTCGCGAGTCATCTTCGGCCCGTTGTCCATCGCCATCTCGCACATGCCTTCGCCGAGCAACAGGTCGGCGTAGCCGGCGTAGGCGCGCATTTGGGCCATCAATGACGCGCGACCCGTCACGTCGGCATCAGTGAACGTGTCGAGACGGTTGAAGGCGTCGTCGAGCTGGAAGCGCGCCTGCTGCAGCGGGGTGTAGAAGCCCATTGCCGTCGTCGTGCGGCCGTAGTTGCAGTTGCCGGGCGCGGCCTTGATCTCGGCGACGCCGCGCCATTCCCAGGGGTGATTGTCGACGAAGCCGTTGGCGTTCAGGTACTCGCCGCTCAGCATGCCGACCGTGGCGTCGTATTGCTCGACGCCGCACTGCAGCGTCTGAATCGCAGCGGCCACGAGTGCCGGCGCGAGCGCCGGATCCGACAGGGATTCGGCCGGCACGCTTCCGGGATTGTCGACGTCGAGCAAGCTATTGCAGGCGCCAACGGTGCTCATGCCGACGAGCGCGAACGCGAATGCCGCGCGCCGCACCGAGTGTGCGGCCGAACGTACCGGAGTGACCGGCGTCGACCGACGAGCAAATATGAATGACATGATTCTGTAGTCTCCTCGGTCGGGGGTCAGTAGGTGAGACGGAAGGTCGCCACGAAGCTCGCCGTCGGCGGCATGATCGTCTGATAGCCGTTCGACAGGGGGCCCAAGGCGCGGATTTCCGGATCCCACACGTGCTGGCCGGCGACGTCGACGTAGATCTCGCCGTCGCGCGACGTGTTCCAGCCCTGTTCCGCGGTCCACAACATCGAAAGGTTACGACCCGCGAGCGTCACCGACCCGCCCGACGCACCCAGCTTTTGCGCGAGTGACGGCTTGAGCGTGTACGACGCCGAGAGCTCGCGCAGCTTCAGGAAGCCCGCCTGATAGGTGCTCGGTGCATCGGCCTCGATCTGTCGATAGACCTGCAAGAACGGATCATTCTGTTCGAGCACGGCCTTCGTCGAGTTCTGATTGTGCAATGCGCGAATTTCCGTGTCTGACTGCCAATTGCCGCCGTTCCCGTCGACGCGCGCGTAGAAACGCAGGTTGTCCCAGAGGGTGACCGTCGTATTGAAACCCTGCTGCCACGTCGGCTGTGTGTGGCCCCAGAACACACGGGGCGCATACTTCTTCGCGGGATCCAAGGTGCCAATCGGACACGGGAGATCCGGTCCGCCCTGCTCGAGCCCCGACTTTCCCGTTCCGCCGTCGCAGACGGACGACAACACGGTGCCCGTCGGACTGAGTACTGCCGAACGAACCTTGTACATGAAGAAGTCGGCGATGCCGTAGCCGAGGCGAGCCTGTGCCTGCCCGCCGCCGCCGACCGTCAAGAACTGCTGACCACCGAGATCGTCGACGCGGTTGCCGTTGTTGGCGAGCTGCGTTCCGACGTCCCACGAAACGCGGCGTCCCTGCAGAACGCGGAAGTTCGCGGCGAGCTCGTTGCCCCACGTTGCCAATTTACCGATGTTGACTACCTGATTCCCCGGGAAGCCGACGGACGGCGGCACGGGCACGTTCACGATCGCGTCGGTCACCTTGCGGCCGAAGTGCGTGTAGCTCAGGTCCACGCGCCGATCGAAGAGCGCCGTCTCAAAGCCCAGCTCGAGCTCCGTGCTGCGCTCCGGCTTGAGCTGCGGGTTTCCAACCGACGACGGCACGAGGCCCGCTCCGTTCTGAAAGCCGACGCTGGACGTGTACAGACGCGCGGCGTCGAACGTTCCTGGCTGTGTCCCGGCGGCGCCGTATGCGCCGCGCAGCCGCAGGTCACCGAGTGCGCGACCGACGATGCCGGCGTGCTCCTTCCACATCGGCTCTTCGCTGAGCACCCACGATGCACTGACCTTTGGATAGTACGCGGCGGAGTAGTCCTTTCCGAATGCGCTGTTGTCGTCGCCGCGAACGGCGGCGGTGAGGAACAGACGGTTCTGCCAGGCCACCGCCTGCTGCAGGAACAGACCGACGGTTGCATTGGCAACATAGCCTTCCGCCGAATTTTTCGTCGTCGTGCCGGACACCGTCGTAATCGGCGCCGCCGGAAAGGTCGTGCCGCTCGCCGTAATGTTGCTGAGCTCCGAACGATAGGCCTGGAACCCGCCCGTGGTCGTGAAGTCGAGCGATCGGAGCGTGTACTTGAGATTTCCTGAATAGTCGAGGGTGAGGAAGTTTCGCGACGCGCGCTCGACGCTCTTGAATCCGAGACCGTTGCCCGGGTAGAAGACCGCGTTCTCCGCCGTTTCTCTGGGGTACAGCGTCCAGTTGTTCTCCGAGTTCACGTCGAGGCCCACAGCCAGACGATGCGTGAACCACGGGAAGGGCTCGTAGCGCGCGGTCACGCTCGTCGTCATGCGGTCGACGTCTGCGTGATCCTCGACGTCATCCCAGAGCGCCGGCGGCGCGAAGCCGAAACCGCTCGTCCCCGTCGCGATGTGGTTCCGTCCGCCCCATACGAGATTGCTGAATGGATCCGGATTGATCGCGCCGTTCTGGGCGAGCCGAATGCGGTCGCGGATGTAGCCGAGACTTCCCTCGATTCGAAGTTTCTTATTGGCCTCGATGTCGATGTTGGCGCGCCCGCCAAACTTCTTGTCCCAGTTCCAGGCAACGACGCCGCCGTCGTTGTCGTACGACGAGGAGAGATAATAGCGCGTGATGTCGTTGCCGCCATGCAGGTTGGCCGAGTAGCCCTGATTGTCGCCGTTGTGAAAGATCGGCCCTACGCCGTGGTCGATCGCGTAGCGATAGAGGTTGAACGGGATGACCGCTCCCGTCGAGTCTTTTGACCAGAGCAAGCCAGCGCGGCCCTCGGGATTCGCCAGCCAGTTCGTCCCCTGGCGTGTGGTGAAGTCCCAGTGCGGCGCGCTGTTCGATCCGCGCTTGGTGATGATCTGGACCACACCGTTGGAGGCTTCCGTCCCATAGAGCGTCGCCGCCGCAGGGCCTTTGATGATCTCGATGGACTCGATGTCCTCGGGATTGATGTCGTTGAGACGGCTCGCGCCGGCGCCGCCGCGCTGCCCGGGCCCTTGCGCGGGATTGGCATCCATGCGCACGCCGTCGATGTACACGATCGGATCGGTGCTGAGCGACAGGCTTCCGACTGAACGCACGCGGATCTGCGCACCGGTGCCCACCTGTCCTGTCGCCGGCAATATCATGACGCCAGGCGTGCGCGCGCCGATCAGTTGCTCGACACTGCGCGGGGCGGACGTCTTGAGGACTTCGTTCGCATTGATGCTTTCAATGACGTTGCCAACCGCTCGCCGCTCGACCGCGCCGCCGGTACCGGTGACAACGACTTGATCGAGTTGGATGGAGCGTTGCAAGAGCGCGAAGTCGGCGGTGACCGTCTGCCCATCCGCCACGGTGACGCTGCGATCCTTTGGCGCGTAGCCGAGGGCGCGAACGCGCAACTGGACGCTGCCGGCGGCGATAGCACCGATCGTGTATTTACCGGCGGCGTCGGTCCGCGTGCCGGCCGGCCCGCGGTCGCCTTGACCGGCGACTGAGATATCGACGCCGGCAAGCGGGCGCCCTCCCGCGGTGTCGGTGACCTGTCCGGTGATTCTGCCTGTCTGCGCGTGGACCGCGCGACCGGCGAAAAGTGCGGCAATCACGACCGGCATCCATCGAACTACCTTGCAATGCAACATCGATCCCCCCGGGTGGAGCGAGACGTGTTGGCGCGTCCATGCGCCGCAAGAATTCTTGGAACCCGAACATGCCATTGCGTCGCGAAAGCGGCAATACGTCGGCGCTGATGCGGATCGGGCGCGTTGGCACCGGGAAGGGATTGGGTGTGGTATTCCACTCGCGTCTGAATCATGTGACGCAACCCCGTATCGCGCGGTTGGATTAGATAGCGATGTTATGCCCAGTCACCGTCGCCATGCCCACATTTCTGCAATTCTCCGGAGCGGCCGAACGAGATCCCGCGATTGACCGCTGGCTCGACGCGCAATCGCTCGAGTTAGGCGCAATCGCGCGGGCATGGTTTACGTTCATGCGCCAACGCGGCGCGAACGTTCGAGAGCTCATGCACGACGGCTACGCCACCGTATGCGTGGAAGACACACCGTTTGCCTACGTCGGCGTCTTCAGGGCACACGTCAATATTGGCTTCTTCCACGGCGCAGCGCTGGCCGACCCGGCGAGTCTGCTGGAGGGTACGGGGAAGCACATGCGTCATGTGAAGGTGAGGCCTGGTCTCGCCCTCGACGAGTCGGCGCTCGAAGCGCTGATCACCAGCTCGTATCGAGACATCGTCGCGCTACTCCGCGCGTAGCGCCACGTTCGGATCGATCGCGGCCGCACGTCGTGCCGGAACGAAGCTCGCCGCCAACGCCACGCGAATCATCGTGACGATCACGCCGCCGATCGCCGGCCTGTGCGCCGAGCGCACGTCGCACGCCCATCTCGTGCGTGCGCTGCGTGACGGGCGAGCGCCAGAAGGTGAGGTAGCGTCGCCAGGCGGAAATGGTCGTCATGTTGGGTTTGCGCTCGCCGCGAGCGCCTCGAAGATCGCGTTGGAGTAGATGGTCCAGCTTTTCGTCTCGACGCGGAGCTGCGCGCGTCCTTTGGGGGTGAGCGAATAGAATTTGGCGCGCTGGTTGTTTTCGGACCGGCCCCATTCGGCCGAGATCCAGTCGCGATTCTCGAGTCGGTGGAGGGCGGGATAGAGCGTGCCTTCTTCGATGCGGAGCACGTCGCTCGTGGCGCGTTCGATCCATTGCGCGACGGCGTAGCCGTGCGTGGGGCCCCAACTCACCGCTTTCAAGATGAGGAGGTCGAGGGTGCCGCGGAGAATTTCGACTTTTGGATCGGGCATGAAGCCATAGGGTTTCTAGGTCCTGGCGAATTAGCAGCTCAGGCCATAGAACCGCAAGGGCTATGTTGTGCGACGCATTGAGCAATTGCGCAGCGCTACCGTTGACAACCGCTACGCTCAGGGAATCAATTGTGACTGCTGGAGCAGTCATGTTTTCGAGACTCGGCCATCTCACGTCGCCCAATTCCAACATGCCACATCTGACGTCGCATCGCTCCGTCCGCACCGGGTCGCTCACGGCACTCGCATCCATCGCCGCATTCTCGATGCCGATGGCTCACGCCGCGGCTCAGGCGCCCGCGAAAGCGACGCCAATCTTCGCGAACGGCATGGCCCAGATCGTCCCCGCGTTCCAGGACACGTCGACGTGGATCCGCCAAGAGCTCTGGGTCGAAACGAACTTCGACAGCGATCACGACGGCAAGAACGATCGCGTGCACGTCGACGTGACGCGCCCGCGGCAGACCGACACCGACGGACTCAAGGTGTCCATCGTGTACGGGTCGAGTCCGTACTACGCCGGCACGGCGCGCGGCCAGGTCAACTGGAACGTGCAAATGGAGCTGAACGCAACGCCGCAGCCGCGCGGGCTGATGGTGTCGCCGGCGTATCAACCGAACCGCACACGCATCGCGAATGCGCTCGTCAACGAATGGGTGCCGCGCGGGTTCGCCGTCGTGCACTCCGAAGCACCAGGATCGGGACGCTCGCAAGGATGCCCCACGGTCGGCGACGCACCGGAGCGCATGCCGATGAAGTTCGTCGTCGACTGGCTCAATGGCCGCGCCAAGGGTTTCACGACAGAAACCGGCACCGATGAGGTGACGGCAACGTCATGGTCCACAGGCAAAGTCGGCATGATGGGCACTTCATATGAAGGCACGCTGCCGCTCGCCGCGGCAACCACCGGCGTGAAGGGACTCGAGGTTGTCGTCCCCGTATCTCCGAATACCTCGTACTACCACTACTACCGCTCCAACGGTCTCGTACGCTCGCCCGGCGGCTACCTCGGTGAAGACGTCGACGTTCTGTACGATTTCATCGCCAGCGGCGACAGCAGCGGTCGCGCGAATTGTGATCGACTGTGGAAGAACGGCATCTTCGCCGGCGCCAAGGGACAGGATCGCGCGGGCGGCGACTACAACGATTTCTGGAGCGATCGCGATCTGTTGCCGTGGGTGAAGAACATCAAAGCGGCGGTGCTGCTCGCGCACGGCTTCAACGACTACAACGTCGTTCCCGAGCACAGCGTCCGCATCTACGACGAAATGAAGGCGCGCGGTCTTCCCGTCTCGATCTATCTCCATCAGGGCGGACACGGCGGCAATCCGCCCGCCGAGATGGTGAATCGCTGGTTCAGTCACTACCTGTATGGCGTGGACAACGGCGTCGAGAAGGATCCGCCGGTGTGGATCGTTCAGGACGCCGCGGCACAGGAGCCACGCGCTCTGGCTGCAGCCGTGGCGCAGGCGGCGGCAGATTCCGCCGCAGCCGCCGCCGCACGCGCTGCTGGGCGCGGCGGCGACTCGGCGACAGCCACCGCCGGTCGGGGACGAGGGCGCGGACGCGGCCCGGTCACGCCGCCAACTCCCTTCGCGTCGTTTCCCGTTCCCGGCGCCGTGGCGGTCGTGCTGCATCCGACCGCGGGCGGAACAAGCATCAGCAATCTTTCATTCAAGGCCGCGAATAGCGGTTCGGACAAGCTCGTCGACGATGTCGCGCTGAGCGGAAGCGCGTACGCGATGGTCGCTCAGTCGCCGCACCGGCTGCTCTATGCGACGCCGACTTTCACCGACACGGTGCACATCTCGGGCACGCCCAAGGTGACGCTGCGGATCGCGTCGAGCGCGCCGGCCGCGAACCTGAGTGTCTGGCTCGTGATGCTCCCCTACGACTCGACGCGCGCCGGCTCGCAGAGCCACACGGGACTCGTGACGCGCGGTTGGGCGGACATCCAGAATTACAAGTCGCTCACCAAGGGCGGCAACTACGATTCAAAGCGCCCCGGTGAGCCGCTCGTGCCGGGCAAGTTTTACGATCTGACGTTCGATCTCCAACCCGACGACGAGTTCGTGCCGCCGGGCAAGCGCCTCGCCGTGATGATTCTCTCGAGCGACCGCGAGTTCACGCTCGCGCCGCGCGCCGGCACGGAGCTAACGGTCGATCTCGCGCATTCGTCGTTCTCGATTCCGATCGTGGGCGGAGCGAACGCGCTCACCAAAGCCGGGATGAGATAGCGAGGCTCTCAGCAGTTGATTTACCGCAACGAAACAGATCCCGCCGGTTCGCGGCCGGTTAGCGCACGCCGCCCATCAGTCCCTTGACCGGCCTGATGATCACGAACGCGACGAGCGATGCGCCGAGGCAGGACGCCGCAACCACGCCGAAGAGTTGGGGCAACGGCGCCGACGAGATGAATCCGGCGGCAAGGCCCGCCACCTTGTTGCCGACGGAATCGGCCAGGAACCAGACGCCAAGCATGAACCCGACGATCTTCACCGGTGCAAGTTTTGTGAACACCGACAGCCCTACGGGCGAAATACACAGCTCGCCGAGCTCCTGAATGAAATAGCAGCCGATGAGCCAGAACGGACTCACGCGAATCGCCGGCGAATCCTGAAGCTGATTGGCCGGGAGCAGGAGAAACACGAACGACAGTCCGATAAAAAACAAGCCAATCGCGAACTTGGCCGGCGTTGAAGGCTCATACTTTCCGAGCCGCAGCCAGAGCCAGGCAAACGCGGGCGCGAGGGCGATGACAAAGATCGCCTGAATGGTGAGGAACCAGCTCGACGGAAAGCTGACGCCGAGAATTTCCGCGCGAGTGTATCGGTCGCCGAACAGATTGAGCGTTGAGCCGGCCTGCTCGTACGCTCCCCAAAACACCGCGGCGAGCACGAAGAACACTCCCATCGCAGCCAGTCGCTTCCATTCGACTTTCGTAAACCCGCCAAACGTTGGCTCACCGGATGCCGTGGTTCCGGCCCCTGCCACCTTGCTCGCCGTCGCGGCTTCACGCACGAGTCGACGCTGCTCCGCCAGGCGTTGGATGGCGGGCTCGAGATGCTTTCGTCCACGAACGTACTGGATGAGTCCAAGCGTCATGCCCACACCTGCACACGCAAACCCGAGATGCCAGTCCACGCGCTGCGCGAGATATCCGGCGACGAACGGCCCCAGTGCCGCGCCGAGATTGATGCCCATGTAGAAGATCGAGAAGCCGGCGTCGCGACGCGTGTCGTCCGCGTCGTAGAGCGATCCAACGAGCCCGCTCACGTTCGGCTTGAGCAATCCGGTGCCAACGACGATGAATGCCAACCCGGTATAGAAAAAGGGCAACGCGTGAAACGCCAGCGTGAAGTGGCCGATGGCGATGATGATGCCGCCGAACAGCACGCTCTTGTATTGGCCAAGCCAGCGGTCGGCGATGATGCCGCCGACGATCGCCGCCGCCCACACACTCGCCGTATACGTTCCGTACAACGACCCCGCGCGCTTATCGTCGAAGCCGAGCGCGTGCACCATATAGAGAATGAGGAACGCGCGCATACCGTAGTAGCTGAAGCGCTCCCACATCTCGGTGAAGAACAGCGTGGAAAGGCCGCGCGGATGTCCAAAGAACCCGCCGGAAGTCGTCGCCATCATGGCTCCGTTGATCGTTCAGATGGATAGTCGAGTGGTCGCGATGGTGTATAGCACCGCTGTCAAGCCTGGCGACCGACGCCGCCAATGTCCTACCGAGGCGGCGACTTTAGAAAACTCACAAGTTTGGGATGGAAGATCTCCGGCGCCTCGAGTTGCGGGCAATGGCCAATGTTCTCAATGAGCTCCAGCTCGGCGCCGGGAATCGATTCGGCCACATGCTTGGCCTGCGCCGGATAGGCCGGCGTATCCTTCGCGCCGCCGATCACCAATGCCTTCGACTTGATGTGCTGCCAATCGTACACCACCGTTTCGGCCGACAGCATCTGCGCGAGCGCGGCACGCACCTGTGAGAACCGCGGCCAATCCGGGCTTTGCGTCCACCCCCAATGCATGCGGACGTATTTCTCGTATTCCGGCTTCCAGGTGACGAAGTACCGGGTGATGGTCGCGCGAACGGCCTCGTACGTACGCGCCGCGGGCCGCCCGGTATCCGGACGATAAGCGTCGTCGAGGTAGCGCGGCGCTCGCCCCGGTCGAGCATCAATGAGCCCGATCTGATTCACCATCACGACGTGCGTCGTCACGCCTGGGTACGCCATGGCAAAGCGCGACGCGAGCATGCCGCCCATGGAATGCCCCACGATCGCGGCGCGCTCGATGCCGAGCGACTGGAGAAGACGCCGCGTGTTGATCGCCATGTCGTTGAACGTGTATGGAATCAACGGCTTGGACGATCGGCCGAAACCGATCTGATCAGGCACGATGACGCGGAAGCCTTCGTGCGTGAGAACGTCGATCGTCCCGCGCCACGCTTCGCCCGAGAAATTGAAACCGTGCAGGAGCACGACGGTCTGCCCGTTCGCCGCCGCCGCCGGCTTCACATCCATATATGCCATGCGGACGTCCTGCCCATACAAGACGAACGCGAACATGGAGACCGGATACGGATACGGAACGTCGGCGAGGTCGACGCTCATGGGCCCGTAGTCTGCTGGCGCCTGCGCTCCCGCTTGCGTCGTCACGAACGGACACAGCACGAGAAGCACGAGAAGCATGCGAAGCGAGCGAACAAGAAAATGTGCTCTCACGACGATCTCCTGTTTTTGACCAGTGACGAGGCGAGCATTACAATGGTGTCGCCCAGACGCGGCGTCGAGGCGTGTGGTGTCCAAAGACGCTCGTCGATCTCATTCATTCGCGCAAACGCGCGGGACTCCCGACCATGCGCCACTCGACACTCCTTCGACCGCGCACCTGGCTCGTCCTGACGCTCCTCGCCGCGCGGCCGTGGCTGTCGAACGCGCAGCAAGCACCGTTCAACAAGCAGCGAGTCACGGTGAAGAGCGGCGCCCTGTCGCTCGCCGCGTATGTCTACAAGCCGGATGGCGCCGGGCCGTTCCCAACGGTGATCTGGAATCATGGTAGTGAAAAGAATCCCGGCGGCGGCCCGCAGTTCGACGCCGTCGCCAATATCTTCGTGCCCGCCGGCTACGCGGTTTTCGCCACGGTTCGCCGGGGACACGGTGGATCGGAGGGGACGTACATCGTCGATACGCTCAACGTCCACCGCGCCAGAGCCGACGGTTCCGACCGCCAGTTGATGGTCACGCTGCTCGAGACCGAGCAGCTCGACGACCAGCTCGCGGGCGTCGCGTATGCCAAGAAACTGTCGTTCGTCGACCATGACCGGATGGTCGTGGCCGGCTGCTCGTTCGGAGGCATTCAAACGTTGCTCGCGGCCGAGCGATCGCGCGACTTCAAGGCCGCGCTGCCGATTTCGCCGGCCGCGCAATCCTGGGCGTCCAACCCAATCCTGCAGGAACACCTCAAAGCCGCCGTCCGAACGATCGACATTCCTGTTTTCCTCATCGCGCCGCCCAAGGACGCCAGCATGGATCCGCCGCGTGTGCTCGGTAACGAAGCGAAGCGCGCTGGAAAAACCAAGTTCACCGTGAAGGTCTATCCACCAACGATGCCCGACAGCGAGCAGGTCCACTGCTTTGGCGGCGCAAAGGGCTTTCACAATTGGGCGAGCGACGCGGTGGCGTTCTTTCAACGTGCGCTCCGGTAGTTCGAAGGCCACCCAGCGCCCATGATCAGCGACCGTAAGGAATGGAAGTTCTTTAGCGTTCTTCTCGAGGCCGACGCCGGGCTCGCGACGACGTGGTGGATTGCGCTCATCCTCCGCGGCGTTTTGCCGGCCGCGTTCGCGATCATCATGGGCGTGCTCGTGGCCGCCGTGCAGCGTAGCGCCCCGCTCACGATGCCGCTCGTCGTCGCCGGCATCATCTTCGTGACGCTCCAGGTGCTTCCGCCCATCCACACCGCGATCGGCGCAAACCTCGGCGACCGTACCGCGGCGTGGCTCTACGACCGCCTCACCGAAACCTGCGTTCGTCCGCCGGGCATGGCGCACCTCGAGAATCCCGAGCTCACCAGCGATCTCACCGCGGCGCGTGACTTCGATCTCGGAATGACCGGACCGCCGCTCAGCATCTCGATGGATTTCATCGCCAGCGGCATGTCCGAGATGATCGGCGGCGTTGCGTCGGCGATCATCCTCGCGGCGTTCGCGTGGTGGGCGCCGATCGTGCTCCTGGGCGCATGGCTCGCCACGCATTGGCTGCTGCGCGAGAGCGCCGTGTGGTTTGACCGCAACACGCCCGAGGTCCGCGCCGCGCAGCGCGACGCCGACTACGCGTACCGCCTCGCCGTCGATCCGCCCGCGAGCAAGGAGCTGCGTCTCTTCGGCCTCGCCGGCTGGACGATTGAGCGATTCGTCGCGCGTCGGACGGCGCTGCACCGTCTTCAATACGACGCCACGCAGCTCCGCGAGAGACCGGTGATCTGGAGCCTCGTGCTCGTCGTCGTCGCAAACGTCGCGGTCTTCTGGGCGTTGGCGGCAAGTGTGATGTCGGGCCGCATTTCGACCGGCGAGCTCGTCGCGTACGCCCAGTGCGCTGTCGGCGTGTCGCTCGTTGCGTTCGGCGGATTCAGTTGGGCACTCGACGGCGCCTCGGCCCCGGTCGCGGCGGTGCTGCGCCTCGAGCAGACCATGGCGCCGATTGGTGCGCTCGTATCGGGCGAACGCTTGCCCGCCAAACTTCCGGCGCGTGAGATTCGATTTCGAAACGTGAGCTTCGCGTACCCGGCCGTGGGCGACGGCGCGGCCAACGCGGTTCTCGATCGCTTTGAGTTGACGATTCCGGCGGGATCGTCGCTGGCGATCGTCGGTCAGAACGGCGCCGGCAAAACCACCCTCGCGAAGGTGCTCTGTCGTTTGTATGACCCGCAGTCGGGCGTGATCGAGGTGGATGGCATCGACACGCGCCAGTTCGATCTCGCGGCGTGGCGTCGCTCGATCTCGGCGGTCTTTCAAGATTTCGTACGATTCGAGCTTCCGCTGCGCGACAACGTGGCGCCGGACGGCGCACCCGACGACGTGATCCACCGCGCGCTTGCCGCCGCCGGCGCCACGAATCTCGCCGATCTGGACACGATTCTCTCGCGGTCGTACGAGGGCGGAACGGACCTCTCCGGCGGACAGTGGCAGCGTGTAGCGCTGGCGCGCGCGCTCTGCGCGGTCGAGATGGGCGCGCGCGTGGTGGTGCTGGACGAGCCCACGGCGCAGCTCGACGTGCGCGGCGAAGCGGAGATCTTCGAGCGCATCCTCGCGGC
>JBDUEJ010000080.1:0-22434 GCA_040002475.1 bacterium | reverse complement strand
CGTCCTTGAAGGCGCCCAACGTTTCGTCCCAAAATCCGTCGAGCCATGAGCGCATCGCTTGGATGCCACGCCGGTCGACTCGGTAAACGCGCCGCGTGCCGTCGGCGGTCACAGTCACCAGGCCCGCGGCTCTGAGCACCTGGAGATGTTGAGAAACCGCCGATCGGGTGACTTTCATCCCTGCGGCCAACTCGCCCGCAGAGCAACTGCCATCGCGCAGGCGTGCAAACACGCGACGGCGGGTGCCATCGCCCAGCGCATCCAGCGCGCGCTCAGCATTGTACGTCGTTGCAGCGGTCATCGGAGCGCTCGACATTCTTGATCACGGGGCAATATGTTAGTGGGTGCTAACGAAAGTCAACACTTAAATTAAGGGACGAGAGACGACTTCGCCTCGTTCGATGTCGGCACTGGTTCGAGCGACACGGGACACCCTGTGATACGCGCGCGCCGGAAGACTGAGCGATTCCATCGCCTGCCTCAACTGGTGCGACCGCGAACTACGCCCCGATGAGGCTTCAGCCCGAGCAGGCCACTAAATTCGCGCACGTCTGAGCGATACGGCGTTCAACGCGACGATGATCGACGACATCGACATGAGGAGCGCTGATACCTCCGGTCGCAAGGACCATCCAAATGAGTGATAGAACGCGCCGGCCGCCACCGGAATCGCCAGGAGATTGTAGACGCTCGCCCATGCAAGATTCTGTTTCATTTTCCTCACGGTCGCTTTGCTCAATCGTACCGCGCGCACGATGTCGGTCGGATCGGATCGCATGAGCACCACTCGTGCGGCTTGGATTGCGACATCGGTCCCGGCTCCGATTGCGATGCCGATGTCGCTCTGCGCAAGCGCGGGCGCGTCGTTGATGCCATCGCCAACCATGGCCACGACCCGTCCCTGTTGTTGAAGTTCTTTGATGTGTGCCGCCTTCTCCTCCGGACGCACCTGAGAGAAGACGCGTTCAATCCCGACCTCGTGCGCGACTCGTTCCGCTGTGGCCTTCGCGTCGCCGCTCATGAGGACTGACTCGATCCCCATCTCCTTGAGTTGGCGAATCGCCTCCGTGCTCGAGGGTCGGATTGCATCGGTGATCCCGAGTACGCCGAGCATCCTGCCACCTGATGCAACGAATGTGAGCGAGCGGCCCTGTGTCGCGAGGTCGTCTCCGACACCACCCAATGGACCGACATCGACTCCAGCGGCCTTCATCAGTATCGCATTCCCGATCGCGGCGACACCATCACCGCCTTTCGCGCGGACGCCCTGTCCCGGGACATTCTCGACGTTCGTTGCCGGCGTGAACGTGAGGTGCCGGTCGTTTGCCGCGCGAACGATTGCCTGAGACAACGGATGCGTTGACGATGCCGACAGCGCCGCTGCCTGGGCGAGCAACGCATCCGCCTCTACTCCCTCAGCGGGACGAATGTCCGTCACGCTGGGCTTTCCTTCGGTGAGTGTTCCGGTCTTGTCGAGCACCACCGTCGTGACCCGGCTGACGCCCTCAAGCGTCGCGGCATCCTTGATCAAGATGTTGTGTTTGGCGCCGAGCCCAGTGCCAACTGCGACCGCCGTTGGTGTCGCGAGCCCCAACGCGTCCGGACAAGCAATCACGACCGCCGAGATGGCGAATGTGAGCGCGGTCAGGAACGGAACTCCGGCCATGAACTTCCACGCCACGAACGTGAGCAGGCCGGACCCGACAGCGACGATGACCAAAATTGCTGCCGCGCGATCGGCGAGCCGCTGCGCCGGCGCTTTAGAGTTCTGTGCTTCGGCCACGAGCGCGGCGATCTGCGCGAGCACCGTGTCCTTTCCGACCTTCGTTGCGCGTTCGCTCACCGCGCCACTGATGTTGATCGCCCCGCCAACGAGTTGGTCTCCTGGTTTCTTGTGAACCGCTTCGCTTTCGCCTGTCACGAGCGATTCGTCGACTTCCGTCTCGCCCTCGATCGTTTCGCCGTCGACCGGGATCTTGTCGCCGGGTCGGAGTCGCAGCGTATCGCCAACAACGACCTCACTCGTCGGCACCACGACCTCGGCGCCGTTGCGGAGAACACGCGCCGTCGGCGGGACGAGATCGAACAACGCGTGCAACGCGTCCGATGTTCCGCGCCGCGACTTCATCTCCATCCAGTGGCCGAACAGGACGAACGTGACCAGCATCGCCGCCGCCTCGTAATACGCGGTCGGATATCCGATCAGCGTCAGGTACACGCTGCTCACGTATGCCGCGAGGACACCGGTGGCGATCAGCACCGACATGTCGAGCTTTCGATGTCGGAGCGCGCTCACCGACCCTGACAGAAAGACCCAACCGCACCAGAAAACGACCGGCGTTGAAAGGACGAGACCGAGCCAGCTTGCGAGTGGCGGATGGACGAGCATCGGCATGCCGGGGATGTGTCCAGCGATCGTAGCGATCGGAATCGTCAGCGCCAACGCGACCCAGAAACGCCGCCGCATGTCGCCTTCCATCGACTTGGCCATCGCCGGGTCGGACATCATCGCCCCGTGATCGTGTCCACCATGCGCACTCGTTGCCGCACTTGCCCCAGTGTGGCCGTGCTCTGTCGACGAGTGTGCCTGCATGTTCATGCTCATGGGCGTGTATTCACCTGGGACAGGAGCGGGATTGGATTCACGAGTATCGTTGGGGGCATTGATTCAGCCGAATGATCGGCCGATACGTGCGCGCGCCCCAACAGCCGCTCTTGCCACAGGGAGTAGACGGCGGGGATGACGACGAGCGTGAGCACCGTACTGGAGATCATTCCGCCGACCATCGGCGCCGCGATGCGCTTCATCACGCTGGCGCCCGTGCCATTCCCCCAGAGAATTGGGAGCAACCCGGCCATGATCGCAGTCACAGTCATCATCTTCGGACGCACACGCTCGACGGCTCCCTCCACGACCGCCGCATAGAGATCAGCGACCGTTGCGCGATCGTCGCGACCGAGCCGCTCCTTCCACGCTTGGTCGAGATAGATAAGCATCACGACGCCCGTTTCCGCGGCTACGCCGGACAGCGCAATGAACCCAATCGCAACGGCTACGGACCAATTATACCCCGATGCCCAGACGAACCAGATTCCGCCGACGAGCGCGAACGGCAGCGAGAGCATGACGATCATCGACTCGCCGACACTCTTGAAGTTGAAATAGAGAAGTAGAAAGATGATTGCCAGCGTTGCCGGAATGACGAGCTTCATCTTTTCCTTGGCCCGCTGCATGTACTCATACTGACCGCTCCACACGATCGAGTAGCCTGGCGCGAGCTTCATCATGGTGTTGACCATCGCCTGCGCTTCGGCCACGTAGCTTCCAATGTCGCGGCCTGCGACGTCGACGTACACCCACGCTGTCGGCATTGCGCCCTCCGTGCGAACGACCATCGGTCCAGCCACCTGCTTGATCGTCGCGATCTGACCCAGCGGGATCTGCGCCGTTCCGTCGGCCATTGCTGAATTGCCCATTGAGGACGTGCCGTTCATGCCACTGGAGCTGATGCGTGGTGTCGCGCCCACGTCATGATTGACGGGGACGAGCACTGAGGCGAGGCGCTCCGGTGTGTCGCGCAATTCTTGCGGGTACCGCACTCGAACGCCATAGCGCTCCCGCCCTTCGACCGTCTGCGTGATGGTCATGCCGCCGATCGCCGTCGCGATCACCGTTTGCACATCAGCGACGTTGACGCCGTGTCGCGCCGCCGCGGCGCGATCGATGTCGATGTCCAGGTAGTAGCCGGACACCGCGCGTTCGGCGAAGGCGCTTCGGGTACCGGGAATCATCTGCACGTTCTGTTCGATCTGTTTGCCGATGCGTTCCAGTTCCGCGAGGTCGGGGCCGAAGATCTTGATGCCGACCGGTGTCCGAATTCCCGTCGCGAGCATGTCAATGCGACCCTTGATTGGCATCGTCCACGCGTTCGTTACACCTGGCATGCGCACAGCGGAATCCATTGCCGCGACTAGTCCGTCATGCGTGACGCCGGCGCGCCATAGGTCCTTCGGCTTGAGCGAGATGGTCGTCTCGATCATATCGAGGCCGGCCGGGTCGGTCGCGGTGTTCGCGCGCCCGGCCTTGCCCCAAACGTGTTCTACCTCGGGAAAGCTCTTGAGAATGGAATCCTGCTGCCGCACGAGCTCGCGTGCACGAGCGACCGGAATTCCGGGCAACGTCGTCGGCATGAACAGAATCGTTCCCTCGTCGAGCGGCGGCATGAACTCACTCCCGATCCGCGTCCAGGGAATCCAAGTGAGAATCACGACGACGATGCCGGACATGATCACCGGACCGCGGCGCGCCATCACGAAGTCGATCACCGGACGATACACGCGAATGAGCGCGCGATTGATGGGATTCGCGCGCTCGCGAAAGATGCGTCCTCGAATGAACACGCCCATCGTTACCGGTACGAGCGTCACAGAGAGAAGACTCGCCGCGGCCATGGAGAATGTCTTCGTAAACGCCAGCGGCTTGAACATCCGCCCTTCTTGCCCCTCGAGACTGAACACCGGAAGGAACGATACGGTGATGATGAGCAGCGAGAAGAAAAGCGCGGGTCCAACTTCCTTCGATGATTCAACAACGACACGCCAGCGCTCGACCGGCGTCAGCAACGACACGTTGAACGACCTCGCTCCGCCGGCTCCGTCCGCCTCCCCACCCTGTTTGGCCACAACGGCACGTTCGAGATGCTTGTGCATATTCTCGATCATCACGATCGCAGCGTCGATCATCGCGCCGATCGCGATCGCGATGCCGCCGAGCGACATGATGTCAGCCCCGACGCCCACGCCCCGCATGGCGATGAAAGCCATGAGAATACCAACCGGCAACGTCAGAATCACGACGAGCGCCGACTGAACATGAAAGAGAAAAATCACGCAGACCAGCGCGACAATGATCGATTCCTCGACCAATTTCCCCTTCAGCGTTTCGATCGCGGCGTCGATCAATCCACTACGGTCGTACACCGGTAGCACCACCACGCCGCGCGGAAGCCCCTTCCGCGCCTCGACCAGCTTCGCTTTGACGTTATTGATCGTCGCCAGCGCGTTCTGGCCGAAACGCATCACGACAATGCCGCCGACCGCATCGCCACGGCCGTCCAAATCGACGATGCCACGTCGGATCGCGGGACCAATGCTCACGCGCCCCAGTTCCGCCACTCGAATGGGTGTGCCGTCGCGGGTCGCACCGACGACAACATTCTCGATGTCGGCCATCGACTTCAGGTAGCCGAGTCCGCGGACCATGTACTCGCGCTCGGAGAGCTCCATCGTCATCGCGCCGATGTCGTTGTTGGCGCTTTGAATCGCCGTCATCACTCGCGTGACCGGGATTCCATACGCGAGCAGCTTCGCCGGATCGATGTCCACTTGGTACTGCTTCTCGAATCCGCCGACACTCGCGACCTCTGCCACGCCAGGAACCGCGGTCAACGCGTAGCGCAGATACCAATCCTGGATGCTCCGTAGCTCGGCGAGGTTAAGGCGTCCAGTGGTGTCTTCGAGCGCGTACTGGTACACCCAGCCCAATCCGGTTGCATCGGGACCGAGCGTCGGCGTAACGGTCGTCGGAAGATTTCCCTTGATGCCGTTGAGGTACTCGAGCACGCGCGACCGAGCCCAATAGAGATCGGTCCCGTCGTTGAAGATGATGTAGACAAACGACACGCCGAAAAACGAATAGCCGCGCACGGTGCGTGCGCCGGGCACCTTGAGCATCTCGGCGGCGATCGGATACGTGACTTGGTCTTCGACGATCCGCGGCGCTTGATCGCTGTAGTCGGCTTGCACGATGACTTGTACATCCGACAGGTCGGGCAACGCTTCGAGTGGCGTACGCCGAACCGCATACACGCCGCCCGCCACGGCCGCGACCGTGAACAGCATGACGATCAATTTGTTGGCAACGGACCACTCGATGATTCGTTTGAGCATGGCCGCTATTTCCTTTTTACCGGAAGCAACGGTTTGGGTGATGTCGTGACCTCCATGCCCGGCATGTTGCCCATTCCGCCGAGTGCAGTGCCAAGGTTCGACTCGGCGTCCACGAGGAACGTCGCTGAAGCGACCACCGTTTCGCCGACCGTGAGCCCGCGGAGAATCTCAATGCGCTCGTCATTCGATCCCCCGAGCGCCACTTCGCGCGGCACAAGCTTCCCGTTTACATCTCGCACGAACACGATGCTGCGTTCTCCGGTCGACAGCACCGCGGAACGTGGTACCGTGAGAACATTGGCGCGCTGATCGCCGGCAATCCGAATCGTCGCGTACATGCCCGGCTTCAGTGCGAGGTCGGGATTCGACAGCACGATCCGCACGCGGAGTGTGCGCGTCTCCGGATTGAGCGCGGGATAGATGTATGAAATTCGACCCGTCCTATGCTTTCCGGGAAGCGATTCGAAGTCGATATCGACGGCCGCGCCGATACGTATCGCAGCGATGTCTTGCTCGAACACCTCACCTTCGGCCCACACCGTGGTCAGGTCAGCGACTTTGTAGAGAGCATCGCCGGCCATGACCTTTTGGCCGGCAAGCACGTTCTTCTCGAGCACATAACCGCCGGCGGGCGCGCGAAGTGTGAGCGTCCTGTGCACGTCACCTGTCCGCTCGATCTCGGCAATTTCGTTCGCGGGAACGTCCCAGTACGCGAGCCGGCGGCGAGACGAGACCAGCAGGTCGGCGGCGTTCTGTCGCGCATCACCGCTCGCGCCGGAGACGTCTGCCTGCAGGCGTTTTGCGAGGAGAAGCTCTTCCTGCGCGGAGACGAGCATCGGCGAATAGATCGTCAAGAGAGGCTGCCCAGCCGTAACGCGTTGCCCGGTCGCATTCACGATGAGCTGTTCGACCCACCCGTCGATCTTGAGCGAAATCGCTTGCACATGTGTTTCGTCGAACGTGATCTGCCCGACCGTTCGGACCTCGCCGCCCAGCGACCCCGTCGTGGCGGTCGCATACGTAACGCCGATCCGCCGAGCATCAGCGTTGGAAAGCATCACCGACTTTCCGACGTCGCCATCGCTGCTCGCCGCAACGCCAGCCTTCGACCCTGAC
The DNA here is from genome assembly GCA_040002475.1 of bacterium. Classification (GTDB taxonomy): domain Bacteria; phylum Gemmatimonadota; class Gemmatimonadetes; order Gemmatimonadales; family Gemmatimonadaceae; genus JAQBQB01. The sequence continues at coordinate 15,369 of JBDUEJ010000080.1, read as the reverse complement.
GACATCGACGGGGCGACGACGGTCTTCGCGCGAGTAGCGAAGTACACCGCGGCGACCGCGCCGAAGAGGACTGCGGCGTACGCCGTCGCGCGGAGGACTTGGCGGCTTCGCCGTTGAGGCGTCGCTCCAGTCGCTTCCACTTGCATTTTTTCTGTCATTTGCCGCCTCGCGTTGCTGCCACCGTCGCGGAGATGTGATTCGCGTCGAACAGCTCGCGTCCGATGAGCATTTCTATATCGGCCCACGCCTTTCCTTGATCGGCTTCCAGCGTGGACAGCTCTTGCCGGTATTTGTTCACGCTCATGCGGTTGTCGAGCAGTGTCATGAAGTCGACGCTTCCCACGCGGTAGGCCGTAAACGCCGACGCGACCGTTGCTTCAGCTTGGGGTAGCACTGTGGTGCGATAGAGCGTCGTGAGCGAACGGGCGCGCATGAGGTTCGCATACGCTTCGCCGACCTTGCCCCGTGTCTCAGCACGCATCGCCGCGAGATCTGCCTGGGCCATCTGTTTCATGGCGGCGGATTCGTCGCGCATGCGAAATTGCCGGTCACGCGCAAAGACGGGAACTGACGCGCCGAGCATGAGACTTCCCATACGGTCCGTCCCCATTTCTCCTCCACGCTGCGCGTACTGCACGCCGACTTGGAGATCCGGCCAAATCTCTTTGCGCGCCAACGCCTCCGACGCCTCTGAGCTGCGCAGTTCGTCGATACCTGCGCGGATCATCGGTCGGTCACGATCGGCGAGCGAATCGAGCCAACGCCGTTCGGGAACCGTGTCGGGAAATTGCGGCAGCGCAGGCGCGCCGACGACGACATCGAGAGAGCGATCGACCAGCGCGTTCAGACGAGCCGCCATCGTTGTGCGCATCGCCTGCATACGGAGCGTGTCCGCAGCCATCTTCGCGATCTCGACCTGGGCGCGAAGCACGTCGGCCTGCCGACCACCGCCAACCCGATACATTGATTCGGCTGTTTTCTCGATGTCCTGCAGGAGACGCAGTGTTTCTCGCGCCACGTCGAGTCCGCGGTCTGTCGCGTAGAGGTCATAGAACGCCATTGCCGTCGCGCTTCGCACTTCCCACGTCACGTCCCGGGCCCGCTCACTGGTTGCCGATGCCTGCGCGCCGGCGACGCGCCCAGCAAGCGAGAGTTTGCCGCCGAGCGGCAGCATCTGCATGAGCTGAAGCTGCGTCATGCCAAGCGTCGGCATGGGCGTCAAACGGGGGATCATGTAGTTCATGAACCCGAGTTGGATCTGTGGATCTGGCGGGCGACTTGAACCTGGAACGCGGGCTTGGGCCGCCTCGGCAAGCGCACGCGCGGCGAAGACCCGCGGACTTTCGCGTTGGACCTGGGTAAACAGATCGCCGAGCAGGACGCGGTCACCCGCGTAAGTTTGCGCGCAGGCTGGCGTCGTGCACACGACGATGATCGAGAGTCCGACGAACCCGGCGATTCGCGCGCGCTGGGCGGCTTGCGATGCGCGACGATGTCGGCGTTGCCGATGGGTCCACATTGTTGGTTGCCTCTCGAGGGAGCGTTGAGCGAATGCTCATACGCGTCTGCGGTCGCGCGACTCAGCACAGGCGGAAACGAACACGCCATGCGTGAGAGACTACGTTCGCGGAGGCGGAGAATCGGGCGCGAACGTCAATTCAGTCTCGCCGAACGACACCTCGGGCAGGTCGGTGACGCCACCGGTGCGTACAACGGAGGCCGCAGACGACACTGGAGCGGCGACCGGCAGCGTACACGAGGCCATTGACGCACACGGCCTCGGATGTCCCGTAAGTGGGCACGAATCATTCCGTCCGTCGGCGAACCGACTGGGTATCACAGTAGCCGCGTGCCCACGATGTGAGGCAGCAGAGATCGCTCGGTGGCTGGCCGCGGGGTGCGCCGCGAACTCCGCCGCTCGGGTCGCATGCGCTTCGTGGCCGGCAACCATCCCGCCTCCAGTGAGGCTCGCACAGAGCGATCCACCGCTCAGCAGCGAAAGCTGCAAGAGAAGGAGACTCGAAGCCGCGGCGGTGATGTGACGGAAAAGATGCATGACTGCGAAGGCCAGTCGGCGTTGGCGAACATACAAAGCGCGATTGATGTTCGTAGTTTGCCGTTAGGACCGCATGGTCGCCGTCAGGCGCCTATGGGAAGGTTTGTCGGAGAAGTCACCACGTTCGCACTTCCTGCTCACGGCCGCCGGCGTGTAATCAGCTGCCATGCCAAGCGCTCAGCCCGCTGGAGAGTGGATGTAAGCTCCGAGTTCGGTCCGAAGAATGGCGCGCAACCCATGAGCCGGATGCGACTTATGACAGGCCGATCATGGTGTAAAATTACGGAAGACCCCCTGAAAACGAAAACGGCAGCCGAGGCCGCCGTAAGTCGTTGATTAGCATTGTTTTAAATCGGGACGGCGGGATTTGAACCCGCGACCCCCTGAACCCCATTGGCCGTTCAGGGGGTCTCAATCACGGCAACTTGACGGCTTTTCATAGGCAAACCGAGCATCGGCGCCGGTTTCGGAAAGGCAGAATATCGAAGAAAAACGGGCCAAACGGGTCATCAAACGGGTAAAGCATGTTTGTGATCGCTGGTACTGTTAGCACCGGTTGTAAATGGAACACTCCACCGGTTGAAAACGGAACACATTTCCTGAGCCGTCGCCGTGCCAGGCGGCTCTCCGTTTCCGACCTTAGGGCTCTCGACTGCCTGCGAGCCCGTATGCACGGAGTGTTCACGCGTATGTTGCTCCATCAATTGCTGGACGAAGCCGGCGGTGATCGCGCTGAGGCCGCACGACGCGTTGGCGTTGGGCGCACGACGCTGTACCGCTGGATCAAGGCGGGGCTGCTCGATCAGCCGATCGACACCATTCGAGCGCGCTACGGCCCACGGCCACTGAAGCATCGCAAGCTCGAGCCCGTGCGAGCGATCATCGAAGCGCGCCTGGCCGAATTCCCACGACTGAGCGGGACGCGGCTGTTAGCCGAGTGTCGCGCCGCCGGCTACGACGGGGGGTCACCCAGTTGCGAGATTTCATCCGGACGCTGCGCCCACCGCCGGAGCCCGAGATCCGCTTCGAGACCGAGCCGGGGCGCCAAGCCCAAGTGGACTTCGCCCATTGCCGATTCCCATGGGGCGTGCGCTATGCGCTCGTCGTCGTGCTCGGGCATTCGCGCTTGCTCTGGGTGCAGTTCTGTCCGCGCCAAGATCTGCGCACGCTGCTCCATGGACTGGAGGCCTGCTTCACGAGCTGGGGCGGGCCGACTGGCGGAGATGGCGATTAGCGACGGTCGGCTGCGACGGGTGGCGGAGGCCATCGCCTGGATCAGGAAGCACTACGCCGAGCCGCTGCAGGTCGAGGAGTTGGCGCGGCTGGCGAACATGAGCCCGTCCGCGCTGCACGCGCATTCAGCGCGGTCGCCGGCGTGAGCCCGATCCAGTACCAAAAGCAGTTGCGGCTGCAGGAGGCGCGCGCGCGCCTGCTCTCCAGTGGCGCCAGCGCCAAAGCCGTCGCCTACGAGGTCGGCTACGCGAGCCCGTCGCAGTTCAGCCGCGAGTACGCGCGCCTCTTCGGCCAGCCACCGCGTCACGACGCCGAAGCGATGCGCGCCGAGGCCGCCGGTACGGCAAGCATCCGATGACCGACCGCGCCTGCACGTCCTCGCGGCGCACGAGCGGCGCGAGCTCCTCACCTCAACGAAGTGGGAACCGCATGCGAATCGGGATCGTCGGATCGGGGCGACCACAATCTTCCCGAGGAAGCGCCTGAGATCTTCGCGGAAGCCCGTGCTCGAACTGATCAGCGCCAAGGGACTGCGTTGACGACTCGCGTCATCCAACGACCCGAGGGAACCTGGTATCACCGCTACTGAGAGTGCGCGTATATCGACCTCGCGAACGATAGGCTTTTGGTTTACACGGAGTCCCGCATCCAACGAGCGAGGGCCTTCACAGCAGTCGTCGTGAACGACGCCCAGTCTTCAACTCGAGTGTGCGGCCCCCATAGGGCGATTCGATCGCGTTCGAATACCGGCCGATGTCTTTCGAGCAATTCCCTGCCCTGGACGCCGATCACGTACGGAGTTCGCGTTTCAGCGGCGGTCGCTCCATACCACTCGAGGAAGGCCAGCGCAAACGCGAAGACGTGCCGCCAGTCTTTCCACGACAGCGTTTCGTCGTCGAACTTCAACAAGGCGTTCCAGCCTGTCCGGGAGAGACGATATGCGGCAGGCTGTGCGTCCCGCGATTCGATGAACTGCGCCGCCGCCAAGTCTTCAGCGGCGCGGCGAACGGCGGCTGGCGTATAGCCCGTCATATCGGCGATAGCGCGGACTGTCGTTGGTTCATCGGGCAGGCAGAGGAGACACGAAATTAGATCTCCCTTCACGCCGACACCGAACGCCAGACGAAGACGAAGCATGAGCACCGACGGTTCGGCCACGCGCACGCGCACTGCGCGCCTCTTCGCACTGCGCACGGACGGCGCAATCCAAGGCGAACCGGCGGTGCGTTCGCCGGTGAGCAATGAGCGCCAACGCAGGTCCTTCCCCTCATCGACCGCAATACTCGCAAGCCATTGGAGACCGTCTCCGATGAGCGACCGGGTTGCTGCATCGTGGTCGCGTGCCAGATTTTTCGCCCGCTGAACGCTTAACAGATCCGCGTTGCGCGTGATCCAGTCATGAAGAAGATCTGCAAGTCGTGGCTCATTCGAAACCAACGCGAGGGACGCGAGCACGAGCGCCTCGGGATCGACAACGGCGTGGGCATGTGAACGAGATGCAGCACCGGCGCCAAGTGACGCCCACTGCCGCCAGATCACATCCAGCGTCGCATCGCGAAGATCTTTCGCGAGCGCGTCGAGAGACACGTCGTGCGCCTTCTCAATGCGAGGCGCCGTCGACTTCGCCAATGTTCGTGACGGCTTGGACGACTTACTGGATATTGAGGTCTTTGCGCGCATGGGCGAGCACCTGTTCAAGAACCACGGCGAACGCGGGCGATGCATCCTGTGTCCGACCCACTCCGCGGCCTCGCTCAATTCCGCTGACGTCGGTCGTAACGCAGCCAAGTCCCGAGAATGAACGCTGCGTGGACCACTCGAGTCAGCGGCGGCGAATAGCTTGAAGAAGATCAGATCGTATCGATCGACGAGGCCAACCCAGAGCGGAGTAACGCCGCCACTGAATTCGAGATTCGAGACCGAGCGGAAGTCCTGCGCGCCACTGTAACGCTGGTCCGGAGTTCAACCAGTCGTCGGGAAGATCGAGGTCGCGTGCAACAATCCGTGCGGCGTCGGTGAGGGCAGACGGCAGTGGCTCAGGCGGCCGCTGAATGTGCCGTGGATGCGCCTCGGCTTCGCCTGCATGCTCGGGCTCTGGCGCATCGGCCATCGCGAGAATGTCGACGTCCGTTGTGGCTCGCTCGACGATGCCGAGCAAGTTGAGCGCGGCGCCGCCTAGGATGACGATCGCCTGCGGCGAGCGCCGCGCGGCGAGAAGCTGCCCCACGCGATTAAGAGCGTCATCAATGGCGCCGGCGCTGGTGAGATCCATGGTCGTGGCTCTTTCACGCGAGATACACAATGTATCTCTGAACGAACTATTATAGTTCGTGACGACCCGGCTGGCAAGGCAGATGCGTCCACCCTCTGGTGGCAATCATATAATGGCTTCGAGTACGATTGCCAGCGCGTCGACGTACTCAGTGAATCATTCGCGTCCCTGGGTCGACCGGCGATCGATTTTCTGGGAGGGAAGCTGGAAGAGCCGTAAAACAAGACAACGGCTCTTCGCGCAGTCGTCCATCAATCGAATTCCGCGACCCGCTACCAGTACCGCCATGCCGCGTCTCGAGGGCGGCTGTGCGGCAACTCTTCGTAGCGCTTCGTCGCCATGAGGTAGCGGACGCGCGCCCGGAATTCGCGCTCGAGCATCCTGCGGAAACGTGCTGGTGCGTGCCCCAGCCAATTCCAGCGATTCCAACCTGCGCGCCGGCGCGCGCCCTCCTCATCGCAGCACCGACGGCACTGCTGCCAAGGCGGCAACCCGTACTCCTCCGCCTCGGTCCGACAGAAACGACATTCGTCCCACGAGTCTTTCTTCCTCACAATCGCGCCTACGGAGAGGCGCCCGAGCCTGTCCGGTGTCGTACGATGGCGCGAACGCTTCACGCGGCCGCCGGGCGTATCGGCCGCGAGAACCCATCGCTTGCTTCCATGTGCCATGACCGTCTCCAGGTTGGAGTATCTAGGTCATGGCGCCTCCAGTGCTGATGCATCGTGGCACGCGGACGATCTCGTTGCTTTCGGTGGTTCCAAACTAGCGCATCAGGAATGGATCGCGGGCTGCTGGTCGTCGAAACTCAAATCGAATGAATCGATCGAAGACAGGTGTCGATCGGTATGCGACGTGGTCCTTCCAACGATCCTCCGTCGGCAGCACGCGCTCTTCGACCAACCCAAATTGAACGAGCGGCTCGAGTACACGATGCCGGAAGGCGTAGTGCCGAAAGTCTACGTTCTGCGACTCCCATTCGGTTGGCGGATCCTTGGCACTTTCGAGCCACGCGGAACTGGCCAGCGCTTCTGACGTTGCCCATTCGCGAGCCACGGTCATCAATCTGTAAAAAGAGAACGCGATCGTCGACTGAAGCCCTCGGTGTCGAACGTCGCTGTCGAACACGCCGAGATTGAGCGTTCGAAACAGGGTTCTGAAAAGCAGGGTATACAACTCGCCGGCCCGCTCAGCGGCGAGCAGCTCGCGACCGCGCGGAGCGACGCGGAGTCCCTTTCGGCGCATGAGCAATCCGGCAAACATCATCGTGTGGCGCAACGCCGGGAGCCAACGCACGTCGCCCTCGTTCACCGGCGAGGGCTCGCCCACATCGACCGCGATGCGTCGTTGAGCGGGCATTCGAAGACGCGGGAGTAGTGCCGCCACGGCAGCTCGAGAGAGATTCTGGGCGGCGGTCTCTTTCAACGGGCCTTCGTCGGAGATGAACTCCAGCAGTGTTCGCGCATCGGCGAGAATCGCCGCGCCCTCGAGTTCGCTCGATCGGAGAGCGTCGTTGAGACGCAACGCGCCCTGCGATATCCAGTCGCCGTACAACAACTGACTCATTTCGTCCGGCGACAGTCCGCCAAGCTCGACTTGCGGAGCCGCGTTGTACTCGCGCGTGCGAGCGGCGGCCAGGCGGTTCACCTCTTCGATGGAGGTGAATGGGCCAGCTCGCGAAAGTTCGTCGAGAATCGACTGAAGCTCGGGAGGCCGTTTGGACGAAGACATGACGCGTAGCTTTGCCGATCGGCTCCTTACGCGCAAGCGGGGGGATCGCCCGCCAAGGGGATCTCGCATGGAGAACGACCTGTCAGTCCATCAGGTGTTCCAGCATTCAGAAAGCCACGGTGGTCGGATGTTGTTGCTCTTCACGCCTTCCAAACGACGCCGGCGCCCAACGCGTTCCGGAAACCGTGCGGTTTTCGCGGCGAATTGGCTGAGAACATACCCCAAGACATACCCCAGCTTCGGTGCGCGGTCGCGCATTCCGTCATTGAGGGTCTTATAAATCCCACGATGGCAATGACTTGGGACCCGTGACTTGTGGGGTATGTTCACCCGAAACGACAAACGGCAGCCGAGGCTGCCGCAAGTCGTTTATTAGCAATGTCTTAAATCGGGACGGCGGGATTTGAACCCGCGACCCCCTGAACCCCATTCTGCACGGTCACAGTGCTTCAGGCGTGGAAAGTCGTGCAAATTCGCACGTTAGCGCGCCTGACTACCTCCAAAGTCGCGAAGGGGTTTGGCGCCTTTTGAGGCACAAAGCTTACACCACTTACACCACCACGGTCGCGCTCGTCCACCATTGTCGCGGAGTTGGGCGCCACCACCCGACGTATAGTCCGAGACCAGCGCCGTCGCTACAACCGCACGACCGCCGAGCGCGTGCCCTTGCCGCGCCGGATCGGCCGGCCCGTGAGGCCGACCGTCGCGCGAAGATGCGCCAGCGGACGGTGCTCTCGTTCTCGCGCCACGTGGAATCGCGCCACATACTTCCAGGACCCGATTCAAATTCCTATCGACGACAGTCCCGGCGTGTATGAGTCATACGTCGACATCGAGTCGGGCGCGTGGACCAAACTGAGAATCGAAGTCTCAGGCACGAAGGCACGGTTCTACGTCAACGGCGCCACGCAGCCGTGCCTCGTGGTGAACGATCTCAGACTGGGTGAAAGTCGTGGAACGATCGCGCTCTGGGCACGCATCAGCAGCGATGCATACTTCTCTAATCTGCGCGTTGCGCCGAAGTAACGACTCCAAACAAGCCAACGTCGCTGGCGAACTACTCCGACCGCAACGCCTCAACAGGATCGACGGCGATCGCTCGCCGCGCCGGCGAATATGACGCGACGACAGCGACGCCGACGAGCACCGCGCTCACGGCAATCAGCGTGGCCGGGTCCGACGGGGCGACGTGATAGAGGAGCGCTCTCATCGTCCGCGCCGCGAGCACGCCAGCAACTGCGCCAACGACGATGCCGGCGACGGACAGTTTGATTCCCTGCCCAATCACAAGACTCATAACATCCTCCGCCTCTGCGCCGAGCGCGATCCGGATCCCGATCTCACGCGTGCGCTGCGCCACGGAATACGCGATCGTCGCATGCAGACCGAACGCGGCAAGCAGCAACGCAAGAACGGCAAACGCGCCGATCAGCCGAAGTGTGAACGTGTGCTCGATTCGCCAAGCGGCGATTCTGTCGTCGGGGCGCACCGTGCTTCCAATCTTGATCCTGGCGCTGGCCGCGCGGATCGCCAAGGTCACGGCCGGAAGCACCGCCGCCGGCGGAAGATCGGACCGAAACGCAACGGTCGCCCGAAATGGAGACGCACCGATCGCCTGATAAAACTGCACCGCGTTGCTGAGTCGGTCCGCGCCCGGCACGGTGATGTCGTTGGCAATTCCAACAATATTCGTCCACGACCCATTTCCACGACGGAGTTTGGCGCCGATCGCGCCGCCGTCGGGCCAGAATCGGTGCGCAAAGCTTTCGTTGACGACCAACTCGGCCTCTCCACTCCGGTCGGTGAGCACATCATAACTATCGAATACGCGGCCTTCGATGATGCGAACGCCCGCGACAGAAAATAGATCGGGGCGCCCGATCGTAAGGTTCAATACGCTGAGACTATCGCTCGCCAGAACTGCACGTCCTTCGATCTCGAGTTGACCGGTTCCGATCACGAACTCCGGCGGGATTTTGACTGCGAGGGTGGCTTGGCGAATTCCCGGGATGGAACGAACACGCGCGAGCATGTCTTCGAGAATCGCATGTCGCGCCGCGGAATCGGAGAGCGACTTGTCGGTTAGGCTGATTTGCACGCCCGACAATCCGTGCGATTGGAATCCGACGTCGGCATGCTGCATCGCGACGATCGTGCGTATGAGAAGGCCAGACGCAACGAGCAACACCACCGACAATGCCACTTCGCCAATTACCAACCCGCCTCGCAAACGTCTTGCCGAAGGACTTCCCGCCACCGATCTATTGCCGGCCTTCAGCGCCTCAGTCGCGCGATCGGCCGAAACGAAAATCGCTGGTGCAAGACCGAACAGAAATCCGGTGCCCACCGAGACTCCGACGAGCCAGAGGAGTACCGCCGGTTCGAGACGCGAGCCGGCCGTGTATCGATTGATTTGCGATTGTGCGCTCAACAACTGCAGCGTCCCGGCCGCGACTGCGATGCTGGTGGCGCCGCCGATCAGCGCGAGCGTGAAACTCTCGACGAACACCTGGCGAACGAGACGCGCTCTCCCGGCGCCCATCGCGGCACGAATGGCGAACTCCCGTTGGCGGGACCAGGCTCGGGTCGCCAACAGATTCGCGACGTTTGCACAGGCGATGAGCAAGACGATGCCGACGGCACCAAACATCAAATACACGGTGCGCTTGACGTCGGCCGGCACTTGATCGATGGCTCGCTCAACACGTGGCGCATCTTCTGATCTGTTCTTGTCGAGATTCGTGAAGATCGCCGCGAACTCTCGATTGGCCGTCTCGACCGTCACGCCGCGACGTAGCTTCGCGATGACATCGACCGAGCGATCTGGGCTGCCACCGCGGAACGACGGAAAGACTTGCGCGCCGTCGCTGAACGGAACCGAGAACTCTCGGGGCATCACGCCGATCACTGTGTGCGGAACATTGTTCACCACGATCGTGCGACCAATCGCGTCGATGCGAGCGCCAAAGACCCGTTGCCAAAGGCTGTAGGAAAGCAGTGCGACCGGCACGGCGTCGCGAAGCGTATCGGCAGCCTCAATGTCGCGTCCGACCAGCGGCCGCATTCCGACGAAAGCCATTGTGCCGGGTGCAATCTCGACGCCTTCGATCCGTTCGGTCGGTCCGCGCGCCGTATCGCCAAGCTCGAACCGCCGGTTGTCAATAACGGTGATCGACTCGATGGTGCGGATACGCGCGCGCCACCGATCGACGCTTGCCGTCGTCATTGATGTCAAGAGTCGTCCGCCACCGGCAGTCGACGTGACTCTGACCATGCGATCGCCGTCGGCATACGGCAGGGGGGCGAGCAACAGATGGTGGACAACGCTGAACATTGCCGCGTTGGCGCCGACGCCGAGGGCGATCAGTGTGACCACGGCGGCGGCGAACGCCGGCTGTCGTCGAAACCCGCGCACCGCGAATTTGAGATCACTAACGAATTGATCGAGCCACAGTGTTTGGCGTTCGTCGCGGACCGCCTCCTTCGTTTGCTCGACGCCACCGAACGCGAGCAGCGCGGCGCGCTTTGCTTCGGTCGGCGACATCCCACGCTGAATGTTGTTGTCGGTTTCCATCTCGAGATGGATCCGAATCTCTTTGTCCATTTCCGTCTCGACGCGCGTGCGGAACAGCAACGCGCGGAGCCAAAGATGGAATCGCTCGACGAGGCGCGTGCGAGCTCTCTTCACGATTCCGCGACGAGAACGAGATCGACGGCGCTGACGAATTGCCGCCAATCTGACATTTCGTCGGCGAGCGAGCGCCGCCCGGCGGCCGTGAGCCGGTAGTACTTGGCTTCGCGATTATTCTCCGTCGTTCCCCACTCACCTTTTACGAGGCCCTTGCGCTCGAGGCGATAGAGCGACGGATAAAGCGAGCCTTGTCCTACCTTGAGCGCATCGCGCGATAATTGTTGAAGGCGCTGGCTGATGCCCCATCCGTGCAGCGGGGCGAGCGACAGCGCCTTGAGGACAAGAAGATCAAGTGTCCCCTGTAGAACGTCGGCAGACGTGGCCATGGACGGGCTCCTGTCGAATGAACGAGGAGAGGATATTGCCTTCCTGTCGAATAGTCAAGGGACCGATCTCGTACACGGCGAGGCCGCGTCGTTCAAAAAAAACGCCGGAGCAGATTCGCTCACGGCGTTTGATACTATTTGTTATAAATCGATGAACTCCCGCACTCGCTTACACTGCTGTGCGGATCGTCGCGGTCATTACGCAGACGCTGGTGATTGACCAGATCCTGGGGCATCTCCGCACCCGTGCCAGGGAGGCCGGCCACCGTGGTCCGCATCGCCGTTAGCCTTACGTCCCCTTCTCAACTCGCAACGGATCCTGCACTTCGTACGACAGTGCGCCTTCCTGAACTGCCGATGACTCGGAGTCCGAGGTGCCAACCATTCCGCGAAATGGAAAGACGGGTGCACCCATTTTCCGGCGGACACTCCAGTACTCGCGCAGCAATGGGTGATAGCCCGCCGCGAGAAGTTCGGACCTAGACGCATGACGAAATCCGACGCGCCTCATCATCCCTGAGATCCGTCCACGCATCCAACGATCCAATTGCCGGACCTGTGCGACATCGTTGACTATTCGAAAACAGGCGATCCAGCTTCGATGGACTCCAGGCTCGATCTCGATACCAACAACCTTGCGGTTGATGTGAAATAACGTGTTTTGAACACACTCACGCGCGTTCTCATATGTCCGGTCGTCGAGCCGCGCGACATGTGCTCGGATCACTCCATCAAGCCGGCGCTTGAACTTCACGACGTTCGTGGGCTTGACCGAGATGCGAGTGCCTCGAACTCGGAAGCCGACGAAGTTGACCCCATCGTCGATGTGCCCGCACTCGACAGTTTTTGTACCGTCGTGAAGTTCTAGGTGAACGCTGTTCGCGCTCTCCCGTATAGTGCTGAGCGCTGCTCGGCATGTCTCTTCATCGCGGCAGAACACGAGGAAATCGTCCGCATAGCGGACCAGCGTCGTGCCTGGCACGGAGCGCACCGCTTCGTCGAACGATGCGAGGTAGAGATTGGCCAGCAGCCCGGAGATCACTCCGCCCTGCGGCACACCAAGACCGCGACTGGGTGGGTACGATCTCTCCTTGCGAGCCACATCACGCGCGACGTCGCCGGTCCGCAGGAACCGCCATGCGAGTTGCCGTGCGCGGACATCGACGTCCAGCCCGTCGAGAAGAACCCGGAGTCGTGCATGATCAAGTTTGTCGAAAAACTTCACGAAATCCGACTTTACGAAATACGCCTGCCCTCGAGTGGTAACCGCATAGATGCGACGAATCGCGTCATGCGTGCTAATCCCACTTCGATACGCGAACGCGCTGTCCGTCAGCCGCGCATCGATGGCCGGCGCCATCACGTCGTGAAGGGCAGCCTGCACGATGCGGTCGCGGATGCCGGAGTATGCGATCTTTCGCTCTCCTCCATCGACCTTCGGCTGGAAGTGGTAGAGAAACGGGCGAAATGTGTAGCGGCCCGATCGAACCTGGCGCTCAATAGCAGCCAGGTGCTGATTCAGCTGCCGCTCAAAGCGGCGAACGGTCACACCGTCCCACCCGCCCGGGATCTTGACCCGATGGGTGAGGATGTCGGTCTTCGATTCCTTCAAACGCAGCCAGGCCGCGCCAAGCGCGTCGCGCGAGAACGCAACGTCGAAGGTGGGAGGTGAGATAACCTGCGCCAATGCCGTTCCCCAGCGATTCGCAGGTTGACGGGGACTGGCGGAAACAACCCGCCGATGAACACTCCTGACTATCTTGACGATGGCGTCACGCTACCCTCGCTGGGGCGGCCGTCCTGCACCGGGCACCCCGCAATGGGGGTGCGCTCGCTTTAGGAAAGATGAACTAGACGGTCTGAATGCTCAAGCGTGACCGCGGCGATTGAACACCGCCGCGCGGGCGTGTATCGTTAACGCGTGCGGGTTTCCCCGCCCAACCGTCGAAGGGCGGTGCCGAGATCGAGTTCGCGAAAACTTTGCGGCTCAAGGCGATAGTCACTCCTGACTATCTTGACGATGGCGTCGTTGCGTTCCCTGGCCAGATCGGGGAACAGGGGTTCGCTGTACGATCGAGCCGGGCTGAGAACCCCGGCACTAACCGGTTCGATCCGTTCCATATCGGCCAGAAACTCCGTCGAGCATTTCCGCGCTGGGCTGAACGCGCGCCGTGCTCTTACCGTGCGACGCTGGGATGCACACACAGCGTCTCGCCCTGCTGCCCGTCCCAACTGAGGTCCCTCAAGCTACGGCTTCCGACCCACGGCCCGTCGCGCGCCGATTCGAAGCGCGGAGGAAACGCTTCCAACAGGGCACGTACATTCTCGGCCGTCCGGCTCCGCACGAACGTCGCGATGATCATCGCTAGAGGGCCGTGCAGCCACTGCATGGGGCTGTCCATGGTGGAGTGCTCCTCGCGCTGCAGCTCGCGGCAGTCGTTCTGCCACGCATCGCGAAGAGCCTGCCAAACGCGCCGCCTGGAGTCTTCGGATTCGAAGTCAGGAGCCCAGCTCGCAACGGTCGATTCGCCTTCAACCAAAGCAATGTGTCGGCCGGAGTAACCTGCCTCTTCGGTAACGAAGTAATAGCGCCGGCGGCGTTGCCCGTTGGTTAGGTAGAAATCCGCGATACGAACCCCCCGCACGGTCGTCGTGTGCACCGCGAGTCGCTCGAATAGCTCACGCCTCCGTTCCTCGTTTGCGGCTGCAAGCGCGAGTCGAGCCTCCTCCTCGCGCGCCTCGAGCTCACGCCGGCGAGCCTCGTCCGCAATCCACTCTTCGTGTTCACGCTGGTGCCTCGCGCATCGCCAGAGACCATGACCACTCAGCTGCGCGATCGGGCGAGGAACGTCGTACCTCCAAGGAGCGGTCGAGATTAGCGACTGATCGGCTTGGACCTCGGCCCACGGCACTCCGAGGGCTGCGAGCGCCTGCGCTTTGATCTCGTCCACCCGATGCGTGACGAACACCTCGATGGCGAGAATGGGAACGCCCTGCTTGAGGAGCACGATATCCGGCGTGCGAGCTATCGTCGCATCAGCGTCGCGTTCGTGGCCCGCTATGCGGCGCTCGAGGACTACGGCGTCCCAGCCCTGCGCAACGAGATGCTCCTGAACTGCCTCGCACGGGGATGCTGAGCGTTCGTGCGGCAACAGCGTCGCTAAAGTCAGCGGGAGACCACTTCCTCCAACCACACACCGTTCAGCGACGATCAACGGAATCCCTTCGCGACCTGCGCGGCGGAGTTCCTCCGCGATGTGGCATTTCACGCTGATGTGAAGCGCCGATTCCGGCTGCGTCGCAAGGCACGCGCGATCCCCCGGCCGATGCGCTGCGTGATGCCCTCGAATGCGTCCGAGCTTCAGCGTAACAGGTCGCTCACACTGCGGACAGAGCGCCGTCGGCCGCTGACGCGGCCTTACGTCGACGAAGCGACTCACCGGCGTCGGCGCGTTGTCCACCAAGACCCACGTCAGCGACTCACAGCTCTTCTCTTGGGACACCCTTCTGATCTGCATCGCGGATCGTACGACGGAGACGGCCGGGGGAAGAGCGCGGTGGGTACGGTAAGGCGAAAAATTACGAGAGAACTCTCACACGAGCTACCCCAAGGAGGCTCCGCTACGCTCGTGTCAAACAAAGGCCCACTCACTGAGAGAAGCGCATCAGGCCGACGATGCGACTCGCGTCCGCACTGGGGATCCGCTCCCGGCCGTTAAGCCGCGGCAGCGTTCAAGATCTCTAAAGCGTCAGAGTGCGACGTTAAGACGCAGATTCCGAACAGAAATCGGGACGCGCGTGGCGAGATTTGGCAGGGCATGGTGCAAAAACGCGCCAAACATACACCAGGATTCGCGGACCTTTCGGGTCGTGCCGCTCCTAAACGGCTCGCACGATTCTCTAAGCGTGTACAGTGACGTCACTTAGGGACGTCGACTTGTGGTGTATGTTTACCCGAAACAAAACGGCGACAGAAGTCGCCGTAAGTCGTTCAATTTCAATGTGTTAAATCGGGACGGCGGGATTTGAACCCGCGACCCCCTGAACCCCATGCGGATCA
>JBDUEJ010000079.1:0-23098 GCA_040002475.1 bacterium | reverse complement strand
CGGGACGTCCGCCCGGCAATCGCGGGATGACCTGCGACGCAGCGGCGTGCGCGCATATGACACTACACAGTGCAGCGACTACCCACCGCTTCACGAGTCGAGCGCCGCGAGACGCCGCTTTTCTTTTCGACGATGGATTAGATACGCCGCGCCCACACTCAACTCATACAGGCCGTACAGCGGGACCGACAGCCAAATCGTGGTCCAGACCAGGTCGCCCGGGGTCAGAAATGCGCCGATGATGACGATGAGCACGACCGCATGACGCCGATATTTGGACAGGAACTGCGGCGTGACGATGCCGAGCGCCGACAGCGCGAGAATGACGATGGGCATCTCGAAGCTGACGCCGAACGTCATCACCATGGCGAAGACGAAGCTGAAGTACTCTTCCGCGGTGATGAGTGCGACAAGCGACGGTCCGCCAAAGCCCATGAGCCACGGCAGCGCCAGCGGAACGACGACGAAGTACGCCAATGCGGCGCCGGCGACGAACAACAGCACCCCGGTGAAGAGCACCACCATGGCGATGCGTTTCTCGTGGCGATGCAGCGCCGGGGCGAGAAATAGCCACAGCTGATACAAAATCACGGGCCCGGCGATCACCATTCCAATCGTGGTCGCGGCGTTCAGAATGACGCTGAAGCCTTCGCCAGGATGCGTGTAGACGAGCTTGTGCTCGGGAATGAGCGGCAAGATCGGCCGCGCCAGCAGTCCAATGATGTCGAACTTGATGGAGACGAAGAAGCCGACACCGATGCCGATGATCACGGCCGCGAGCGAATAGATGATTCGCCAACGCAGCTCCTCGAGGTGATCGAGGAACGGCATTTCTCCGGACATCGTCTTCGGAATCGGCATTCAGCTCCTACGCTCCACTACCGACCGAGCAAGTCCTTTGCGAGTAGCGCGCCGGAAGAGCCAGGATAGTCCTTGATGACACGTTGCAGCACGACGCGCGCGTCGGGCTTCTTATTCGAGTCCCACAAGAACTTGCCGTGCTTGTAGAGACCCGTGGCCGCCTCGTCGCTCTTGGGGTACTTGGTCGCGACGAGTTGGTATACCGAGTCCGCTGCCGCGGTGTTCCCGTCGGCCCCGTAGGCATCGCCCACGTGAAGCTGGGCGAGCGGGGCTTGCTCGTAGTCGGGATACGTGGACAATAGCTGGTCAAAGCCTCTGAGCGCGGTTCGATAGCTGCCCTGCTTGAGCTGGTCGTTGGCCGATGTAAAGAGCGTCGCGGGCCCGGGAAGGCCATTGGCGGCACCGGCACGATGCGACGTGTCCGTTGATGGCGGAGCAGAGGCCGCGGCCGCGCCGGCGATTCCCTGCTCCTTCAGCGCCTCGAGCTGGGCACGCGCGTCCTGCACGTTCCGCGTTGTTTGTCCGAGGAGCGCCTGGAACTTGACCAACTGCTCTCCCATGACATCCATTTGTCCATTCACGGTGGCCTGGAATGAGGCCAGGCGTGCAGACACTACTCGTTGCGAGTCGAGCATGCGGTCGAGCGTCGCGGACAGCACGGCGATTTGTTGTCGCCGCAGTGTGTCGGCGCGCATGATCGCGGCATCGCCCGTCGCCGATTGTTGGCGCGACGCGCGAAGCTCATCCTGCAGCAGCCGAATGTCACCCTTCGACGCGAGACAACCGCTCGCGGTGCAGAGGATGATCGGCGCGACTACTTTCGCGAAAGCGTTCCAGCTCGTCATGGTCGTTTGAGGGTCTGCCCGCCGGCCGTGATCTCGAACTCGGCGCGTCGATTCTGCGACCACGCGCCTTCGTTCGCGCCTTGAGCGGCGGGACGTTCTTCGCCGTAGCTGATTGTCTCGAACCGCGCGTCGGGAAGCCCGTGCTGCACGAGATAGGCCTTCACCGCTGCCGCGCGCCGCTGTCCGAGCGCGAGATTGTATTCGTCGGAGCCGCGTTCGTCGGTGTGCCCAGCAATGCGTATCATCACGCCGAGATTGGCCTGAAGAATAGGAATCTTGGCGTCGAGCAGCGCTTTGTCTTCGGGGCGCAGGTCGGCCTGGTCATACGCGAAGTGCACGGTCGTCGTGAGGGTGGTTCGCAGACCCGCCGTTCCGCCGGCCGCGTTGCGCGCGGCAGCGTCAGCGGCATTGATGCTGTCGGCGCGGCGCCGTGCCGCTTCGTCGGCGGCGAGTCGGCGCGCCGCTTCTTCCTGGGCGCGACGAGCACTGTCCGCATTCGGGCCCGGCACGGCCGTCTGAAGCGGCACAGGGACCGGCTCCGGCTTCTTGTGGCATGCATCAATCGCGGCCACGGACAGCATCGCCATGGTCAGTACTGCGATCCGCCGAGTACGCATCATGTCGGAACTCCGAAGGGTGACGGGACGGGCTGCACGAACGAACGGTGTTTCATGATGTGGTATGAAGGTTCTTCGGCCCTGCTCAGGGCTGCGCAGCGATTCTCGGCGACCAGGCGGCAAGGCGCGAGCCGCCCGACTTCGTGAGCTGGCGCATTTTTCCGGACTCGCTGTCGAGAATCCAAAGCTGCCGAACGCCGGTGCGGGTCGACGTGAAGATGATGTGCCGCGCATCGGGCGCCCACGACGGTTGTTCGTTTTCGCCTTCGCTGGTCAGGTACTTCCGGGTGCTCCCGGTCACGCGAATGGTGCGAACCTGAAAGTTGCCGTTCGTCCGCTCCTGATACGCGACGGTCCGACCGTCCGGCGACCAATCGGGATCCGAGCGATAGTTCTTATCGTCGGTCTCATAGTCCGTGAGCACGTTGGCGTTGGTGCCGTCCGCGTCAATAATATACAACTCCGGGTGCCCCAGAGCGCTGCTGACGTAAACGATTCGACGCCCATCGGGACTGAACATGGCGTTGGTGTTCAGCACGCCGCGCGCGGTCGTCAGGCGCCGCGGCGCCTCGCCCCCCGCCACACGCGAAAGGTAGAGATCAGCCTGATCTTCGCCTTGCCGCGAATAGACGATCGAACTGCCGTCGGGCGAAAACGACGGCGTGATGAAGATGGTGTTTCGAACCGGTCCGATCAGCGAATGCGATCGTCCCGTGGGGAGGTCCATGATGTAGATGCGTGAGTCTGCACCGCACGTCGCATAGGCGAGCGTCAATCCATTGGGACTCCACGCCGGACTCACGCCGCAATCCTCCGTGGGCACCGTGATCTCCGAGGCACCGTCGCTGTCGACAATTCGAATGTTCTGACCGCGAACGTACGCGATGCGGGTTGACGCAATGCCGCGCTGTTGGGTGACCCAGCGCTCGACTTCATCCGAGATTTGATGAATCGACAGCCGCCAATCGCGATTCAGCCCCGACGCGGGCAACGTGAAGTCCTTCACGTTGACGACGGCACTCGACGCGACGTCGTGCAACACGACATGCAATCCGGCCGCGACCGGCGTGATTTGGACCACGGCCGACGCATTGAGCCGCGCAAACACCTGGTAGGCCAACCCGGCGGCGGGTCCGTCGCCGCGCAGCGCGTTCGGATCTGCGCTGTCGATCGGGATGACGGTGAACCGATCGCTGAAGTCGAGATCGCGTTGAATGATCGCGCGAACGGAGTCGCCGAACGCGCCGGCGACGGGCAGAACGACGATGCTCACCCGATCGTGCGACGGATCGTACGCGCCGTTGAGCTTAATCCCACGATAAGTCGTGTCCTGGCCGCGAAGGCTCGCAGCCGACATCAGACTCAGGCCGGCGGCGAAACACAGAGATGCCCGAGAGAAACGCGTCATCGAGTGAGATTGGGTGAGAAACGAAACGTGACGGGAAGAATATCTTCTTGGAAACCAGGTGGTAGCGGTCCGAAGAGTTTGGCGTTCGCCACTGCCTCGACCGCACCGAGCGCTTGTTGATTGAACGAATAGTCCCTGGACGGCGTCACCATGCGAATACTCTCCGGATCGACCGTCCCGTCTCGCCTGATGATAAAACGCACCTCGGCAGTGAGCGCGATCTTCGGCTGCCCGAACGCGAGGATCAGGCGACGAGTGATGTTCTGCGTGTACCAAGGATAGGGAAAATCAATTCCCGGTGTATCGACATTAGCGACGTCGGCCCCTTTGCCGCCCGTCGGACCACCGCCGGCGGCGGGCGCTGCCGTGGGAGGCGGAGCCGCTTTCGTTGGCGGTGTCGGCGTTGCGACAACGGGAGCCGGCGCTGCCTTGGGGGGTGCTTTCGTCTTCGGCGGTGCCTTTACCGTTGGCGGGACGGATTTTGTGACGGGGGCCACAGGCGGCGTGGGTGCCGGCTTTGGCGGAGTTGGCTGTGGCTCGTTCTGAACGACACCGATCGCGCGCTCTCCCGCCGGCGCCGCGATGAGCTGCACTTTGTACATTGGCGGCAACGGCGCCGACGATCCCGATCGCAACACAATGAACGCCGCGATCACTGCCCCGTGCAGCAGAATCGAAACGAAGACTCCGGTCGACAGGCGTGGCTCCGGCGCGACCGCGAACTCCGTCGACAGACGCTGCTGCGCGGCGGCCACCACGCTATCGAATCTCTTCCGGCTCCATGACGAGCCCGACGTTGGTGATTCCGTTTGCGGTCATGATCCCCAGGAGTTGCGCAATCGTACCGTAAGGGACGCCCCGGTCCGCTCTGAGATACACGCCGTTGCGAATTCGGTTCGCCGGCAGACCCTTGATCGCGACACGAAAATTCTTGATCGAATACGGGACGTTGTCGACCACGACTTGCCCGGCGGTGTTCACGGTGATCGTGATGCCGTCCTTCGATTCGAGCGGTTTGGCCTGCGCCTGCGGCAGCGCGATATCCACGCCGCCCTGCATCATCGGCGCCGTGATCATGAAGATCACGAGCAACAACAACATCACGTCGATGAGGCTCACGACATTGACGTCGGCATTCAGCTCATACCGATGACGCCGTCGGCGGCGCGCCATGTCAGATCCGGCCTTCGCGCACGAGCAACGCGATCACCGACGTGTTGAAGCTCTCCATTCGCCCGTCGAAGCGATTGAGCTTATTCGCAAAAATGTTGTAGCCAAAGGTCGCGGGAATGGCGACGGACAACGCCGCCGCCGTCGCGATGAGTGCTTCGGCGACTCCCGGTGCGACCGCCGACAAATTTCCTGATCCCTTCGACGCGATCCCGAGAAACGAATCGATGACGCCGAGCACCGTGCCGAGGAGACCGATCAGCGGACTCGCCGAACCGATCGTTGCCAGCCACGGAAGAAAACGGCCGAGCCGATCGCGTTCGTCGGAGGCATCGGAATC
Source organism: bacterium (assembly GCA_040002475.1). Lineage (GTDB taxonomy): Bacteria > Gemmatimonadota > Gemmatimonadetes > Gemmatimonadales > Gemmatimonadaceae > JAQBQB01. Next base: position 17,857 of record JBDUEJ010000079.1, on the reverse strand, counting down.
GAGCAGGAGGTGAAGCGTTTCGATTTGCGAGCCACTCAGCGTTGCGGCGTGCGGCGCGTCGCCCACAGCGGGCGTCGCGCGTTCACGCATTTGCTGGTTCGCCACGCGTGCGTCGGCCACGAAATGCATGGCACGGAGAAACAATCGCGGAAGGGCGCTGGGCGGCGTGCGCTTTGCCAATGCGCCGGCGTCGTCGAGCCGGCCGATGACGTCGAAGTCGTGCGCAAACTTCGCGGCGGCCGACGTCGCCTTTCCGAGCGACAGCCACACGCCGAACATGATCGCCCAACTCAACAGCGACAGCACCGCAAGAAGCCCGAGCACGATTTGCGTGACCGTCGTCGCGGCCAACACGAGATCGACGGGACTCGACGGCACGGCGCCGCGTGTAGCCTGCAAGAGCATAGGCAGAACGATGGACACGATGGGCACGATCGGAGAGGTCAAGTGGCGTGAGTGGCGTTGGCGCGTCCGGCGAACCAACGGAACGTATCAGCAAGGCCTTCGGCGAGCGTGAAACGCGGTTGCCACCCCAGGACCGTGCGCGCCTTCTCGACCGCGAGACAGGAGTTCAGCAGCTCACCCGGCCGCTTCGGTGCGAACTCGATCGGCGTCGTGGCGCCCGCCGCAGCGAGCAGTGTCTTCGTCAGATCGACGACCGACGTTGCCGTTCCGGTGCCGATGTTGAACGCACGATCATCGATGCCATACGCCTTCGCCAGCGGCGCGGTCGCGGCGACATAGATCGCCTGCGCGACGTCGGCGACGTGCACATAGTCGCGCGTCTGCTCCCCATCGCCAAAGATCGTGAGCGGCGTGCCCTTGAGAATGCGTCCGCAGAAAATCGCGACGACGCCGGCCTCGCCATGGGGATCCTGACGCGGACCGTAGACGTTGCCGAAGCGCACGGTTACCGGCTTGAAACCGTGAATGCGTGCGTAGTACGAGAGGAAATACTCGACGGCGAGCTTGGAGATGGCGTAGGGCGAATCCGGCTCCTTCGGCTCCGTCTCGGACGTCGGCGGCTTCACGAGGTCGCCGTAGATCGCGCCACCGGTCGAGGAAAAGACCACGCGCGTCTTGTCGGGACTTCCGCGCCGGCGGATGGCCTCGAGAATATTGAGGGTGCCGAGAATGTTCACGCCGGCGTCGAACGCGGGTTCCTCCACGCTGCGCCGCACGTCGATCTGTGCCGCGAGATGGACGATCGCGTCGAAGTTTCCGCCGGAGATCAGCTCCGCGGACTCCGCCGAGCGAATGTCGCCGAGGTGGAGTGTGGCCTTGGCCGGAATGTTCTCGCGTTTGCCGCTCGACAGATCGTCGAGGATGTCGACCGTCCAGCCTTCGGTGAGAAAGACTTCGCACACGTGCGAGCCGATGAATCCGGCGCCGCCCGTCACCAGGACGCGCCGCGTCATTCGCCGCTCCGGTCACGCGGCGCCGGCCGCGCCCCGTCTACCGGTGCTCGCTCGAGACCGAAGAGATAGCGCACCGTATCCACGACACCGAGACCTCGACCGTTCGCCGCCGCGGCCCGCAAACGAACCGTCGGCTCGTGCAAGAACTTGTTCATGAGTCTCCTTGAAAGATCTTCGATGATCGCCCGCTCGTCGGGCGAAAGGTGTTGCAGACGGCGCAATGCATCGGATAGCTCCCGGGCGCGAACCGCGTCCATCTGCGTGCGCATCTCCGTGAGGACCGGAACGGCAGCCAACCCGGCAACCCACTCCCAGTACCGCTCCACTTCCGTGGAGATCAACTCCTCAGCCGTCGGCAGCTCGGCGCGCCGGCGATCCAGATTCGCCGATACCACGGCTTGCAGATCGTCGAGATTGTAGAGAAACACATTCGCGAGATCGCCGACCGCCGGGTCGACGTCTCTCGGCATGGCAATGTCGAGAATGCAGAGCGGGCGGTCGCCTCGTGAGGCCAGTGCGGGGCGCACGTGATCGACGAACACTACGGCGCGCGGCGCGGCCGTCGAGCAAACGAGCACGTCGACATCGGCCAATGCCTTCCAGCATTCGTCGTAGTGCATCGCCACCGCGCCGTAGCGGCCCGCCAACTCGTTCGCGCGCTCGAAGGTGCGATTGGCCACGATCGATGTGCGCACGCCCTGATCGCCCAGGCACTCGAGCGCGAGCTCCGCCATTTCCCCGGCGCCGAGCACCATGGCGCGCTTTCCGGCGAGCGATCCAAAGATCTGCTTCGCGAGCTGCACGGCCGCGGAGCTCACCGAGGCGGCGCCGCGCGCGATCGACGTCTCGTTCCGCACACGTCCGGCCACGGAGAGCGATGTTTGGAACAATCGGTTGAGGACGGGGCCGGAATGCGCACGGCAGTGTTCCCAGGCGTCGCGGACCTGCCCATGAATCTGCGCCTCGCCGAGGACCATCGAATCCAGTCCGCTCGCGACGCGAAAGAGATGTGACGCCGCGTCGCGATCGCGACGCACGTATCCGTATGCCGACGCGTCGATCCCCGTTCCGAGGCGGGCCGACAATTCACTCCACACCGCGGGCGTCGCGTCGACGTCCGATTCGACGAAGTACACTTCGGTGCGGTTGCACGTCGAGAGCACCACCGATTCGCGAATACCGCACCCGTCGCGAAGCGCTTCGAGCGCGGGCGCGACTTCCGTTGCGCGATAGGCGACGCGCTCGCGCACGTCGAGCGGCGCTCCGCGATGGTTGAGACCGACGACGATCAGCGCCATTCGTCCACCCTCGGCGTGAGCGTGCCCGACTCGACGTGCTCGCAGAAGTCAGGACCAATCAGCGCGGCTGTCGCCTTCGTCCAGCGATCGCGTTGATCGGTGTCGAGCAGCGATTGTCGCAACGATGAGAGTTCCCCAACGGCGGCGGCGTATCGCGTGTCGACTGTGCGGCCGAGCGCATCGCGAATCCGCGCCGCAGCGGTCGGCACGCCGCCCGTCGCAACAGCGATCACGATGTCGCCGGCGCGATGAACGGCCGGCGTCACGGCGTTCCCCAGCTCCGGCGCGCTCGCGACATTGACGAGGCGGCCGCGGGCACGCGCATCACGGGCGATTTGCGCATTGACGCGCGCGTTGTTCGTTGCGGCGACGACGAAGAGCGCGTCGCCCAGTTGGTCGATTGCATACTCGCCACGAATGACTCGAAGCGCGGTATGGTTCGCGGCCAGCGCCTCGAGCTCGGCGGACACGTCGGGTGCCAGCACCCGTACCGATGCGCCCGCGGCCACGAGCGCGTTCACCTTGCGCGTTGCGACTCGCCCACCGCCGACGACGAGCGCCGAAAGCGCCGTGCCTTCGAGCATGAGCGGATAGGCGCTCATAGGAATTGCCCCGCGCCCGGTCCAACAACGCGAAACGCGACGTACAACAAGAGCACGGCGCCGAACGCCATGCTCGAGTATTTCGCGGCGCGCTGCGCCTGCCATCCTCGCATGGCGCGGCCGAGCACGAGGCAGGACACCGCGAGCCAGGCGCCTGTACCCCACAGCAACTGCGGCAGGTTCAGCTCGCGGTAGGTGACCGAGTATGTCCCGGCGAGGACCAGACCGAGTGTGAGCCCGAGCCATCCCGCGATCGCCGCGATCTGATTCACTCGATCGAGCGTGGCGAGCGGCGGGAAGAAGCGAAAGATCGCGCCAAAGCGGCGCGACTTGAGCTCACGTCGCTGCACCAAATACATGACCCCCGCCGCAGCCGCCGTCGCGAAGGCCGCAATTCCAGCAAAGCTCAGGGCGATGTGCGCGAACAACCAAACACCGCGCACGCCTTCAGCGCCGCGACCGGGCGTGAGTCCGACTATGCCGGCGAGCGCCGTTTGAATCGCCGCCAACGGAGCCGCCACGAGCGTCAGACTCACATCGCGCGCGAGCACTTCGACGAGGAGGAGCGTGAATGCGAGCAGCAGCCCCGCGAACGACAGCGACGGGCCGAGTCCCGTGAGCGGCACGGCGCCCATCGAGAGTCCGAGCGCGAGGAGTGCGACGATGTGGGCCGTCACACCGAGCCCGAGCGTTGCAAGCACGCCGTTCACCGGCGCCTTGACCGGACGCGCGAACGGCACCGCGGCAAGAGCCGCGGCGCCGAGGTAAAACAGGATGGCGGCAAACTGGGCGATCGCTATCATGGCGGTCGCCCAAATCTACTGCCAAAGAGCGACTTAGGGCATCTTCGCCGCGACTCGCGCCGCGGTACCATTTCCGATCTTCGGTTGCTCCTGCGCTGTAATGATCGCGGTCGCACCGAATGGTGTCACGCGCAACACCTGTCCGTGAGCAATCGAGACCTCTGGAATAGCGAACGCAGCACCCTCGACCGGAGCCTGTCGCGGCTGGTACAGTTCGATCTGATCGCCCGTGGTCACTCCGTCGCGGTTGGAGATGTCGATCACGACGTAGTCCTGCATGCTTGGGAGCACCGGTTCACGGTAGATCCAGCGCACCTTGCCGGCATGGCCGTTCGTGATGGACGACGGTTGCCCCATGACGAGCGACGCGCTGCTGTCGTACGGGATCACTTGCTGACCCTGCAACATTTCGGTGAACAACTTCACGACACGACCGGTCGCTGCTTCACCATTGCGCGGCGAGCGCGTAATCTCGACGAGCCCGGTGGGAATGACGATCTGACCAAAGTCTTCGATCATCGGACCCAGCTTGTACGCGAGATACAGCACCTTTTCCGCCGCGACGCCACCGGCCGGTGGTGCGACGAACACGCGATCGTAGAGGCTCATCCGCGACTTGTCCGCCGAGACGGTGCCGGGCAGGTCAGCGGCCTGCATGATGTAGCCGGCGCCGGGCGGCCCACCGCGCTGATCGACCCACGGCGACGCGGCATACTCGCCGGTCCGCACGGTGGTGCGTGGAGCGGCCAGTGCTTGTTGCGCCGGACTCTCGGTCGCAACGGCGGCGGCGATTGCCGGCGCCGCCATGGGAGCCGGTTCGACGTTTCGCGCAGCAGGCGGTGCCGGCGGCGCGACGACCGCGATGACCTTTGCGCTCGCGCCGGGCAGCTTGAGCACTTCGCCCGGATAGATCCAGTGCGGATCCTGAATGATGTCCGTGTTGATCCGGTAGATCTCCGGCCACAGGAACGGATCACCCAAATACGTTTTCGAAATATCCCAAAGCGTGTCGCCGCGCTTGACCGTGTGGGTCGATGGCGTGGCGGCGGACGCCTCTTGGGCGTTGAGGCTTCGCGTGTGAGACGCGGTGATCGTACACGTGGCGAGAGTGACCACGCGGATCCAGCGCCCGCGGTGCCGGCTGCGGATAGCCCGCACGAGCATAGGGCCAACTCCAGGCGAGTTCGTGAAATGCTGCTCCAACACGGGTGGCGGACGGTGCCAACCTCTGCGGTGGAGACGATTTACTGTGCGGGATGGAAACGCGGGACGAGGCAACTTGCCTCGTCCCGCCCTTTTCCGACCTCGGAACCGCGCGAACGAACCCTAGAACGGCAGGTCGTCGTCCTCGTCGGCCAGCGCGTTCGGGAAGTCTTCAAAGTCTTCCCCGCCTGGCGCGGCCGCCTTTGCCTTGGGGGCCGCCGGTGCACGCCGTGGCGCGCTTTCGCCGCCCTCGAAGTCCCCACCGCCGCCGCCACCGCCCTTGCCGCCGCCGAGCATGATCATCTCGCGGACGTTGATCTCGGTGCTGTAGCGCGTCTGGTTGTCCTTGTCCTGCCACTGCCGGTATTCGATGCGTCCTTCGACGTAGAGCTTGTCACCCTTCTTGACGTACCGCTCCACGATGTCGGCGAGCTGCGAGCTCTTGGTGTTCCAAACCACGCAGCGATGCCACTCGGTTTTCTCCTGCTTTGCGCCTGATTGGTCGTTCCACGAGCGGCTCGTGGCGAGCGAGAAGGTGGCGACGCGGTTCCCCCCCGTCGTCGACCGCACTTCGGGATCATTGCCCAAGTTTCCGATCAGCACGACTTTGTTCAAGCTACGGCTCACAAATTCCTCCTGGCGAGAGAGTCGATGACCTCGCCGCTGACGGTACGATCCAGTCCGTGATGGTGCGCAAGCAAATTCCCGCGCATCAACGATTTCTGTTGCACACTTCAACTCACTTCACACATCCGTCGTCAACGTGCGCCGGAGCACGATGGCGTCCTCGTCCGGCAGCTGATAATAGCCCCGCCGCCGGCCTATCTCCTCGAAGCCCCGCGACCCATACAGCCGGCGCGCGCGCTCGTTCGAGTCTCGCACTTCCAAATAGACCGCGTTTGCCTTTCGCGCGCGCGCTTCGCTGAGCGCGGCGTCGAGCAGCGTTCGTCCAATGCCCTGTCGCCATCCTTCGGGAGCCACGGCGAGGTTGGCGATCTCTCCCTCGTCGGCGACGAACCAGGCGACAACATAACCCAGCACATGGCCGCCGCTACTCCCGTTTCCATCAGCCCCACCACGCGCGCACGCGAAAAAAACCGACGGGTGCGCCAGCGCGTCGTGGAACGATCGCGCCGACCACGGATCGCTGAACGCCGCCTTCTCGATCTCGACGATCGCGGGCACATCCGCTTTGTCGACGGGGACAATCGAGATGCTCATCCAGCGGTCAGCGGCTTGCCGTGTGCCGTCTCCCATCGCACCTGTGCCTCAGCGAGACGGCCGTAGGACGGTTCCCACCCGCCGATGTCCACCGGGCCGCGTGAGACAACGAGCTCCTCGATGCGAGCGACCGCGCTGGCCCGAGGAGCCGCGACGATCGCACCGGGAAGCTGCGACGGGCTGATCAACTTTGCCGACCATTCTTCGGCAAGGCCGTCGACCATCTCCGCCGCCACTAGGCGCGCCGGCTCCACCTCGGCGATCGCGAGCTGTGACGTGACATCGTACAAGCCCACGTAGAACTCGCCGCGCAACGCGTCCACCGCGACGAGAAATCGGCCGCCACTCAACTTCGCGCCGCCAACGATGAGCGCCATGGACGGAACGGCGAACAGCGGACACCCAATCCCACTCGCTACACCCTTGGCGATCGCGCCGGCGATACGCAGACTCGTGAAGCTCCCTGGCCCAGCGCCACACACCACTCGTCGCACGCGATCAACGCTGACGCCGGCGCGCTCGAGACACGCGGCAACCGCCGGCATGAGCCCTTCGTGCTCCGCGCCCTTCATCGCGACGGTCGCTTCGGCCAACACGCGTGTGCCGTCGAGAATGGCGACGTCGCCAGCGTACGTCGACGCGTCGAGCGCCAGCGTGATCATACGTGCCCGCCTGCATAGAGCAGACGCCGATCCGGGTCGTCGGGCAGATGCTGGAGACTGATCGGCACATGATTGTGCGGGATCCGATCACCCGCCCGCTCGGGCCACTCGATGACGATGAGCGCCTCTTCGGCGAGAAGCTCGTCCCATCCAAGATTTCCCAACTCGCTCGGCTGTTGCAGGCGGTAAAGGTCGAGATGATAGACCGGCGACTTCGGCGCCGCGTACCGGTGCACGAGCGCGAACGTAGGGCTGGTCACGTCGTCCGTGACGCCGTAGCCCCGGCAGATTGCCTTGACGAGCGTGGTTTTGCCGGCGCCAAGCTCCCCTGTGATCGTGACGATGAGCGGCGACGTCGCGACATGGCCGAAGCGTTCGCCCCACGCCGCCAACTCGGACTCATCGCAGGCGAGCCGGCCGTGCGCCGCACGCGACGGAATGATCGGATCGTGCGACACGTCAGCGTCCGCCGCGCGCGCCGCCCGCGGCGCTCTTTTGCTTGTTCGCCATATCGCGCTTTGCACGCAGCTCGAACAGCTGGTCGCGCAACTGCGCCGCGAGCTCGAAGTCCATCGCCGCCGCGGCCTCGCGCATTTGCTCGTCGAGCATCTTCTCCAGCGACGCCGTCTCCATGATCGCGTAGTTGCGCGCCGGTTCGGCGACCTTCTTCTCCTCGCGCTCGGTCCGCGCGTCGGCGACGCGCGTCGCGAACCGCACCTGATCGATGCTCTTGCTGACGCTGATCGGCGTCACGTTGTTCTCGAGGTTGAAGCGCGTCTGCACCTCACGGCGGCGCGACGTCTCCTCCATGCAGCGCTGCATCGAGCCGGTGATGCGGTCGGCGTAGAAGATCGCGCGGCCGTGCACATGGCGAGCGGCGCGGCCCACGGTCTGAATCAGCGAGCGATCGCTGCGAAGAAAGCCTTCTTGATCCGCGTCGAGAATGGCGACGAGTGAGACTTCCGGCATGTCGAGTCCTTCGCGAAGCAGGTTGATTCCCACGAGCACGTCAAACTCACCGAGCCGAAGTCCGCGGATGATCTCGACCCGCTCGATGGCGTCGATGTCCGAGTGCATGTAGCGAACGCGAACGCCAACCTGCTGCAAATAGTCGGTCAAGTCTTCGGACATGCGCTTCGTGAGCGTCGTGACGAGCACGCGTTCACCGCGGCGTTCGCGCAGGCGGATCTCGTTCAGGAGATCGTCCACCTGTCCGCGCACGGGCCGGACCTCGATCTCCGGATCGATGAGATGCGTCGGTCGAATGATCTGTTCGACGACGACACCCTCCGACAGCCGGAGCTCCAGGTCTCCCGGCGTGGCCGACACAAACACGGCGCGCGGTGTCAGCGACAGAAACTCGTCGAACATCAGCGGCCGGTTGTCCAACGCGCTCGGCAGCCGGAACCCGTACTCGACGAGCGTCAGCTTTCTCGCCCGGTCGCCATTGAACATGCCGGCGATCTGCGGCAGCGAGACGTGCGACTCGTCCACGACGACGAGGAAGTCCTCGGGGAAATAGTCGAACAGACAGGCCGGACGTTCGCCTTCCGCGCGACCGGCGAGATGCCGCGAATAGTTCTCGATGCCGGCGCAGGTTCCGATCTCGAGCATCATCTCGACGTCGAAGTTGGTGCGCGACTCGAGCCGCTGCGCCTCGAGCAGCTTCCCTGCTTTTCGCAACTCCTCGAGCCGCTCCGTGAGCTCGACGCGAATGATCTTGACCGCGCGTTCGAGCGTCGGGCGCTCGGTGACGAAATGCTTGGCGGGATAGATGGCCGCGCGTTCGAGGACGGCGATCGTCTCGCCGGTCAGGACGTTGATCTTCGAGACCCGCTCGATCTCGTTGCCCCACATCTCCACGCGAACGCCCTGCTCCTCATACGCCGGAAAAATCTCGACCGTATCCCCGCGCACGCGGAAGGTGCCGCGCTCGAACGCGACGTCGTTGCGGGAATACTGAATTTTGACCAACGACCGAAGGATGGCGTCGCGGTCGCTCTTCTGGCCCGTGGTGAGCGTGACCATCTGCTCACGGTATGACACAGGATCGCCGAGGCCGTAGATTGCCGACACCGTCGCGACGATGATGACGTCGTCGCGTTCCATGAGACTCGAAGTCGCACGCAACCGGAGCCGGTCGATGTCTTCGTTGATCGACGCATCCTTTTCGATATACGTGTCGGTGGTCGGCACATACGCTTCCGGTTGGTAATAATCGTAATACGAGATGAAGTACTCGACTGCGTTGTGCGGGAAGAAGCTCTTGAGCTCTCCGTACACCTGGGCCGCGAGCGTTTTGTTGTGCGAGAGCACGAGCGTGGGCTTGCCGTGCTGCTTGATGACGTTGGCCATCGTCATCGTCTTGCCGGAGCCGGTCACGCCGAGCAGCGTTTGAAAACGGTCGCCTCGATCGAGGCCGGCCGACAACTCGGCGATCGCCTTGGGCTGGTCACCGGCGGGCTGAAACGGGGCTTGGAGGTCGAATTCGGCGCGCGGCATGGAGCGCAATATAACACCAATCTCGGTCTTTGTTCGGGTCGGCTTTCCGGCACGGCGACCCGTCCCCGCCAGCGCATCCCCCTATCCCGATTGATGCCGCGAATTCACCCGCAAGTTCACCCGCAAGTTCACCCGCAAGTTCACCCGCAAGTTCACCCGCAAATTTACCCATGAGCGCCGCGCCTGACGCCGTTGCCGCGACGCCGAAAACCGGCGGAGCTCGATCATCGCGGGGCGCGACCCTCGGCTGGGCGGCGCTGTTCGGCTTTCTTTGCCTGCTGATGGTCATCGTCGGGCTGGAGACGGCGCTGCACTTTCTCGGGCCGGCGATCGACGGCCCGTTCCAGCTCTACAACTCGCTCCGCCGAATTTGGGTCGGGCAACGCGGCGGTGTGGACTTTCAGTTCTTCCACGGAATGGGAATCCCGTTCCTTCACTACCTGCCCTTCCGCCTGCTCGGCGGCGGCTTCATCGCGTCGGAGATGTCGAGAGAGCTCGTGTCGGCGCTTCTGTATCCGATCACCGCCCTCGTCTTTCTGCGGTTCTTCATTCGTGACTGGACGAGGACGCTGGCGTGGGCGGCGATCGTCATGGCGGGATCGATCGCGCTTCGCATGACATCACTCCTCGTGGCCGTCAACAGTCTGCTCGGCATCCGCTCAACGCTGCCGACGCTGCTGCCGATCGTGCTGTGTCTGCCGCTGCGCCGCGCCGTTCGCAACACGCTCGCCGGGATCGTGCTCGGCGTTGCGTTGGTAATGGGGACCGAACAGGGTCTCGCCGCCATGCTTGCGCTCATGATCACCACGGCGGTCGTCGCGTGGCGCAGCCGCGAGCGCGCCGCGTATCTCATCGACTGCGTCGTGATCATCGTGATCGGCGTGGTGACGTTGGTGGCGACGCTGATGCTGATCGGCGGCGTGCAGGGCATGCGTGGAGCGCTGGCTTACAACTTCCGGCTCGTGCCGCTCGACCAGTACTGGTACTTCGGTGCGCCCCCGAATCTGTTCTTGTCGAGTTGGGGCGACGTTCCGAAGCTGCTGATGACCATTCCCAGAATTCCGGTCACGCTGCTCGTCGGCGTTGCGGTCGTGGGCCTCACCACGCGCTCGTTATGGCGCGACGTGGACGGCCCCGGCCAGCGAGAACAGTTCGCGTTTACAATGCTGGCGATGTACGGGCTGATCTCGTGCACGTCGCTGCTCGGCACCTACGTTCACGCCTACGTACAACCGCTGCTGCGCATTCTGCTGCTGTTGGGCGCCGTGCTTCTCGACCGCCGGCTCCCGGCGCGCGACACCGGGCTACAGCGACGGCTTCTCCTCGGGGTCAGCCGAACCGTCGCGATGACAGCGGTCGCGACGCTCCTCATCATGATCGCGGTGGTCCCGTCGGTCTTCGTCACGGTCTTCGTGACCATTCCGCACGTGGTGCGCGACCACGTCATTGGGCGAAAGGGCGCGGTGTACTCGGGAATCTGGCCGGAAACACTCATCGGCGGACAGGCGTTGTTCAACTCACGTCGCGGTCCCGACGGTGCGCCGCCGACGCTGTGGTCGACATACGCCGGTTTGCTCGAGGCGCGGAACGGCCTGTTCCATCCCTCGTTCGATTACATCATTCACGCGCTTGGTCCGGCGAATCGCGCCGCGTACGTGAGCGACTTCCGGCGTTTGCAACCGCGCCTCGTGCAGACGGTGAGCCCCGAGTACACGCAGTACGAGGCGTGGATCGAAGACACCAGTTGGGATTTCTATGTGGAGCTGCTGCGCCACTATGAGCTGATCGGCGGCACGCCGTGGTCGTTTATGTGGGAGCGGCGCGAGGCGGGGTTCGATCGTCCCACTCAGGTGTGGAGCAGTCCGGTGCCCGCGGGCGCGGACAGTCTCGAGCTTCCGCTCGTCCCGGTCATCGCGAATACGTCGTCGATCGTGCTGCTGCAAGTGGAGATCGACTATCGCGCGCGCAACGCTCTGCACTCGCTGCCGATCATCGGCGGGCTGCCGCGCTATCTGGTTCGCGCGGCCAACGTCGTTCAGAAAGAACCGGTGACCGTCGATCCGTATACGACCACGACGCGCTTCCCACTCATCGCCAAGCGCGGGTTTGCGCCCGTTCTGCATTGGCGTGCCTACTCGCTGCTGCCGGGCGCGTCGCTCGAGATCACGGCGGTGCGGCTATCGGTTGTTCGCACGTCAGCCCGGAACGAGGCGTGGTTGACGAGCCTCGTCGCGCAGCAGCTCGGCAAGCTCGATCAGTGAGCCTGGCCGCGCACCTGGCTGCGCACCTGGTCGCGCGCTCGACGCGCTTCCGATCTGTCGAGTAAACTCTAATCGGTGGTCAGGCGCTCGCGTCGTGCGACGTCGGTCACGCCTTTTACTTTGCGCGTCGCGCGCATGATCTTTTCCAGGTGCGCGAGGTTCTCTACTTCGACGAGCAGCGACCCGTTCGTCCGGCCGTCCGTGCTGCGCAGATCCATGCTCTTGATATCTGTGCCCGTCGAGCTGACCGCGGCGGCAACGTCGGCGTAGAGTCCGCGGCGGTCATTGCCCTCGAGCTGGAGCCGCACGACAAACCGCTCGCCCTGCGCCTCCTGCCAATCGATCTCGAGGCGCCGCTCCGGCTCGTGGACGAGCAGCAACAGGTTCGGACAGTCGGCGCGATGAATGCTCACGCCGCGCCCGCGTGTCACGTAGCCGACGACCGGGTCGCCCGGGACCGGCTGACAACACTGCGCGTACCGCACCATCAGCCCGTCGACGCCCTGAATGCGGACGCCCTTCGAGCCGCGCACGCGATCCACGAAGCGCTCGAAGACGTTCGGCTTGGGCACCTCGGTGTCGGCCGACTCCGGATGGAGATGCTTGAGCGCCAGCGTGACGTTGACGTCGCCCTGGCCAATCGACGCGAGAAGATGCGTCGCGTCCAGCAAGCTCAGTTCCCGCGCCACGACATCGAGCTGATCGTCGTCCGGCTTGGGCAGGCGACGACGCTTGATCTCGCGATCGAGTATTTCCTGCCCGAGCTTCTCGGCCGACGTCTGGGCTTCGCGCTTGAGAACCTGACGAATCTTGTGCCGCGCGCGGCCGGTACGAACATGCGCGAGCCAATCGCGCGTCGGCTTTGCCGTGGTCGACGTGATGATCTCGACCGTCTCTGAATTCCGCAGCGGGCGTGACAGCGGCGCAATCCGCCCATTGACGCGCGCGCCGGCGCAATGCAGCCCAATCTCCGTATGCACCGCGAAGGCGAAATCGAGCGGCGTCGCGCCCTTGGGAAGCTGCTGTACGTCGCCCGTGGGCGTGAACACGAAGATTTCGTCCTGATACAAATCGAGCTTCAAGAACTCGAGAAACTCGTCGGGCGTTTTCGCGTCCATCTGCAGCTCGAGCACTTGGCGAAACCACGACAGGTGACGATCGAGCTCGTCGCTCTTCGCGTCCTCCTTGTACCGCCAGTGCGCCGCGATGCCGAAGTCCGCGGTGCGATGCATGTCGCGCGTGCGGATCTGTACTTCGTACAGTTGCCGCCCCGGACCGAACACCGTCGTGTGCAGCGACTGGTAGCCGTTCGACTTCGGCTGCGCGATGTAGTCCTTGATACGTTCCTGCACCGGCGTCCATCCGTCGTGGATGATGCCGAGCGCGTGATAGCAGTCAGGAACGGAGTTGACGAGCACGCGAATGGCGAGGAGATCGTAAATGTCCTCGTACGGTTTTTCGCGCTGCTTCATCTTCTTGTAGATCGACCACAGGTGCTTCGGGCGTCCGGACACATCGACGTTCGCGATGCCGGCCTGCGCCAAGCGCTGCGTCAGCGGGTCTGCCATCTGCTGGATCAACGCCTCACGCTCGCCGCGCTTCTGCGCGACCTTTTTCGCGAGCGACTTGTATTCGTCCGGTTCGAGATGTTTGAACGACAGGTCCTCGAGCTCCCACCGGAGGCGCGCCATACCGAAGCGATGCGCGAGCGGCGCGTAGAGGTCGCGCGTTTCCTGCGCGATGCGCTTCCGTCTCTCCGGCGGCAGCCAGTCGAGCGTCCGCATGTTGTGCAGGCGGTCGGCCAGCTTGACGATGATGACGCGCGCGTCCTTGGCGATCGACAACAGCAGCTTGCGGTAGCTCTCGACCTGCCGCTCCTGCGTCGATCCGCCGGTGGGCAGCTTGGCGATCTTCGTGAGCCCATCCACGATCGCCGCGATGTCCATCCCAAACTCGGCCTGCACGTCGGCCAGCGTGAGCTTGGTGTCTTCGATGACGTCGTGCAGCAATCCGCTCGCGACCGTGATCGAATCGAGCTGCAGGTCGGCGAGAATCTTCGCGACCTCCACCGAGTGCGTGATGTACGGGTCGCCGGAATTGCGAACCTGTCCGCGGTGCGCCGCCTCGCTGTAGGTATAGGCGCGCAAGAGCAGCTCGCGGTCGAGCTTCTCATGGATCGGAAGCTCGTTCTCCCGCCAGCCGGGGATGAATTCGCGTACTGCCGTCGTCGCCGTCGCCGTCACAACAGTCCCGCCTCCGCGAAGCTCGTATATCTGCCGCGCCCGATGATCACGTGATCATGGACGGGAATGTCGAGCAGTCGTCCCGCCGCGACGAGCTGCTCGGTTACCGTTCGGTCATCCGCCGACGGCGATGGATCGCCGCTCGGGTGATTGTGGACGAGGATCACCGCCGCAGCCCGTTCGGCGATGGCCTCGCGAAACACCTCGCGCGGGTGCACGAGGGAAGAATTGAGAATCCCGCGGGTAACCGTGATATCGCGCTCCAACCGGTGCTGCGCGTCGAGCACCGCGACGTGGAATTCTTCGACCGGCAGGTCTTCCATTCGAGGTGCGAAATATTCGACGACATCCCGCGGAGACCGCACCGGCCTTCCATCTGGGCGCCCCTCGAGAGCCATCCGTCGCCCCAACTCGAGCGACGCATGGATGGTTACCGCACGAGCCATTCCCACGCCGGGCACCGCCGTGAGCGCGGCCACAGGTTGGCGAGCAATCCATCGCAGTGCCCCACCGGCTTCGGCGAGAACAGACTGTCCCACATGCAGGGCCGTCCGTCCTGATCCGCCTGACCCGAGGAGGATCGCCAGCAATTCGGCACTGCTCAGCGCGGTCGCGCCGAAGTCGATCAAACGTTCCCGCGGCCGTTCAGACCGGGGCAACTCTCGAATAGTTAACCCTTTTACCAGTTCTCGGCCAGACATTCCGTGCTCCGAAATCGTGACGGAGCACCGTGCATCACGCGACCCGCTGGGCCGCCATCGAATCCACGCCGGTCGCAGGTTCGGAGCGCGCCGCCGGTTTTGCCGGCGCGACCGCTTTTTACAGGTTCGCTCCGTGGCACTTCTTGAACTTCTTCCCCGATCCACAGGGGCACGGGTCGTTCCGGCCCACCGATGACCAATCGACGGAGCCGGGGGGCGCGCTGGCGTCGTTGAACGAGCGCGGCCGTCCCGCACCGACAATCAGCGGATCTTTGCGCGCTGTGACCGGTTTGGCCGTCGGCGTTTCGGCCGGACCAATGTCCACGGCGGCGTCGGTGCCGGTCGGCTCACTGCCACTTTCGTCGTCCGCCGGGATGTCCTCGAGAATTCCCGATGCGTTGTAACGCTTGGTGGGCCGTTCGGGACGCGAGGGCGGCGGCGGCGGTGTCGGCGGCTCGAGGATCAACTGCACCTTGAGGAATCGCTCGCTGAACGTGTTGTAGATGTCGTTCATGAGGTCCACGAACATCGTGTACGCTTCGTGCTTGTACTCGACGAGCGGATCCTTCTGGCCCCACGAGCGATAGTGGATCGCGTTGCGCAGCTGGTCGAGATCGTAGAGATGATCCTTCCACTTCTCGTCCAGCACATTGAGCATCACGAGCGACAGCAGACGATCGCCGTACGGCGTGCCCGCTTCGTCTCGCACCGTGTCGAGGCTCTCGAGCTTTGCCCAGAACGCCTTTCGCGCTGCGTCCACGGCAACGTCCTTCGCGGCGCCTTCTTCGGTCGGCCGGAGGTCGGGCTGTTCATACTCAGGCACCGGCAGCAAGTAGTGCATGAGCAGATCTTGCCGCAGCAGATCGAAATCCCACTCCGACGCGTCGTCGTACTCGGCGAGCGTGGTCTCGACGCGATGCGTGATCGCCTTGTCGATCATCTTCAGCGCTTCGCCCTTGAGCTCTTCCCCGCCCTCGAGCGCGAAGCTGCGCAACGAGTAGATGACCTCGCGCTGCTGGTTCATGACGTCGTCGTAGTCGAGCAGACGCTTACGAGCCTGAAAGTTCTGAAGCTCGACGCGCTTCTGCGCCCCTTCGATCGACCGCGTGATCAACGGATGCGTGAGAACCTCGCCTTCCTGTGCGCCGAGTCGGTCCATCAGGCTGGCAATTCGCTCCGACCCGAAGAGACGCATGAGGTCATCTTCGAGGCACAGGAAGAATTGCGAGGCGCCCGGATCTCCCTGGCGGCCGGCACGACCGCGCAACTGCCGATCGATGCGCCGCGATTCATGGCGCTCGGATCCGAGGATGTGCAGGCCGCCGATTTCCATGATGTTGATTTCTTTGCCGTCCGGATCCTTCACTTTGGACGGCTTGGGATCGACCACACCGGCGCCGAGCTTGATGTCCGTTCCGCGGCCGGCCATGTTCGTGGCGATCGTGACTGCGCCCGGCTGACCGGCGCCCGCGACAATCTCCGCCTCGCGCTGGTGATACTTGGCGTTGAGGACGTTGTGCGGCAGTCCGCCGCGGCTGAACATCTTGGCCAGGGTTTCCGAGGCATCGACGCTCGTGGTACCGATCAGCACCGGATACCCGAGGTCGTGCAGCCGGCGCGTTTCCTCGACGATGGCGTTGTACTTCTCGCGGCGCGTCTTGTAGACGAGATCGTGGCGGTCCTCACGGACCATCGGACGATTCGTGGGAATGACCGCGACCTCGAGTTTATAGATCTGGAAGAATTCGCTCTCTTCCGTTTCCGCCGTCCCGGTCATGCCGGCGAGCTTGTCGTACATGCGGAAGTAATTCTGAATCGTGATCGTGGCCATCGTCTGCGTCTCGCCTTTGACGCGGACGCCTTCCTTGGCCTCGACGGCTTGGTGCAATCCTTCCGACCACCGGCGGCCGGGCATGGTGCGGCCCGTGAACTCGTCGACGATGAGGACCTCGCCCTCCTGCACGACGTAATTCACGTCCCGGTCGTAGAGCGCGTGCGCCCGCAACAACTGGTGCACGATGTTGAGCCGCTCCGCCTTCGACGCGTAGTCGATCTCCAGCTGCCGCTTCTGTTCGATCTTCTCTTCCGGCGTCAGATCGTGATCGTGGTCGAGACGGTGGACCTCCTGTGAGAGATCCGGCAACATGAACGCCTCATGCTCGTTGGGCGACATGAAGTCCACGCCCTGATCCGTGAGATGCACGGAGTGCCCCTTTTCGTCGAGCACGAAGAGGAGATCCTCTTCCATGTCGCGATATTGCTGCTTGTTGGCGGGCAGCCGCCGGTCGGAGATGTGCTCGAGCTCCATCTTTTGCGCGAGCTGCTTCGTGCCGGGTTCCTGCATGACCTTCATGAGGCGGCGATTCTTTGGATGGCCGAGCTGCGCCTTGTACAGCAGGAGCGCGGCGGCCTGCGTGTCGCCGCTCTCGAGCTCACGCTCGGCGCCGGCCACAAGGGTATTCACGAGCTCCGTCTGTCGGCGCACCAGACGCGCGACGGCGGCGTTGTGCTCGAAGTACATCGCGTCGTTCTCGTTCCCGACGGGGCCCGAGATGATGAGCGGGGTCCGCGCTTCGTCGATGAGGACGGAGTCCACTTCGTCGACGATGGCGAAGGTGTGCGGACGCTGCACACGCTGGTCCAGCGACACGACCATGTTGTCGCGCAGATAGTCGAACCCGAACTCGTTGTTCGTGCCGTACGTGATGTCGGCGTGGTACGCCTCGCGACGCTCGAACGTGCCGGGTTCCGTGTCGTCGAGGCAGGCGACGGTGAGGCCAAGGTACGTGTAGAGGTGCCCCATCCACTGCGAGTCGCGCCGGGCGAGGTACGAGTTCACCGTGACGAGGTGCGCACCTTTTCCGGGCAGTGCGTTGAGATAGAGCGGCAGCGTCGCGACGAGCGTCTTGCCTTCGCCCGTCGCCATCTCGGCGATCTTGCCGA
>JBDUEJ010000078.1:0-23156 GCA_040002475.1 bacterium | reverse complement strand
TGGCGGATGCCTGCGCGACGTCCTGTGCCTGGAGGCTCGGCACACCGGCTGCGCTGACCGGAACGTGTTGACTCCCGAGGATGTCGAGAAGTCGCGCGACGGAATCGGCGGCCACGCCGGCGCCGGCAAGCCCGAACGGGTTGGTGTTGAGCAATGTCTGAATGTCGGCGAAGCGCCGGCCAATGTTGTAAGCCGAGTTGTAGAAGGTCGTGTTCATCGCGATCGGCCCGGCAGCATTTCCACCCAACCGCATGTTCGTATACTTCTGTCCCTGTGCGGCCGCGGTCGCGTCTGCCCATTCGAGCGGCGGCGTGATGTCGACGTTGCTCATCGCACGCCGGGAGAAATTCGAGCCCGGAATGGTCTGGATCGATATCTGCGCGCCACTGAACCCGCCTTTCGAGACGTCGAACGGATATGGATTGATCGACGTCGACGCCAGAATGTCGGGCGGCAGCGCGCTGATGCCTGAGCCGAGTCCGTTGAACGTCGTGTTGTTCTGATCGCCGGTGAGGCCGAGGAGCGAGTACATGTCGGCCGCGCCGTCCAGTCCTGGAACGAGTTGAATGCCGGCGACGGTGGCGGCCATCGCGGCGAGATTTCCGGCTTGATCCGGCGGCACGCCGTTGGTCGTGAGCGGTTTGTCGCCGCCGCCGACGTCGGCACCAGTGCCGTTGCGGGTTGGCAGCGATCGATTGGGTTGCGCTACGACTTTCACGGGCCCGAGCGTTTGCACCATCGACGTCATGCGCGCGTCGGCGAGCATCACTTCTTCATCGCCGATTTTCTTGATCTCGAACCGCTTTGGCGCGAAGCCGATCTTGGTGAAGTCGAGCCAGTAGTCGCCTTCGCCGTTGATGAAGATGAGCGTGAACACGCCGCGCTTGTCGGTCGTGGTCGTCTTGATGACGCTGCCTTGATACGACGTCGCCTTGACGTTGACACCTTGGACCGCCGTGTCGGGCCCAGTGACTCGGCCGCGAATGACGTCGGTCGCCTGCGCCGCGGCGGCGGGCGCGACGCTCGCGAGCGCAAGGAGCGCGGGGATGGTGGCGATGAAGGCAAGGCTTCGCATACTCGCTATCTCGACGTCGTTTTCGGGCGGGGCGGAACCTTGGTACGCTCGAGAGAGAAGCCGTGCGTCTTGTCGCCCGACATCAGGTACACGACTCCGCCTTTGCCGAAACCGGCGATAGATCGCCCGACCGGCATGCGCACGCGATAGAAGTCGCCTTTTACGTTCACGACGTCATAGACCAATTCGCCCTGCTTGGACTGCGCCGAGGATGTGGGCAGAATCCAGAGGTTGCCGTCGAGATCGGGGATTGCCGCGCCGCGACGGATGGACGGGTAGTAGTCGGCGATGTCCTTGAGCGTCGGCGGGACATATTCGACCTGCGGAAGAGGGCGGAGCAGCGGCCCTTCGTCACCGCCACCCCCGCCACTACCGCGTCCGGCGCGACCGCTCGCGGTTCCGGCATCGGGACTGTCTCCGCGCGCCGGCCGACGCGCGAGCGCGTTGGCAAGCGTGGCGCTCTCGGCAAGGCGCGTGGAGTCTATGAGTTTTTGCTTGTCATCGTCGGTGAGACGCTTCCAATCGAACGGAAGTTTGGGTGTGGAGTGCGTGGCGCCGTCGGCGTTGATCCAGTCGATGTGATAGTCGCGTCCGCGCACGAGGGCGATCGATCCGTCGGAGAGAATGGCCCATTCATCCACGACGGGTGCCGGCTCGACGGTGAATCTGGTCGGCCCCCCGACGATGTCCCGGACCATCATCGTCGGTGCCTGATCCTTCAGACGACCGACCGTGTCCACGCGACGAGTGTCCAAATCGGCGCGAACGATTGCCACGGAGTCCACGTTATATCCCATCGCCATTCCCTCGGTAGCGCTCGACCTCGGCCGGCCGAACACCCCGGGCGGCGGAGGCGGGTTGCCCTTGAAGAGAAGCCGCCCCTTGTCGTCGATTCCGCTGAAGCCTCGGAGAAGCGCGCCCGGCAACTCCGGCGACGGCACCGCCATGGCTCGTGCGATCTGCCCCGACGGCCCGAGGACCAGCAGAGTTCTCGAATTGAAATCTGCCGAGATCGATGAATCACCGAGGTAGCGCACGAGCGGGATCTGCCGTGATCCGTAGCTATTCGCGGACCCCGGCGCCGAGTCGAGAGCGACGTTCAGCAGGGTGAACGCGGAGTCGAACAGCTTGACCTGCCGGCGGCCCGCGTCGTTCACCAGCACACTGCCATTGGAGAGTTGCCGCACTCCAAGCACCGCGCCGAACGTCTCAGGCGTCTTCACCGATCCCGGTGCGAGATCGACAATGGGAACTCCCTGTTGCGCCGGCGCGACCGACGGGCTGAGCGCCAGCGCGCCACAGGTAATGGCAAGCGCGCGTTTCATTGGAAGATTCGGTAAGGGTGACGGTGGTTGTGCCGCGCTATCCTCTCGGTTCTGCGTCAGATCCCGCTCGACGCGCAGCACGCTCGCCTCCATTCCACGCAACTCTCCTTCGGCGGCTGCGAACGACGTCTGCGCCATCGTTCCCGCTCCCACTGCACGAGACAGCTCGGCACGCGTGCGAGCGAGATTCACGCGCAGGCCGGCGAGCTCGCGCGCGACGCTGATCGCGCTCGCCGTCCGTTCTCCGCGCCGGCGTTCACCTTCCACACGCGCCGAGGCGTAGCCGGTGTTTGTTCCCCACACCAAGCCGATGGTCAGCGCGGTGGCCGCGACCACAACCGACCCGCCGACGAGCGCGAATTGCCTCGGGAAGTACGATGGACGGCGGGCGTTCACGATCGTCGGCGCGTCGAGGACTGGCGAGACATCGGGCGCTTCAGCCGCATCTTCTGCCGCAAATTCTCGAAATCGATTCCGGAGATCATCGTCATTCTGCGTCATCTCTCCACTCCGTTGTTTCCGCCCCCGAGAAGGCGGCGCAACTGTGCCTTGCCCCTCTCGTAGTGAACGCGCGCCGAACCAACCGAAATGCCGAGGACCTCGGCTGTAGCGGCGATCGTAAGATCCTGATAGAACACGAGGTGCAGCACCTCGCGCTGTCGCGCCGACAGTCGGGCGAGCGCGGTTCCGAGCTGTCGCGACGTCTCGGCGCGCGTGATCGAATCGAGGCCCGTTGGCGCGACGCCTTCCGATGCGGGCTCGCTCTTGAGCGCGGACAGCGAAAGCACCGCTCGGATTGCTCGGCGCCGGCGCTCCTTGCTGGCCGTGCGTCGAATGACCGCGAAGAGAAACGTTCGAAACTCGGACTGGCCGGCAAATCGCGCTCGTCCGTCGAGCAGTTGCAGATAGGCGGACTGCAACACATCCTCCGCCATACTTCGATCCCATCGACAACACGCCAGCGCCCACCCGAAGGCTTCGCGATGATGTCTCGTGATGTCTTGTTTGAGATCAGCCACGATCAGTCGTGAAGGTCCGGTGCTTTTGCGCTCTTAGTTTGTACCGCGCGACGGGCGGCTATATGACAGCGTAATTCATGTAGGGCGAAGATGGATTTACTTGGGCGACGTCGCTCGTGGCGGCAGCTTGGTGCGCTCGAGATGGAATCCGCTTGCTCGATCGCCGGATGTGAGGTAGACGACGCCGCCTTTCCCGAATCCGGCAATGGCGCGTCCCGCCGGAAGTCGCACGCGTTCGAATAGCTTGCCTTCCGCGTTGACGACGTCGTACACCAACTCGCCATTCTTCGACAGCGTCGACAGGCGCGGCAGAATCCAGAGATTGCCGTCGCGATCCGCCAGTGTCGAGTTGATGCCAATCGGCGCGCGGTAGTCGGCAACCGGACCGGCCCTGATCAAGTCCGCGAACGGCGGCAGCGCCTGCGAGATCGCTCTCGCCGGTACGCCGCCCACCGCCGGGATGTAGCTCGTTTGGATGACCTGGGCGCACCCACTTCTGTCCATGTCTGCCGGTGGCGCGCCGCCGTTACCCGCGCGTCCCGTGGCGCCTGGCGGTGGACCATTCGTCGCTGGTGCGCCACATGGATTAAAGATTCCATATTCGGCCTGCGGGTACCCGTTGGCGAGCAGCGCGTTTTGACCCGCGCGAACCGAGTCGGTCACGCGTGCCTTGTCGTCGTCGCCGAGCCGCTTCCAGTCGAACGGAAGCTTGGGCGTCGCCATCGCGGAGCCACCAGCTTGAATCCAATCGACGTGATAGTCGTGCCCGCGCACGAAAGCGACGGCTCCGTTCGACAGGACGGCCCATTCGTCTACGGACTGCAGCGGATCTACGGTCCAAAGTGAGCCAATCTTTCCGTCGCTCGTCGGTTGCGTCATCACCTTCATCACCGGCCGAGCAATCCGACCGATCGTATCGATGCGACGGAAGTCGAGATCGGCGCGCAGTATCGGAATGGAATCGGCGAGGCCCATCGTTTGCGGCGCGAGCGGCATATGCATGCCGGGCATCGGACGCATGCCGCGATAGACCAATCGCCCCTCGGCGTCCATCGCGCTTGGACCGCTGTTGACGGCAAAGAAATCGAGTCGGCGCGGCAGAGCTAACGAGCGTGCGACGCGCCCGCGACCGTCGAGCACGAGCATCGTTTGCGTGGGGCGGTCACCGAACAGCGATGAGTCGCCAAGGAAGGGAATGAGCGCTGTCGCAAACTGTCCGTAGCTCGTCGACGTGCCAGGCGTCGAGTCCATGACGACCGTCGATGTCGCGAGGGTCGTGTCGAATAGCGTGATTTGCCGTCGCGCAGCGTCGTTCACCAGCACGCTGCCGTCCGACGATTGCCTGAGCCCCAGAATCCCGCCGAACGTCTCGCGCGTCATCACGGTCGCCGCGGGAAGGTCCACGACCGGAACGCCTTGCTTGGGCGGTGGCACCGGCTGCGCCAATGCGCCGCACGTGATGGCGAGCGCGCGCTTGACCGGAAATCCGACGAGCTGCATGGGCGGAAGCGGAGCGGGGGTACTTCGACGATCCACGAGATCGAGGTCGATTCGCTCGGCGCTCGCCTCCATCGACCGCAATTCTGATTCAGCGAAGACCAACGACGCTCTAGTGGCGTCGTCACCGTTGCGCGCGCGCCGCGCCAGATCCGATCGAACGCGAGCCAGGCTCGCACGCATCGCAGTGATCTGCCTCTTTACCTCGCTCGTCGCCGCCGCCATCTCGTCGCGCTGGCGGTCGCCCGCGAGTCGGGCGGACGCGTATCCGGTGTTGGCGCCGAGTACAATGCCGATGGCGAGGACGATTGCCGCCGCAACGAGCGACGCACCGGCCAGCGCGAATCCCCCGGGTGAATACCAGGCGCGAAAGGCGCGCGAGGCATGCGGTGTTCTTCGCGCGGCGTCGATCCGCTCGCGCGGAAACGGCGGCTCGCCGGACGCGTCTTCGTTGGCCAGTGAGCGAAAGCGAGCGCGGAGGTCGTCGTCACCTTGCATCGTGTGCTCCATTCGTTTCATTCTTGAGGATACGACGCAACTGCGCCTTGCCTCGCTCGTAGTGAACGCGCGCCGACCCCACCGATACGCCGAGGACATCCGCCGCCGACGCGATCGTAAAATCCTGATAGAAGACGAGGTGCAGGACGTCACGCTGTCGCGCCGACAGTTGCCCGAGCGCGGCGATCAGCTCGCGTGATGTCTCGTCTCGAATGATCGCGCCGAGCGCTGTGTGTGGAACGCTTGGCGCCGACGGCTCGTGTCGGAGCACCGACAACGACAGCGTCGCGCGAATCGCTCGTCGTCTGCGAGCTTCGCTCGCCGTGCGTCGAATGACGCCGAACAGAAAGGCGCGGAACTCCGACTCGCCCGCAAATCGGGCGCGTCCGTCGATGACTCTGAGATAGGCGGTCTGCAACACGTCCTCCGCGGCAGCGGGATCCCACCGGCAGCAGGCGAGCGCCCATCCGAAGGACGCGCGATGATGCCGGGCGAGTTCCTCGTCGAGGTCGGCCACGATAAACGGTGAAGGGTTGCGTGCTGTATGACTGTGGCGCGACCACGGAGTCCATATGACACGGCGTGAACTATTTCTTCGGCGCCTCGTTCATCCGTGGAACGACGGCCTTGTCGAGATAGAAGCCATTCGTGATGTCGCGCGCCGTCAGGTAGACAATGCGATCTCGGCCGAGTCGCTCCCGGTATTGGCCTCGACGGCGGCGAGCACTTCCGCCGGCGACACCGCGCCCAGCGATATGCCGTCGCGCCGACGCAGATGATTGAGAATCAGAATGCGCGAAACGGTCGTCAGCCAGCCGATCGGATGTTGGACGCTCCGTTTCGGCGCCAATCGCGCGCAGCGCGGAGCCAGACTTCCTGGGTGACGTCTTCAGCCAATTCTCGCTGCCCGCCGCACCTGCGCGACGCAGAGCCATACAGCGTGTGATCGTCTCACCGTAGATACGGCGAAGCTGTTCTTCGGTGATGCGTTCTTGCATCGGCTGGGGTCCGAGTCAATAGACATGACACACGGAGCCCGGAAAACCCACGCCGACGATGCGGTTCTCCAGAATTCCCCTGTCGCGGCGCTATTTCCGATAGTCAAGCGCGGGCTTTCGTCCTTCCAGACGCGTGTGATACGCGAACGCGGGCCCGCGCTTCGCGGTGAACTCAGCGCGCGCCTTCGCGATGTGTTGCGGATCGGTGAACAGATCCATCGCCGTGAGCATCATGGTCTTCGCGGCCACCATCATTCCCTTGGCGCCGATATCCATGCCTCCGGCGGCAACAGCCTGCCAGGAATGCGCCGGCGTACCCGGCACCCACGTCGCGGCCGAGAGCTCGACCGTGGGTACGCGCCAGCTCACGTCGCCCAGATCGGTGGAGCTGCTCGACACGAAGCCACTCTGAAAGGGAATCACCGTGCCTGCCTGCGTCACGTCGGGCACCGAGCCGATGAGCGTTTTCTGAATACGCTCGCCAAACGCTTTGTCGGCCGCGGTGTACACAACCCCGCCGACGCGCTCGAGATTCTTTTGCTGCAGGCGCGAGAGATATTCGTTCGGCAGCACGTTCCACACCGCGCTGATGACGTCCACGTCCATGGTCGTGCCCGTGCCCAAGGCCGCGCCGCGCGCCGCGTTGACGATGCGCTCCCAAATGTCATCCAACACGCGCATGTCATTGTGGCGGGCGACGTAGTACACCTCGGCGAAATCGGGCACGACGTTCGGCGCCTTGCCGCCGTCGGTGATGACGTAGTGCACGCGCGCGTCCGACGAGATGTGCTCGCGCATCATGTTCACCATGTTGTCCATCGCCTCGACGGCGTCGAGGGCCGAGCGTCCCTTCTCAGGCGCCGCGGCGGCGTGCGCCGAGATGCCGTGAAACCGAAACTTCGCGCCGACGTTGGCGAGCGAGCTGTTGGCGCTCGACGTGTTGCGGTCGCTCGGGTGCCACGTGACGACGGCATCGACGTCGTCGAACAGGCCATCGCGAACCAGATACACTTTGCCCGATCCGCCTTCTTCCGCCGGGGTCCCGTAGAACCGCAGGGTGCCGGTGATCTTGTTTGCGGCCATCCAGTCTTTGACGGCGATGGCCGACGCGGTCGACGCGGTGCCGAAGAGGTTGTGACCGCAGCCGTGCCCCGGACCGCCGTTGATGAGTATTTTCTTATCGGGCGACGCGTCCTGCGACAGCCCAGGGAGCGCGTCGAACTCGCCGATGATGGCGATGACCGGCTTGCCGCTCCCGTAGGTCGCGATGAACGCGGTGGGCATGCCGTCGACGGCGCTGTCGACCTTGAAGCCGGCGGTCGCAAGCTCGTGTCGCAGCAGCGCACTACTCTTGAATTCCTGGTAGCCAACTTCGGCGAAGCCCCAGATCTGGTTGGCGATGCCCGCGTAGTGTTCGCTCTTGGCGTCGAGGGCGGCGAGAACGACGGAGCCATCGGGCTTCTTGGCTTGGGCCCCGCCGATGGATGGCGCGATGGCCAGCGCGACGAGGAGGGCAATGCGACGCATGGCGACAACCAGGTGAGAGAGAACCGAGCACGCCGAACGGTAGGGGACGAGCTGAGGGGCGTCAATCAAGCAGGCCGGCGCGAAGTTCGCTACCTTACAAGCTGCACTCCCCACAACCGGAGCTGTTCAGTTGCCGAGAAAGCCAAATTACGACTTCGAGAAGCGAAAGAAGGAGCTCGACCGCAAGGCCAAGAAGGACGCGAAGCTGCGCAACAAGCGCGAAGAGGCGGCGCGGGCACGTGAGGATTCGGACGGTGTGCCAGAGGATCAGGACGCGACGCCACCGCAGGAATGACGCGCTGCGACCATGTTGACTCGCTTCCGCCGCGCACTGGTCGCTGGTCTGTGTCTCGTTCCACTCGGCGCGGGTCGTCCGCCGCAAGCATTGCAGTCTCCAAGCGAGTTTGCGCGCTTCGTTGATCGCTATCTCGACGATTTCGCACGTCGCCATCCGTCCATCGCCGCCGGCAACGGCATTCACGCTCACGATGACCAGCTCGACGATTTCACCGCGGCAGGAATCCGCGCCGAAATCGCCGCGCTCGAGCGTGACCGCGCGCGTCTCGCGGCGTTCGACTCGACCACGCTGACGGCGGACGAACGCGTCGATCGCCGCATTCTCGACGGCATCATCGACGGATGGCTCCTCGAACAGCAAACGCTCGAGAACTGGCGCAAAAATCCCATGGTGTATGCGTCCGCCATCACCGATGGCGTGCACGACCTCATGACCATGGAGAACGACTCGGCGCCGGTTCGGTTGCGGCGCGAAATCGCCAAGCTGCGCAAAGTCCCCGCGCTGATCGCGGCCGCACGAAGCAACGTCGTCAATCCGCCGCGGCTGTTCGCCGAACGCGGTGCGGCGATGATGCGCGGCGCGAACGATATGCTCGCCAACGATCTGGACATGGCGTTCGCGCAAGTCATCAGCCCGTCGCTGCACGATTCACTTCGCGTTGTCTCTCTGGCGGCGCAGACGCAGATCGCGGCGTACGCCGTCTATCTCGACCGCGAAGCGTTGAGCACGAGCGGCGACTTCGCGATCGGCGCGGCGAATCTCGCGAGACGTTATCGCGCCGAAGAATTGATCGATACGCCGCTCGACGTGATGGAGACGATCGGCGAGCGCGAGTTGGCGCGTCTCCAAGCCGACTTCCGCGCCGCGGCCGAGAAGCTGACGCCTGGCCGCGATCCCCAGGACACATGGCGGTCGGTGCGTCGCCAGCATCCCAAAGCGGGGCAAGTCGTGGCCGCGACACAGAGAATCGTGGACTCGCTGACGGCGTTCGTCTCGTCGCGCGGAATTGCAACGGTGCCGCGTGGGGAGCGGGTCGTCGTCAAAACCGCGCTTCCCTTCGACCTCGGTTTCGCGTCGATGCACGCGTCGCCGCCGCTCGAGAAGAAGCCGTTGAAGAGCATCTTCTACATCTCTGATTCGCGTCCGGATCTCAAACCCGCCGAGCAGGAAGCGTGGCTCGAGCGCTTCAACTACGCGTCGCTCGCCAACACGGCGGCGCACGAAGCCATGCCGGGACATTGGCTGCATTCCACGTACATGCGGCGCACGCCGGGAAAGGTTCGGCGCATCTGGATTGGCCTGAATCCGTTCCCGCAACCGTCGTCCGGACAAGACGGATGGGCGCACTACGCCGAACAGATGGTGCTCGACGAAGGCTTTGCGAAAGGCGATCCGCGCCAACGCCTCGCGGAAGTGAGCGACGCACTCACACGGGTCTGTCGCCTGCTTTCCGGCATCCGGCTGCACACCAAGCGATGGACGTTGGCCGACGCGCAGCAATGTTTCGAGAAGGAGGCGTATGTCGCGGCGCCCGCGGCAAAACGCGAGGCCGAACGAGGCGCGTACGATCCGACATATGGCGGATACTTCCTTGGCAAGATGGGCATCCTCAAGCTGCGCGCCGACTACGCCGCAAAGCAGGGCGCCAGCTTCAAGCTGCGCGAGTTCCACGAGCGCCTGATGACCGACGGCATCGCACCCATCTGGGCACATCGCCAGCTGCTGCTCCCCGGAGATAAGGCGGCGATCATCCAGTGACGGACGCTCGCGCTGACAAGTTCGCCGTCGTCACGGGCACGAGCTCGGGAATTGGCGCGGCCGTGGCCGCGCAACTCCTCGAGCACGGTTGGACGGTCGCCGGCATCGCTCGACGTCCGTCGCAATTGAAGCATTCGCGATACACGCATTTGGAGATTGACCTCGCCGACGCGGCCGCGCTTCCGCACGCGACGGACGAACACCTGGTTCCCCGATTCCGCAACACCAAATGGGCGCGCGTTGGACTGGTGAACAACGCGGCGAGCGTTGGCCCGCTGGTTCCGGTGCACAAAATCCAGCCGGCCGAGTTGCTGCGGTTGAACGCGGTGAATGTCGCGGCGCCGATCTGGCTCATGGGCGTGGTGTCGCGCAACACGGAGGCGAGCGTGCCGCTCCGCGTGGTGAATGTGTCGTCCGGCGCTGCCGTATCTGGTATCCCCGGGCTCGCCGCATACGGAAGCAGCAAGGCGGCGCTGCGCCTGGCGGGAATGGTCGCCGCCGCCGAGTGGCAATCGACGGTGGCGTACGCGCCTACGCGAAAGGACGTCGCCGTTCTCAGTTACCAACCGGGCACGGTCGACACGCCGATGCAAGGGATAGCGCGTTCGTTCGACGCGCAGGAATATCCCTGGGTGAAAATGTTTCGCGATTTCGCCGAGCAGGGCCGGCTCGTGCCGGTGGCATTGCCCGCTCGTGAGATCGTGGAGTTTCTCGAGTCGAACGGTCAACCGCCGTTCGCCGAGCGAAGACTGAAAACCACGTAGTCGGAGCGTGCGTATGACGGTGCGTGTCGGAGTGCTCGGCGCGGGTGCATGGGCGGAGTTCGCTCATTTGCCTGGCTATACGCGTGATCCGCGGTGCGAGGTCGTGGCGATCGCCGACCCGATTGTCGAGCGCGCTCGCAAGTTCGCCGACGCGTTTGGGATTCCACACGTCTACGCGTCGCACGAGGAATTGATCGCACGCGCCGACATCGATCTCGTGGACGTCTGTACGCCAAGCGCCACGCATTTCGAGTTGAGCTGGGCGGCGCTCGAGGCGGGCAAGCACGTGCTCTGCGAGAAACCGGTCGCCTACGATTACAAGGAGACCCTCCGCGCCGCGGCGCTGGCGAAGCAGCAGGGCGTGAAGACCAAATTGGGGTTCACGTTTCGCTACAGCCCTGCGATGCAGTATATGAAGACGCTCATCGACGATGGTTTTGTGGGGACGCCGTTCGTGTTCAATGGTTATGAGCAAAACTCGCAGTGGCTCGACCCACAGACGCCGCTCCGGCAGGTCGACCACGAGGCCGATCAATCGATCATTCAGGTTTCGTCGCTCGAAGGCTACGGCGCACCGATCATGGACCTCGGCCATCTGTTCATGGGGAGCCGCTTCGCACAGGTGGTCGGCACGATGAAGAACTTCATTCCGGAGCGCGTTGTGCGCGCCACCGGCACGATGATGCGCATGAACATCGACGACGCCGACATCTTCATCGGCGAATACGCCAGCGGCGCGATGGGTTCGATTCAGACGAGCTTCGTCACCGTGGGGAACTACCCCGGGCTCGAGGCGCGCGTGTACGGCAGCAAAGGCGCGCTCATCTGCCGTCTCGTCGAAGAGAATGGCATCTGCGAATCGCTCAAGGGCGCGACCGCGGAGCAGGTGGAGTTCCGCGAGATGGAGGTGCCGCAGCAGTTTTATCCGCCGGGCGGCAGCAAGCACGAATCGTGGCGCTCGCTCTTCTACGCGAATCTCGTGAGCTCATTCATTTCGGAGATTCTGAGCGACGGCCCCGAGAACGAAGGCAACTTCGAAGACGGCGCGCACGTGCAGGAGTTGATCAACGCGGTGGAGTTGTCGTTTCGGCAGCGTCGATGGGTCGCGATCCCGCTCGCGCCGTGACGCGGTGAGCGAGTCTCTCGATCGATTTTTCGAGCACTACTACCAGCGAAGGCCGGTGAACGCGACCTTCACCGGCGTGCACGAGTATGACTCGCAGTTGCCCGATTGGTCCGTCGCGGGCGTGAACGCGATGGACGACGAGATGCGTACAATTGCCGCGGATCTGTCGGCCGAGCACCCGGCGCCGCCGCTCGTGCGCGGCTATCGCGACGATGTGAACGTTCTCGACGCCGAGATCGCGCGCTCGTTCATCGACGTTCAGCTCGCCGAGAATGCCTCGCGCCACGGCGTGCATGGCAACCCGGCCTTGTGGACCGGCGAAGCGATCTTCTCGGTGATTGCGCTCATGATCCGAGATTTCGCGCCGATCGATGAACGCATATTGAACGCGACTCGTCGTCTGGAGGCGATTCCCGCGTTCCTCGCCGACGCATACGAAACCGTTGGCGACTCACCGATCCCCTTGGCCTGGACAGCGAAAGCGCTTCGCGAGTGCGACGGCGCCGCCATTTTGCTCGATCGCGGGATCGATCATTGGGTAGACTCGGCTGCGACCGTGCCGGCGCGAGATGCGCGCTGTCGCATTGCCGCCGCGCGTGCGAGGGTGGCTGTGCTGCAGTTCGCCGAGTGGCTGCGAACGCGGCCGGTCGCGCCCGAGAGTGCGATGGCGTGTGGCCCCGCGCTCTACGACCTGCTGCTCGCTCGCGGGCATCATTGTCTTCGGTCGCGCGCCGATCTACTCGGCGACGCGCATGATGCGTTTCGGAGAGAACGCAGCCGTCTCGACGCGATGGCCCTCGACGTCTCCGACTCGTGGCGCGCCGTGCAGCAAACGCTCGCCGTCGATCACCCCGCGCCGCAAGACTATCTTGACGCCTTCGCGCGCACCTGGACGGCATGTCGCGAGCGCGCGATCTCGGAAGACGTCGTCACATGGCCCGATTGGCCGATTCATTACGCGCTGTTTCCCGGCTGGACACGAGATGCCGCGCCGTATTTGTATTATCTGAACTATCGGTCGCCCGCGCCGTTCGACCCGTACACGGAATACGACTACGTCGTTCCACCGCTGCCCTCCGCCGATTCCGGCGACGCCGCGGAACAACACCTTCGCCTGTGGAACAACAGCGTGATCAAGCTCAACCACGTGGTTCATCATGGCGGCATTGGGCACCACGTGCAGAACTGGCACGCCTACCACCGCGCTCCCTCGCGCATCGGCAAGGTCGCGGCGGTGGACTGCGCGAGCCGAATTGGTATGTTCTGCGGCGGCACAATGGCCGAGGGTTGGGCGTGCTACGCCACGGCAGTGATGGAAGAGCTTGGATTTCTCTCGCCGTTCGAGCGCGTCGCCGAGCAGCACTCGAGAGTACGGTTCCTGGCACGCGCGATCGTGGACATCGAGTTGCATCAAGGTTCGATGTCGTTCAGCGACGCAACTCGCTTCTACGTTGAGCAAGTTGGAATGACCGCCGACGCCGCGAAGGGCGAGGCGGTCAAGAACTCAATGTTTCCGTGTACGGCGGTGATGTATTGGCTCGGCACACAGGGTATTCTCGACCTGCGCGAGACGCTGCGGCGGAGACGCCGGTCGGCGTGGTCGCTCAAGGCCTTTCATGACGAGCTGCTGGGCTACGGTTCTCTCCCGGTTGCGCTCGTCGCGCGGTTGATGACCGAATGAAACTCAGCCTCGCGAAGCACGCGTTCGTCGTCGTGGTCGCCGCCGCAATGGCCTGCGCCAAGAGCAACGGACGCACCGGCCCATCCAACGATCTGCTCATCGTGGGCTACGACCGCGAGCCGGACACGATGAATCGCTACGCCACGCACATTCTCGAGGACATCCAGACTTGCGTCATCGAAGGGCTCGTTACCACCGACGAAGACATGAACGTCCTTCCCGTGCTCGCCTCGGAGATTCCGACGGAGGCGAACGGCGGAGTACGGATACGCGCCGACGGTGGAATGGATGTGGTGTGGAAACTCCGCCCGGGTGTGAAGTGGCATGACGGGTTCGCGCATACGTCGGCGGACGTGAAGTTCACCGTGGACGCGATCAACAAGGGCGACTGGAAGCCGGAAAGCACCGATGGCTTCGATCGCATTGCGTCGGTGGATACACCGGATTCGCTCACGGCGGTCGTGCACTATAAGGAGGTCTACGCGCCCTACGAGCTGCAGTTTGCGCGCGGAACCCTGCCCAAGCACGTTCTCGAGGGCCGCGACATCGACAAGGCGAACGACTACAACCGCAACCCGTTGGGCACCGGGCCGTATCATGTCGCGGAGTGGAAGACGGGCGAGTACATCCTGCTCGAGAAGGTGAAGGACTATTGGCGCGGTCCGGAGTATCCGAAGATCAATCGGATTCTGTTCCGATTCATCAGCAACACCACGACGCGCATCAATCAGCTGAAGGCGGGCGAGGTGCACATGGTCGCGCTGGTGCCATGGGACAAAGTCCGTGAGCTCAAGACCGCTCCGGCCATTCGTCTCAACCAGGTACTCGGCAACGGCTACGAGCACGTGACGCTGAACGAAAAACACTTCCCGCCCTTCGCCGATGTCACGGTGCGCCGTGCGCTCGCCCGTGCGATCGACCGCGAGTTGATTGTGCGAACGATTCTCGACAGCCTCGTCGCCACCGTGAACGGGCCGATTCAGCCGCTCTCGTGGGCGTATGAACCGAACGTCGTCAGGTACGACTACGATCCGGCCATGGCGAAGGCGCTTCTCGACGAGGCTGGCTGGAAGATGGGCGCTACTGGTGTGCGCGCGAAAAACGGGACGCCGCTGTCGTTCACAATCATCACACAGGCCGGCTTCGCGATTCGTGAGAACGTTGCGCAGGCAATTCAGAAACAGTTCAAGGACGTGGGTGTGGACGCGAAGATCAAGCTCATCGACGGCACGTCCATCAGCACTGTGTGGTTTAGCGGCGACTTCGACGCCATGCTGCATTGGTGGCAGTCCGACGCCGATCCCGCGCTCACGCTCTTCTTTGCCTCCGACAGAACTCCGCCGGCGGGGCGCAACATCAACTATTTGCACGACGACGCGCTGACAAAGGTACTCTACGCGTCCGACCGCACGGTGGATCCGAACAAACGCGGGGATCTGTTACGCGAGGCGCAGAGGCGGGTCGCCGAGTTGGTGCCGGAGCTGATTCTCTACAACACGTCGAAGATCGACGCGGTACCGGCGGCGCTTCAGCATTTCACCGGCAATCCCACGAACGCCGGCCCGTTCTGGAACGTGTACGAGTGGAGCTTTCCCTCCCCCTCGCGGTGAGTTGAGAGCGCTCGCATGCTCCGCTTCGTTGCGCGTCGCATGGCGCAGAGCATTCCGCTCCTGTTCGTCATCTCGCTGCTCGTCTTCGCGCTGATTCACGCCGCACCGGGCGGACCGCTCGCACTGTACCTCGACAATCCGAACGTGCGCCCGCAAGACATCGAGCGGCTGCGCCGAGCGTTGGGGCTTGACCGCTCGCTCGCCGCGCAGTACGTCGCGTGGCTCGGGGCTTTCGTTCGCGGCGACTGGGGTTACAGCTATGCTGACGGCCGTCCGGTGCTCGAACGCCTGCTCGAGCGTGTGCCGGCAACCTTGCAGCTCGTCGGCACGTCGACGGGCGCCGCGGTGGTCATCGCGATGGCGGTGGGAATCCTCGCCGCCACGCGACGCGGGTTCGATCGCGTCGCGACCGCGTTCACGATCGCCGGGATTTCGCTGCCCGTTTTTTGGCTTGGGCTCGTGCTGCAACTCGTCTTTGCCAACGCGCTCGGCTGGCTGCCCTCGTCGGGTCGTACGTCGTTCACCAACGGTGGCGTCGCCGATCTGCTCGCGCATCTGATCCTTCCGGCGGCAGTTCTTGCGGCGGCGCACGCCGCGGGATGGTCGCGGTATCTCCGCAGCTCGATGCGCGACGCCCTTTCGTTGCCGTTCACGCGGACGGCGCGCGCGCAGGGTGTGAGCGAGCGCCGAATCGTGTTGCGGCATGCGCTCAGCAACGCGCTGCTTCCCTTCGTCACGGTCGTGCTGCTCGACGCGTCGATCATGGCGTCCGGCGCCGTGGTAACGGAGAGCGTTTTCGCTTGGCCTGGCGTTGGCAGCCTGTTCACGGAGGCGTTGGCAAGGCGCGACTACCCGGTGCTCATGGCGTTTCTCATGTGCGCGTCGGCTGCTGTTGTCGCGCTGAATTTCGTCGCCGACGTCGCCGTCTACGCGCTCGACCCGCGCACGCGAGAACAGCCGTGATGGACACCGGGCGTACCGATCGTCGGCCGATGTTTGTGGCGGGCGCTCTGCTGGGCGCGCTGCTGCTTGTGGCCGTGCTCGCGCCAATCGTCGCACCGTACCGCGTGGACGCGCTCGATCTCGCGCATCGGCGCGCAGCGCCTTCGATGCAGCACTGGTTCGGCACCGACGAGCTTGGACGCGACTTGCTGACCCGCATTCTCTTCGGCGCGCGCATTTCCCTCGCGATCGGTCTGGTCTCGGCCGCCGCGAGTGTCGCGATCGGAGTGTCGGTGGGCGCTGTGGCCGGTTATGCGGGGCGGTGGATTGACGACGTGTGCATGCGCGTTGCCGACGCGATGCTCGCGGTGCCGCGCCTGCCGCTGCTGATGATCAGCGCGGCTGTACTGTCGCCGAGTGTGCCGCTGCTGATTGCATTGGTGAGCGCGGCGGGGTGGATGGAGACGGCGCGTGTCGTGCGCGCGGAGGTGCAGTCGATCAAGGTGCGCGATTTCGTGACGGCGGCGAACGCCACCGGCGCGACGACACTTTATATTATCTCCCGCCACGTATTGCCCGGCGTAGTGGGTACGGCCGCGGTTGCGACAACGCTTGCAGTCGGCCGTGGAATTCTTCTCGAGAGCGCGCTTAGCTTTTTCGGGGTCGGCGTGCAACCGCCCACGCCGAGTTGGGGAAACATGCTTTACCAGGCACAGACCACCATGAGCACGGAGCCATGGCTCGGCATTTTCCCCGGCGTGTTCATCTTTGTCACGGTTCTCTGCTGCAACATCTTGGGTGACGCGCTCGCCGATGACGCCCGGTCGCGCGAATAGCGATGCCATCCCGAGCGAATAGCGATGTCAGCCTGAGCAAATAGCGATGTCATCCCGAGCGACGCGAGGAATCTGCTCTTCCGTCACGCCCGTCGCTAATCACTCACCCTCGCGTTCCGTGCCGGACTTATATGCCTCTCGATATTCGACTGCTTCAGTCTGCCGACGGCGAGGTTCTCGAACACGTCGCACCGGACGTCTTCGACGACGCGGTCGATCCGCGATGGAGTCGCGAGTTCCTTGCGGACCCGCGCCACCATCTGGTGGTCGCCATCGACGATGGTGTAGTGGTCGGAATGGTGTCGGCCGTGCACTACGTCCATCCCGACAAAGCCCCTCAGCTGTTTATCGACGAAGTCGGCGTCGCGCCGACGCATCACCGTCGCGGGATTGGCCGCCGCATGTTCGAGGCGATGCTTCAACACGGTCGAGAGCTGCGGTGCACCGAGGGGTGGGTCCTCACCGAGGAGGGCAACGCCGCGGCGCGGCAGCTCTACGAGGGCTGCGGCGGTGTCAGCGCCCCTGAGCGCAGTGTGATGTACACCTTTCCGTTCGACTGAAGCGTCGAACCCTTCTCCAACATCTGTTGTCTCATCCGAATGGTTGCGAGCCCCACCCGGAGCGCGCGAACTCCGCTCGTCCATTCAGGCCTAACCACTTGCTCGCCGAGCACTTGTGTCTCTTCTTCGCGTAGTCGCCGCGGCGGCGGCGCTGCTTGCCCTCGCCGCAGGACACCCCGCCGATCTGCGGGCTCAGGATCCGGACATCATTCGCGGACGCGTCACTGGACCAGACTCGCTGCCGGTCGAAGGAGCGGCCGTCTCCGTGACCGCGATCGCCAGCGGCGTGAACAAGACCGCCCGCTCCGACAAGGAAGGGCGCTTCACCGTCACCTTCCCCAACGCGGACGGCGACTACTGGGTCGCCATTCAATCCATTGGACTGGCCGCGCGGCGCTTCGAGATCAAACGCCTCGCCGATGAGGATGTTCTCATCGCCGATGTTCGCCTCGCCAAACCGCTCACGATCCTCGGCGCGGTGAGAATTCAGGGTCAACGCCCACCGCCGCCGCGCAACGACAATGGGACGGATATCTCCGGCACCGAGCGAAGCGTCAATTCGCTGGGTATGGACTTGAGCGCACTCGGCGACCTCGCCGCGCTCGCGGGGACGCTGCCGGGCGTTACGCTCATTCCATCGGCGGACGGCGGCCCCGCCGGCTTCTCCGTGTTCGGGCTCGACGCCGCGGCCAACAGCTTCATGCTGAACGGTCTGTCGATGAACGGGAGCACGCTCCCGCGCGATGCCGCTGTCTCGACCACGGTCGCCACGTCGCCGTACGACGTGTCGCGCGGTGGATTCAGCGGTGGACAGGTCACCACGCGCTCGCAGTCGGGCGGGAACTACATCGTTCGCTCGATGAGCATCACCGGCATCACACCGCAAATGCAGTGGACCGACCGCGCCGCGCAATCCCTCGCGCTCGCGTCGACCAATGCGTCCGTCAGCGGGCGGTTCTCCGGTCCAATCAAGATGAATCGCGCGTTCTACAATCTCGCCTACCAGTTTGACGACAACACGCGCGATATTCGAACGCTGCTGGACATCGACGCCACCGGCCTTCAAGCGGTCGGCATCTCGCAGGACTCCGTGACGCGCCTGCAGGAAGTGCTCGCCGGACAGGGCCTTCCCTACTCCGTCAACGGTTTTCCGAACGCCAACAAACAGCAGCGCGGCTCCCTCCTCGGCTCGTTCGACTTTACGCCGAACTCGTCGCAGGGGCACTCGCTCAACCTCACGGTGAACGGAAATTGGGGGCGGTCGCTCCCCATGGGCTTCAACAGTTGGGATTCACCGGCGCACGCCGGCAGGTCGAGCAACTGGGCGGGGTCGGTTCAGGCGCGCCACACAGCGTACTTCAAGTCGATCATTCTGAGCACGACATCGATCGGCTACTCCGAGAACGTGAGCGAGAGCTCGCCGTATCTGTCGCTGCCCAGCGCGAGCGTGCTCATCGCATCGGACTTTCCCGATGGTTCGTCGAACATTCGCTCCCTTCTTGTGGGCGGCAACGCGTCGCTTGGATCCACGTCGTCCAACACGAATCTGCAATTCCGGAACGCACTCGCGTGGTTGAGCATGGACGGCCGCCACAAGTTGACGCTGACCACTGAGTTGGCGCGCAATCTGGCGATCACCGACCAGCTGTCGAACATGTTCGGCTCGTTCTCGTTCAACTCGTTGGCCGACTTCGAGGCCGGGCGTCCAGCGTCGTTCTCGCGCACGCTCACGCCGCGCCGACAGGGCAGGAGCCAGGGCACGCTCGGCATGTCACTCGGCGACGCCTGGCGCCCCAACTCCGATCTCAGCCTTACGTACGGTGTGCGGGTCGATGCGAGCCGGTTTGGGTCTGGGCCAGAATACAATCCGCTGGTGGACCAGGTTTTTGGATTGCGGAACGATCGCGTTCCCAATCCAATCTCCCTGAGTCCGCGCTTGGGATTCTCGAAATCGTTCGGCGAGGCGCCGCAGATCACCATGGGCGATGGGTTCATGCGTGGGCCGCGCCAGCGCATCGCCGGCGGCCTTGGTGTCTTTCAGGGCTCGCCCGCACAGTCGTTGATGAGCCGAGTGATCTCGAACACCGGTTTGCCGAGCTCGATTCAGCAGTTGACGTGTATTGGCGACGCCGCGCCGACGCCCGACTGGGAGCGCTATCGCACCGACCCCACGAGCGTACCCAACGCGTGTGCCGACGGAAGCAGCGGCACCGTGTTCGCGAGCGCGCAGCCCGGTGTGACGCTCGTGAATCCGGACTATCAGGCGTCGCGACGTTTGAGCGCGGATCTGAACTGGAACGGCTGGGTGCTCAATAACCGATTCAACCTGAGCGTGGCGGGAAGTTACGCGCTCAACCTGGATCAGCAGGGTGAGATTGACCTGAACTTCGCGCCGCACGTCCGATTCAATCTCGATGGCGAAGGCGGCCGTCCCGTGTTCGTCGAGCCGTCGAGCATCGTTCCGACCACGGGATCAATCGCGTCGAGTGATGCGCGAGTGTCGCAGAGCTTTTCTCGCGTGACGTTCATCAATTCGAATCTGCGGTCGGACTCCAAGCAAATCATTTTCCGTGTGTCGCCCGTGTCGTTCAATTCCAACTTCACCTGGAATGCAGCCTACACGCGGAGCTGGAACCGGCGGCTCATTCAGGGCTTTTCGAGCACGACAGGCAATCCGCTCGACCGCGAGTGGGGCGACAACGATCTCAACGCCAAGCATCAGGTCCAGGTCAGCCTCAATTACAATTTGCTAAACACGTTGCGGCTCAACTGGTCGATCTCCGCGCGATCCGGAGTTCCCATCACGCCGCGCATCGCCGGCGACGTGAATGGCGACGGCTACTCCAACGACCGCGCCTTCGTCTTCGACCCCGCGCACACCGCGGATACGGCGCTCGCGGCGCAAATGCGGCAGGTGCTCCAAACCGGCTCGCCGATCGCCCGGGATTGTCTGGGTCGCCAGCTCGGTCAGCTCTCCAAGCTGGCAAGCTGTCGCGGACCGTGGACGCTGAGCGGCAACAACGCGATCAACATCACGATCAACCCGCTCAAGGTCCGCATGCCGCAGCGCGCCCAGCTCCGCTTTCAGCTCGGCAACCCCCTCGGAGCGCTCGATCTCGCGATGCACGGGTCGGGCAACATACGCGGGTGGGGTCAGTCGTTGAGCCCCGATCAGACACTGCTCTACGTGCGCGGCTTCGATCCCGAGACCAAACAGTTCAAGTACGAAGTGAACCAACGCTTTGGCTCGACGCGTCCACAGCAGAGCGTCGTTCGCGGCTCGCCGGTGACGATGACCGCGCTCCTGTCGCTCGACCTCGGACCGGCGCGCGAGCGTCAGTCGCTCACGCAAATGCTCGATCGCGGTCGCAAGTACAAGGACCAGCAGACGCAGAACGAGCAGTCCATCAAGAGCACGTACTCGAGCGGGGGCATGCCCAATCCAATGACGACCATGCTCCGGCAAGCCGATCAGCTCAAGCTCACGCCGGAGCAGGCCGACAGTATTGCAACGCTCAGCCGCTGGCTCACCGTAGGACTCGATTCCATCTGGAGTCCCGTCGCCAAGGAGCTCGCGGCCTTGCCAGAGGCGTACGATCAGAACCTGGCGTACGATCGCTATCGTGCGGCGCGCGAAGCATCGTTCGACTTGCTCATTCACGTAGCGCCCGACGTTGCGAACATGCTCACTGCCGAGCAGAAGCGATTGCTGCCAGGCTCCGTTGCGAGTTATCTCGACGTGAAATATCTCAGGCAGATTCGTTCCAGCACTGCGGGCGGCGGATTCAACGACTTCCGATGATGATCCGCCCACTGAACTTGGCGACGGCGGCGCTCGTCGCTGCGCTCCCACTCGCCGCGCAACGATCGAACACGCCAACAGCTCCTCCGGTTCGCCCGATCGGCGCGGCCGTGGGAACCAGTGCGATCACGTTCACGCAGGTACAGCATCTGCGCGCCTTGTCCGACGGCCGCGTGTTGATCAACGATCCTGGCAAGCGTCAAGTCATTCTTCTCGACGACAAGCTCGCGAACCCTAAGGTCGTCGTCGATTCGGCAGGCGGCGCAACGATGTACGGCGCGTCGGCGGGAGCGCTCATTCCGTTCGCCGGCGATTCCACGCTGTTCGTCGATCGGACCGCAGCCGCGTTTCTCGTCCTCGGGCCGAGCGGCGACGTCGCGCGCGTGATGTCGATGCCGGCCGGCAACGCGGCAACCTATCTCACCAATCCCTCCGCGTACGGCTATCCCGCCTACTCGGCGACGCTCGGCATTGTGTATCGTCTGCCAATGCCGAGACCGCAGGTGCAGCGGCCGCGCGAAGGCGAGCCGGAGATCACACGAAAATTCGAGGACAGTGCGCTGGTGAT
The DNA here is from genome assembly GCA_040002475.1 of bacterium. Classification (GTDB taxonomy): domain Bacteria; phylum Gemmatimonadota; class Gemmatimonadetes; order Gemmatimonadales; family Gemmatimonadaceae; genus JAQBQB01. Next base: position 1,272 of record JBDUEJ010000078.1, on the reverse strand, counting down.
GACGATGGCCGTGAAGCGTCGCACCGTCGACACACTCGTGCGTGTAGCGACTGGAAGCGATCTCACGATGAAGCTGAGCGCGAACAACACCAATACGTCCACGCACACGCCGATCTTCCCGATCTTCGACGACTGGACCGTGACGTCCGACGGCGCGGTCGCGATACTGCGCGGCCGAGAGTATCGCGTCGACTTCTATACCGGAGACGGGGCGCGCACACCGGGTCCACGACTCGCGTACGCATGGAAGCCGCTCGACGACGCCGAGAAGACGCGTCTCATCGACTCGATCAATACGCAACGTCGCAAACAGTTCGACGACATGATCGACGAGTTGAAGCAGCGCGCGCTCGATCCCAATCAGAAGATCGGACCCGGCGGTGAGAAAATCATCATGGTCGATGGCATGCCGATTCGAACGTATGGCGGTGAGCGGATGCCGCCCGCAACGCCGCCGGCGCCCGTCCTGCCGACGGACATTCCCGACTATCTGCCCGCGGTGGAACGCGTCACGGGATCGTACCGCGCCGACGCCGACAACCGTCTGTGGATTCGGCCCAAACCACTTCCCGGCGCGCCGCGCGGAGGTGGACCCGTGTACGACGTCGTCGATCGAACGGGCGCGCTCGTGGATCGCGTTCAGCTTCCGGCGGGACGCGCGCTTGCCGGGTTCGGGCCAGGTGGAGTGGTGTACGCGACCAGTCGTGACGGTGGGGCCACGCGAGTCGAGAGGTACCAGTTCAAGTAGGCGACGGACGTGAGCCGGGTTCTGGTGCCCGCGCCCCCCGAGCGTCATCTTCTCCGGCGACCAACCCCCGCTTCGGAGACCCGAATGTCCCGCCTCACCATCGCACTCACTTCGATCGCGCTCCCAACGCTGATCGGCTGCGCGCACCCAACTGGAACGACCGCAACGTCGTCCGGGCCCAAGCCCGCCGTCGCCACGTCACGACTCAACCAGGCCAACGAACCGAACGTCGAGTTCGAGATGATGACCTGGCCCGAGGTGAAGGCCGCGATGGCCGCGGGCAAAACAACCGCCCTCGTGTACACCGGCGGAACCGAGCAACGCGGACCGCAGAACGTGAACGGCGGCCACACGCTCATGGCGCGCGAGACCGTCCGCACCATCGCGCTCAAGCTCGGCAACGCCATTGCGATGCCGGTGCTTCCGTACACCCCCAACAACGCGAGCGCGACCCTGCCGGGCACGATCGGGCTCACCCCGGAAATCCTCGGCGTCGTTCTCGAGCGCATTGCCGAACAGTCGAT
>JBDUEJ010000077.1:0-23258 GCA_040002475.1 bacterium | reverse complement strand
GAGCCCGCAGCATTGCCGTTCTTCCCGGCGGTTGCTGCTACTGTTTTGTGAAATGGGTCGAACTGTCCTGTCACCGTGCCGCTCAGAGCCGTCGGCATAGCTGCTACGAGCCCGCAGCATTGCAGTTCTTGGTTGCCGTTGTTGTCGCTGTTTTGTGAAATGAGTCGAACTGTCCTGTCGCCGTGCCGCTCAGCGCCGCCAGCATGGCTGCTACATGCTCGTAGCATTGCAGTTCTCGGTTGGGGTGTCAGAGGATTTTTCGCCGCCTCAGCTCCTCTATCACTGTCTCGCTTGCCTCGATTTTCGTTGGCATTTGAGCCCCCGCATCGAGCAGCGCCGCGACCGTCCCCGCGTAGTCTCCGGTGTCCCTGTGCCATCCGTGCAGCGACCCGTGCAGCGCCCAACCGAGCGGCGTTCCGTGAAAAGCCGATTCCTCGGTTTCGAGTGGCGGATGGTATCGTAGCGTGTCGCGCGCCATGCGGGCATTGCCGTGGAATCCGGCCCAGTGCAGCACCGTTTGTCCGCGGTCGCCGCGTTGCCCAACCGGCCATCCCGCCGCAAGCATGAGCTCGACCGCTTCGGCATTGTTCGCCTCCGCCACCGTCACGAGCGTGCGACGCTCCTCCTCCGTCAGCCCCGCAGCAAGCTTCGGATGCGCGGCGCGTATCGCGTCGACCATGGACGTGTCACCCAGCTCGCACGCCAGCGTCAGCTTGAGCGAATCGGGCGATCGACTCATCAGCAGCTCGAACACATCATGGTGCCCAAAGTCGTGCGCCACGACGTGGGCGGTCTTGTTGGCGCCCAGCGTCCACGTGTAAATCGTGGCCGCGGCGTGATGGCCGCGCCGCGGAAAATACCGGTTCGAGACACTGACGTTGATGCTCGCCGGATCGGCATCGAGAAATGCCTGTACGCGTTCGACGTCGCCGAGCGCCGATGCCATGAGGATGTCGGTGCGACACCCGCGAGAAACGAGAAACCGAACCACATCCTGCCGATCACGAATCATCCATTGCGCCGGCGTCGACTCATGGTCCACGCAGAGCGCGTCGATCGCCGCTCCGTGGTCGAGCAGGTAGCGCGCGATGTCGACGGTGGACGCGAAGTGCAGCGCCGTTTGTCCGTCACCGCCTCGTGCGTGCACGAGATCGGGGTTCTCGGCCACCAAGCGTTCCACGTCGGCCAGCCGGCCGAGTCGCGCGGCGCCGTGGATGTTCATCGGGACCCCGCGCTCGAGCAGGAATGGAGCGAAGTCGAGCGCTGTCGTTTCGAGCACACTGAATCCACCGGCCCACCAATGCGTTTTTGCATTGATGTCGGCGCCGAACCGCAATAAGAGATCGATCATCGCGCGACTCTTATGATCGACGGCGACATGCAGCGCCGTCGCACCGAAATCCCCTCCCGGCAGCGCATCGTTGAGCGTGGACCTGAGCTCGGGATGCTTTTCCAGCACTCGCGTCGCCGCCGCGACGTTGTCGGTCGTGATGGCTGACGCGAACGCGCCAGCGGGGTCGAAACCGAGCGATTCGACGTGTTGCGTCAGTTTGAGCCAACTCGCGAAGCCGTACTCGCGAGCGACGATCAGCTGGGCATCGGTGAGCCGCGGCTCGCGCGAGCGCAGCTCGGTTTCGAACGGGCGAAAGCGCTCGATGGCGTCAGGCACGCCCTCGCGCATGGCCTGCAGCAGATCCTTCGCCTGGTTTTTGAGGTGCTCGACGTTGGGCCGAGCGGGCAGCGAACGAGACATCGTCCCTCCTTCGTAGTTGCCCGAAGTCCGCGTTCACGGGCAGAAGAGAGGTCGACGTGGTGCGTTACGACCAACCGTCAGGTGGGATCATCCCTTTCCGCGGACCGGACGCACCCTGTTGGCGTTCCGGAAATCTAAAACGAGGTATGTGCGGCGGTAGCTCACGCCGCGCCCAATCTCGAACCGCTCAGGAAACCGGCATTGGGTCAAATGACCCAACGCCAGGAAACCTTAGCGCTTGACGACGCCGAGCCCGGGTGCGGCGGGGATTGCGATCTTTCCGTTGGCGATCGTCGCGCCAACGTACGGATCATCCGACAACAGCGCCGCGCCGTCAAAATCGGCGTAGTCGAGCAACGGTGCGAAGTGCGCGGCGGCCGTGATGCCCAGGCTGGTTTCGATCATGCACCCGGCCATCACGAGCATGTTATGGGCGCGCGCAGTGGCGATCATCTGCAGCGCTTGGCGAAGGCCCCCGCACTTGGACAGTTTGATATTGATGCCGTCCACCACGCCGGCAAGACGCGGAATGTCCGCGGCGACCACGCACGACTCGTCGGCGATCACAGGAAGCGCCGAACGTTCGCGGACGAAACGCAACCCGTCGAGATCGTGCGGCGGCAGCGGCTGCTCCACGTACTCTACGCCGCACTCGACCAGCACGTCGACCATCGCGAGTGCGTGCTTCGCGGTCCACGCCGCGTTGGCATCGACGCGAAGAATCTTGTCGGGCGCCGCCTGCCGAACCGTGCGAATGATCTGCGCGTCGTGATTGGTGCCAAGCTTGACCTTGAGCACCGGGTACGCGGCGGCCTGCATGATTCGCGTACGCAATTCCTCTTCGCTCGCGGCGATCGCGATCGTGAAGCTCGACAGCGGCGCCTTGCCCGCGTCGAGGCCCCAGAGTGTGTAGACCGGGACGCCAAGTCGCTTGCCGGCGAGGTCGTGGAGCGCGGCACTGATGGCGGACTTGACCGATCCGTTGAAGCGCAACGCGCGGTTCATCTCGGCTTCGACGTCTTCGAGCGCCCATGGATCGCAGGCTTCGACAATCGGCGCGAGGCGCGCGAGCGCGGCGAGCGCGGTGTCGGCGGTCTCGCCGTAGAAGCGATTCGGCGCGGCTTCGCCCCACCCTTCCACGCCGTCGTCGTCGATCACGCGAACGCGCATGAGGCGATGCTCGCTCGTTCCGCCGCGCGCGATGACGAACGGGTGGGTCGTGTGGACGATCGAAATGTCGTGCTGGAGCTTCATACCGGGATCAGGTCGTCGTCGACATCGTGGCGCGCCGCGCCAACACGGCGTTGCGGAGCGCGGGCACACTGTCGGTGGTGGCGGTGGAATTGAGAAAACCGATCAGCGCGTCGGCAAGATCGTGCCCGCGGGCGTACCGGCTGGCCGGCGATTTGGCGAGACAGCGCATCACGATGTCGGAGAGCGCAGGCGGAATGCGCGAGCTCACCTCGACGGGCGATACCGGCGCCTCGTGCACCTGTTTGTAGCTCACCGAGAATGCGTCGGCGCCGTCGAACGGCGGGAAGCCAACGAGCGCTTCATACAACAGAATTCCCACGGCGTAAATGTCGCTGCGTCCGTCCACGAGCTTTCCCATGGCCTGCTCGGGCGACATGTAGTGCGGCGTGCCCATCGCGCGTCCGCTCGCGGTGAGGCGCCCGTGAAAGCGCGCGGTCGCAATCCCGAAGTCGGTGAGCACAGCGTTCCCGTCTTCGTCGAACAAGACATTGTCCGGCTTCACGTCGCGATGAATGACGCCGTGCCGATGTGCGTAGTCGAGCGCGCACGCAACCTGTGCCGCCACCGCGGAGGCACGAGCCGCATCCACGAAGCGCGCCTTCTGGATCAGGTCGGCGAGCGAGCCGCCTTCGAGATAGGGCATGACGGTGAACACGACGTCTTCCGTGGCGCCGTAGTCGAGGATCGCGCAGATGTGCGGATGCACCAGCTTGGCGGCCGCTTCGGCTTCACGCCGAAAACGTTCGGCAACTTCGGAATCGCGGGCCAGGTGCGGATGCAACACCTTGACGACGACGCGGCGGGCGAGCTGCGCCTGCTCGGCGACATAGACGTCGGCCATTCCGCCGCCGCCGAGTCGATGCATGACGCGAAACCGATTGCCGGTCGCGCGGCGGAGACGCGTGATCTCCTCGTCGGGACGTTCGAACGGGCCGCGCTCGAGGTCGGGCAGCGTCTCGGCGCATCGCCCGCAGGCGGCGGACGACGCGCGATTCCAGGTACCGCACTGCGGACAGAACACGCGTTCAGCCCCCGAACTGCATTCGCACGAAATCGTAGGGCGCCCACGGCCCGGTCGTCTCGAAATGTAGCAAATGGTGCGCGTCGCTCTGATCCTTCACGCCGCGGGTGAATTCCTTCCACGTTTCGCGCTCGACGAGGAACGCGACGCTGAGCGACGACGCCGACGGATCGCCGTGAACTGTGATGGCGGCGACCGCGACGCGGCGGAGCGCGCGAACGGACTCGTTGGCCACGGCCGCGAGCTCAGAACCTTCTTCGAGCGGTTCGCCCGTGTTGTCCGACCGTGTGATGTGCACGCGGGCGACGGCGCGATCGTCGACGTAGTCCAATGCACTGGTCAGGGACACGTAATGCAGCTCCATCCAACGCGTGAGGACGTCCGGCGCACGAAAAACGACGCCGACCGGCGCAGGTAGCACGGCTGCGCGTCTGAAAATCGCGTCGACAATGGCGCGGTGCGATGTGACTACATCCGCGGAGACCTCATCGAGCGCGAAAGCCTTCTGCTCAGAGACGACCGCGCACAGATCGCGAAACGGAATGAGAGTGGTTGGGACCCCTGGGACGGCATAGGTGCCGGTGGGCGTCGGCAGGGACGGTGGTTTGTCTCCGTTGACGGCCAGGGCGGCGCGGTGGGCCTCGCTCAGGGTGATCGCGTGTAGTCGAAGTGCTGTCACAAGGAGTTGCCGGGACCGGGGGTATGGGACAGGGCCGTGACGCCGACCGCGGCCCAGGGATTCTCACAAAATGCATGGGGAAGGTCCGAAAGCGTAATAACTTGCGCGGTCGGGCGGCCTTTCGTATACAATAGCGTTCCGCCCGGTTCCCGTTAGGAGCTCTCGTGCGCGCCTCATTGCGTCTCGTTGTGTCAGCCTTGGCGTTGCAGGCGCTTCACGGCGCCGCGGCTGCGGCGCAACAGACGTCGCAACTGTTGGTACGCGTGCATATTGTGGACTCGTCTGGCGCCCCGGTGGGCAATGCCGACGTCACCGTGCTTCGAGGGCTCACGGAGGTCGCCGCCACCGGTGTCACTGACGACGCCGGCCGCCGAACGTTGAGCGTTCCGCACGGCGGCGCGTACGAGCTCGTCGTCCGCCGAATCGGATTCCAGCGCGGCAACGAGTTCTTTCGCGGCGACCGTGAGTCGATTGACCTTCGGATCGTGCTCCATCGATCGACGCAGCAACTCCCCGCGGTGAAGGTGACGGCCGCCGAGGATCTCAAGCGAAAGAGTTATCACATCGACGCCGACGACATCGCGGCGAGCCAGCGACCGATCATCGACGGCTGGGATGTGGTGACGAAGCTGCGTCCCGACATGATCCACCCGCGCCCGCAGTCGGGCTTCGATCCGTGCGGTTTGTATTACGTCTGGGTGAATGGACGGCGCATCATGTTCGCGCCGGTCAATGACGCGCTCGCCGCCAAAGCGGCAATGGCGAGGCGCGGAGCGAAGGCGACCCCTCACATTGGGGTCACGGGCATTGGCGGAGTCCCGCTGAATGTGCAGTCGGTGTTGAGCAGCATTCACCCCGAGCACATTGCGGAGATGAATTACGCTGACTGCAACGATTTCTCGGTGAACGCCACGCGCGCGCGGAACGCGGTGTTCGTAACGCTCAAGCCAGGCATCGCATTCGAGCCGGGGACGGGATCGTTCGTGGCCGATGAGCCTGTCCGAGCGGTCGATCAGTTGGCGAACAAGAGCACGGTCGCAGAGCAAGTCCAGCCGACGGCAGTCGCCGCGGCCCCGTATCGCGCACGACTCCTCGGCGTGTACGACGGATCGACCGGCGATCCGGTGGTCGACGCCGAGGTGGCCGATAGCGCGTCCGGCACGTTCGCGCGCACGACGCAGACTGGCACGGTAAGCTTGGTCTTCCTGCCCGAAGGCGTGTCCACCGTTCGCGTGCACAAGCCCGGCTACACCGACGCGCAGATCGCGGTGTCGATCTCGGCGCACGACAGCGTGCCGATCACGCTGGTGTTGTCGAAGCCGAAGTAGCCGAACAGCGTGAACCAAGAGCAGATCCCTCGTCGCTGCGCTCCTCGGGATGACAGACTGGGAAGCGCTCCTCGGAATGACTGATTGTGGCGACCGGCTACTCGAGCGCCCGCAGGTGCCGCACGCAGGCGACGCCGAGTCGTTCGGGCGCATACCCGCCCTCGAGCGCGCTCACAATGCGACCACCACACCATGACTCGGCGCGGTCGACGAGCAAGCGCGTCAACTGCTCGAAGTGTTCGTACTCGAGCGTGAACGCACCCAGTGGATCGCCGAGCAACGAGTCGAAGCCGGCGGAGATCATCACGAGATCCGGGACGAATCCAACTGTGGCCGCGTCGATCGCCGTGCGCAGCGCGTCGACATATGCCTCGGCGGGCAAGTTCGCGCGCATTGGAACGTTCCACACGTTGCGATGCGGACCGCGATCGTCCGCCGCGCCGGTGCCCGGATACCACGGCCACTGATGCATCGATACAAAGTGAATGTCGCGGTCGTGCTCGACGAGCGCCTGCGATCCGTTCCCGTGATGCACGTCCCAATCCACGATGAGCACGCGTTCGGCGCCATGCTTTCGCTTCGCGTAGTGCGCGCCGATCGCGACGTTGCCGAACAGACAAAAGCCCATGGCCGCGTCGTGCAGCGCGTGGTGGCCCGGCGGGCGCACGGCGCAAAAGCTTCGCGTCGCACCGCCGCCGAAGGCGAGATCGATTCCATCGAGGACCGCGCCGGCGGCGCCGGTTGCGGCGTCCCATGAGCCTTCGCTCGTGACGGTGTCGGGGTCGAGGCGGCCGCCGCCGTTTGCCGCCATGGCGCGAACCTGCTCGATGTACGACGCGTCGTGCGCGAGAGCGATTTCGTCGGGCGAGGCGTGTCGCGACTCCACATGCGCGATGCGGCCGAACAGCTCCGCTTCTTCGCGCAGCGCGTGAGGAATCGCGCGCAGGCGTCCCACATGCTCCGGGTGTCCCCACCCGGTATCGTGGCGGCCGCAATCGGGGTTGGAGATGAAAGCGACGCTCACCGCAGTCCCCGCCAGCGCCGTGATCCCCACTCCGCGATTAATAGAATCATAATGAGTGTTATAAGAATTCGCTTGTCAATCGGGGGGCGGGACTGAATGGGAAGCACGCCATCGCGCGATGGTCCGAGCCGGTCAACCAGCCGTGCGACAGGCGCGGGATCGGTGCCGGCACCCGGCGTTGCCGCGGCGCCGTGAACGTACGCGACCGATGCGACGACTCGCGACCACCATTCGCGATGCGCGCGCTCGGATCCGTCGCCGCCGGCCATGCGCCACCGCCAACTGTCGTCGTAGCCAACCTGAATGACGCGCCCCGCAGCGACGCGTCGTGCCGCAATCGCAATCCCATCCGCGCGCCGCTCCAACGCGACTCCATCCTGCTTGAGCACCGATACCGGATAGAAGCCGGTCGAGCCAAGTCGAATGGTGTCCTTGGGTAGCTCAGCGGGACGAATGCGCGTGCCGAGCTTCCCCGGCGCAAGCGCCGTTGTCACGGGGGCGAGGCTCGACGATCCAGCGAGCACGAGACCGCCGCCCGAGCGCACGAACTTCTCAATCGATGGGCCCATCGTCTCCGCGCCAACGGAATCGAGCAGAATGACGGCGGCGACGCGGGCGGTGTCGAGAACCGACGACGCGCCTTGCATGACGTCGACGTTCGGTGCCACCGAAAAGCGCGCGATCACCGGCCACCCGCGCTCCTCGAGCGCCGAGACGATGAATTTGCCTTCCCAACTCGCGCTGCCGGCGACGAGCACCGCCCCAATGCGTGCGGAATCCGGCGCGGCCGCGGAGAATCGCTGGCTCCCCACGCGCCCGACAATTCCGCCCACCACAATCGGCGACACGACGCTCGCGCCGAACTGCGTGACGCGGACGCTGTCGATGACGCTGGCGTCGTCGCGCACGAGAACGGTGGATCCGCCGGGTGCCGCGACGTCGACGCGGACCGCGCCATTCGGATCGGACATCGCTTCGGCGCTCATCGCGACCGCGGGCGGTGTTCCGCTCCAGGCGACGACGTGTCCACTGCGCTTCAACGCCGACAACCAATCCACGGACCCGGCGTCGGGCGACGTCGAGAAGTCTCCGTGCAACACGACGCCGGGCGGCAGCCGCGTCCACGCAGCGAGCTTCGCGCCGACGCCCGCCGCCGTCGCGCGCTCGAGGCGCCGCCCCGACGTGGGGATGACGCTGCTGCCCAGCATCCAGCCGAGCAACGCGAACGCGCCAATGCGGCACGCCAACTCGAAGCGGCTACGCCGTGAGGGCATACACCACGAGGTTCACCGCGAAGCGGGTGTTGTCCACCGACATGAATCGCTTGCTGTCGGGGTGATAGTTCCACTCGGAGCTGTAGTCCTTGCTGCTGTACAACACGGCAATGCGTCCGTTGCGCTGGATGGCCAGGAGATGTTTGTGGACGAGATTGTCGCCCCAACCGTTCAGCTCGTGGCTTGTCGTGGGCGGGCCGTCGAATTTAAAGAATGCTGCATAAAGCGGATGGTCGTTCGGCAGGTCGGTGAGCGCGCCGACGGAGCGCGTAATCTCTTCGACGGCCGTCTTGTGAAACGTTCCGTCGATGTCGTGATTGTGGTCGTCCACGAAGAGCAGTCCCCCGCGCTCCACGAACCGCTTGACGTTGCGTCGCTCGGCCTCACTGAAGCGCACCGGCAAATGCCCGGTCATGTAGAGCAGCGGATAGCGAAGCATCCGATCGTCGCTGAGTGGAACGATGATGCCCGTGGGCGCAACGGAAATCTCCGTGTAGCGAGCGATCGTGTCGATGATGTTGGGCGGCACGAGTGGAGCGCTGTCCCAATCGCCCGATTCGTACTGGGCGGTCGCGAACACGAATTCGGCGCTCATGGAATGACTCCCCAACGAGCGAGCGAATCGCGCGCGATGGGAGCGCCCGACAGTGACCGCCGCGCGCGTCCAAGCGCCGAGGTCGCGTCGTCGGTCTTGTTGCCGCGCATCGCGGCGATGGCGTCGCTCAGCGCGGCAGCAAACGCCGGTTCTTCGCCGAGCGCGTCGACGCGGAGAAGGAGCAGCGAGTCGACGGCCGCGCCTGCGTCGTGCGACGCGAGCTCCACGATGCGGGTAAATCGGTCGGCGCGGGCGCGCGCTGCAGAGTCCGACGACGTCAGCGCGCGCCGTGTGTTGGTCGTCCCCTTGTCCTTGCCTTTCAGTCGGACCTTACTGATGTCGATCACGACGCGCGGCGGCGTGCCTCGCAGATACAGGCGCTCGGCCTGTCGCGCTTTTTGAATCGCGGCGAGCGCGCGGCGCATGTGCGGCAGCGCGCGCCCCGGCTCTCCGATCTCGAGCTCGGTGCTGGCGTCCCACATGGCGTTGTACGCTTCGAGCAGCGGCTTGTTCACGGCGACCACCGGACTCTCACCGCCGGCAAAGTCGATGGGATCGGACGAGCGATTGGTGGCCGAGTCGGCGCGGGCGAGCAACTCCTGCATCGTCTTGGCGCGCTGCGGCGAATCGTCATCGGAGTGCTCTTCGCCGTTCGGATCGCCGCCGAGCCGCGTGAAGACGATTTCGCCGACTGAGCGGCGGAGCTTCTTCTGGTCTAGTGCGATCGAATGCGATTCTCCGACCAACGCGTCACGTTTGAGCGTGGGACGTTTGGTCTGGAGCGCCTCAGCGAGCAGGATGAGCATCCGCTCGCTGATGACACTCTTGTCGGCATCAGATGGCGGCGCGGCGTCGACGGCGACGGAGTCGTATTCGTCGGCGCGCGCGATACGAATGGCGCGGGTGTCGGAGACGCCGACGCCCGGCCCGGTGACGTTGTTCGCGTCGCGGGCTACGGCGCGCAGATGAACGATGTCCCCCGGTTTGAGCGCCAGCGAGTCGAGCAGCAGTGACGATGCGATCGACGCGCGCCGGGCGTTGGGTTGCGTGGCGCCGAGCGTGCCGGAGCGGAATTTGAACGTCTCGCCTTCGCCCGAGCTCACGATGTACTCGAACGACGCGGCGGCGATGCCGAAGTCATCGGTCATGTCGGCGGACAGCGGAATGCGTCCGCGCGCCACGCGCAACACGCTGTCGTGTGCCGGTGCAGCGAGCGTCACCGACGGCGGTGCGTCGACGATCGGCTCGACGGCGATGATGCGCTCATAGCTGCTGTCGGCGAGACGAACCGCCGCGGGGCGCGAAGCAAGGTGAAGCGTGATCGACCAGCGGTCGCCGCGCGTTACGACACCAACGGAATCGGCTCCAACGCGCGCCACCACTCCGGCGCCGTTGCCGCGGCCGCGCAGCGTGACGACGCTTCCCGCGAGTGCGCGAATGTCGTTTGGTTCGTCGATCACCGTTGTCTTTTCGCCGCTGTATGCCGGCGGATTTACTTCAGCGACGAGCGGCGTGAGACGGCTTCCGCGTTTGCCGATGCGCGCGCGCTCGAGCGAATCACCCGCGTGCGGAGCACGCATTCGTGCGACGGCGCCGCTTGGCATGAGCAGCGCCACCGCGATGCCGATGACGGCCAATGCGATCGGCGCGCGGAGCGCGCGTGCCCCGCGTCCCGCCGCGGTTGTCGACCAACGTTGCGTCGAGCCGGCGGCAATCCATTCACTATCGCCAAGCTCGACCGCGGTGACGAGCGCGTACTCGAGCGCCGGGAAGCGCTCCTCGATCCACAGTGCGACGCGAGGCAGCGATAGTGCGGAGCGATCGCGCCAACTGAGCGCGACCATCACGGCGACGCCGGACGCGACCGCGACGCCGACCAGTACGCTCCGCGCCGCGAGCGACACCGGCACGGCAAGATCGACCAGCGCCGCTCCTACGATGAGCGTGATCGCGGCCACGATACCCCAGACCAGCGCGCGAAGCGCGACACCGGCCACCAGGACCATTCGGACAGTGCGAAGCTGCGCGAAGATGTTCACGCGATACTCCTGGCCGGATTGGAACGCCGCAGGGCCAATTCCGCCACCAATAGCGCCGCGCCAAGTGCGAGGAGCCAGGGAGTCCAGCGCGATGCGACGGACGACGAATCGCGCAGCGCGCTCGCGGGCGCGAGTCCATCCTTTCCGCTCAATCGTTGGACGGCCGCAGGGTTCATCGGCGCGACGTTCCGCGCGCCCCCGCACGGCGCGAGCAATCCTTGAACGAAATGCCGAAACGGCGCGCGCAGCGTGACATCGCTCGCCTGATCGATCAGTATTCCGACATCTCGAATGCAACCGGAGCCCACCGCATGCTCGACGGCGGCGGGTTCACCGTCCGCCCAGCGAGCGATGGTATTTCCCTGAAGGACCCAGGCGCGCGGGAATCGAGCCACGAGCGTTGCGCCGTCCGCGGTAACGGCGCCGATCGCATCGATCTCTCCGCGAGGCATCCATTCTGCGTCCGTCGGGCCGGCCGGCCAGTGCACGAGGACGCGTTGGCCGTCGCGCACCCAGGCGGTGTCGGCGGCGGTCATGCGCCCGCGCACGACGCGGATGGACGCGTCCTGGCCCTTCACACCGAGTAGCGAGAGCCCGGCGTCGACGGCGTCGTTCGTCGCGGCGCTCACTTCAACGCGCGCGGGCGGCGGCGACGCGGACGACGCACGCACCGAAACAACGCGAATGTGTCCGGGCCATGTGTCGCGGATCTTCATCGTGGCGTCGTCCAACTCTTCCGCGGCGAACGGCGAGACAAACACCACCTCGATGGAATCGGCCTGCGCGAGCCCGGTCGCCGCGGACGCGATGGCCGCCGCCAGCGCCGCCGACAGCGAGCCACGCGCGCTGCCGGTCGACAGCGAGTCGAGCGCACCTGCTCCGGACGCGCGACGCGCCGCGCTATCGAACACGATCAACTGATCGCGAGATCCGAGATACACGCGGGCGCTGTCGCGGACGTCCGATGGATTCGCGACGCTGCGCGAGCGGTCGGCCAACACGACGCGCGCGACGCGCCCGCGCGATCCGACAATGGGTCCGGCCACCGCGAGGCCAATCGCCATCAGCGCGGCAACCCGGAGCAGCAGCAAGGGAACATCAGTCAACGCGATCGCGCGCGCTCTCGCGTGCACCGGCCGCTCCGGAATAAAACGCGCCGTGGGCAGCGGCTCAGCGACCGGCCGGCTGCGAGCGATGAAATGCAGCACGACGGCGACGATCGCCGCCGCGGCCGCGATACCCAGCGCCGACGGAAGAAGCCACGTCACGACCGTTGCGCTCCGAACGACGCCGGCTCAGCGATCCGACGGACCGCGTGCGGCGCCGGTTCGTCGGTGATCACGGTGATGTACGCCGCTCCCGACGCGCGCCACACGCGCGCCATCTCGGACCGCCACTCACCGAACGCATCGTCGTACCCACGGCGCGTGGTGTCGGTGAGTATTCGTTGCAGCGCCGGCTGCTCGGGATCTGCCGCCAACAGTGCGCGGCGCGGCGGTTCGATCTCCTCGCGCGCGATCACGTGCACCAGGTGGACCTCGCCGCCGGCGACAATGTGCACGCGCGCCGCGCGCAGGAGATCGTCGGCATCCCCGAGCAGGTCGGTGATGATCGCGATGCGAGGACTGCGCACGGCAACGATCGTGGACGCGAGCGATTCGGTGCCGCCGGGATCGGCGGTTTCGATGACGCGCGCGATCTCGCTCACGACACCACGCCGCGTGCGCGGCGGTAGGATGCGCATTGTCCCGCGCGCGGCATGCACCGCCACACCGACCGGATCGCCGTCGGCGTGCACGACGGCGGCAAGGCCAATCGCGATCTCGCGGGCCATCTGCCATTTCGCGCGTGTGGCCACCGGAAACGCCATCGACGCCGATGCGTCGATCACGATCGTCGTGGGCAGCACCGCGCGATCGGTGGCGAGCCGGATGTACGCGCGGTCGCTGCGTGCGAGCAACTTCCAATCGATGCGCCGCGGATCGTCGCCCTGACGGTAAAGGCGGTATTCGGTGAACTCGGCCGACGTGCCGCGCTGCTTGGAGTGATGCGTTCCCGCGGGCGCGCCCGTTACCGCACGACGCGCCTGCCAATGCACGCCGCGCACGGCATCGAGCAGCGCGCCGTACGACACAGCGGCTGACACGACTACACTCGGATGTCGCTGCGCGGAGGCTCGATGCGGACCAGCAAATCATCGATGATCCGCTCGACGCTGATTCCCTCCGCCTCCGCGGCGAAGTTGGGAAGAACGCGATGACGCAGCACCGGCAGCACCACGCGCTTCACGTCGTTGGGCGACACGACCAGCCGTCCGGCGAGCAACGCATTCGCCTTGGCACCGAGGATCAACGATTGTCCGGCGCGCGGTCCAGCGCCCCAGCGCACGTAGCGCTTGACCAATTCCGGCGCGCGCGCGTCGTCCGGCCGCGTGGCGCGAACGAGCGACGCGGCGTAGGCAAGCACGGAATCGGCCGCGGCGATCTCGCGCGCGAGTCCCTGCAGCGCGATCAGCTCCTGCGCGCCAAGAATCGGTTCGAGACCTTCGACCTTGGTGCCCGTCGTGCTCCGCAAAATGGCGATCTCTTCGTCTTCCTTGGGATACCCAACGCGAATGTCGAACAGGAAGCGATCGAGCTGCGCTTCGGGCAGCGGGTACGTGCCCTCCTGCTCGATCGGGTTCTGCGTCGCGAGGACGAAGAACGGATCGGGGAGCGCCATGGTCTCGCCGCTCGCCGTCACACACTGCTCCTGCATGGCTTCGAGCAGCGCCGCCTGCGTGCGCGGCGGTGCACGATTGATCTCGTCGGCCAGCACGATGTTGGCGAAGATCGGACCACGCACGTAGCGAAAGCTCCGCGCGCCGGTCGCCGAGTCTTCCTCGAGGATGTCGGTGCCGGTGATGTCGCTCGGGACGAGGTCGGGCGTGAACTGAATGCGCCGGAAGTCGAGATGCACCGCCTCGGCCAGCGAACGCACCATGAGAGTTTTGGCAAGTCCGGGTACGCCGACGAGGAGCGCATGTCCGCCGGCGATCAGCGACATGAGGATTTCGTCGAGCACGCGTTCCTGGCCGACGATCCGGCGTTGGACTTCGGCCCGCAAACGGCCGGCGGCGGCAATGAGTGCTTCGCGGCTTTGCGCGGGTGGAGCGATAGTCATGACGAACGTCTGGTGTGCGGCGCGATCAACGAACGGCGCGGCGCCGGCGGAATGTCAGGAGCAGAATCGATCCGTCCTTGACACCGGCGTCGGCGAGCGAGACCGCTTCGTCGAGAATCTCCCACCCGTTGAACTTGACGACAAAATCCTGATGCAGCGTCGCGTCGGGATAGAGCGCCTGAAGCGCGCGAACCTTCACGGTGACCACGGATTCCGTGGCGAGCGTGGAGATCGCGACCACGTCCCACACC
Source organism: bacterium (assembly GCA_040002475.1). Lineage (GTDB taxonomy): Bacteria > Gemmatimonadota > Gemmatimonadetes > Gemmatimonadales > Gemmatimonadaceae > JAQBQB01. The sequence goes on along the minus strand of JBDUEJ010000077.1, from coordinate 8,878 downwards.
TCGGCCATCTCGACGCGGATGGTGATCGCCGGTGAGCCGGCCGGCGCAAGCTGAATGATGGTCGATCGCGAGCGCAGTTGCGTGACGAACGGCGTGCTCACGAGACGCCCGCCAAGTCGAGGGTCGCGAAAAAGCGCGAGATCTGCATGTCGAACAGGTAGGTCGACCCCGTGACGCGCGTGCCGGCGCCCTCGGCGGCACTCACCGCGATGATGATCTCTTCCCCACCCTGCCCGCGGAACGTGCAGAAGCCCGGCCCCTCTTTGTCGAGGAACGCCGCGTACAGCGACGGACGGCTGGGAAAGAACGCCTTGGCGCGCGACATGACTTCGTCGGCACCGAGTTGCGTGGTGATTTCCTGGAGAGTGCGCTGCGATGTACTCGATGTACTCATGGATTCCTTGTGACGTCAGCCCGAGCGGGCGTTGGTGCGTGCTGCATGGTGTCGTAATGAAGCGGCATGATCAATTTGAACGTCGATCCCACGCCTGGCGTTGACGTCAAGGTGATGTCGCCCTGGACCATCCGCGCGAGGCGCCGCGCCAGAGCCAAACCCAAACCCGAACCGCCGAACTCGCGCGTCATGGTTCCGTCCACCTGCCGGAACTCGTCGAACACTACACGCTGTGCGTCGCTGGAGATCCCGATGCCCGTGTCTTCCACGGAATACTCCACCTGGTCGCCGTCGATCTCGAGCCGGACGCGCACCGTACCAGCACGCGTGAACTTGAAGGCGTTGTCGACCAGCACCTTGAGCCCCTTGGCGATGGTCCGCCGGTCGCTGAGCATCGTCGGAACGATCTCCGGTGCGACGACTTCGAGCGCGACCCCGTCCCGACGACGGCTGGTGCCCTCGACCGCGTCTCGCATCGGATCACGAGGGTCGAACTCCGACACCATCGCCGTGACCGACCCGCGTTTCATCGCCGTGAGCTCGAGGAGGTCGGCGATCAGCGCCAGCAACTGCTCGCTCGCGCCCGTCACCTGCTCGAGCGTCCGCCGCTGCTCACCGGTAATCGGACCGGCAAGCCCGTCCTGCATGAGTGAAATGTACCCCATGACCGCGGTGAGCGGCGTTCTCAATTCGTGCGAAATGTTGGCGAGGAATTCGTCTTTTATCCGTCGGGCTTCCCCCGCGTCGGCGATCTGCCGCTCGAGTTCGGCATTGCTGTCTCGGAGCGCCGAGTTGGCGCGCCGAAGGTTCTCAATTAAACGAGCTTTTTCCGCCGTGGCGGCCATTTGGTCGGCGACCATCCGCATGAGATGGCGGATCTCTGGACCAACCGCGTTCGCCTCCGCAAAGTAGAACGTGACCGTGCCGAGCACCGCGTCGGTGGTCTGCAGCGGAAGCGCGACAAACGACCGAAAGCCCAACTCGCTCGCCACCTCCTGCCAGTCTTCGAGCGATGGATCGGCAAACAGATCGGGAACTTCGATTGCGCGGCGTTCGCTCGCCGCCTCGCCGCTCGGACCGAATCCCAATCGCACGCGCATTTGGCCGAGGAACTTGGCGTAGCGATCGGGCCAGTTGTGCACGGCCGCAAGCCGCATCAACTCCGAGCCGTCGTCGACGACGTAGACGCACGCGAACGTGGCACCGACCAGCGGGCTGACGCGGTCCAGCGCGAACTGGAAGACGTCCTCCGGCTGGTCGGCGGTAAGAAACGCGTGTGCGATCTCACGGACCGCCATCAATTCGCGCAGGCCGAAGTCGGCCGAATTCTCTTGGGCGAGGAGGCGTTCAGAGAGAGATGACATGGTGTTGGTCACGCGGGGAAGTTACGGATGAGCATGCCACGCTGCCAGGCGTTCGTGTATTCCGTACATCCCATCAGTGCTTCTTGGGAACCGTGAGCGTGCGAATCTCGAGCCGATGCACGAGCACGTTGGGCGGAGTCGCGACGACATGCGCAACCGCGTCGGCCACATCTTGTGCGGCGAGCATCCAGCTGGGATCAGAACGCTCGGAGAAATGCGTGGCGACCGATCCGGGGTTGACCACCGACACCTTCACGCCGTGATCGCGAAGCTCGAGCATGAGACACTCGGTCATCCCCATCACCGCGTGCTTCGTCCCGGCGTAGCACGTGCCGCCCGGGAAGGCGCTTCGCCCGGTGATCGAGCCGATGAACACGATGTGTCCCGACTTGCGCTCGATCATCGGCGGCAGCACGGCCCGTGTCACGTCGAACAGCGCATTGAAGTTGACGTTGACCATCTGCGTCCATTCGTCGCGCGTCAGTTCCATGAACGGCCGAAGCGTGCCGACGCCCGCGTTGTTGACCAACACCTGCGCGTCGACGTCGGAGAGCGCTGCCTCGACCGCTGTGTGATTGGTGATGTCCACCGTTCGCGGCCGGCACGACCCACCTCGCTTCTCGATCTCCAGCGCGAGCGACTCCAGTTCGTCGTCCGATCGGGCCACGGCAACGATGTCGTAGTCGTGCGCGAGCCGGAGCGCGACGGCGCGACCGATGCCTCGTGATGCTCCCGTGACGACGGCGGTGGGTTTTGGTGGTTTCGGCATAGTCGAATACTCGATGGAGAGGCCGTCAAAGTGAAGTCGTGGTTGCACTTCGGATAAACGGGCTGGCTCCTCGACGAGCGAGAGCGTATCGTCGTCGGCATGAATTGGTCGCCGTCACTGTCCGCCACTCCCGACATCGACGATCACCCACCACGCATCTCGTGGCGGGTGGTGCTGTTCTTGTTCGCGCTCGCGTTCGTGCTGCGGTTCGCCTATGTCTATCTCGACGACGTCACTCGCGGCACTCGCGGCACGTTCGTGCATCGCCTGCTGGAGGAGGGAACCGGCGCGTTCGCGTCGGCGCTGCTGTTTCCGATCGCCGTGTTCCTGGAGCGTCGTTCCCCGCTCGACAGCGGCCGCTGGCGCCGCCATTGGATGACGCATGTCGGCGGCTACATCGTCTACTCGGCGGCGCACACGACGGTCATGGCGGTCACGCGCGCCATCGCGTTTCCGGCGGTCGGGATGGGCCGGTACGACTACGGCATCATGTCGGTGCGGTATTTCATGGAGGCGGCGCAGGATTTTTTCAGCTATGCCGGGTTCATCGCCGTGCTCACGCTGATGCGCGTGCAGCAGCGGCTTCGATTGCGCGAGGTGCGATCCGCCGAGCTCGAGCGCGATGCGGCGAATGCGCGTCTGGAGGCGTTGAGTCTCCGATTGCAGCCGCACTTCTTGTTCAACGCGTTGAACACGATCTCGTCCACCGTGTACGACGATCCCGTTGCCGCCGACGACATGATCGGGCGGCTCGGCGATCTGCTACGACAGGCGCTGCAGACCAGCGACCGTCCCGAGATCAGAGTCGACGAAGAGCTCGAGATGCTTCGTGCCTATCTGACGTTCGTCGAAGCACGCTTTGGCGACCGACTCCGCTGTGAGGTGCAGGTCGACGCACTGGCGAACGCGCTGGCGATTCCGGCGTTCCTGTTGCAGCCGCTCGTCGAGAACGCGGTTCGCCATGGCGCGGCGTCCGAATCGGGCGACACAGAAATACTCATCACGGTGTTGCACCAGGGCGATCAACTTCGGATCGTGGTGGAGAATGACATCGATGAGGCATCGCAGCCGGCGCCGCGCGTGGGCACGGGGCTGGGAACGTCGCGCGACCGCCTGCGACTGATGTACGGCGCGTTGGCGACGTTCACCGCGGGCGCGGAGACGGGTCGGTTCCGCGTGCAAGTCGTACTTCCGGCGCGATCCCCCGCGACACAGCGCACGTCGCTCCCGCACGGAGTCCATGCGAGCGCTCATCGTTGACGACGAAGCGCCGGCGCGCGCGAAGGTTCGCCGGCTGCTGTTGGCGCAGGGCGACGTGGAGATCGTCGGTGAGGCGTCCACCGGGCGCGAGGCCGTTGCGCTGATCAAACGCGCGCAGCCTGATATCGTCTTTCTCGACATTCAGATGCCGCGCCTCGACGGATTCGGCGTGTTGCACGAGCTCGAAGCCGACGGCGCGCCGTATGTCGTGTTCGTGACGGCCAACGATCGGCACGCGTTGCGCGCGTTCGAAGCCGGCGTGGTGGACTATCTGCTCAAGCCATTCACGCCTGATCGGTTCGACCGCGTGCTCGAGCGCGCTCGTTCGCGAATGGCGGTGGCCGGGGGCGGCGTCCCGACGTCGCATACAGCGGCGCCCGACCGCGGCTTTCTGCGGCGCATTCTGGTCATCGACAATGGCCGGGCCGTGTTCCTGCCGGTCGAGCGCATTGACCGCGCGGACGCGGAGCGCAACTACGTTTTTCTCCTCTCGGGCGGCGAGCGGTTTCGGCTGCGCGCCACAATCGCGTCGCTGCAGGAACGACTCGATCCGGCGCAGTTTCTTCGGGTCAATCGATCGACGCTGGTGCGACTGGACGCCGTTCGCGAGATGCACGAATGGTCGCACGGCGACTATCGTATCGTGATGCACGATGGCGCGGAGCTGATCTGGAGTCGGCGCTTTCGCGCGGTCGCGGAGCGCGAGTTCGGCGTGCGCGAGTAGGACCCCGTACGTTGGTCCTTTGCTAATCCCGCTCGTCCCGTCGTGTCACCGGTTGTCCCAATCGACTCTGCGACGCCGATTCTGGCTGTAGCTTCTCGCCGTACCCGCACGGAGATCGAAGAATGTCCAGACTGCGAGTCGTCGTCGTTGCCATCGGCCTTTCAAGCGCCGCCGGCGCGGTTGTCGCGCAGGGAGCGTCTCAGCCCGCGGTCAACGGCGAATGGACGTCGTACGGCCATGACGCCTTCGGAAGCCGGTTTTCTCCGCTCGCGCAAATCACGCGCGAGAACGTCGGCAAGGTCACGGTGGCATGGACCTATCGCACTGGCGAGATCGATGTGCACACACATCAACCGGCAAAGCTCGAAGCAACGCCGCTGCTCGTCGACGGCACACTGTATCTATCGACGCCGTTCGGGCGCGCGATTGCGCTCGATCCGCTCACCGGTCGCGAGCGCTGGACCTTCGACGGCCGCGTGGACCGCGGCGGCAACTGGGGCGACTTCGCCAGTCGCGGCGTGTCCACCTGGCTCGATGCGCGCGCCGCCGTAGGTGCCGCATGCCGCAGGCGCATCTATCTCGCGACGATCGACGCGCGCATCATCGCGCTCGACGCAAAGACAGGAACGCCGTGCCACGACTTCGGCGCGAACGGCACGGTGAGCCTCAAGCACGGCCTGCACAACTCTCCGTACTATGCGGAGGAGTATCAACTCACGTCGCCGCCGGCGGTGATCAACGGCATGATCGTCACCGGCTCGTCGGTGGCCGACAACAATCGCACGAACGCGGCGAGCGGCGAAGTTCGCGCCTACGACGCACGCACCGGCGCGCTCCGGTGGAGTTGGGATCCGGTTCCGCGCGACTCGACCGAACCGGCATGGCGCACATGGGGCGCCTTGGCGCATTCCACCGGCGCGGCGAACGCGTGGTCAGTGATCGCCGCCGATTCCGCGCGCGATCTCGTCTTCATTCCAACGGGCAGCGCGAGTCCCGACTATTACGGTGGCGAGCGCTCCGGCAACAACCTCTACGCGAACTCGATCGTCGCGCTGCGCGCCTCAACCGGAAAAGTCGTCTGGCATTTTCAGACGGTGCATCACGACCTGTGGGACTACGACAACGCGTCGCCGCCCGCGCTGGTGACGATCGTGCGTGATGGCCGCTCCATTGCCGCCGTACTGCAGGCGACGAAAACGGGTCAGCTCTATGTGCTCGACCGCGATACCGGCAAACCACTGTTCCCTGTGGAAGAACGCCCTGTGCCGGCAAGCACCATGATCGGCGAGCGCGCGTCGGCGACGCAGCCGTTCAACACGGTGATTCCGCCGCTCAGTCCACAATCGCTTCCGCTCGACAGCGTGTGGGGAGTCAACCAGGCCGACCGCGACGACTGCCTCGCGCAGATCCGCCCCATGCGCAACGAAGGCGTGTTCACGCCGCCGAGCTTGCAGGGAACGGTGCAGAGTCCGTCGAACATCGGTGGCGCGCATTGGGGCGGCGTCACGTACGATCCGTCGCGGCAGATCGCCATCGTGCCCGTAAATCGCGTCGCGGCAATGGTCCAGCTCATTCCGCTCGACCAGCTCGATACCGCCGAGGCGACGCGCAACGCGTCGCGGCTCGACGATCAGTATACTCGCATGCACGGCACGCCGTACGTCATGCGGCGTCGGATTCTGAAAGCATCGAGTGGATTGCCGTGCTCCAAGCCGCCGTTCGGCGCGCTCGTCGCGATCAGCCTCTCAACCGGCGCCCGCCTGTGGGACGTTCCACTCGGCGATCCGGGCACGATGAAACCCGAGTACGCCGCTCTCACCAAGCTGTCCCTGGGCACACCGAACCTCGGCGGTCCGATTGCGACGGCGGGCGGTCTCGTGTTCATCGGCGCGACAATGGATCACGTGCTGCGGGCGTTCGACATCGAGACCGGGCGGGAGTTGTGGAAGGGTCCGTTGCCCGGTGGAGCGCGCGCCACGCCAATGACGTATCAACTGCCGGGCGGCCGGCAGTTTGTGGTGGTGTCGGTTGGCGGGAACGAGGACTGGGGCAAGGGCGACTATGTGGTCGCCTTTGCGCTCCCGTAGCACGATGACAACAAACGACTAGCCGAGCATCCGCTCCACGGCGCGAACCAGCGGCGCGAACGACAACTTCTTCCCCGCCACGCGCTGCGCCTGCTCGTGCGCCATCTCGCGTTGGCCTTCGCCGAACAGCGCTGCACAGACCCACGGGCCTGCGCGCGGGTTGCGCCACCAATCGCCGTCGTACCGCTCGACCAGCGTCTCCGTGAGCAGCGCCTGCAACTGCCACGCGCGCAGATAGCGCGCCGAGTAGTAGTGCGGATCGACGTCGACGAACGCATCGGCGCGGTTGTAGCGGAACGTCGTCGCCGCCGACAATTGTTCGACGTACAAATCAGGCAAGCTCTCCCAACTGATTTGTCCGCCATACAGCTCAGTCTCGTAAATGAGCTTCGCGCAATAGCGCCGGAGAAAATGCAGCTCCGTGATACCGATCGACCGGATGAACGGCGACATCTGCGCCGGGCCAAGCTCGGTGTATCGCTTCAACCATCCCGTGTCTTCCATGAGATGATCGAACAACATGGCGTAGCCTTCCGTGATCGAGTTGTCGCCGAGGTGGCGAAATTCGAACGGAAGATCGGGGCGCATGTTGGCGAAGTGCAGCGCATGTCCGAGCTCGTGGAGAAACGTCGTCCAATCGGTCTGACCACCGTGCGGACGCAGCACCAGATACACTTCGTCGGGGATGCGCACCGGCGCGCAGAACGCGCGCGACCGCTTTCCCTCGCGCTCGCCTGTGTCGAGAATGATGCGGCCCGCGGCGAGCGGATCAATGCCCATGTCGCGCACCTGACGGAGAATGGACGTCTCCATCTGATTGGGCGCGAAATACGCGTCGAACTCGCGAGCGCGAAACAGCGCGAGCGCATCGGAGCGAGTGAGGTCGCGCGGGCTCATACCGAGAACCCGCTTCGCGAATTCGGGGAGCACTTCATCCCACAGCGCCTGCGTGTCGCGCAGGAATTGTTCGCACTCCGCCTTCAGTCCCGACAACGGCACGCCACTCAGCAGCTCGAACGTCGCGTTGTAACCCGGCGCGATGCCGAGCTGCTCGGTGATGTCGCGCTCGCGCTGAAAGCGTTCTCGGCGGATCGGCGACAACTCGTCCTCGACGAGCTTCGCGCGCGCCGCTTCGATGGCGTGACGGTCGCGCTGGTCGGTGGAATTCGCCATCTCGATCGACACCGCTTCGTACTCGATCTGCCGACCGTCGGCCACGCGCACCACGGCCGAGCCCTCCCAGGCAATCTCGCGCTCGTCGAGCGCTGTGAGTTGGCGCGCGCTCTGCGCCTCCGCCTGCCATTCCACGAAAAGACGCGCCGAGCGTTGCTCTTCGCTGTCTGCCGGCGCGGCCTTGAGCTCCTCGAGCGCAAACTCGAGCGCGTCGGGACCGAGAATGCCGGCGTGGCGAGCGTACACCGGCTGCAATTCAGCGGTCGCCTTGAGACCGGCATGCGCGAGGTAGTATTCGCGCGAGATCTCTTCCGAGAACGTCTCGCCGCCTTTGCGCAGCGTTTCGACCGACAGGCGCGTTGCCGGCGTCACTGCGCGAGACGTTCGCGAATGATCGACGCGACACGATCGGCCGCGACGCGTTCCTGCTGCAGCGTGTCGCGATCGCGAATGGTGACGGTGCCGTCCTGCATCGTCTGGCCGTCCACTGTGAGACAATACGGCGTGCCGACTTCATCCTGGCGACGATAGCGCCGTCCAATCGCCCCCGACTCGTCATAGAACACCGGGAAGCTCGGCCGAAGATCCTGCGCGAGCTTCTGCGCGTATTCCGCCATGCCGTCTTTCTTCACGAGCGGAAAGATGCCGGCCTTGATCGGCGCAAGCGCAGGATGCAGTCCGAGCACGACGCGGCCCTCCGTCTCACCCTCGACGGCCTCCTCGCGATACGCATTCACCAACAGCGCGAGCAGCGTGCGGTTCGGGCCGGCGGCCGTCTCCACGACGAACGGGATGTACCGCTTGTTGTTCGCCTGATCCACGTACTCGAGCCGCTTGCCGGAATACTCCTGATGTTTGGAGAGATCGAAATCGCCGCGGTTGTGAATGCCTTCGATCTCCTGGAAGCCCAGACTGCCGCCAAAATCAAATTCGACGTCGAATGCCGCGCGCGCATAGTGCGCAAGCTCGCCCGGACCGTGTTCGTGAAAGCGCAAACGCTCGGGCGAAAGACCGTTCGACAGATGCCACTCCATCCGCGCCGCCTTCCATTTCTCGAACCACTCCATGTCCGTGCCCGGCTCGACGAAGAACTGCATCTCCATCTGC
>JBDUEJ010000076.1:0-23270 GCA_040002475.1 bacterium | reverse complement strand
GCTCGCGCACGAGCGGTTCGGGATCCTCGAGCGCGCGTTGCAGCACCGGGATGTCGAACGCGATCGAGCGAATGCCGAACGGCGTCGTGACCACGTCGGCTACCTTGGCCGCATCGAGCACTTCGGTGCGGAGCGTGTAGAGGTGCGGTTGTGCGACCGACCAGAGGTGCGGCAACGCGAGATGCAGACGCTGTTCGAGCTCCGCATGTTGGCCCGCGGTCAATGCAAACGCGGTATCGAGCCGCGCGACTTCGCGGCCCGCTTCATCCAAGACGACGGCGCGAAGCGTTCCGCGTTGCGCGCTCGTGCGATCGTTCTCCAGGCGGGTTCTTACCATCACGTCCGCGCCGACGGAGTCTGCGCGCGGCGTCGTCACATACGTTCCCCAGTGCGCCACGTGCAGCGGGTCAGTCAACGTGAGCCACACATGCCGATAGATGCCGCTGCCGGAGTACCAGCGCGAGTTGGGTTGGCTCGAGTTGTCCACCCGCACCGCGACCACGTTCACGCCGGGAACGAGGTGTTTAGAGATGTCATATGCGAACGAGATGTACCCGTACGGGCGCCGGCCGAGGAGCACGCCGTTGATCCAGACGTCGCTGTTCATGTAGACGCCGTCGAATTCCAGGCTGGCCTCGAGTCCGCGCGCATTTGGCGGCATGCGGAACGCCTTGCGATACCAGCCGATCCCGCCGGGGAGGAACGCCGCTTGTCCTCCGCCCGGAGCGTCCTGGCGCATTGTTCCCTCGACGCTCCAATCGTGGGGCAGGCTCAACTGTCGCCACGATCGGTCGTTGAACTCGGGTCGTTCGGCGCCCGCCGGATCGCCGAGCGTAAAGCGCCACTCGGGGTCCATCGACAGTCGTTGCCGGCCAACTGTGGCTTGGGCATTCGCCATCGCGGCCAGGGCGGGTACGAGCAGCACAGCCAAACGAATCAGTCGCATGATCCCTTCCTTCGAATGATCCCCATCTGCCGGCCATTCTCCCGCCGCCTCGCGGTGAACGCTACATTCGCTCTTCCAAGGTGCGCGCAGCGCTGGCTATCAACGCAGGAGTAGGGTCGATGCGGAAACGCTTCTCCGCGGTTGCGGTCTGTCTCATCCTCGCGGCCGCGTCCTCAGCGATGGTCCGCCAGGGCTCGAGTCGCCTGCCCGCGGCGGCGCCGGACACATCGTGGATTACTCATAGCGCGATCTATGAAGTCTTTGTGCGGGACTTTTCTCGCACCGGAGATTTCAAGGGCGTGACTCAGGGCCTCGACCGAATCCAGGCTGTCGACGACAACGTCGTCTGGCTCATGCCAATCTATCCCGTCGGCGTGGCGAACCGGAAAGGGTCGCTCGGATCGCCGTACGCCGTGCGTGACTATCGGGCGGTGAATCCCGAGTTCGGCACGATGGCGGATTTCAAGGCGCTCGTCGATGCCGTGCATGCGCGCGGACTGAAATTGATTCTCGATTGGGTGCCGAACCATACGGCGTGGGATAACGTCTGGGTGAAGCAACATCCTACGTTCCATGTGCGCAACGCCGCCGGCGGACTGACCGTTCCACGCGACGATAAGGGAAAGCTCACCGACTGGACGGACGTCGCGCAGTTGGACTACTCCAAACCCGAGATGCGCCGCGCCATGATCGACGCCATGCGCTACTGGCTCGTAGACCTCGGCGTCGACGGCTTTCGCATGGACGCCGCGGGTTTCGTCCCCGACGATTTTTGGAAAGAGGCATTGCCGCAACTGCGCTCCAGCGTCAAGCGGCCCATCCTGCTCCTCGCCGAGTGGGGCGACGTGAAGATGCACCGCTTCGGGTTCGACCTCACCTATGCGTGGGACTCGTACGCGCATCTCAAGGCGGTGTGGGACAGCGTGCCGGCGTCGCGATTCGTGCAGCAGGAATTGGCGGACCTCAAGACCGTCCCATCGGGCGGCATGCGCCTTCGCTTCACCACGAACCACGACGAGACGGCCTGGGACAATCCGCCGGTAACGCGGTTCGCCAGTCCGGCCGGTGCGCGCGCGGCCTATGTGGCGATGGCGCTGCTGCCGGGCCGTCCGTTGATCTACGACGGCCAAGAGGTGGAGAGTCCGCAAAAGCTGCCGCTCTTCGAGCGCGAGCCGGTCGCGTGGACCCAGCCGGGCGCGAGCAATGCATTGGCGTTCTACAAAAAGATCATGCAGCTCACGCGCGAGGATCCGGCGTTCCTGACCGGAGATTTCCAGGCGGTCGAGACGAGCAACCCGGCGGATGTGATCTCGTATCGGCGTTCAGGCGCCGTGGTGCTCGTGAATGCGCGGCCTCACCCAGTGACGTTTACGACAACCGGCGGCGGCGTGGATGGTTTGACCGACCGGCTTTCAGGACGTGTACAGAAGGGCGGAACGGTAACGCTTCCCGCTTTCGGCGCAGTCGTGCTCGAGCGTCCGCGCTGAGGCTTCCGCTAGCGGCGGACAAGCTCGAGGACGACGCTCTGACGCGGCCCCAAGCTTCGCGTGACCGGCCCGGCGTCGGCAATCTCCCCCGACGGCCCCACGACCAGGGCCGCGTCGCCGACGCCTCCAAGCAGATCGTGCGCCGCGTACCGGCCCGCCGGCAGTGCGCCGCTCGCCGACCCAATTGAAAAGTTGGCAACCGCTGACGCGCCGAGGTTCACGAGCACGAGCACGGCGTCGTCGTTCGCGCGGCGAAGATAGGCGGCGACCTGTCCGCTGCTCGAGGAGAGCGGCACGAGGCGGCCGTCGGCCAGCGCGTGATGCGATTTCCGAAGGTGAATCAATTTCCGATAGAGATTGAGGAGCGAGCTCGGATCGGCGCTCTCGGTCGCGACGGTGATTGTCTGCGAATCGGGCTGCAGCCTCTCCCACGGCGTTCCGGTGGTGAATCCGTCCGCGTGCGCAACGCTCCACTGCATGGGCGTGCGCAACCGCGGGTCGGGCTTGTCGCCAGTCATGCCAATTTCCTCTCCATAATACACGAACGGCAATCCCGGCAGCGTCAACAACAGTGTGGCCGCCGTCTTCGCGCGCCCCATGTCGCCGCCGAGCGCCGTCATGGTTCGCGTGCCGTCGTGATTGCTGAGAAATGGCGACCAGCGATACGCCGGGAGCGTGTCCTGCAGTCGCAGATATCCCGCCAGGACTCCGCCGGCCGAGCCACGCTTGACCGCCGCGAGCAACGAGTCGGCGAGCTCGAAGCCGAAGTACGACGTGAGCTGATCGGGATAGTATGGAAGCACGGCGTCGATCTTACCCCACGCCTCGCCCACCGTGTACGCCGATGGCTTGATCGCTCTCGTGTGCTCGGCGTATTCTTGCAAATACGCGTGCGTGCCGGCGCAGCCCATCAGGCACGTGCCGTCTTCGACGAGGTATGGAACCGCGTCGAGGCGAAAACCGTCCACGCCCATGTCGCGAAGCCAGAACGTGGCAATCTTCTTCGCCTCCTCTCGCACCGCGGGGGTGTGGTAGTCCAGGTCGGGCATCTCGCTCGAGAAAACGCCGTAGTAGTATTCGGCGCGAACGGGCGACAAGTGCCACGCCACGTCGCCCCATGGTCCCTTGGCGAGCGGCGTGGGAGAGAAGCGATACCACTGGCGGTACGGCGATGCGGTGTCGCGGAGCGCGGCCTGGAAGTAGGGATGTTTGCTCGAGGAATGGTTGAGCACCATGTCCACCAGGATGGCAATCCCGCGCCGGTGTGCTTCGACCACGAGGCGCTTGAAGTCCTCGTTGGTGCCGTAGGCCGGCTCCACGCGGTAGTAGTCGCTGACGTCGTACCCGTGATAGCTGGGCGACGCCGCAACCGGCATGAGCAAAATGCACGACGCGCCGAGGTCGGACGTGGACGCGGGATTGCCGTCGTTGATGTAGTCCAGCTTTCGAATCAAGCCGGTGATGTCGCCCACGCCGTCGCCGTCGCTGTCGGAGAACGAGCGCACGAAGACTTCATAGCAGGTGCCGCCGTTGGTCCACGCAACGGCCGGCGCCGACGGGTGTCGCACGAAGCACGCAGCAAGGGCGCCCAGCGCGATCACACCGATCATTCTATTCATGAGCATCCTCTCATAAGCGCGACGCCACGTCGATCGCGACGGCGGAGCTCGCGTTCAGCTGGAGCTCGATCGCCCCCAACGGTCCCACCACCACACTCAGTCCCACGCAGCCCGCGGTGCCGCGGCCGCCAGTGAGCAGGTCGCAATACACGCCGGGAGCCAGGCCGGACGTGACGGACGCCGTCACGCGTTGCGACTCCCGGTTGATGGCGACGAACCCCTTGTCGCCCCGGGAAAAGGCGAGGGCGTTCGCGCCGTTGTCCCACCAGTTGTTCACGTCGGTGCCGGCCACGACGCGCCGAAAGCCGACCATGCTCCGAATCGAGAGATCGCGATGTTCGCACACCCACTGTCCGATCGCCGCCGCTTCCAAGCTCGAGGCGCACACCACGTCATTCGTGTTGCCGCCGGCGTCCGACGGCGGCCCCATCGAGTTTCCGCCCGGACAGTCGAACCCATAGCTCGACAGAATGGATGGGTAGCCGTACGGCTGCGCGAGCATCCACACATTTGCCAACCGGAACACGTTCCCGTCGCGGTAGCTCAAGCCGCATTGGTGCTGGGTATCATGATTCTGTAAAAACACCACCGCCTTGTCCGACGGCATGAGTCCCCAGGCCGCTGCCGAAAACTGGCTCCCGGCCGGCCCGTTGGGGTTGAGCTGCGACACGTGCTGACCGCCGATGTTTCGGAACTTGTCGCCCACGCCCACGAACGTGAATTCGGTGATGTCTGCCGCGCCGCCCGACCGATACGCTTCGCCGAAAAAATCTCTCGGGGCCAGCGCCTCGCCCGATCCCGTGCTCACCTCGAGGAAGTAGTACGGCACCGAACGGCCCTCGGCCGTCATTGTGGAATCGACGATGGTAAAGATGTCGTCGAGCTCCACCTGCTGAATGTGCTTCGCGGCGTCGATCCGAAAGCCCGTCACGCCGAGCCGGGCAAGCATGACCAGATATGCGGCAATCTTTTGCCGCACCAAGGCGATGCCCGTGTCGAGGTCGGGCAGCGAAAGCAGCTCGCAATCCTGGACGTTCGCGGCGTTCGTATAGTCGTTCACGACGCACCCCGAATGAAAATCGCCGGGCCCGTACAATCCCGGGTAGCTGTACTTCGTGTAGGCCGTGCCATTGCTGCCCACGCCGGGACTCGGCGAGTTGGTCATGTGATTGATGACCGCGTCGACGTAAATGCCAACTCCCGCCGTTTTGCACCGCTGCACCATCTCGGTGAACTCGGCGGCGGTCCCCGAGCGACTGCGCGCGATGCTGTAGCTCACCGGCTGATAGCGCTCGCTCCAGTCGTGTGATGGAGTGATGCTGTGCTCCTGCGGAGGCGACACTTGGACCGCCGCGAATCCCGCCGGCCCGAGCGACGTTTCGCATTCCGTCGCGATGTCGCGCCACTTCCACTCGAAGAGGTGAACAAAAACGTCGCCGGCCGCCGCGTGACCGCTCGCGCGATACGCGGGCGAGAGCGCCGCACGCTCGGCCGGCGGCTGGCCCGTGATCGGCGCCGCGCCATCAGAGTTCTGACATGCCGTCGCCAGGGCGAGGAAGCCGGCGGCGCGGCGGAGTAGTGAGCGCAATGGACTACGTCAGTCCCCGATGCACGAACCGCAACCCCACCGCCCAAGCGGTCGAGTTGCGGTTCGTGACTGCCGAGTGGTTTGGTTCAGTAGCCGGGATTCTGCTTCAACTTCGGGTTGGCCACGAGCTCGGTGGCGGGAATCGGGAAGATGTTGAGATGCGCATCGGTGGCCTGACCGGCCGCGACGCCTCCCTTCCACGACCAGAGATAGCTGGCGCCGGTGAACTGACCAAAGCGCACGAGGTCCGTGCGGCGGTGCGCCTCCCAGAGCAGCTCGCGTCCGCGTTCGTCGAGAATGAACGGCAGCGTGAGCTGGGCGGCGGTGATGTTGCCGCTCGCGCCGCCATAGGCGCGCTGGCGAAGTGCATTCACGTACGTCAACGCTTGGCCCACGTTGCCGCCACTGCGGACCGCGGCTTCGGCGTAGATGAGATATGCCTCGGCAAGCCGGAACATCGGGAAGTCCGTGTCCACGAAGCCCGGATTCGAGCCCGGCTGTCCCGTGGACGTCACGTTGGTGAATTTCGGTGCGAGGTACCCTCCGCCAAAGTCGGAGATGGCGCCCACGGCGAGCGTCTGACCGGTCGTATAGATGAAGGACGCGCGACGATCGTTCGTCGCATCGTAGCGGTT
Organism: bacterium; assembly: GCA_040002475.1. Classification (GTDB taxonomy): domain Bacteria; phylum Gemmatimonadota; class Gemmatimonadetes; order Gemmatimonadales; family Gemmatimonadaceae; genus JAQBQB01. The sequence continues at coordinate 16,995 of JBDUEJ010000076.1, read as the reverse complement.
GTACGCCTGCGGCTTGAGCCGGTTTCCAAACCAGCAGCCGTCCACACCCATGACGGCGTTGCCGAGCGAGTTTCCGCATGACGCGTGGATGATGAAGTTCACGCCGCCGAACGTCTGCGTGTGCACACCGTCCTGCGTGATGGCGAAAATGATCTCGGGCGACGTGTTGTTGTCCGCCTGGAACAGGTGTCGGAAATTCGGATCGATGCTGTAGCCCGCGCTGATGACTGCCTGTGCGGCGGTAAGGGCCTGCGCATACGCCGGCGTTCCGGTGTAGACACCGGCGTTCAAGTAGACCTCGGCCAGCAGCATCGATGCGGCGGCCGGAGTCGCGCGACCGTAGTTGGCCGCTCCCGCCGGGGGCAGCTGCGATAGGGCAAGCGATAGCTCGCTTGAATGTTGCCCGCGCTCCGGTACGTCGTGCCGTGATCCGTTCCCAGCGCCAGAATCTCCAGCGGGTTGTCGGCCGATTGGAGGCTGTTCCCCGGCCAGTTGTAGAAACCCGTCGTACTGGTGGGGTCCATCACGGGTTGCGTGGGTCCCATTTGCGCCGCGTCGGCCAACAGCCCGCCGAGCGTGAACTGGTCGACCGACCGCGCTCCCTGCAGGTTGGTCCGCACGTCGAGGTGATCGTTCAACAAGCGCTGCCCGTAGTTCAATCCGAGGCTGACGCGCTGCGTGTTGGTGCCTTTGATGATGCCGTCTTGATTCAGGTAGCCGAGCGACAGCCGGTAATTGCTGCTCTGGCCAGCGCCGGAAAAGGAGAGGTCGTGCGTCTGGCCTATCCCCGTACGGTCGACGAGCGAGAACCAGTCGGTGTTCGAATTCTGCAGCTGCTTGACGTTCTGCGGCGCGTACTGCGTAACGGCGGCCGCGAACTGCGAGGCAGTCAGCATTGACGGAAGCCGGGTGACCTGCGAGCCGGACACGCTGCTGCTGTATTCGACTTGCGTCGTCCCCTGTTTCCCCGTCTTGGTTTGGATGATCACCACGCCGTTGGCGGCGTTCGCTCCGTAGATGGATGCGGCCTCGCCGCCCTTGAGCACCGTGATACTCTCGATGTCGTTGGGGTTGAGAAAATTGAGCGGGTCGCGTCCGGCGGAGATTCCGCCGCCCACGCCAACCGGCAAACCGTCCACCACGTACAAGGGGTCGCTGCTGGCGTTGATCGACGTCGCGCCGCGAATCCGGACCGACAGCCCACCGCCCGGCTCGTTGTTGTCGATGACCTGGACGCCGGCGACTTTGCTTTCGATGAGCTGTTGGGGACTGACGATTCGGCCGGTGTTGAATTCGTCCGACGAGACCTTGGTCACGGCACCGGTCACACTGCCGGCGCGCTGGGTGCCGTACCCAGTCGAGACGACCTCGGCGAGGTTCACGGCGACCACGTTCATCGTGAAGTCTTCCGTCACCGTTTGGCCGGGCGACACGTTGACGGCGCGATTCACCGGGGCGTACCCGAGCAACCGGGCGCGCAACGTGTCGGATCCCGGCGGGACCACGAAGGAATACGCGCCGTCTTCCCGGGTGACGGTACTTCGCTTCCCGAACACGACGAGCACACCGGCAATGCCTTGCTGAGAGCTCGTCACGGTGACGCGACCGCGGATGCTGGATGTCCCTTGGGCTTGAAGCGGCGATGTGCCGATGCCGATCACCGCAGCGAGCCCGACCACGGCCAAATCGAGTCTTCTCATTTCGTCCTCATATACTGGATGTCCGAACCGTCGGTCGTGCATAGAGCGGCAGTGAATGCAGGCCGCCTCGCATCGATGTTGCGACGTTTCGTCCCCGTGCGCAAGGCGTCCGATTCCACCCGTCTCTTTGAAACCCGACTCGCCACAACGGAGATCGAACGCGCGACGTCGAACACATTTCGCTACGAGCAGCGTACTCGTATGTATGCCACTAAGAATCAGTGGGGCGCGGATCAGACGGATGTTTCGGATGCGTCGGATGAGGTTTTTCGATGATTGAATGGCAACCCGTCTGCCGCCAACCACCGGCGAGTGCGCTCGGCATCCGGCAAATCGTGTCAATCTGTTTCAATTGGGCAGCACCAGTCTCGTAGAGACTGAATCACGCCGCGGAGAGACTCAGTCCCCGTCTACTTGCCGTTCCTCGAGCCGAGCGACGTCGGCCAGATCTTGAGGGCGGCCGACTGCGCGTTTGTTGCGCAACAAGTGGTCTCGTCCGATCACGGGAAGAACGACGTCGCCCAGGCGAACCGTCAGGTGTGCAGCCCACGCATCGTCGAATTCGACGGCTTCGATTGAAGTGACGATATCGATGCGGCCGGGCACGACACCAAATTGCAGAACCGTGTCAGGCCGACAAAGGTCGACGAGCGACACCCGCTCCATTGGCGCGCCGAAGTCGGCGAGGGCCTGCCACGCTCGCTGCGCATTCTCGGGCGTGGGCCTGATCCAGAGATCAATGTCGCCCGTCGCGCGCGGAAGGCCATGGGCCGCTACCGCATAGCCGCCCACGAGCAAATATTCAACGCGTGCGGCGTTGAATGCTGATATGATGTCTTTGAAGTCTTGATTCAGCATCGAACCGCCGGCCCTCCGCTGCCGTCATCACCGTCCACGCGCTCACGGTGAGCGGCCAAACCATCGCGATTCGCTCTGCCGGCGTCAATGCGGCGTAGTCGGCGTCTTCATTTCCGTCGCCCCACGCGCCAATTCGCACCCGCATATCTCGCTGTGCCATGTGGATGTCAATCTAATGCGACCGGCTGCAACTCGCAGGGACGCAAGCGCCGTTTGATGGTGCGTCGGCGGTGTCGGACGGTATGGATTGTATCGGTACGGGCTGGTGAACATCCCTTCCACACTATTGACTACCGGTCTCAAATCCGTTTCGATCGCTCCACCATCTCTTGAAAAACAGAAACGACCCCCTGAACACACGTGCGATCGACCTACTCCGTTCGCATGGCGATCACGGGATCCACGCGTGACGCGTGACGCGCGCCGCGCCGGAACCAAGGCGGCCACGATCCCCGCCGCGACCAGAATCGCCGTTGACGTCGCCCACGTGACGCCATCCAACGGGCTCACGCCATACAGCATGAACACCATCAGCCGAGTGACAGCGAACCCGCCCAGCAACCCGATCACAACCCCGGCGGCCACCAAACGAAGCCCCTCGAACGCGACGAGTTGCACGAGACGCGTTCCGGTGCTGCCCAACGCCGCCCGAATTCCGATCTCGCGCGATCGCTGGGCAACGGCGTAGCTCAGCACGCCGTACAGCCCCGCGACCGCCAACAGAATGGCCACCGCCGCAAACGTGCCGAGCAAACTGAAATAGAAGCGAGGACGACCCAGGTTCTTCGCGATCACGTCTGGCATCGATGCGACACTCGCAATCGCTGCCGTTGGATCAACGGCGCGGATTGCTGACCGTACCTCGGCGACCACCGCCTCGGGATTCGAGCCCGTGACGCGAATCATGATCGGATAGTTCGACGAGCTGCGGCCGCTCGCGCTGTACGGCCAATACATCTCCGGCGCCGGCTCGGCGATCGGCCCATTGTTGCGAATGTCGCTCACCACGCCGATGATGGTGGCGAACGACGTATCAGAAGTGTGAAAGCGCCGTCCGACTGGATCGCCCCCTTTGAAGTCGCGCTTCGCCAGGGCCTGGTTGACGACGACCACCGCCGGGGCATCGGGCCGGTCGACATCGCCCGCCCCGAACAGGCGACCCGAGATGATCCGCTGCTTCGTGACGGCAAAGAACTGCGGGCTCGCGGTGCGCTGCTCCACAATTGGCAGACGCGTCGGCTCGTTGCCCGGAACTCCCTCATACTGAATGTTTGAATTGTTCCACCATTTGAGATACGGAACGCTACTGATCGCACCGGCAGCTTCGACGCCGTGAATGCGGGACATCGCCGACAACGCCGGATCGAGAAACCGGTTCACCGACGTCCCGTTTGGATACCGCAGCGCCGGTGTCGTCACCTGGAGCGTCAGCACGTGCGACGTCTCGAAGCCGGGATCGTGTGCGAGGAGCCCGGCGAACCCTTGAGCACCAAGCCGGCGCCGATCAAGAGGACCAACGACAGCCCGATCTCGACAACGACCAGCGCGGACAATGCGCGATGGTGCTCCCGCCCCGCCCCCGCGCCTCGGCCGCGAGCGCGACGCCGGCGATCACGCCGATCGCGGCGATCACGAAACTCTCAATGAGCGCTGGACGCATCGTTTCCCACCGAGTGGCGTCGAGCGCGGCTCGCACGGCCGTTTCGCGGCGGCGCTGCACGCCGCGCGCGAGCAAGAGCGCCGCGACGTTCGTTGCCGCAATCATGAGAACCATGCAGACGGCCCCGAACAACAACAGCAGCGGCGTCTTGATCGACTGCAGGCTTTCCGCTTGCAATGGAGCGACGCGGACATTCTCGCCGCGGAGCTCGGGATATGCCTGCACCACATGCTCGAACAGCCCACGAATCTCCGACTCGGCGGACTGCACCGTGGCGTTCGGCCCCAGCCTGCCGAGCAGCAGGAAAGAATTGCTCCGCCGTTGGGCCAGCCCCGCCGGTGTGAACCGGATCGGCGACCAAATGTCGGCCCGCAGCAGATTGCCGCCATGAGGAATTCTGAAATCCCGCGGCGCGATGCCGATGATCGTGGTCGCCTCGCCATCGATGGACACGGTGCGGCCCACGATGCTTGGGTCGGCCCCGAGCTTCGCGCGCCAAAACTCGTCGCTCAGGACGGCAACCGCCGCTCGATCGAGTCGATCGTCGTCGCGGGCTATCAAGCGGCCAACCTGTGCCGCCACGCCCAGCGTCGAAAACAAGTTGCCCGTCACATACAATTGACTGGCTTGTACTGACTCCGAGGCGAGGCTTACAAGTGCGGTGCCGAACGTGAGCGCCGACAGACCGTCGATCTGCCCGGTGTTCCGCGCCAAGTCTGCATAGTTCGCGGCGGACTGCGGCCAGGTACCTTGTGGGCCGGACCGCGGCGTCGTGCGGTGAACGGCGACGAGTCGCGATCCATCGCGGAATGGCAGGGGTTGAAGCAGCGCGCGGTTGACGGCGCTCGAGATCGCCGTCGTCGAACCGATGCCAAGTGCAAGGCACAACACTGCGGACAACGTGACAGTCGGCGAACGGCGCAGGCTGCGCAGTGCATTTCTCAATCCAATCCGGCTGAAGCCGAACATGCGGGTCCTCGAAAGTGGCAGTTCAGAATCGTGACAGCAGTGTGGGACACTTCGATGCGGCCAAAGGTTTGAGCGAGGATTCTTCGCTCACCTGGCTCCTTCGCTTGGCGATGCTGGCGTCAGACGGCCCGCAACGCCGGGCGCTTCTGGCCCTGCTCAAAGCCTCTTGATCGCGGTGGCGCGGTTGAATCACGGCCTCGTCGAGTATCAGGTCTATCGGTGACCTGAAGCCGCGGTCTCTCATTCCGTCATTGACGGAATCGACCCGGCAGCTTTATTGTGTAAAGTACTTTCTTCGGAATATCCTTTGACGACGGACTCAGTGGCTCGAATGGGAAAAACCCCGGCGGTGTCGCTTGGCTAAGGCGTCGCCCCTTCGTCGGATGCTCAACGGCATGGCCATATTGGCTACAATCGGCGCCAGTGGCGTCGTTCTGCTCTTGGGCTCTCTGTGGCTGGAGCACCGAGCTACGATCGAGCTACCAAAGCCAACCGGTGCGTTCGCGGTCGGCCGCGCAATTCATGTGTGGACCGACCATCCGCGCCCCGACACGCTCGCCCCCGGTGCCGTCAGGCGCGAGCTCGTTGTGTGGATCTGGTACCCCGCCGATCCCGGGAAGCCGGAGGCGGCGGCAGACGACTACTTGCCCGCGCCGCTGCGAGGCGCCATCGAACGTGCTCGCGGTCCGCTCATTAGCAATCTCTTAACGCGCGACCTGGCAAAGGTCACATCGCACAGCACGGGAAACGCCCAGCTCTCGAGGCAGCAGCGCTCATACCCGGTCGTGATTATGCGCGGCGGAGCGTCCGCCGAGGTTGCGAACTATTCCACGTTGGCCGAGGACCTGTCGAGTCACGGATACATCGTCGTCGGCTTTGATGCCCCCTATCGCACGAATGTCGTCGTGCTGCCCGACAGCCGCGTGATCAAGCGAACCATGGACAACAGCCCGGATATCGGTTCGAGCCGTGAGCAGGCCGATCGCCTCGCGAAGCTGCTGGATGCGTGGACCGCCGATGTCGCGTTTGTCACCGATCGGTTGGAACAACTGAACGCGTCCGACTCGTCCGGCAAGTTTACCGGGCGGCTCGACATGGCGCGATTGGGCGTGTTTGGTCATTCGCTCGGGGGTGCGACGGCCGCGCAATTCTGTCACGTCGACTCACGGTGCAAGGCGGGCATCGACGTGGACGGCGCGTTACTCGGCACCGTGATTCAAGCAGGCATCAGTCGTCCCTTCATGTTCTTGTTGAGTGATCACGGCCGGCCGGCTGACTCCGTCAGCGGTCGCATCGAAACGGATATCCGGTCGGTGTATGATCGTTTGCCGCCAGGCGGCAGACTGCGCATCGCGATTCGTGGCGCGAACCATTTCACGTTTAGCGACGATGGCGCGCTCTTGAAGAGCTACGCGGTGCGTGGCGCGTTGCGGGCGTTTGGTGGTCTGCGAATCGATGCACGCCGGCAATTGGCGGTCACTGCGTTCTGCGTGCATAGCTTCTTCGACGAGTACCTCAAGGACGAGGGCGCGCCAAAGCTCGAGACTTTGGTGTCGGCCTACCCCGAGCTTCGGGTTCTCAAGTGAGCGAGACGCCCGCCGAATCGCCTGCGTCATCGGGGCGAAAGGGGAAAGGCGAAGCTATCGTTTCTCGATGACTTCGTTCCTCCCGCGCTCGCCGCGACTTCCAAAAAGCGCGATCGCTTCTACTTCGATCTGTTCGCAGGTCCCGGTCGCAACGTCGAGCCGGAGACGAAGGAGGAGTTTGACGGATCGGCACTCCGTGCCCTGCAATACTCTGCGCCTGGGCGCGAGGGCGTCCACTTCACCTCGGCGTACCTAGTCAACAAGGACGAAGAGGACCAGGCTGCCTTGCGTGCGCGGATCGAACGACCAAAGATATGTAGGTCGAGGTCGGCGATGGCTAGCAGGCCCTGACGCCGGCCGCTCCGCCGAGAACTGCGCATTCAAGATGGTAGCGATTGGTCCACGGCTTCCCGAGGCACGGTATGTGACAGCGGACAGGTCTAGTCCGAGATTCTTGGCGTGAGGTCAATCTGGAAATCGGCGGGACGCAGCGGCTCCCCATTGACTGCGGTCGACGCCAGGAAATCCAATAGATCCTCCTGGCGCGGCTGGCCGAACACCATCCGATAGAGCACCAGCGACCGCTTCAGCGCGGCGTATCGGACGGAATCGCGGCTCAACGGAAGGCTGGGCACATGGCGTTCGATCGCGGCGCCGTTCTCGCGCGGGAGGACCCAGAACGGAATCAGATCGGAGCAGTCCTCGTCGCGCCATTCACAGGCCACGTCGAACAGTGCGGCCCACGGATCCTCCGCACCGTCGCTGCCCAGTTCGCGACCATACGCAGCCGCGATCAAGGCGTCGACGCATTCGTCGCGTGGCAGCTCGAGCAGCTTGGACAGCCCGAGCGCCCACGATGATTGCACTCGCCATCGGAGTCGCGTACATCGCATTGCTCGTCGCCAAGACGGCGTTCGCCTTTCGCGCCGCTCGGCGTGGACCGCAGCCACGCCCGCGGGCCGAGTGGGATTTTTCCGGCGTCGTCATCGCGCAGCCGATTCTCTCCGGTGATCCGCGACTCGCCGACGTGCTCGAGACGAATGTTCGCGTCCAATGCCCGGCGTGTTCGGCCGCGTGCGAGACGCCGCCGGACGGACGGTCGTGCGCACGTTCAAGCGCGGCATCCACCGGCTCTACCGCACCCGCCTTCAAAGGCTCGGATTTCCTTCGGTCTATCGCGCGGACGGGACCGAGGCGATCTACTCGCCCCACTGCGTGCTCGCGTTGGGTATCGAAGAATTAGAGTTTTCTCGTTCGTACCCAGGCGCGGTGGAATTTGTCGGACCGGTGCTCTATTCACCGTCCGGCAGCGCGCCCGATCCCCTGTTCATCGACGGACGGCAACACGTGCTGATCACGCTCGGCACGCACTCGGGATGGCGCCGCGACGCCGTCATCGCTGCCGTTCATCACGCGGTGCGCCAGCTTCCCGGCCTCGAGTCTCATGTCAGTGACGGCGATCGCGGGAGCACACGACACGAGTCGACCGCGAACGTCCACCGGATCGGGTTCATCTCGTACACGCGGAATCTCTCGCGCTACGCGGTGGTCGTGCATCATGCCGGCAGCGGAGTGATAGCGCACACGCTCGCGGCGGGCATCCCCGCGTCGCCATGCCGATCGATTTCGACCAGTTCGACTACGCGGCACGTCTTGAGGCAGCGGGCGCCGCACTTCGCCTCCGACGGCTCAGCGATCTGCCGCGCCTCGTCGCTCGAGCCATGAGCGACGAGAACATTCACGCCCAGTGCAAACACCTCCAGTCGTTGCTCTCGGCAGGCCGCGCCGAGGAGCGTATCGCCCTGCGCGTCGCGCGTCATGTCGCCGATGGCGCGCTCGGCACGTCCATTCCAATACTTTAATGCACGGTCTCGCATAATAGGAGAGTACGTTCGCCAACCGACGGGCGAACCGCCGAAGGTGGACTCATCCCAGTGGCCACGGGGCCGTCCACCGTTTTGCCGGCCAATAACCCGGCGCGCATCGCGGCAGCGAACGCTCCCGGCGTGGCAAACCGGTCGGCCGGCGACTTGGCGAGTGCGCGCGTCACGGCCGCGGAGAGCCCGTGCGGAATGTTCGGAAGCTGACAGTACAGCGGCAGCGGCGACGCCGTCATGTGACGACGCAGGATCGTGCTCGGCGAGCTGCCGCTGAACGGCGGATACCCGCAGATCATCTCGTACACCATGCACGCCAAGCTGTAAACGTCACTTCGCCCATCGATGCGCGCGTCACCCTGCGCCTGCTCGGGACTCATGTACTCCGGCGTGCCGAGCACAGTCCGCGACGCCATCGCCCGCCGATGCTCGATCCCGTCGAGCGCCAACGCGATCCCAAAGTCGAAAACCAACGCGCGTCCCGAATGCAGCAGCACGTTCTCCGGTTTGATGTCGCGATGCACCACACGCCGCCGATGCGCATAGTCGAGCGCCGCAGCGATCTGCTCGCTGATGTGCAGAGCCTCATCGACCGCTAGAGAGCCGATCCGCGCCAAACGTGATCGGAGCGACTCTCCCTCGACGTACGGCATGACATAGTACGGAAGTCCGTCGGCCGTGCCCGAGTCGTACAGCGGAACGATGTTTGGGTGCTCTAACTGCGCGGCGATGGTGATCTCGGCCAGGAACCGGCGAATGGAGAGCGGGGTCGTCTGTTCTTCGCGGAGCGCTTTGATCGCGACATGTCGTCCCGTCTTCAGCTCGTCGGCCGCATACACGTGGGCTACGCCGCCCGTACCCAGGGTCGACTTCAATCTGTAGGTCTCGCGCAAGCTGGTCGCGAGGCGATCGAAATCAGTCATACTCGTCATGCGGTCCGTCCTTGATCGAGTCTGCCGTGGTGCGGGTCCAAGTGCCCGCAAACGATTAGACGGATCGGGCAGCGATTTTTTCCCGCGAGATTTCGAGAGAGTTTTCCAGGGAAGGTTCGAGGGACGTTTCGAGAGCCGCTTCGACCGCCCGGACGGCATCGAGACGACCGAATCCGTAGTAGCGGCTATGACCGCTCGCGTCGTACGACCCACCCTCTGCGTCTATCGGGCGACAGGACCGCGCGATCACCTCGCGAACCTCCAGCGAGGTGAGGTTCGGATTGGCAGACAGGATCAGCGCGCACACGCCGGCCGCGATGGCGCAGGCCGCCGAGGTGAAGCCGAAGTCGTCGGTGTAGAATGTGTTGCCGAGGAGAAACGAGCCGATCGGCGTCGTGGTGGTGTAGGTCATGCCCGCGCCAATCGGATCCCGCGGATCGTTGCTCGGCACCACGCACCAGAGTGCGTCGCCCCATCCGCTATAGGAGGGCCGCGTCCCGTGACAGTTGCACGCACCAACGGCCATCACGTCGGGATGACTCGCGTATCCGTTGAGCGCGATGTCGCAGCCATCGTTGCCCGAGGAAAAAACGACGACGCATCCTTTGCCGCCGCGCCCGTGAGCGACCGCCCAATCGATGGCGGCGCGCGTATGCTCGGGCAGACGTCCGTTTTCCGCCGTGGGATTGGGCGGACTCCACGCGCAGCAAATCACGTCGGCGCCCTGCTCGGCCGCCCAACGAATGGCGTCGGCTTCCGTGTGATCGCCAACTCGCGCCGAGAGCGCCGGCACGCGGACACCGAGTAGAAGCGCCGTCGGTGCTACGCCACTGACGGTATCACCTCCCGCGAGCGCGAGGCCGGCGACCTTGGTGCCGTGCGGCTCCCACCCTCGCGGAAGGCATGACGGCGCGCGTGTCTCCGCGTCCCATTCTCCAGCGACGCGCCCGGCGAAATCAGGGTGCCGCGTGTCGACGGCGTCATCGACTACGGCAATGATGACGCCGGTGCGCGCCACGCTTCTACTCTCGGCCGAGCGGACAAACCATCACGCTCACCGGATCGTTGGCGGGCATGCCGTGCATCCCACCCATGCCGCTCATCCCGCCATGGCCACCATCGTAGCCGCCGCCATGGCCACCGTGCCCGTCGCCCGGCTTGTCGTGACCGGTCCCCTGTCCTTCCGGATGCGGCGGCACATTCCGGATGATGAACGGCTGGCCCGTATTCCGAATCGCATCGAGCTTGTCGTTCTTCGTATCGACGATGAGAAACGGAAATGGATGGCCGATGCCCATCATCTCCACGTCTGACCGCCATTCAGCCGCATCGTATTGCAACGCCGCTCGCACGAACGCGTCGTACTGGGCCGTGTTTTCGTACGCACGACGACGCTCATACCCTGCGGCATCGAACAGCGTCTCCATGTGCAGTCCCCAAAAAACGCTGGTGGAGCGCCGAGCGCCGACATTCGTGATCAGAACTTCGACGGTGTTCGGCTCGATGTCGCTCACCAATTCGCTGCCCTTCGTATAGGACCACAGGCGCGTTTTCTTCTTCCCGGCGTCCAACACGAGAGCCTTTGTTTTATCCTGGCCGTGCGGGTCGGAGTCGTCGCCCACGTCCACGATGACTTCGTTGGCGCCAAACCCTTGGTACGACGTATCGATGAACGCGACTCGTGCGGGCGTGTTGCCGTGCCAATCCCAGGAGATGAACTCCCGCGCGCGGATCCGCCCACTGGGAATCACGATTTTCTTCGTGACGAAGCTCCGTTGAATCCCTTTTGACTTGGCCGGGCTGAGAGCGCCCAGGCGGGGCACGTAGTCGAGAAAGCTCCCGGCCACCGTGACGCCGCCGGTCAGCTGATGGCCGGTCAACGACAGCTTCATTTCGTCAGGGAAGTCGCGCTTCAGCTGCGTGCGCCCAATCCCTGCATTCGATTCGCGCCCGATCGTTCCCAGACGCGGCACATGCTGGTGAGCCGGCATTCCCACCATCTTGGGATCCGACACGAGCCATGCCGTCAGCTCGCCCATATTGTCACCATCCTTCGCGTTTTCGGTCGAGCCCTTTTGGAAAGTGAAGAGAGTCAACCCACGGAAGATGATTCGGACTCGCATCGCGCCTCCTGACGAATGGTTCGGGCACCGGCATGTCCGGTGCGCGCAGGGTTAGACGGACCTGTTCGGTGACTTTTGCGTCTCGGCGTGCATCGATGCGTCAGCCTCCGAACAATTGGAACGCTGCCCACGACGACACAGGGTGGGAACGAGACTGTGCGCCTCCAAGCCAATCAATCTGCGTTTCGCGCAGAGCGGTAGGGGCGGAGTGACCCTGAGCGAGCCGGCGATGGAACGCGATGAAGAAATCAGCCGTCTCGTTGTCGTTGATGGCCCACAAGCTCGATAGGACCGCGGGAACCCCCGCGGCGAAAAATGCCCGCGCAAGCGACGACGCGCCTTCGGTCGCCGACAGCTTGCCGTCGCCGGTGCTGCATCCGGAGAGAACCACCAACCGCGTCGCCGGCAACTTCCACTGCGCAATCTCGGATGCGAACAGCGCGCCGTCGCTGTGCCCATCCGAAGCGAGCACGAGATACGAAAGCTGCGGCGCGTCTCGTCCGACCACCGCGTGACCAGCGAAGTGCAGAATATCGAACGCCGGAGCCATCCGTTCGAGCGCCGCGTCCGTCGCCGCGGCACCGACCACCGCTTTCTGATGTCCGTACAGATCGGCAATCGCATCCGCCTCTCGCTCGGCCGCGGGAAGATCGGGAAGCTGAAAGACTCGTGCGTCGAATTTCGGGTTCCCCACCGCCAGCACTTTCGACCCAGGAGAAAAACTCCGGCGAGGCTGACGAAGGCTCGCCGTCAGAAGCGTCGCACTCGGTGCATAGCTCACCGCGTGGTCCTGCACGAGAAAATGATTCGTCGCTCCGTCGCGCAGCGCGGCGAATGGAACGAAGTGAAGCCACCGGTCGGGGATCACGATCAGATTTGTCTCGCGGTCAATCCGCCCCGCACCCTCGAGCAGCAATCGGTGCAAGCGCTCCGACGCGGCGACATCCACCCTGCCCGACGCGTCGCGCATTGATCGCTGGAGCCGAGTCACGAGCTCTTCGATTTCGAACGACGTCACGCGAACGCGATGCAGCTCGAATCGGTCGTGGCCGATTGTCCAAATCAGCGTCTCGGTCGGAAGTACCGCGTAGCTGAGCACGACATCATTGCTCGATAGACTTTGCTGCAGCGTGTCGAGCACTCCTTTGGGAGGATTGGAGGACGCGCCGCGGCTCGCCGTGAGCTGCTCCAACAGCACACGCGAGCGCGTCTGCTCGAAGTACTCGAACGCATCCTTCGCGTTGTTCCCCGCGTGAAAGGCCACGATCTGATCGATCGTCGCCCGCGCATCGTCGAGGAACGACGCACGCTCGGCGTACCCGCTCACGGTCGCACGCTGGCGCTGCATCAGGTCGGTCGCGGAGTCGAACGCGGCGCGCGCCGATTCCACCATTCCCGACGCTACCCGCGACTGCGCCAGATACAGATACGCCGTGCCGAGTCCCTTCTCGTAGTTCGCGGCCTTGTACACGTCGACGACGCGCCGCAAATCGGGCTCCGTCTCTTTGCTTGACGAACGCAGCGCGATGTGCGCGCTCGCGAGCGTGACGTCGGCAATGTTTCTCGTCCGAGCGGTCGTGTCCTTCATCTCGCGGGAAGCGTCCATCGCTACGCGAATGTCGGCACGCGCGAGATCGTCTTCCCCCATTCGGCCAAGCTGCTCGATACGATGGCGCAACGCGTCGCTGATGATCGTCGGATCGCCAAGGCGCTTCGCCGTTCGAATCAGCTCATTGCAATAGAGAAGTGACAGACGCGGCGCATCTCGTTCCGTCGCGATGCCTGCGTAGGTGAGAACCGAATACATGGCTTGCTCGGTCGCTTCGTGTCGAGCACTCGCGTCGAACGCCGAGTAGAGCGCGCGCCATCCGGCCGCTGTGCCCCGCAACACCGTGGCCGTTTGCGACAGCCAGCTCGCAACCCGAAGCGTGACCTGCGGCTCACCCGTTGTTCGGCTCTCCGCCAGCGCGGAATCGTACGCCGCCATCGAGTGGAAGTAGTCGGACCGCGTGTCATAGATGAAGCCCACGTACTGCTCCGCCATACTACGCAGGACCAGGTACGACGCCGGCGTCACGCCGCGAACGGCAGTCAACGTTCCAAGCGCGGCGTCGTACTTCAGGTCCAACAGTTGAACGCGTCCCTCGATCATCGACGCCCACCCCTGCATCGGACTCCCTCCGTACGCCAGCAGCTTTCGTGCAGTCGTGAGACGCGCGCTCGCTTCTGGCGTTTTGCGTGCCTGCCACAATCGCGTTCCATCCGCGAGCGCGACGTGGCCGTCGGCGAGAGCCCGCACACGGGCATGATCACCGTGCGCTTGGGCACGATCGATCGCCGCGACCGCATCGAACAGCAATCCATCGCCGGTGGCAACCTTCATGGGCTCCGCGAGCGTGCGCGCGAAATCGAGCAGCGTACGACCCTTCGCCGTGTCACCGGCGGCGATCGCCGAGCCCCATGCTCCGAGCTGGTCCTCGATCACCACGCGCGTTTTCGACGGATACGCGGCGACGATCGACTGGATCGTCTCGCGATCGGACGTCGAAGCCGCGTTCACCAAACGCTCATGAGCCTTTTCCCATCCGGTTACCGGCCGTTTGAGCCGCGTCAGGTTGGCCCGCGCTTCGGCCGCCCACGGTGAACTTCCGTCCAACTCCACGTAACGTGTCCAGGCGGCAATGGCGTCGGTGCGCAAATACAATTGCTCGAGCAGGACGGCGAGCGTGAACTGCGCCTCGGGCAGTGAGCTGTCGAGACGGACAGCGCTATCGGCCGCGACAAATGCATCGATCAGCGCCGAGGGGTCGTCGTGGCGCTGCGCGAGTGCAGTGAGTCCGACCGCCAGGTCGTTCAGAACGCGAGCGTTTGTGGGATTGCGGCGAGCTGCCTCGCGCAGATCAGCGACGGCGTCATCGGACTTACCCATCACCAACTGCCAGACGCCCACGCCGTGCATCTTCGGCGATGTTGACGCGTTCTGGCCGTCACTCCTCATCGACGCGGCAAACTCCCGAAGACTGCCGGCCGAGCTCCACGACGCGGGCGGCGGACCCTCACACACAAGGCCGCGGACCAATCGATCGATTGATGATGAATCGACCTGACATGCAGCAAACGCAAATCCGTTCGACAGTCGCGCGCGCGTCGTGCGACGATCGCCCACGATTCCGGCCAGCTTGCGGAGACTCTTCGCGTCGGCCGCGTCGGTTGTCGGATAAAAATGGCGGACTGCGGCGATCGCACCGATCGCACCGATCGCCAACACGGCGAGCAGCGCGATCAGCCGAAACCGGGAACGAGGTTGTAGCAAGGCTTGTCCGGGGTGGATGACGACCCATCCATCTACATCCCCGGAAGAGTAGCCGTCAGCCGCCTCGGCGTCGAATGACCGACTGGAGAACATCCTTCACCTCGTCGAGCGAGCTGTCTGTCGGCCCTTGTTTCACCAGCGCCTCAATTGTTCCGAGCGCATCCACGTCTTCCGAAGAAAGCCCGCCGGTCGACTTGATCGAGTGCGTTCCACGACTCGATTCGAAGAACGATGCATCGTGCGTCTCTGCCGCCAACTCCGCCGCACCCGTCCATTCGCCGAACGTAAATGGCGCAACCACCGACGAGCCGAGCAAGTCGCGGAGCTCGCCTTCGTTGCTCGAGGCACGCTCGATCAACTGAGCGCGAGTACCAGTCGAGATCTTGTTCTGCAGCTCGGTGTAGCGCGCCCCGACCAGGTCGGAGAATGCCACGCCCTTGAGGGTCTCGAGAATTTCACTCGTCACGCGTTGAGCGAGCCCGGTGTCTCCGCGTGCGAGCGCGACCTGAAGATCCACCGACCGCACGCCGAGTCGAAACGCGAGACGCGATTCGGCTGGACTCCCGGACGCCTGCGTGCCGGGCGCTTCACGCGTTGGTTCGCCGCCGCGCGTCACCGCCCATCGCTGTTCCCAACCGGCGTGCAGCTCGCCGGCGAAACGCGGATTTTGCGTCAGCATCGTCGCATAAACATTCGCCGAGCCAGTAGTTTGTGCTCCGCGATTGGTGAGCTTGGGCACGACGACAATGGTGAGCACCGCTGCCGCCGCGAGTGGCACGAGAACCCTCCATTGCACGCGGCGACGCGCCGCGATGGGGACCACTTTCACATCGGGCGTGGCTTGCTGATCTCGCACCGTTGGCACGTCTCGCACGTCTCGCAAGGAGCTCGCGAATAGCTCGCGTGCCTCATCGGAATCCGCGAGCAACTTCACCGCGCGCGTCCTCTCCTCCCCCGACAGACGACCGTCGAGTAAGGCTGCGATGAGCTCGAGATCTGCGTTCGAATCAGTCGGATCCATCCCCACTCCACGGGTTCGGGGCCTGCGCCGGAGACTGCGTCTTCGCCGTCATTTCGCCGCCATACTCGTTAGACGGACGAACTTGGCATTTTCGGTCGGGTCCGCTGAACGGATCACGTTGAATCCAGATACCTGATGAGATCGGCCGAGATTCCTTGGCTTTTGAGCGTTTGCCCGAGCGACGCAAGTAGTTGTTTGATGCGGGGATACAATCGCTTTTGCTCGAGCCCGAGTCCGCGCGCGATGTCCGCGACCGACAGGTCCTCGTAATAGAGCATTTTGATGATCGCCCGATCCTCATGGGAGAGCTGCTGAAGGGCATCCCGCAGCGCTTCTTCCGCCGCCGCGAGTTGGCTGTCCCGCTCGTCGGCCAGGACGGGTGAGTCCGCGTTGTCGGCGGACGGAATCATGTCCAGCCCGTCTTCGCCCTCGAACCGGCGCGGCGATCGCCGCGGAAGCTGGGCGAGCATTGCTTGCAGGTCTCGCCGGTCGACCGTGAGCTGGTGTTTCTGCTCGAGGATCCGGTACGCCGCGTCGAACGACATGCCGTCTCTATAGACGAGCGTCTCGAGCAGGCTGGCGATGGGCCCGAGTCGTCGCGCCTGGGACGACGGACTCCACTTCCCCCAAATCCGCCGCCGGTGATCCAGGAAACGTTTGTTGATCACCACCGTGAGGTAGGTGGTGAAGCTGCTCTTGCCCTGGAATTTGCGGATGACGGCGAAGTCGTCCTCGACCAGGCGGAGCCGGGTGTCGGCCGCGAAGTCTTCGGCGTCGTGGTGGCTGACAGCGTTCCGTCGACAGATCGACTCGGCGATCTGGCCGATGACGGTGAGGTGCTGTCGAAAGAGGTCTTCTGCGTCCATGCGGTTGCTGCTTTCGGCGGGTTGCGAGAACAGCACGTCCGGCGGGAGGGATAGCCGAAGATAGATGGTTGCACGTGGTGCCGCGAGGGA
>JBDUEJ010000075.1:0-24033 GCA_040002475.1 bacterium | reverse complement strand
GAGGCGGAACTGCCCGTGCTCGTCGGTGATGTTGCGACCGAGGGTTGCCCCGGCCGAGTCGAGGAGGACGATGACGGCGCCGGGGATCGGTTGGCCGCCGGTGCTATCGCGAACGGTGCCGCGAAGTCCCTGTCCCCGCGCCGTTGTCGCGGTAACGACGAGGGCGACAAACGCCAATGCCTTGACACGCATCTACCACACCTCGACTCTTCAGACCTGTGTGTGACGCGGCGGACCTCTTCCGCGCATCGGTGCACGCCGCCGAAGATGGCGTCCGTTTCCCGATCTCCAAACCGCCGATCTGAGCCATCGGCAAATCCGATTCATCTCGTGGCTGGCGATCCAGAACTCCGATATCTGCGCGCGTTTGTGGCCGTGACGGACACGGGCGGTTTCACACGCGCAGCCCGATCTCTCAACGTGTCGCAGTCGACCGTGTCGGAGAACATTGCGGCGCTCGAGCGCACGCTCGGGACTGCGGTGCTGCGAAAGGGCCGTCGCTCTGTGCAGTTGACTCCCGCGGGCACAGCGCTCCTTCCGCATGCACGCCGCCTGCTCGCCGGGATGGACGCCGCGCTGAAAGACGTGGCAACGTCGGAGGCCGAAGTAGAAGTGACGGTCGCCATTGGCACGAGCGAGTCGGTCAGTGCGTACGTGTTGCCGCCTGTGCTTGCGGCACTTCGCGCGAGTCGTCCTGCCACGCAGTACCAGGTGACGCCCGCCGTATGCAAAGACATCAGAGCCGGTATTGGCACGGGACGCTTCGACATTGGACTCGTGCTCGAGCCGCCGACGGTTGGAGGCGATGAGGAAATCATCACGATCGATGAGAGCTCTCTCGTCGTGTTTGGGCAGGGCAGCCATCCGCTGTTCGAGGGCAGGCGTCGTGAGCGCGTCGCGACGGCTGCATTGGGCGAGCATGAGCTGTACCTCAGCGATGCCGCAGGCAGCTTCCACGGCGTCATGCGCCGGTATTTTCAGGCTGAGGGATTCAATCCTACACGTATCATCTCGACGGGCAGCATCGAGGGCGTGAAGCGCTCCGTTCTCGCGGACGATCGAGCGCTCGGGCTCCTACCGATGTACGCGATCGCCGAAGATCTGGCGAGCGACCGGTTCACCGATGTGCTCCTCGTGACACCGCTTCCCCAAATCGTGCTCCGTGCGCTCTTGCCGCGGCGTGGGCAGGTGTTCGGCGCAACGGAGTTGGTCGAGGCGCTACGCGGCTTGCGCCCCATGGTGTCCTGAAAGGACTACGATGTCGCCCTACAGCGCACGTCGCCGACCTACGCGAGCTTCTGGTATTTCAATCCGCGTTCTTGCAACTGCGTCAGCGCCACGTTCATCGCCGGCACCGTCATGACGCCGGGAAGGAGTCCCGCCAGGATCGCGGCATGAATCTCGTCGTACGAGCCCAGGCCATCCCCGGCAAGCTTCTTTGTCATATTGGCGATCGTGTTCATGCAGACGATGAAACGAACGCCGCGCTGCTGAAGCGATTCGACCGACTGCTCGGCGGTCACGAGACCTGCGGCCGCCGCGTGAACCGACGTGAAAACGTTCCGCGTCGCCGCGCCCTTCGTGCCGCCGTCCGTCACTTCGTATTGCTGACCGATCTTGTAGCGCGTCCATAAGGCGTCGTTTACGACGAACGGTGCCGCGTCGCCATGAACGCCGATGACAACATTCACATCACGCTCGGGCGTCTTGAATGCGTCGCGCCACGCGTCGAGGTGATTCTTGATCTGGCCGAGCGGCTTGCCGTTCTTGTGCGCCGACAAGTCGAACACAGTGCGGTGCGGTGCCGTGAGCGCTTTCATCCAGTCGTCGCCCTGTCCAACGGCTTCCGCGCCGAGGAGCCGCGCTGCTGGGCCGGCGGAGAGCAAAGCCGCCGTTCCCCCGATGACCCGGCCAATGAAGCCACGGCGCGCGAAACCCGCGTTGTCGGCATGCTGTGTGTTCGCCATCATCGACTCCAAGTGAGAGATCTTGTCCGCGTGCGGAATGAACGAACGGCTATCTGGGATGGTGAGCGCGTCGCTGGGCGAATATACCGCGTGCCGCGGCGGCTCGCTCATCTGATGAGCCTGACGGTACCGACGCGAGGGGCGCGCACGGTCCCCCGAGAGCGGAGTGCTTCCTCGAGAACGGCGGCGAACGATTTCGGATCGCGCACGATATTCGCTCCCAGCGCGAACGCGGCGTGCCGATGCGTGCCTTGAAGCAATCCGCCGTTCGTCATCACCGAATAGGTGTGTCCAACGTCGAGCGGGCGGCCCCCAACCCACACATCGCTGATGCGATGGTCGATTGACTTCGTCAGGTCGATCGTCCAACGCATCCCCGCGGTCTGGATCATACCGCCGACTCGATCGAGATCGTTGGCCGGACGCAGATTCGTCGCGCTCTGCTCGAGCACCGTGAGCATTTGCGCGCCGGTGAGTTGCTCGTGCACGACGCTCGCTGCATGCGGGAACAGACCGACAATCATCTCACGCGTGATCGGGCCGGGTTGAATCGTCACACCGAAGCCCAGCCCAGGCAAGAACGCCACATCTGCCTTTCCGTATTCTCGCAAAATCTCGGCGGCCAGCACGTCGATCGGGCTCTCCGACTTGTAGTGTCGGCCGACGTGGTCCGTCGCCGTTGCGATCACGGCGCTGAGCGTATCGCGATACGGGCCGCGTAGACTGTCGACCATGGCAGCAAAGCGTGGGTCCGGTTGGTATCGATCGGCGTAGAGCTCGTGGACCACTCCGTCGACGCGCGTCACGTGTCCGTCAGTGACCGTCACCGTGAGCTCGCCAAGCGCCGACGCGTCGGAGAGAGCCTGCACCATCCACGCGGCGCCGACGCGTCGCGGAGGCTCGATGCGATCGTGCGAGTGTCCACCGACGATGATATCGATGCCCGGAACGCGAACCGCGAGCAAGCTGTCGACGGTGGTGCCCTGGTGCGACACGACGACGACGACGTCCGCGCGACGCCGGAGCTCGGGCACGTATTTGCGCGCCGCGTCGATACCGCTCTGAAATTCCAGGTCTTTCGTGTTGTCCTTGTTGCCGGTTTGGTCGGTGTTATGATACGTCAATGCGAGAAGTCCAATACGGACCCCGCCGGCCGTGACCACCAGCGTTGGATCACCGAGAAACGGCTCGCCCGTTGCTCGCACGATCGCGTTCGCCGCGCGCATCGGAAATTTGACGAGCCCCTGCAGACGCCGCGTATTCTCGGCCGTGTATTCGTAGTCGTGGTTGCCGAGGGCCATGAACGTGTAGCCGAGGGCGTCCATGAGACGCATCGTCGCGTCGCCACGCGTGATGTTGGAAAGCAGTTGGTCGCCAAACGTGTCGCCGGCGTCGACGAGAATGGTGTTGTTCGCGCCGCGCGCCTGCCGTATCTCGCGTACGGCCGTGGCGAGCCGGGGGAATCCGCCGATCGTGCCGGATCGGTGGTACTCTTGGAACGAGCGGCCCGGGTCGCCTGTCTGCGAGGTCGCGTCACCAGTGTCGACGACGAACTCTCTAATGTCGCCGTGGATGTCGTTCGTGTGGAGAATCGTGAACGTCCCGGACGCACGCGTGGCGATACTCTGACGCGACGGACGGGCGGCGGCGGGCGGCACGAGCGGCAGACGTGCCGCGAGCGAGCCGACGGTCGCGACGATGATCAACACGCCGGCGACACGCTGTAATATTTCTCGGGACGGCTTCAGCGGCGTCATTGCTGTTTTCTCTTCGCCCCCGCCCACTTGTAGACGACGCCGCCGCGCATCACAAACACCACGCGCCTCACGGCCGTGAGGTCGGTCAGCGGATCTCCGTCGAGCGCGATGATGTCTGCCTCGTATCCTGGCGCGAGCGAACCGATGCGATTCCCCATAGCCATTGCGTCCGCGGCGAGCGAGTTCGCCGACACCAGCGCGGCCGTCGCTGTCTGCCCGCAATGCTCCACGCGACCGATGAACTCCTCCGCATTGCGTCCGTGCGCGCCCGCTGTGGCGTCGGTCGAGAACACCACCTTTGCACCCGGCGTATGCACCGCGATCGTGCAGATCTCGAAGTCGCGCGGCAAATCGCGCTCCATGATGGCCATGCCGTCGTCCGTGAAGCCTGCCACGCCAACGTAGCGCGCCCTATTCTCGAGATAGTTCTGCACCACGAGGCCCACCTGCGGACTGATGAACGCGCCGGCCCGCACGGCGGCGTCGATGTCGGCCTGCGTCGAGTACGTCGCGTGCTCGATCTCTCGGCAACCGGCGCGCGCGGCGGCGCCGGTCTGCGAGCGGTAGGCATGTACCATGGTCCGCAGGCCCAGCGACGCCGCTTCGTCGCAGAGCACACGCAGTTGTTCTTCGGTGATCGTCGGTCCGGCACCAACGCGTTCGCTCTTCGATGCAAAAATCTTGATGAGATCCGCACCCTGGTCTTTCCGCCGCCGCACCATCGCTCTGAGTGAGTCGCTCGACACCGACGTGTCGGCCTGAATCGGCGCGAGCGACGTGAGGACGCGCGGTCCAGGAAAGCCACGGTCACGAATGGCGTCACGCAGCGGGGCTTCGGAGAGCGCGCCGACCGATTGCACCGTCGTGAAGCCGGCCATCAGCGTGGCCCAGGCGTTGGTGGCGATGCCGAGCGCCGCGTCGCCTGCGGTTTCGCTCCTGGTCGCAATGTGTCCAGTGTGATCGAAGTGCGAGTCGAGGTGCACGTGCGTGTCGATCCAGCCAGGCAGCACGGTGTAACCGCGGAGGTCGATCGTCGCGGCATTGCTCGACGTGGGAGCCGTGAGAGACGTGATTTTGCCCTGCGCCACGCCAATGCGCGCGTCCTTCAGAGCGCCGCCGCGGCCGTCGAGCGCGCGATCCGTGAGAATGACGACCGGTCCGGCGGGCGGCGCCGCCGGCGGAACGGCGGCGACCTGCCCGCCGAGCACCGGCGCGAACAGGGAGAGTGAGACCGTGATCGCGAGAGCGATTCTCATGCGAGTTCTGTCAGTCGTTGGGGGCTTTGTCCCGCCTACGGTGCGACGCCCTCGACCGCGAACACCCGTGACGTGGCGTTCTTGTGACGGATGGGTTTGACGGCTTCGTACTCCGGCGACGACTCGAATCGCCGCAACGCCGCCAGACTCGGAAACTCGATGATGGCGATGCGCCCAGCGGGGCGCGCCCCTTCGATGGAGTCGGTCTTGCCGCCTCGCGCGAGATAGTGCCCGCCGTACTGGGCGACGATCGGTCCGGTACGCTGGATGTACGGCCTGTACGCCGCCGAATCGCGAACCTGCACCTCCGCGACGAGGTATGCTGGAGCCGTGCCTTGGGTGCGTGCGACGTCCCCGGCAGCACCGACGATGGCTCCCGCCAATCCAACCGCGACCAACGTCAATGACACGTTCATATGAAGCCTCCTGTGGTCTCCCAGTATACCTCGAACGGATCGAGGGCGCGCGTTCCCGGCGCTGCTGCGGACTCTCTGCCCTCCTTGCCCGAGATCATCGCTCCTGCCAACGTCATGGTGAGTTGATTCCACCAGGTCAGGGCCTGACCTAAGCCGGGACTTCATATGGAACGCACGCCAAACCGGATCATCACAGGTTTTCTTCTCGTCGGCGCTCTGGCCTGCTCGGACGCGCCGGATACCCAGCAACCGCCATCCGGTTCTTACAGCACGAAGACGTTGCACGTCGGCATCGGCGGTGCCCTTGCCACAGTACGGGGTGCTTCGGTCATTCCTGGCTTCTTTCGGGTTGCGCACGTTCCGATCGCTCTGGGCCGCCAGTTCGTCGAGGCGGACCATGACTCAACTTCGGCCAACGTTGCGATACTGAGCTTCGAACTGTGGAAGGAGAGGTTTGGGTCCTCGGCGACCGTTCTCGGACGCGCCATCGACATCGATGGCGTTCCCGCTACCATCGTCGGCGTCACGAGTGCGGGCTACAGATTCGGCGACAGCATTTCGGTATGGTTACCCGGTAGACGGTAGGCGCTGAGTCAACACTCCACATCGACTGAAAAGACGTAGATCCGAACGCCTTCGCAATCTCGGCGCCCGTGCCTGCTGCGGTGACCGTGCGAGAAGGAAGAGCCGCGTACTGCCGCGTTGCGTTTCAACCCTCGCCGCTTCGCGCGCGTCATCGGCGAGCGCTTGAAGGTTGTTTTAAAATCATCATCAGACATCGACAATACATCGGCTCGCGCAACGGCCGCGCGAACTTCTCATTCCACGGACAAACGTCCTGGGAGGAGTGCCGATACAACCGGTTTGAGACTCCGCTGTCGACCGGTGCAAGAACGCGAATGCCCAAACCAGCGCAGAACAGGACGAAGAAGTGTCCGGGATCTGAGACAGGGGTGCGGCGCCGATGAAGGTGGGTTCGGCGGCTAACTTCTTTCATCCATTCACCTTGCCGCTTCGCCTCCGAAATTCAGGGCGCGGCATCGCGAATGCACTCCGCCGGCGCGTGCAGCGGTCATCCACCATTATGACAAAGGTCGCATGAAACTGTCCTCGTTTGCCGGCACGTGCGTCGCGCTCATCGTCGCGGCCCCCTGGACCCTCGCGGCGCAACAGGTCTTGTCCGCGCCGACCCCGCCCGACTCCCAATTCCGGCACGCCTCACTCGGAGTCCGGACCGACATCCCGTTGCTCGATGCGCCGTACAATCTGACGAATGGAGGACGCGGACCGAGCATGGCGCAATCCCTCGCCGTTGGCGAGGGATTCTACGAGCTCGCGCATCCGGCAATCCAGCGTGCATGGGGCACTCATACCAAGCTGGCCGACCTGTCGCTCGTGCTGTTCGATACGTTCGGCAGTCTGTTGCCCGCCGGCGACGGCTGGGTGCATGAAGAATTCCACCGCTCCGTGCTCGGCAGTCGTGGCGTCAATAGCTTCGACGACATCTACAAGCTGAACCTCCTGGCGGACGCCGTGAATGTCAGTCACGTGCACGACGCGGACCTCATCCGCATGAAGGCCGATCATCCGACGGACTACGTACGCGCCGAGGCGGCGGGAATCGAAGGTGAGAATCAGCTGATCGAGCAGCTGGAGAAGAACCGATTCTATCACGACTCCCGCTCGAATAACGTGCCTTTCTACTGGCTCTCGAAGATCAACTCCGCAGCCTATGTCGGGTCAGGTGTCTGGAGTGAAACGGACTCACTCACCGATGCGACGAACCTGAGTGAAGGCGCCAACGTGGCCAAGCGCGACTGGGTGGGCCACGACTTCACCGCGTGGGTGCATGACCTCTTTCATCCGACCGAGGCGTTCGACGCGCGCGGGGTGCATCCGTCCGGCGTGGGCCTCAACCGCTACATCCGGGCGAAAGATCTCACTCAGGAGGAGCATGATTTCCTGGCGCGCGAGGGTTACCTCCAGCTCCTGAATTTCGCCGACCCCAACCTGCTTGGCTTCGGTGGCGTGACGGTGCGCGACCCATGGCGCGGCGCAGATTTGCGAGTGAATGCGAGCGCGGGCCACTACCTCACGTCCTTCGGACACACCATTGATGTCAATGTCTTCCTCAAGGAGGAGGCAACGAACCTCTTCGTTGTTCTGCACCGCTACACGAACGGCGCGCGATCCCTGCCGGGAATGGAAGTGCAACTACTCGACGCGCCGGTCACCGTGGCCGGCATGGCGTTCGACGTATCGCCTCGTGTCGCCCTCTGGCTGCAGCCGCGCGACCAGGGCTTTCACACCACCTCAGCGCAGTCCGGCGGGTTGGTCTCGGTTCGCGTCCGCCCGGTGACCTCCGCTCGCATCGGCACCTTTGTCGAGCTGGAAGGAAAGACCGCCGGGTGGGTTGCCGGCAACGTGCACCTCGAGCGGAACGTGAGCGTGCGGATCGGTGCGTCGGTCCGGGTGAATTGAATCAGGCGTCAGCTGCTGGTCGCCGGACGAGGCCCGCGCCTAGCGGCGTCCAATGTCCATGCGACGTGTTTGCCTCGTGATCATCGAGCGGTCCGTCAGCGCATCGCCATGGTTCGAATCGGCGATGTTGCCCAGGAAACTGGCCGCCCGCCTCGTTTTGCCGCCGATGCCATCGTCACCAATCGCGCACAGGAGAAACGCTTTACCAACTGACGTCGGCTAGTGTCGTCAGTTAGAAGGCTGGATCGATCGACACCGCGCGCCTGTCTCGTCGGCATGCCCCGCTGCCGTCGTCGACTTTACGCCGCGCATGAGTGTTTTTGTAACACGCCAGTTCGGTTACTCAGCGTAGCGAGCGAGCCGCGGCACGTCGGCATCCCCCAGCGCGCGATACAGCGTGTCGTTCGATGGAAAGAGCTCCGCCGCGCTGTACATCGATCGGGCATTCGCCGCCGCGTCGGGCGAGAACATCGGCTTGATCACAGCGCTCGGCCAACGCTGCGCCGGCGTGGTAATTCGGCCGAACCCTGCGTCCATTCCGCCGCCCAACTGTGACGCGTGCACGTGGAACGGCAGCGCCCACGCGCGTTGAACGAACGGGCGTGACGCGCGCTCGCGAGTCAGCGCGCCGGCGGTGAGATCGACCACGGGGTTTTCCAACGAGCGCCGCTGGATGTACACGTACACGCTCGGCCCTTCTTCCGCCCCCGCTGCCCCAGAGTTTGGCTCGTAGCAGATCCGTCCGCCGGCGTCCGTACGACCAACGTTGAGCGCGAACCAAAGCGCCAGACTCTCATCGGGAGTGACGTCGAGTGACGCCGTTGGGAACCCGTAATGCATGCCCAGCGCCATCAACTCGAGGTTGGTCGTCAGCCGCCCGCTCAGGGTTCGATCAGCCAGCGGCGGCGCTGTTCGACGCTCGGGCTGCAGCGGGTCGGAGAACGCGTAGAGATCCCCGGACTCGTCCTCCACATCATTCACTTTTGCGATGACGCTCGCCCATCGTCCCCAGTCTTGGGCGAGAGGGGTGTCCCGCTCGAGGCTCAGGTACTCATCGGTCAACTGTCGCGTGCGAAAGGCGGTTGGCCAAGAGACGAGCACGCCTCCGTCGATGTAGTCACGCGACTGGCCGCGAAACAAACACGTGAGCGTATGGTCGAACGTCTCGGTCGAGAAGGACGAGCGTTCGGCAAACGCGCGGTAGGCGCTCACCGTTGCCATGTACTCGTCGAGCGTGGTCACTCGGTGCACGCGGACCATCGCCTCGGCGATGTGCAACGCGAGGACCTCGGAGCCACGGCCTAGCGAAACAGCTTCGCCGGAGCGCTTCCAGGCGAGCAGCGTTGCGTCGTCGTACATCGGCCACCAGCCATTCGCGATGCTTTTTGGCGCGGGCGACAGCGGCACGAGTCATGACCTCAAGGGCGGGCGTCGAACCACAAGGTCGCCACGCCGTGGTCCGGCGTCAACGATCTCGAGCGAACTGACCAGGGCGGCGCGAGCGCACTGTTAGTGGATGTTTTCATCGCGGAAGATGTCCAGATCTCCGACCTCGACGTAGGCGGAACTGGGCATCTCAGTACGCTGTTATGATTTGCCATTTCTTGAAATGCGACGCTCAGTTTCTGAATTGTGCAAACGATCCCCATGTTGCCGTTCACGACAGTTTCCATTTCGAGGATGTCAACTTTGCACGATTGGAATTGCCGAACACCTCGTCAAACATCTTCACGCATTGCCTTGTCTCCTGTGTCGATGGCCGATCGGCCGGAGTGAGCACAGGTTCAGCGGTGCGCCGAGGGGGTCAAGACGGGAGTTGGCGACTTGACTCTCCGTCCCGACCGCTGCCGCCGCGAGCAGCGAAACGATCGTGGCAGTTTGTCCGCGATTTGTCGTCGTTTCGTTTCACTTGGATGACGCGATCAAGATGTCCACGTTCAACTTGTTCCATCGGCCGTGCTGAACGCGGCGTCTCGGGCACGCCATCCGCAATACGAACACAACAAATACAATTGTGCTGGGTCAGATGCTGCAACCAACTGAAAGGACATTGCCAGCATGAGCTTTCGCATCAGTCTGGCCGCCGCGGTCGGAACCTGTCTGCTTTCACATGCCGGGCTCGCGCAAGCACCCGCGGCCGCACCGGGGCAGGGATTCGGTCCCGGCCAGCGCGTACTGCTCGACGCCCACAACGCGTATCCGCAAAACGACCGCTGGAGCGATCGCATCGACCGCGCGCTGTCGACTGGCCTGCCGGTCGCAATCGAGCAGGATCTCTATTGGGCGAGGAATCGGACGAGCGGTCGTTCTGAGATCGTCGTTGCGCACGAGTCGTCAGAGCTCGATCGCGCGCCGACACTCGAAGCGTATTTTTTTGAGAAGATCCGGCCAATCATGGAACATGCGCTCGCCGAGCACCGCCGCGACACGTGGCCGCTGATCGTGCTCAACCTCGACTTCAAGCAGAATGACGCACCGCTCCTCGACGCCGTCTACACGTTGCTTGGGAAGTATGAGGCGTGGTTGACTACCGCGCCGCGGACATCGACGCCCGACGTGGCCGCGCCGCTCTCCGTCGGGCCGTTGCTCGTCCTGTCTGGATCCAGCGAGGCGCAGCGCGCGCGCTTCCACGATGCCGTTCCCGTCGGGCAACGTTTGCGCGCATTCGGTGCGATTCCGGCGGCCGCCGCGCCCGGCGCCAACGCCGAGGAGCGCGCGGCGAACCTGAGTCGCATGCCCGCCCAGCAGATCATTGCGCCCAATGCGTCCAACTATGCGCGCTGGGTGAACTTTCCGTGGCTCGTGGTAGAATCGGGCGGACAGACGCGCGCCGGAAACTGGGATACCGCCGACGCCGCGCGGCTCGATGCATTGGTGACGCGGGCGCACGCGCAGAATCTGTGGATCCGCTTCTACACACTCGACGGGTTTCTGAACGACGGCGACGGCCTGACAAAGTCCTACGACTTTGGAAGCGATGCCGCGGTGAAATTGCGATGGCGGGCGGCCATTGAGGCGCGCGTCGACTTTATCGCGACCGACCACTACGAACGATTCGACAAGGCGCGTCGCGAACGATAAAATGCGCGCGGGCCTTCCCAGTTTGGCCAAAGCCCCAGCCGCATGCCGGCCGACCAAGGGTTCAGGGGAAGGCAAAGGCCGCAACTAGAAACGGGACATCCGGCCCTCTGCCGACAGTACGACCGTGTTGAGACTCCGCTGTCGACTGGTGCAAGTCGAAGGTGTAAAACGACTTAGCGATCCACCAAGGGCCGTCAGCGACCGTGGTGGGCGCAACTGGAAATAGCATTCACCCATAGTTCTGTTTACCATTCAAACGGGACTTCCAGCATAGTCCCACTAATATAGTAAATGGAACTATCCACATTTCGGTGGTGCCATCACCGATGTCATCGAAACGAGATGCCTGGCCGACTCATCCCACAAACGTGGAGTTACGATCCGACGATCAACGCGCCGAACGCGTATAGGCGTGCGTGCACCTACGGCGCGTTCGTGCCTGACGAACTGTCCTCCCTTCTCGTTCACCTCGATGGCCAACTGGCGGGAGTTGTCTCCGAGGCCGAACACTCCACGCGCCAACTCAACGACACAGGCGGCCCCGCCTTAGATCCGCTCGCTCGGCTCTTACTGCGGACCGAATCCATCGCCTCGTCGAAAGTCGAGGGAATGCAACTCGGAGTCCGAGAGTTGGCGCGCGCCGAAGCCAAAGCTGAATCTGGAATCACGCCAAGTCCAACGGTCCTCGAGCTTCTCGGCAACATCGACGCTATGGTTCTCGCAGTGGAGGATGCCGCGAAGACCGAGGTCTTCACCGTGGCGGAGATTGTCGCCATTCACCGGCGCCTCATCGAGCGATCGACGAATAGGCGCATCGCGGGACAGATTCGGACTCAGCAGAACTGGATCGGCGGCAACGACTACAACCCCTGTGGAGCTGACTTCGTCCCCGCGCCGCCCGAGGAAGTGGGCCGACTGCTCGCCGACCTCTGCTCGGCGATCAACGACGAAACACTGCCGCCGCTGGTGCAGGCGGCGCTCGTGCACGCGCAGTTTGAGACGATCCACCCGTTCCACGACGGGAACGGTCGCACCGGTCGCGCGCTCGTTCACGTCGTACTGCGGCGCCGCGGAATTGCTCCACGGTTCCTGCCGCCGATCAGCGTGATCTTCGCGGGCGCCAGGGATCGCTACATCGCCGGGCTGACGCGGTTCCGCGCCGATGGCGTCGGCGCGTGGATCGAGCAGTTCGCTGCGGCAACGAGCAGAGCGGCGCGCCTCGCGCGCGCCTACATCGACGCGGTTCGTTCGCTGCAGGAGCGATGGCGCGAACAGGTGCGAGCCGCCGAGAAGGCTCCACGCGCCGACGCCACAGCGTGGACCATCATCGACGTGCTCCCCGCTCACCCCATGATTTCCGCGCCCGTTGCTACGGCAGTTACCAATCGGGCGAAAGGCCGCGTGTACGAGGCGATTGACCAACTCGTCGCGGCCGGTGTGCTCGTGCCGCTGTCCGAAAGCCGTCGAAACCGCTGGTGGGAAGCGGTGGGACTATTGGATCTCGTCGCCGAACTGGAAGCGGGTGAGCTTCCGCGGCCAGGTCGCTGACGTTCGCATCAAAGAATGCTGGAGGAGTGCGCCTCGCGCGCCTCGCGCGCCATTTGATCCCGGGCAGCGGTTTGCGGAAGGCGGGCCTCCTACTTCTTGCGCGACCGGCCGCCTGTTGCGACACGACGTCGTTCGACGTTTGGGAGTGTGGCATATTCTCGAGAGGCAAGGAGCCGCTTGTCCGCCGTGACCAATGTCAAACCATGCACCTTCGCGGTGGCCGCGATCATGCGGTCGGCAGGGTCTCGATGCGGAAGCTCGAGCAGACAGCTCGCAACGGCAACCGCGTGTGTCAGGGGCGCCGCCCGTTGGGGAACCGCGCGGAGCATTTCATCTACCACCGACGCCGGGTCGCCGTTCGTTATCAGTCGTCCGCGCTGAAAGAGCAGCATTGCCTCCCACACGCTGATCGGGGACAACCAAAGGTCGGTATCCGGCGCCTCGAGCGCCCGCCGGACTTTGGCGGACAGTCGGTCAGGGTCGGAGACGCTCCAGATCCAGATGTGGGTGTCGAGCAATAGC
This sequence comes from bacterium, assembly GCA_040002475.1. Lineage (GTDB taxonomy): Bacteria > Gemmatimonadota > Gemmatimonadetes > Gemmatimonadales > Gemmatimonadaceae > JAQBQB01. Next base: position 11,005 of record JBDUEJ010000075.1, on the reverse strand, counting down.
TGCATCAGCCGAGCGCGTCCCAGTCGTCCTCGGCGGCGGCAGGTGCGACGATATCTCCGCGAGCTCGAACCGTTCCGCGGAGCGAGCCAATCCACGACGACCCGGTCTTGGCCGGCGACGCCGGCACGATCTCGGCCATCGGCTGGCCGCGCCGCGTCACCAGGATGGGTTGGCCCGTCGCGCGAACGGTCTCCAGCACCGCAAGGCACGTGGCCTTGAAATGGGAGATCGTGATGGTCTGAATGTCGTCAGTCATGCATCCATGCTAGCGCCGTCAAAGGCTATGGTCAACGACTATGGTCAACGGGCGATACACGCCGACAGCGTCAACTCGGTTTCCACAATTCGTCCGGAGCCGAAACCACAATCTGATAATGACAGAACCATCGAGAACACGACCAGGCGGATAAAGAGACAGACGCCGCCACGTCGCGCGCGCGGCGGCCGGCCTCGTCGCTGCTCCAGGCAAATCAAGGGTGCTGTCGGGGATTGGCCAGCGCTGCGAATGCCGCGAAGAAAACTTCGTCAGGGCACAGGTCCGGAGTGAGAATCCGTTGCAGCACGAGTCCCTCGATGAGGACGTGAATCACGCGGACGAGATGCTCCGCCGGCATCGGTAGTTCGCGCTCATCTCCGAGCGCGCGCAGCCATTCTGCGCCGATCTCATAGCTGTCAGCGGTGATCTCGTGCACTCGCATCCGCAGGTCTGGATTGGTCAAGGTGTACGCCAGCCCCGTCAGCCGTCCTACGGCCACGGTCTTTCGTTCGGGGATCACCGCCAGCGTCGCCTCGGCGAACGCGCGCATCACCTCCACCAATGATGCCCCTGATTTGATGTTCGGCTTCACCGGCGCCCAATAGGCGTGTCCGAGGGCGATGAAGAGCTCGTCTCGATTCTTGAAATTCCCGTAGATCGCGCCCGTGGTCATCCCGGCCCGCTGCGCCACGTCCTCGAGCGTCGTGCGCTCGTAACCCTTCTCGCGGATCAGGGCCCGTGCGGCCTCGAGTAACGCAGCCCGGGTACGCTCGCGTTTGTCGCCTTTCGGCTTTCTACGGGCCGACGCCTTGGGTGCTCTTGCCATTCGTTAAAAAATAATGTAGTTATTTAATAAACTCAATATCTCGATGGAGTGAGACTGTGATGCAAGAAAATCCGATCCGAATCGCCCTTGAGGCATACGTCGACAAAGGAGAGGTGGCTGGCATGGCCACCTTGGTCTGCCGCGGCGGTGTCGTGCAGACAACGAGCCTCGGACGCCGAGATCTGGTGACGAGGCTGCCCGTCGAGCGGGACACCATCTTTCGCCTCGCGTCGATGACCAAGCCGATCACCACCGTCGCCGCTTTGATGCTGCTCGAGGAAGGCCGCTTCACGCTGGATGAGTCCATTGCCACCTGCGCTCCGGAATTCACGCGGCTTCGGGTCCTTCGCAGACCGGAGGGCCCCCTCGACGAGACCCATCCCGCCGAGCGGCCCATTACGTTCCGCGACCTCCTGACGCACCGCTCGGGGCTGACCTACGGCGAATTCCGCAGGGGGCCAATCGCGCGCGCGCACGCCGACGTGCTTGGTGGCCTGATGGACAACGCCATGAAACCCGACGAGTGGATCGCGCGACTCGCGTCGCTGCCGTTGATCGATCAGCCCGGCGCTGGTTTTCATTACGGACCGTCAACGGACCTGCTCGGCTTCCTCATCGCGCGCCTCGACGACGCTCCGCTGGGTGCTGTCCTGAAGCGACGGATCTTCGAGCCGTTGGGCATGAAGGACACAGGTTTCTTCGTGCCCAGAGAGAAGCGAGTCCGCCGGGCCGGCCTCTGCGGGTTCGACGGCGAAGGAGCATTGACTGCGCTGACTGTTGCGCCTGGCGGTCATGCGCTCGCGGATCGACCGGAGGACATGGCATTCGAGTCGGGAGGTCAGGGACTCTGGTCGACGCTGGACGACTATCTCGCCTTCGCCCGTATGTTCGTTGGTGCGCACGCCGTCGATGCCGTTCGGCTGTTGCGGCCGGAAACGCTCGCCATGATGTCTTCGAATCAGCTCACGCCGCATCAGCGCGCGACCGCTCGGATGCTGGGCAGGCCGGCATTTGCCGCCGGTCACGGATACGGGATGGGCGTCGCGGTGGTGATGGAACCCGAGAAGGCTGACGTTGTGCAGGGCCGCGGCGGCATGGGCACCGTTGGATGGCCGGGCGCCTATGGCGGCTGGTGGCAAGCTGATCCGACCAACGACACGGTGCTGATCTTCCTGGCGCACAACATGGCGGACCTGCAACAGATGACGAAGGGAATCGGCTTCGGGATTTGGAGCGCGATTGCTGAGTTCCATAGTCTGGCGGTGGGGTGAGCAAGCTTGAGCAAGCTTGAGCAAGCTTGAACAAGCCTCGCGCGGCGACGGGAAGTCCGAGGATCGCGCCGATACCGATTTGCGCGAATGACCGCGTCGGTGGACATCACCGCGCTGTGACGGCGCGATCACCGCTCGAGCATTGATGTGACGAACGGCCCGCGCCGACCTTCGACGCGAGCCGCTCATTTGTTCACCGCTGGAAACCCTACGCGTTCCGGTCGATGCAGCCGTGGAATTTTGGATTTGTCAACTCGCCGTCGGTGACGGGCAGGTTCACGTCCGTTCCGTAGGTTCCGTTTTTATGGAACGCTCCTGCCGGAAACACCTGGTCCTGCGTGCGGCCATAGAGACGAATCAACCGTCGCAGGTCGCCCAGCCGGTAACCGCGGCCAAACTGCCAGAATGCTTTCTCTCGGAAGAAAAGATTGATCGCGGCGTCCTTGGTCGTCGGCGTGGTGGTCAACGCCGCCATCACCGGGACTTTGTACACGCCGATCGTCTGCGAGGTGGTGCGGAGCGCGTTGAGCGTCGCCATCATGCCGGTGTAGTCGGCGGCATTCAGCTGGGCTTCTGCTTGAAACAGGCGCGCGTCGATGCCGGACAACACCGGATACGCGTCATCGCGGCCCCAGATGGTCTGTCCAACCCACGACGTCGATACGTCGATCGACTTGGTCGTGCCGGTGGTCGATCCGCTCACTGGCACGCGCGGATCACCGGCTGACGCGAACGGAATCGCGTTCTTGATGATGTTCTTCTGGCCCGCGATGATATCGAAGCTGTCTCCTACCACGAAACGGGCGACGCTCGCCGAACCATTGCCAACCCATTCCTGATTGTCGCGGGTCGTTTGTGAGAAGGTGGTGAGATACGCATAGCTCGTGGGCACGTCCGCGACGAGTGCCGCGGCGGCTGGGAACTGTCCGAGATTGACCAACGCTCGCGCCTTTGCAACTTCCAACGTGTAGTGGATGTTGAGGGAGAACGCATCGGTGCCGGTCGCCAGCGTGAGCGCGGTATCGAGCCGAGCCGCCGCCAGAGTGAGACCGTCCTTGTTGGTGATCGGGTCCGTGTACGTGACGACCGTCCCCACGGTGTTGCCGTACGGAACGCCGTTGCAGAAGTCTTCCGACAGGATGAGTTCCGCATAGGCCTTGACGAAATACATCTCGGCGATCTGCGACGTTAGTTCCGGCGAGAATTCCTGCAGCGCGTCGATGGCATTCTGCGCGCGTCCGCGAGCGGTCTGCACACCGGTATACTCTCCAGCGAGCACGCTGTTGTTCGTCTGCACGATGCGTTGATCCGCTTCGTTGTGTTGCGCGAAGGTGTCGCCGGACTTCCACACATCCGTGAGCATGTCGCTGAACATCGCGATGTTGCTCGAGTTACCGCCGCCGCCCATGACCCACCCTTGAAAACTGCCGAGTGCGCCGACGCGAAGTGCCGCGGCGCCGGTGGCACCGCCAACGTTTTCCGGGGCGATGACCTGCGGCTGCTGCACCCCGAGCAGCTCCTGCTTGACGTCGCACGCCGCGAACAGCGCCGGAAGCGCCATCGCCACACCGGCGAACACGGCTCTCCGAGTTGTATATTTAGAAATGCTCATTTGGCGTCCTCGAAGATTTAGTAGTGGAGAACGAGACGGCCGGTGAAGTAGCTGCGAGGGCCGGCGTTGCCGAACGTGCCTTGGGTATCGCCGGTTCCTGCGTTCTCTTCCGGGTCCGAGCCCTGATATTTTGTCCACACCTTCAGGTTGCGCGCCGCGAAGGTGACCTGCGCGTCGCGAGCGTGCGCCAAGCGAGACGAAATCGCCGTCGGTAGCGTCAACGTTGCCGACAACTCGCGCAAACGCCAGAACTGTCCGCTCTCGAGATAGCCCCACGTTGTGACTGGGCTCTTGAGCGCCGCGCCCGTCGCATACCGATTCGCGACGTTTGCTGCCTGATCCGCGAGCGACGCCGTCTGAAGCGATGCGCCTTCGCAGGCGAGACTCTGCGCGCACTGGAACTGGTGGGCACTGTTAAAGACTTGGAAGCCGCCCTTGTAATCGCCGAGCACGTTGATCCGGAGCTTGCGGTTGAACAGGTCGAAGCCGCTCTGGATCGAAATGACGTCGCGCGGAATTGAGTAACCCACGTAACTGAAGTTCGGGTCGACGTTGACTTCAGTCTGCGTGATGATGCCGTCGTTGTTGGCATCGGCGTACGTGTACGTTCGGTAGAACAGGGCGTTCAGCGGCAGGCCGACCGAGTCGCGCGACGTGCCCGTGCCGATCGTCTTGTTCGGTGCGCCTGATGCGTCGACGCCGAGACTCAGAAGCTTGTTGCTGATGTGCGACGCGCCGATGGTCACGTCCCACCCGATGGCACGGCGATCCAGCAACTGCGTATTCACCGTGAGCTCCACGCCGCTGTTCGCGACGGAGCCCAAATTCCGAAGGACCTGTGTGACCGGTGCCGCCGCCGACGGCGCGATCTGCTGATTGATCAACGCGTCCTTGGTCTTCTTCGAGTAATACGTGAAGTCGATGTTCATGCGGCCGAACAGTCGCGACTCGAAGCCGCCCTCGAACTCGCTGGACGTTTCCGGCTTGAGATCCGGGTTCCCCAACGCGCCGGCGGTGACGCCCGGCGTGTCCGCGCCGGAAACCGTGTTGGGCGTCGGCGCAATGTTGACGGTGGACGAGTTGAAGGTGATGAGGCCGGACGTCGCACCAGGCTGCACGCCCGACGCACCGTAGGCGCCGCGCAGACGCAGCGTATTCATCCACCCGTAGTGCGGCATGAACGACTCGTCCGACAGAATCCACGACACGCTCGCCTTCGGATACGCGACGCGCTGGAAGTTCGTGCCGAACGCGCTGTTCTGATCACTGCGCACCGCCGCCGTCAGGAATAAACGATCGCGGAGACTGAGTTGCTCCTGGACATACAACCCGAGCGTCTTCGATGCCCGTGACGGCTGGCCGCCGCCCGACTGCACGGCACCCTGGCCGACGGTCGCGCCTCCCGGCGGCAACTGCGTGCTCGACGAGGTCGTGTTATCGTCTTCCTGATTGGTATAGTCGCCGCCGAGCGTCGTCTGCAACACGGCGGACTTTTTTACCTGCCACGATGACGCGCTCGTAAACTTCGACGAGAAGTTTCGCAGATTGTTCGTGGACGATGAAACGCTGCCCACCTGCTTCGGGTCGCCGAAGTACGGGCACTCGCCGAACCGGCACAGGCTGTAGGCCACGCGGTCGCGATAGTCGATCCCGGTGCTCGCGTTGTTCAGCATCCACGCGAACGGCCGCCACTCCGCCTGAATGTTGCCGATCAATCCCTGCACGCCGTCCTGCGTCAGCGACTGGTTGATCTCCGACGGCACGAACCCGTTGTACCCGTGCAGCTGTTCGCCGAGCGTGCCAATGCCTTTGTAGCCCGGTCCCGGGTGCGTGAAGCCGGGGCTCATCATCGCCTGGTACGGCGAGCTGTAGAAATTGTTGTTCACCTGCGGGAGCCGCTGGTCCACCTTGAGAAACTGCGACGTCACCGCAAGGGTCAATGTTGGGCTCAACGTGGCGTTGAGATTCGTCTGAATGTTTTCCTTCTGGTACGATTCGGGGTGCAGCCACTCGTCGCGGATCGGCATGCGCAGGGAATCGAGGCGACGGACGGAGAAGTCAGGCATTCCGGTCGGTCCGATCTCGTTCTCGATCCCGCCGCTGACGAAGAAGCGCAACGCGTCGTTTCCACCGGACGCCTGCACATTGTACGCGTTCCGCTTGCCGATCTTGAGCGGCGTGAGGCTGTCCGTCTCCATGATGTCCAGGTGCGACGTGCTATCCGGAATACAGCTCTTCGCCGAAATCTGGATGAGGACACATCGCACAGGCGTGGCACTGGTCGTACTGTGCCCGAAGATCATGTACGTGTCGAGAAAGTGGCTGCGGTCGTCGACCGCACCCTGTTCCGCGCTCCACGTCCATTTCGTCGAGCCGGCGCGTCCGCGCTTCGTCGTGATGACGACGACGCCGTTCGCCGCGTCGGTGCCATACAACGTCGCCGCCGACGGCCCCTTCACGATTTCGATGTCTTCGATCGATGCCTGATCGATGTCATTGAGGAAGCTTGCCGGCGGATTGGAGTTGCCACCGGCGAAGGTACCTGTGTTCATGCGCACGCCGTCTATAATGAAGATCGGTGCGTTACTGAGGGACACGGAGTTGAGCCCGCGAATACGGATCACCGGCGCGGACATGCTGTACGATCCCTGCAGCACGGTCATGCCCGGCGCCTTCGCCACGAGCAGGTCGGCCATGTTGGCGATCGATCCCTGCTCGACGCGCTTGGAGACATCACCCAGCGTGGCGATCGAATTGCCGAGTTCCACCTTCCGTTGCTCACCCGTGGCCGTGGTCACGATTTCCTGCAATTGGATGACGGCTTTGGCCAGCGCGAAGTCGACCGTCACGGATTGACCCGCGGTCACCGCCGCCGGCTGCTTGAGCTCGTGGTAACCAACTCGGAGCACGCGAATTTCTTGGCTTCCAGCCGGCACGTTTCGCAGCGTGTAGCGTCCATCCTGCCCGGACGTGACGACCACGCTCGTCCCGACAACCATCACGCGCGCCTCGGCGAGAGCCTCGCCTCCGTCGGCCGCCGTGACCCGCCCCGTGATTGTGCCCTGCGCCAAAAGCGCGCGGCTGCCGCCTATCAGCGTTGTCGCAATGCAGACTGATGCGCCCAGCACCCATCGTGTCAGTTTCATGATTCCTTCTCCGAATTGTGTGTCGCCTACCGATCGATACGATTCGACCACGGTGTGTGTCGGGGCGGCGTCGCCTCGGTGGGATAGTCGAATGCGTTGGCGCTCTGCGACTGAGCGCCGTTGGCGAGACTGCGGTGCTTTGGCCGGGCAACGACGCCGGGTTCAACTCCGCGTCACAGCGGCCCGAATCGGCACGGCGCAACGATACGGACCCTGCGTCCTCTGTCAAGCAACCAGGCCGCGTGGCGGCGCGTCACATCCGTCTTGCAATGCGCGTGGCGGCACCCTGTTCGCTCGGCGTGATGACGGGCAGGATGCCGGGATCGACGAAGCGACAGCCAAGGGTTGAAGGCAAAGGCGGGGGAGCGGTGCCCGGCACGGTGACGGCGCCCGGCCCTTACCGATGAAATCAACCGGCGGGAAGTCGGTTTTGACCTCTGCTGTATTGCGGTGCCGCTTTGACGTACTGCGCGCTCCCAATCCAGGCGCGGCTGCAAGGCATCGGCGTACTTCGCTCCGAATGCCGTGAGCCGCGTCCGAGTGATGATCTACGCTAGCCGATCGAATCCAGCGCGCGACGCAACTGCGCGAGTGCCCACGCGGCGTGCTCCCGTACGAGTGGTTCGGGATCATTGAGCGCGTGCTCCAGCACTGGGACGTCCTCGGCAGCGCCGACGTTCCCAAGCACCACGGCGGCGTTCCGCTTCAAGCCCCGCAACTTCGCGCGCTTCATCGGTGATCCGCTGAATGCCGCGCGGAACACGTCTTGAGATATCTCTAATAATTCGCGCGCGAGTGCACGGGCGTCCTTTCTCCTGATCCCAGCGCCGTTGGGCTCCTGCGCCGTTAGGCTGCAGCGCGCAGAAAGCGCGATACACGCGGGACGCGGGAATAAACCTCGGTCTCGGCCCGCCTGTGATGTTGACGGCATCGAGGCAACCAAATCGGGTTGCATGGCGGTCGTCGACCCACCCCTTTTTTAATTCCCGCAAATGCGCCGTTCTCTATTCCTTTCCGTCGCCCTTGCCGCGTCCGGCCTCGTGGCCTGCGCGAGCGATCCCACGTCGCCGTCCAGGTCGCGCGTCCCGCACGGCCCGAATGCCGTCATCGTAGCATCGGCAATTCCTGACACCGTGAGCCAGAACGTCGTCATCTGGGAAGACGGCATTGATCCAACGACCGGCCTTTCATATGAGGTCATCGAATACCCGGCCACCGGTGCAGTCGCCTCCGTTGTGCTCTATTGGCGCTGGCTGTCGCCCACCGTGATTCAGACCAACGTCTACAAGGTCAAAGCGCAAGCGGGCTGGACTTCACAGATTCAGGTCGCATCGTCGACCGGAAGCGGCGGCGTCCGGGTTTACTTCACGAACGGCACGCAGCAGGCCACGTTCACGGGGAGCTACGTTCCGGGGAAGACGAAGATCAACGGCGGCCAGGTGACGACGATTGGCGGTGGTGGCGGCGGTGGCGGTGGCGGTGGCGGCGGAGGCAAGCCTGGCGGGTCGGGCGGTGTCTCAGCGCGCTCGCCCCGCGCAATGAGTTAACACCAAATCGGTGCACGGCAGGTCCCAGGGCGCGCCACGACGACCGGCGCGCCCTCGGCGTCCCTTCGACTACTATCGCCGCCCGAGCGATTTCTTCACCGGAACGGGCCCAATGTTGCGAACGCGGCTGGCCTGAGGGAAGGGTGAAAACGCCAGAGGCGATTGGACAAGGCGATTGGCCCTCTTGGACTCAGCGCCGTTGCCGAGCGTACGCTCGGCGATCACGACCGAGCGACCAACATGACCGAAGACGATGTCGACTACGATGCTGAAAGCCCCCATCCGCGCGCCGAAGACGTCGCGTGGGACATTCGCCGCCAGGGGCGCGCATGGTCCGGCGACGAAGCGTGTGCACGATGGAAGCTCACGCCGGAGAAATTTGAGATGATCGACGGCAAGGCGTTCTGGGACGAGAATGAGCGCCGGCTCCTGCTCGGCCTCTTGCTCGAAAATGTAGGGATCGACGCTGCGATTCGACTCGGCGATCCGCGTGTGTGGAAAGAAGCGATCGCGGAGCTCGCCGCCGAGCATGGGCCATAGCTACCGTTTGTAGACGAGGGCCAGCCCATCGCCCGTGACTGTCGTGATCGTATTGCCCGACCATGAGGCCGTCAGAGTGAACCCGTCGCTATTGAAGTGCATGGTGATGGCCGATCCGTTCAGCGTGTAACTGCCGGCGTCCACGACCGATTGCGTGGTCGGCACGCCGTTCGTCGTCGTGCGGGTGGACGTCGTTTGCGTGAAGCTTCCGGTTCCTGAGATAGCAATCACGTCGCTCAGCACCTCCAGCTGGTCGGTTCCGGTCTCTGGGACGATGAACGGCAACGGCGAGCCGTTGACTGACTGAAGTGTCCACGAGCCGGCGATAGACTGCGTGGCGGGGCTTGTTGAATCCCCTCCACATCCAGCGGCCGAGAGGATGGCGAAGATCATCGCGGCGACAAAGGCGCTGCGGCGCATTCGTATCTCCTGAGATCGGTCTTACGTAACGGCGACTCGCTACCTGTCGCATTGGTGGTTCGAACCGACCATTAGCATTTATGGAGCCAATGACAGAACAAGCACTACTGTGGGAGTGGCTCGCGGTGCGGCGCGACAGAAGGACTATCTGATTCGCGCCGGCGCTGGGCGGCTCGCGTCTACGACCGCTACGGCATGCGTACTGTGCACCTCGACGCTGTGCCGAAGTCGACTCGGCCTACTAACCGCCGACACAATTGCCACGCCTGCCGTGGCCGCTTTCAACCGTTCCGCAGTGGCCGCATTTGAGTGTTCGGTGATACTGCTTCGCGATCCTCGAGGGCTTCGGCCATGCTTCGTGTAGTAGTGAGTTTTGAGAACGTCGCGAGTGCGACTCACGTGATGGATGGAGCTTGACCCACTACTTTGTCAAACTCCGCGAGGACCCGAATACCCTCGTGCTCCAGTATCTGGCGAGGCTTGGGCGATCCCAGCACCTGCCCGAGCCGATTGCGCTCGGCTTGTAAGATCTCAAGTAGCTGCCGTCGCCGTTCGAGGATAGCTTCGTCAAGCCTCTTCCGCGGAGCGCAGGTTTGGCCACTTTGCTCCTCTGCGAGGAGATCAGCAAGACCACCGTGCTTTATAACCGAAAGAAGAGAAGTGGCGCAGGTGGGAGCTCGGCGCGCCGCCCGACCCTCGTACCGGGGCAGTCAGTCCGTTGGCCGCGTCCGGCACACGCCGACGAGGTCGCACGATCCGCAGGTGCCCTTGTTCCACGTCTCAAAACGCGGAAGCTGGTTTGAGCGCAGGGCCACTCCAGCGTCCCGGATCTTGTCCCGGACTGCAGTCAGTAGCGGAGCGTCCACCGGCTCGCGCGTGGTCCTGCCCTTCTCGTCGGGGTTCAACACTTCTATCAGGTCCGCGGATTTCCCGGTGAGTTCCTGATACCCTACCGCGTATACGTGAAGTTGGTCGCGGGTGACGTTCTCGGCCTGAGCGCGTTCCGTGGACTTGAAGTCGACGATCGCGACTTCTCCGGTGTCCAAGCGGCGAATGAGGTCGATGCGGCCATCGACTGTGATGCCCGGAGCTACATGGACCTGAATTCGCTTTTCGGAAAACTCTGTGTTCGCAATCTCGTCTCCGTGCGTGTCGAAGTAACGTTCGATCGCCTTTATGCCGGCGCTCCTCAGATTCGCACGTAGCGCCGGGTATGCAAACGGCACATTCAAGTGACGATCGATGAGCGTCGGCGCCGAGGCTTTCGTGACGATGTCGCCTTCGAGCGCGCGCTTGTGAATCTCCGACAGGGCGTCGTGCAGCCCTTTGCCGCCAGGGGAAGCACCATCGCTGGATTCTCGCCCGGCGGCGTGATACTCCTCGGCCA
>JBDUEJ010000074.1:0-24251 GCA_040002475.1 bacterium | reverse complement strand
AGGCTGAACGATGACGCAGTCGTCAGGACATTGTCGAATGCGACACCGAGCGCCGGACCAGCTGCGCGAATCGGAAGTGAACCGATTCCGCCGACTGGCGTCGAGGCGTAGGTCAGCGTGTAATCCGTGCTGATCAGGTCAAGGTTGTCCGCGGCGCTCGTGGCGAACGATGCGCTGGCACCGCCCGTAAGCGTCGCCGGAACCGCGATACCGCCAACGGTCGGCGGCAGGTAGTCGATGACGACCTGACGGTTCATGACCGGAGCCGCGTTGCGGGCAAGGTCAATCGGGGTCTGCGTGAAGAAGAAGTAACCGCAACCCAAGCAGGCACCGGAGACATCCTGCGACGCAGCGTAGACGGTCACGCCGTCGTTCTGCGTGATGCCGTTGGCATCGCCGCGGATGTTCTGCGCCGTTGCCGTGGTGGTGCAGTTACCGTTGCCGTCGCGACCGGACGGGCAACCGAATGCACTGTTGATCGACGCGGCAGCCGTGCCGCCGGGCGGAACCGCCAAGCGCTGAATCATGGTGATGACCGGCGCGCCGGAGAAGCCGGACGCGTCGTCGCTCAGGCCAATCTTGACGTTGAAGTTGGCGATGTTGCCGCCAGCTCCGACGAAGCTGTTGTTGGAAGCCGCCGTGGGGTCCGCTGAAAAGTCGATGTAGGCGGCCGTGGGCGGAAGCTTGTCCTGACCGAACGTGCCTCTGACGAAGCCACCGTTCGTGAAGATCTGCGCCAGACCAGCGGACAGGTCCGTGCAGCGCGCGTTTCCGAGCTTATCCGACTCGAACGTGCGAACGACGTAGGCGGTGTTGGCGAGCGTAGCAGCCAAATCGCCAGCGGTCGTGATCTTGGTCCAACCCGTCGTGCTGCAAGCCGCGGCGGACGTCGCCGTACCATCAGCAGCGCTCGAAGCAACGAAGCTGGCGGTCGGAATTGCGTAGTACGTGAAGGTCGTCAAACCGTTCGCGCCGCTGGTGCTCGTTGCGGAAACCACGCCGGCGCTGACGCCGACTTGGCCAGGGTTGCCCAAGGCCGAACCCAAAGCCGGGACACCGGCGCAAGCATAGCCGACGCCGTGAGCGTTCGGGACACCGTCGCCGCACGACACGTACTTGGTCTGGCTGAGCGCAAGCGCGCCGCCGTTGCCAAGGCCCGTGCCCGTGAACGTGTAGGTCGGGTTGGTCCAACCCGCTTGACGCGTGGCGATCTCAAACGTGGTCGGAGCCTGCGGCGGTGTGTTGTCGAGCCGGAAGGTCGCGGCGGCCGGATTGAAGATGCCGAGTCCGAGATCGTTGCCCTGCGTGTCGAGAGCAATGACGGCCGGGATCACACCCTTTGGCGTGGTGCCGTTCACTTCGTTGCTGTTGATGTCGTAGATCGTTCTGCCCTGGACCGACAGGCCGTTGCCCGAGGACGCAGACCACGTCGCCGTAAACGGCGCCGCGCTGATCGTCGCCGCACCACCGCCTGCACCAGGAATCGAGACGCTCATCGTCGCGATCGTCCGGCCGCTGTAGAGCACCGGAAGCGCCGTGAGGGTCACCGAACCGCCACGCCACGTCAGACCACCAGCGTCCGTCGCACTCGTGGAGGTCGTCACGCCTTCAGCGTTGCTGTAACCCGCGAACGCTTCAGTGACGAGCACGCCGTCGATGTTCGCAAGCGTGAAGGGCGAGCTGTTCGTGGCGCTCTGAACACCGGCGGCCGTGGTGGCCGTCGCGGAGATCGTGCAGGCACCGTTGTGGAGCGTCGGGATACCGGCCGCGTTGAACTGCGCCGTTGGGAAGCTCAACGTCACCGGAGCCGCTGCAGCCTCGGCCGAGATCGGCGCAAGGTCGCTGATCGTCTGGGACTGCGTGAGCGAGTCATTGCCGCACTTCATCGTCGCCTGGACGCTCTTCAGTGCCTGGCCGTTGGCTTCAACGTTCAGGACGATGTCGAGCTGGCCAGCCGCTGCGCCGAGGTTAGCCGGAACGGAGTTACAACCGCCCGCGCCGCAGATCGTGTTGTTGATCGACGAGATCGTGACCGTCGGGGCCGGGCTCGCAGCCGCAACCGTCACGACCGCAGCGCCCTTCACGTTCGGATCGGCAGTCGCCGCCGCCGTGATCGTCACCGTACCAGCCTTGACGCCGGTGACCGTACCATCTGTGCCGACCGACGCAACCGTTGCGTCGCTCGACGACCACGTCACTGTACGGACCGTGACGCCCGCGCCCGCGTCAACCGACGCAGCGAGGGTGACTTTGCCGCCGATCGCCAAGTTCGGGATCGCATTGGGTGAAACGGTAACGCTGTGAACGACCGCGTCAGGAGGAGTGGTCGTTTGGGGAGGAACCGTGACCTTATCGCCGCAAGCCGTGAGGCCCGCGAGGGTCAGAAGGCCCACCAAAGTAGAACGAACAACGCGTTGCATCTTACCTCCGAGGTAAGTGATGCGAGGTGGAAACCGAAACTGCTTCGAGCACCAACAAACTGCCGAACACACCGCCACAATCATCCGTCCCAACGACTGCTGTTGAACCGCGCACCAACCGCGGTGTATTACGCAGAACGTTCGAGAAGCCGTGGCCACTCCCCGTTATTCGACACCACACAGCGTTATACCGCAACCGACCCAAGATAGACCTTAGGTGCAATGGGGTCAAGGCGAGGCCCCCATCGGTTGACGATGTTGAAGTTGTTTGAAACTCTGGAGCGCTTTGCCTAATGGTGAACGACCAGCGCCGGCCGTTCCGTCGCCCAACCACGTCACACGCGACTTGGTCACCTACCAATCAGTCATGCAACGTAGCGTCCAGCTAGCTGCCCTACCAGTGAGGGAAGTCACTTGAATCCGGTGCGAATTCCCTGATTCTCACTGATCGACCGTCGTATTCGTTCGAACCGGCCGGTATTCTCGCGCCTCTCACGGACGGCACAAAGCACGCGTACAAGCCGCGCAACGGTCTGAAGACGCAGGTCGGCGAAACAGGTAACACACTCGATCCATGCGAATCGCCTAACCGGACGCCCCTCCCCCGAACGCGTCCCGAACCTATATTGGTCCCATGCCGGACCAACCGCGACTCTATCCCGCACGCGAACGAAGCATTGCCGAACCGGCGCGTGACCTCCTCGCGGAACTGAACCCGGAGCAAGGAGCCGCCGCCGTCCACACCAACGGACCGCTCCTCATCATCGCCGGCGCCGGCACCGGTAAGACCCGCACCCTCGTCTACCGCGTCGCCCACCTCCTCGGCACAGGCGTCGCACCCGAACGCGTCCTGCTCCTCACGTTTACCCGCCGCGCCGCTCAGGAAATGCTCAGCCGCGCCGAGCGCCTCGTCGGGTCGGTCTCCACGCGCGTGCAGGGCGGAACGTTCCACGCCACCGGCCACCGCCTCCTCCGACAATTCGGACCCGAGGCAGGCCTGCCCCGCGATTTCTCCATCATGGACCAGGGCGACGCCGAGGATCTCATGCAACTCGCGCGCGCCAACCTCGGCTTCGGACGCCAGGAGAAACGGTTCCCCAAGAAAGAATCGCTACACTATATATATTCGAGACATCTAAACACCGAACGCGCGATCGAGGACATCCTCGAGCAGGAATACCCGCAATACGTCGAATACACGCGCGACATCGTCCGCCTCTTCGCCGAATACACGAGTCGCAAGGCGGAGCGGAACCTCGTCGACTACGACGACCTGCTGCTCTTCTGGGCACTGATGCTCGAGCAGTCACCATCCCTCGCCGACCGCATCAGCGGCAGCTACGACCATATCCTGGTCGACGAATACCAGGACACGAATCTCCTGCAGGCCCGCATCCTCCGCGGCATGTGCCGGCTGCACCGAAACATCACGGTCGTCGGCGACGACGCGCAAAGCATCTATTCGTTCCGCGGCGCCAGCTTCAGGAACATTCTCGAATTCCCCAAGCAGTTCGAGGGCGCAACCATTGTCACGCTCGAGCAGAACTATCGCTCCACCCAGCCCATTCTCGACGTCACGAACACACTGATCTCGCGCGCCCTCGAGCGCTTCACGAAAGCGCTGTGGACCCAGCGGGCCGGAAGCGAGGCGCCATGGCTCGTCACCACGCGCGACGAACAACAGCAAACGCGCTTCGTCGTCGATCGCATCCTCGAGCTCCACGAGGAAGGCACGCCGCTCCGCGAGATCGCCGTGCTCGTTCGCGCCGGATACATGTCTGCCGATCTCGAGATCGAGCTGACGAACCGCAAGATTCCCTTCGAGAAATGGGGCGGGATCAAGTTTCTCGAGGCCGCGCACGTCAAAGACGTCGTCGCCTTTCTGCGCGTGTTGGAGAATCCGCGCGATGAGGTCAGCTGGTATCGCATTCTCATGCTCATGCCGGGCATCGGCGATGTCACCGCTCGCGCCATCCTCGCGTCGATGGCCGAACGCGCGTGGGACCCCGACGCCTTCGCGTACTTCGAGCCACCGCCGCGCGCCCGCGACGCGCATCGCGACTTGGCCGCATTGCTGCGCCGCCTCCGCGGTGTTCGTCGCGTCGACGGGGGCGTCGGCGAAGACATTGACGAAGTGCGCGCGCTCTACGACGCCGTGCTCTCCGAGCGCTACGACCACTCCGAGCCACGACTCGCCGACCTCGACCAACTTCGCGTGATCGCCGCCGGCTATCCAACCCGGTCGGCCTTTCTCGCCGCGCTGGCCCTCGAACCGCCACAGAGCACGCAAGATCTCGGCGACGGCAGCGAGTCCGACGACGACGCACTCGTCATCAGCACCGTGCACAGCGCCAAAGGCAAGGAGTGGGACGCCGTGTTTCTCATCTGGGTGGTCGACGGTTGGTTCCCGTCGTCACGCTCGGTCGGCGACGAAGATCAACTCGAGGAAGAGCGCCGATTGATGTACGTGGCCATGACCCGCGCGAGAAACCACCTCGCGGTCACGTATCCATTGAATGTCTACGCGACGCGACGCGGCTCAGACTACTCCATCGACCAGCTGTCGCGATTCATCGACCGCGGGGTGCGCGAAAAAATGGAGCGCGTGGTTCCGCAGGAATCGGCCGGCGCCGCGCCCGCGCCGGTGGCAGCACCCGCGGTTCCAGAGCCAATGTTGGATTTGCGCGCCCTACTTCGCGGGCGGTTTGGCGGTTGAATCGCCCGCCGCGGGCGGCAGCGTGGCGGTTGCGCCGGCAATCCAGTCGTGAAGTGCACCGAAGGGATCTTTCGGGCTGGCCTTGGCCAACGAGATGACCTGCGCGATAGCACGCTTCAGGTCTCCCTGTTCGCGCGTCCATACGGCGTCGAACAGATCGAGGTCCGTGGCGTAGACGCGGTGGGCAAGCAAGGCAGCGTTGTCGAGACGCATCCGCTCCAATGACCGCGGGCCGATGGTGCGAAGCTGCGGCCCAAGCGCTTCCACGAGCTCGCGCCGCGCCCGCGCGTACAGCGTATCTCGAGCGGCGAGCCGAGCGGTGGAATCGGTCGGGTGCGCTTGAAACGCCGAATCGACGCTCCGATACAACCGCGCCCAAAACTGCGCCATCAACTTTTCGTCGGACCAGCGGGCGTCGGTCTCGTTAGCCGCCTCCGACGATCCGCGGGATCGAAACAACCAAGCTGAACCGCGCGCGCCCACGAAATTGGCGAACGACTCGTTGAATACCGCCTGACCACTCGCGTAAAACGTGTTGTGCGTCAGCTCATGGATGACGGTATTGGCCAAGTCGAGCGAATCAGCCGCCAACGACGTCGAGAGCAGCGGATCGTTGAACCAGCCGAGGGTGCTGAATGCCGGCGACGGGCGGAGGTAGACGTCGAAGCCTGCCGCATCGAGGTCGCGCGCCGCCTGCTTTGCCAACGGGAAGTCGAAATACCCTTTGTAAGGAACGCGACCGACGATCGGAAACCACCATGTATACGCCGCCAGCTTGTCGCGGTGCGCCCCGGAAAGAACGAGCACCAGCGTGTCGTGATCGAGCTGGGTGAAGGTGGTAAAGCTCTGCTTGGCCCGGAGGCCGATCGAATCCGCGGCGAAGCTGCGCGCCGCGAGCACGAGACGGAGCTTGCTGACCACCGCCGGCTTGGTCGCCGGGTCGGCGATTAGCTCGGAGATTGATCGACGGCGCATGAGGATCCGCGCCTCCTCCCATCCAGCACGCAGCAGATAGTGGCCGGTGGGCGCGAGGGCGAAATAGGCGACAACAATGACGGTCAGGAGGCCGAGCGTGCGACGCAGCAACGACCGGCCTGACCACGTAATGCGTTGATATGAAAACACTTACGAGATAACTGAGAGTCGTGACCGGCTTTGACACCGCCGGGGACGCGCCACTATGTTCACCAAGATGTCCTTCGTACACCTCCACTGCCACTCGGAATACTCGCTGCTCGACGGCGCGAACCGGATCGACGATCTGATCCGTCGCGCTCAGGAGCTCGAGCATCCCGCCCTGGCAATCACCGACCATGGAAACCTTCACGCCGCCTGGGAGTTTCAGGAGAAGGCGAAGAAGGCGGGTGTCAAACCGATCCTTGGCATGGAGGCGTACGTCGCGCCCGGCGATCGTCGCACGCGCGGCCGACCCGCGCCCGGCGTCAAGCCATATTACCACCTCGTTTTGCTCGCGCGCGACCTGATCGGCTATCGGAACCTGGTCAAGCTGTCGTCGCTCGCCTACACGGAAGGGTTCTACTCCAAGCCGCGCGTCGACCGCGAGGTGCTCGCGCAATACAGCGAGGGACTCATCGTGTCGTCGGCGTGCCTGGCCGGTGAAGTCGCGCAGCACCTGATGGCGGACAACGTCGACGCGGCGCGGGAAGCCGCTGCCTGGTACGCCGAGCTATTCAAGGATCGCTACTACCTGGAAGTGCAGGCGCATGAGTCGGAGGGGCAGTCCAAGCTCAACAAGCGTGTGTTCTCGCTCGCCGAAGAGATGGGATTGCCGGTCATTGCGACCAACGACGCGCACTTCCTCAAGAGCAGCGACCACGACGCGCACGACATCCTGCTCTGCATTGGATTGGGCAAGGACCGCAGCGATCAAGACCGCATGCACTACGATCGCGGTCTGTATTTCAAGAGCGCGCAGGAGATCGCGACGCATTTCACCGGGCGGTCTGACGTTCTCGAGAATACGCTCAAGATCGCCGACGAGGTGAACGTCGAGTTCGGGAAGAAGTATCACGTGCCGGCGTTTCCGCTCCCGGCAGGCGTCGCGACGGAAAATGATCTGCTCACCACGCTCGCGACGGCGGGCGCGAAAGAGCGATACGGCGACTTGCTTCCCGCCGAGGTGCGCGAGCGGCTCGACTACGAGCTCGGGGTCATCACCAAGACGGGATATGCCGGCTACTTCCTGATCGTCGCGGACTTCATAAAAGCGGCGCGCGATCGCGGCATTCCGGTCGGTCCGGGCCGCGGGTCGGCGGCCGGATCGTTGGTCGCGTACTCGTTGAGAATCACCGACGTCTGTCCGCTCAAGTACGATCTGCTGTTTGAGCGTTTTCTCAACCCCGAGCGGGTGTCGATGCCCGACGTCGACGTCGACTTCTGTTTCGAACGACGCGGCGAAGTCATCGAGTACGTTCGGCAGAAGTACGGCAAGGAGTCGGTCTGTCAGATCGTGACGTTCGGGACCATGAAGTCGCGCGCCGCCGTCAAGGACGTTGGCAGAACCCTCGGCTTCACACCGGCGGAGACGGACGCGCTGGCAAAGCTGATCCCGAATCAGCCGAACTTTTCGTTGACGGTGAAAGAGGCGGTCGAACAGATCGCCGAGGTGGGCAAGCTCTATCGGGGCGACGAGCGCTACAAGCAACTGCTCGACTACGCGATGGCCCTCGAGGGTTTGTCGCGGCACACGGGGGTGCACGCGGCGGGCGTCGTCATCGCGCCGGGACCGGTCGACGACTACGTGCCGATCTGCACGCAGTCGTCGAAGGGGGCGGGATCGGGCAGCGACGAGTCGGTGATCGTGAGCCAGTACGACATGAATTGTCTCGAGCATGCTGGAATGCTCAAGATGGATTTCCTCGGACTGACAACGCTCACCGTCATTCACGACGCGCTCGTGTCGATCAAGAGCCGCACCAACGTGGACCTCGACATCGACGCCATCCCGTTCGAGGACGAGAAGGTGTACCAGATGCTGCGCGCCGGCCGCACCACCGGCGTGTTCCAGTTCGAGTCGCCGCTCGCCACCGACCTGCTGCGCGGAATGCGCTGCGACCGGTTCGACGATCTCGTGGCGTCCAACGCGTTGATGCGCCCCGGTCCGCTCGACGCGGGGATGCACAAGGTGTACATGCGGCGCAAGCGCGGCGAGGAGCCGACGACGTACGCGCTCCCCGCGCTCGAGCCGATCCTCTCCACCACTTACGGCGTCATCACCTATCAAGAACAGGTGATGCGTATCGCGCAGGTGCTGGCCGGGATCTCACTCGCGGAAGCGGATGTGCTGCGCAAAGCGGTCGGGAAGAAAGACGCGGAGCTGATCAAGAAGGAGCTCGGCAAGTTTACCGAAAAGGCGGTCGCGCTCGGGCATCCGCGCAAGATCATCGAGGAGCTCGCCGGGCAGATCGAAACGTTCGGACGGTACGGCTTCAACAAGTCGCACGCCGTCGCCTACTCGGTGATCTCGTATCAGACCGCCTGGCTCAAGGCGCATTACCCAGCCGAGTTCATGGCGGCGATCCTGTCGTCGTCGATCGGCGATACGGACAGCGTCGTCAAGTTTATCAATGAAGCGCGCGAGCTCGGCATCGACGTGTTGCCGCCCGACGTGAATGAGTCCGGCTACAAGTTCACCGTCATTGGCGAGAAGCGAATTCGCTTCGGACTGGGCGCGGTGCGCAACGTAGGCCGGTCGGCGATTGATTCGATTCTCGCCGCCAAAGCGAATGGGCCGTTCACGACCCTCTTCGACTTTTGCGACCGGGTCGATCTGCGTTTGTGCAACAAGCGGGTGTTCGAAGCGTTGATCGCCTCGGGCGCGGTGGACAATCTGGGCGGGCACCGGGCCCAGTACCTCGCCGTGCTCGACACCGCGCTCCAGGAGGCGTCCCTCAAACAGGAGGAAGCTGCCGTCGGGCAGTTTTCTCTGCTGGGTGACAATGGCGGCGACGGGTCGAACTCGGCGCACACCGCGCCGGTGCTGCCGAACCTGCAGGCGATGAGCGATTCCGAACGGTTGACCAAGGAGAAGGAGATTCTTGGCTTCTATATTTCGGGACATCCGCTCGAGCCGTTTCGCATCGAATCGGAGCTCTTTGCGACGCACACCGTGTCGCAGCTCGGCAAGTGGACGGACCAGCAAGTGTCGCTCGGCGTGGTGGTCACGGCGATCAAGCGCCAGATCAGCAAACGCAATGGGGCCGAATTCGCACGGTTGACAGTCGAGGATTTTTCGGGATCTTCGGAAGTGCTGGTCTTCCCGGAAGCCTGGACCATGCTCGGTGACCGGGTGAAGAGCGACGTCCCTGTTTTGATGAAGGGCAGTTATTCGCGGCGCGACCAGGACGTGGACAATCCGACGTTCATCGTCGAGTCGGTGACGCCGTTCGTGGAATTACGGCTGACCGGCCAGGTGGCGGTTGCGATCGATGTATCGGTCCGTGGGGGCGGGCACCTGACGCCGGAAGTGATGCGAGATGTGCGAGCGGTGGTGGAGACGCATGCGACGCACGCGTCGTCACCGCCGCTCGAGGTGCAGTGGGATGACGGAAATGGTATGCGCGCCCGGTTGCGGTCGCGTTCCTTGAAGATCGCGGCCTCGCAGGCCGCACTCACCGATCTACGCGCGTTATTGGGCGCGGATCGCGTTCATCTCGTGCGCGGGAGCTGACGTGGGCACCTCCGTAACGCTGGAGTTCGAAAAGCCGATCGTCGAGCTGGAACGTCAGATCGACGAGTTGAAGCGTCTTGCGGGAGATCAGCAGCTCGATGTCGACGATGAGATCGTGCCGCTGCAGAAAAAGCTCGCCGACCTGCGGGAAGAGATCTACAAGCATCTCTCGCCGTGGCAGCGCGTGCAGGTGGCGCGCAACACCAAGCGGCCATTTACGCTCGACTACATCCAGCTCGCCTTTACCGATTTCATCGAGCTGCACGGCGACCGCGCGTTTCGCGAGGACGCGGCAATCGTCGGCGGATGGGCGCGTCTCGACGGCGAGACCGTCATGGTCATCGGCCAGCAGCGCGGACGCGACACCAAAGAGATTCTGAAACGCAATTTCGGCATGCCGCATCCCGAAGGCTACCGAAAGGCGCTGCGTCTCATGAAGCTCGCCGAAAAATTTCACGTGCCGGTGGTCACGTTCATCGACACGATGGGCGCGTGGGCCGGGCTTGGCGCCGAAGAGCGCGGCCAATCGGAGGCGATCGCCCGCAACCTGTTCGAGATGAGCCGTCTCGAAGTGCCGATCATCGCCACCGTGATTGGCGAGGGTGGCTCTGGCGGTGCGCTCGCGCTCGGAGTGGCCGACCGGACGAACATGCTCGAAAACGCGGTATATTCAGTGATCACCGTCGAAGGCTGCGCGACGATTCTGTGGAAGGACGGGAAGAGTCAGGAGATGCGCGAGAAGGCGGCGTCGGCGCTGCGCATCACGGCGCAGGATCTCCTCGAGCTTCGCGTGATCGACGAGATCATCCCCGAACCGCCTGGCGGCGCGCACGCGAATCATGAAGGCACCGCGCTAGCGGTGCGCGATACATTGATGCGGCAGCTCGAGGACCTGCGCCGGTACAAGCCGGACAAACTCGTCCGGCGACGCCGTGACAAGTTCCTTCGGATGGGTCAGTTCTCGGAGTAGCATGCCGCATTTGATCGAAGTCGCGTTCAAGGGCAATCGAAAGGATTTCTTCCTGTGGGATCAGGACGAGCCGCCGCCGCTCAACTCCGCGGTGATCGTCGACGCTGATCGCGGAGAGGATCTGGGTCTCGTCTACGCCCTGGGCGAATTGGCCGACAAGCGAAATGCCGGAACGCCTCATGGATACGGCGTCACGGGAACGACCAAAAAGGTGCGCCGGCTTGCAACCGATGACGAGGCCGATCGGTCTGCGGACCTTCGCGCGCACAACGAAGACGCCAGGCGCCGCGCCATGGAACGCGTCAAGGCGAATGATCTTGTCATGAAGGTGTCGGACGCGGAATGGCAGTGGGATCGCAAGAAGCTGACGTTCTATTTCACCGCCGAAAAGCGCGTCGATTTTCGAACGCTGGTGCGCGAGCTCGCGTCGATGTTCCGCACGCGCATCGAGCTGAAGCAGATTGGCGTGCGCGACGAGGCCAAGCGCCTCGACGGCATTGGCCGGTGCGGGCGACAATACTGCTCCGCGTCGTGGTTGCCCGAGCTCCGGCCGGTGAACCTCGGCGTTGCCAAAGATCAGCGATTGTCGCTCAACCCGTCGCAGATTTCTGGCGCGTGCGGCCGTCTGATGTGCTGTCTGCGCTATGAGCACGAATTCTACGTCCAGAGCCGCAAGCGCTTTCCGAAAGAGGGCAAGCTCATTCGCACCGCGAAAGGCGAAGAAAAGGTGATCTCGAACGACATTTTTCGCGAACGCGTGACGTTGCGCGGCGAAGACGGCGAGCTGCGGATCATTCTCCTCGCCGAGTTGCGTGCCGAGGCCGAGACGGCGGGCGCGCCGCTGCCGGCGGTTGTCGCCATGCAGGCGGCCGCGCCCGTCGACGCCGATGAGGAAACCGACATCGTCCTCGACGACGAGCTCTCGCTGGAGATCGAGTCCGGCGAGACCTCCGCCGCAGCCGATCGCGAGCACGTCGTGGTCACCAGCGAAACGGCAGAGTACGCGATATTGCCGGCGGTCAGCGACGCCGGAACTGCCGAAGGCACCGAGAGTCACGAAGGTGCCGCAAGTGAGGCCGGTAGTCCGGATGCCGGCGCCGACGACCGCGAGCGACGCCCGCACAGGCGCCGCGGTCGTCGGGGAGGCCGCAGGAACCGCCCCGGTGGACGCGCGCCCAAAGACGGCGAGACGAGCGAGGATGCCATGGGCGACGACTCGCCGGCAGGAGAATCGTAGGTGGGACAGTTCTACCTCACGACGGCGATCGATTACGCGAACGGCGATCCGCACATCGGCCATGCGTACGAGAAGATCGGCGCCGACGCAATCGCCCGCTACCGGCGGCTGTGCGGCGACGATGTGTATTTTCTCACAGGCCTCGACGAGCACGGCCAGAAAGTCGCGCAGGCGGCGGCGGAGCGCGGCGTCTCGCCGCAACAATTCGTCGACGAGATCGCGACGCATTTCGAGGCGATGTGGAGCCGGCTGTCCATTTCGTACGATCGCTTCTATCGCACCACCGACCCGGGCCACAAGCGCGGCGTCCGTGCGCTGATCAAGCGCATTCACGACAATACGCCCGACGACTTCTACGAGAAGAGTTACGAGGGCTGGTATTGCGTCGGCTGCGAGCTGTTCAAGCGCGAGAATGAGATCGTGGACGGGCATTGCGTGCTGCATCCAACGCGCACGCTCGAATGGACGACGGAGCGCAATTGGTTTTTTCGTCTGACACGCTATCAGGATTTTCTGCGCAAGCTGTTCACCGACCGCCCCGACTTCCTGCGTCCGGAGTCGCGTCGAAATGAAATTCTCGGCCTCCTCGACCAGGGGCTCGAAGACATTTCAATCACGCGGTCACGTCTGTCGTGGGCCATTCCCTTCCCGCTGCAGCTCTCGACCGGCGAAGAGCAAGGCACGTGGGTGTGGTTCGACGCGCTGCCGAACTATCTCACTGCGACAGGCTTCCCCGATCCCGGATACAAAGATCGCTGGCCGGCCCAGCTGCACGTCATTGGGAAAGACATCACACGTCTGCACTGCGTGATCTGGCCCGCAATGCTTCAAGCCGCGGAGCTTCCGCTGCCGGAACGCGTCTGGGCGCACGGTTTCGTGCTGCTCTCGGGCGAGCGATTCAGCAAGTCGTCCGGCGTCCGTCTCGATGTCGATGAAGCGATCGATCGATTTGGTGCGGACGCGCTACGCTACTTCCTGCTCCGCGAAGTGCCGTTCGATACGGACGGCAGCTTTTCGTACGAACGGTTCGACGAGCGATACAACTCCGACCTCGCCAACTCGCTGGGCAATCTCGCCAGTCGCGCCATCTCGATGGTCGAGAAGTATTGCGACGGGGTCGTACCGAACGGTCCACTGGTCGAGCTGGACAAGGCCGACATGGTCGACCTGGCCGAGTATCACGCCGCGCTCCGGGGCGGAAGCCAGCTGCTTCACGAAGCGATCAAACGCGTGATGGCCTGCGTCGCACGCGGCAACGAGTTCGTGCAGTCGAGTCAGCCGTGGGCGCTCGCCAAGCATCCCGACCGTCGCGGCGATCTCGAGTCGGTGCTCGCGGCGATCATGCGCCAGCTCGCGCGTCATGCGATTCATCTCGCGCCATTCATGCCGAACAAGGCGCAGGAGTTGTGGGTGCAGCTGGGCGGACCCGGTCGCGTCGACGAACAGCGGTTCGCAAACGTCGAGGCGCTCGATGTCACGGAGTGGCGGGTGGCGAAAGGGGCTTCGTTGTTCCCAAAGCCGGCGACGCCTTAGGTGCGCCGGCGAACGCGCCAATTGGGAATGGCATCGCGCGTGGGCACTCAATCAGGCAGAATCGGAACGACTTGAACGCGGGATCAAACGCGGATCAAACACGGATCGCCGCCCCGGGGCGCTACGGCGTCTTCGCCGCCGGTGGCTTTGAGAAGTCCACCGTCGGCGGACCTTGCTCCGCCGCGCCCGTCGCCGCGAAATACTTCCGCGGCTTTGCGCCCGTCACCTTCGCCGTCATGACCGCGGGAAACTGGCGGATGTACGCGTTATAGGAGTTCACAGCCTGCGTATAGTCGTTTCGCGACACGGCGATGCGATTCTCCGTGCCGGTGAGCTCGTCCTGCAGACGCAAGAATCCCTGGTCGGCCTTCAGCTGCGGATACTGCTCAGCCACGACCAAGAGACGGCCGATCGCGCCGGTCATCTGTGCGTTTGCGTTCGCCATCTGCTCGGGGTCGTGCGATTGCACAGCGCCAACCAAACCGCTTCGGGCTTGAGCAACCTTGATGAACACGTCTTCTTCGTGCTGCGCGTATCCCTTCACCGTGCTGACAAGGTTGGGGATGAGATCAGCTCGGCGCTGCAGCTGAACCTCGATCTGGCCCTGCGCAGACGCGGCCGCCTCGTCGAGCGACTGAATGCGGTTGTATCCGCATGCGCCGAGCGGGAGCAGGAGCACAAGTGCAAGCCAGCGTTTCATTTGGACGACTCCGGAGAACGGGTAAGTGGGTGCACTAATACTACGGCGCCTTGTCCTTCCAAGTGACAGCCGCCGCGAAAGGTCAGCTAGGTGCTTGGTACCGATCGAGATACGAGACCAGCTGTTCCATTCCGCGAAGGTACCCGGTCAGGATACCGGACGCGTCGGCAGACTTGATCGGCGACTCTCCGCGAACGTGGCGAACAACTCTCGCAAACGGCGCTGCCTCAAATCCGGCTTGCGCAGCGACCGCGTCGGCGAGGGCCACATTATCGGTCGGCGGCACCGCGCCGCGCATTCGCAGCGACGCGCGGAAGATGATCATGATCGCGCTTGCACTCGCGGCAAGGAGCTCGAGATGGCGCTGCCCATCGTTTCCCGCGGCGAGCAATCCCTGACGCAGCTTGATCAACTTGCCCATCGCCTCCTGCTCGAGCTGCAGCCGGAGATCCTTGAGGTCTACGTGAATTCCATCGAACGGCGGATCGCCGAGCAACACGCGATGCCGGTCGAGAATGTCAGCGTACTCCATTGGGAAGATGTCTGCCGAGCCGCGCCACTCCGCCGTCGTCAGCGTCAACGGTGCCGGGTTGCCCGACTCCGCCCACGCGCGCGACGCCGCGGAGGCCGCCATCAAGCGCGCCGAATCGAGCGCGTCGACAATGACGAGAACGTTGTAGTCGGACTTCTTGGGATTGTGCTCACCCGCCGCGGCGGATCCATAGAGCACGATCGAACGCAGCGCTGTGCCATACGCGGCGCGCAACTGCGAAACGAGCTCGTCGAGCGTCATGCGTGCCATTGGTCACCAAGATCCGCTGGAGCCACCGCCACTGAACCCTCCGCCGCCACCGAAACCACCAAACCCTCCCCCACCACCACCGCCAAATCCACCACCACCGCCGAAACCACCGCGGCCGCCACCGATCGGGAAAAAGATCGGCAGACATCCGCGACGACGCCCACGTCCGCTCAACGTCGACAGAATGACGAACAGAACGATGACGTAGACCACCGGCGGAATCCCGCGACTGCTGCGCCCGGTCGTTCGACGCTGCACGGGCTGCCGTGCCGGTTCTCTAAACGCGCTGTCGATCTGAAAATGGAACTCGTTGGCGAACCGCTGGGCGACGCGAAGGGTCATCAGCTCGATCGCGTCGCCGTACTGAGTCTGCCGGAAAAACGGAATCGCTTCGTCGCGAATGCTTCCCGTGGTGGCGTCGGTGATGAAGCCTTCCGCGCCGTTTCCCGTCTCGATGCGAATATGCCCCTGTCCGTCGGCGCTCGTCTCCTTGGGGACCACGAGAATGATCACGCCCGTGTTGCGCGCGGCGTCGCCCGGCTTGGCCGTGCTTCCCACTTTCCACTCGCGACCGATGCGCAAACTCACTTCTTCGATCGGCCGGCCGCCGAGGTCGGGAAGCGTCACGACCACGATCTCGCCGCCCGACTTGGCGCGTACGTCGTCGATGATGCGAGCGATCGTCGACGCGTTGGACGCCGGAATCACATGGGCGAAGTCGTTGACGTACCCGGTCGGCTGCGGAAGCTGCAGCCCCTGGGTCACGACGGCGACCACCGCGGCGATCAGTAGTGCGGGCGCGCGGAACGGCACGAACGAGTGGTAAGAGGAAACTCGCCCAACGCATGGGCCAAAGCGGGCTCAATCAGAAGGCTACCGTGCGATCCCAGACATTGGAAGCGACGGCCCACGGCGCGTGACGTTCGGCGCGGGCTCACCGGTGTCCGAGACGAACGTCCGGACCATCCGTGAGCGCGCTGATCAAACGCGCCGCGAACTCGTGAACCTGTTCGGTGATCACTTCCGACTGACTGACCACGTAGGCGTAGCCGAGCACCAACGCTGCGGCGGCCCCCAATCCAAAGGCTGACGGCGCTAGCGCGGCCGCGAGCCCGGTGCTGAGCGACTCGGCCAGCGATCCGCCGCTCTGCCGCGTTCCGCTGGCCGCCAAAGCGTCGTGAAAGCCCTGGACGGTACCCAACAGACCAAGCAACAGTGCAACGATTGCGAGCTTAGGCAGGTATTGGAGGCGATGCGTCAACTTGGGCAGCACGGCAAGGGAAGCCGCACTCGCCAGCGTTTGTAGCTCGGACTCGACGTGCTCGCGGCTTCGCAGGATCAAGAGCCCCATGTCGGGAAGTGTCGCGGTTGAGTTGACACATTCCTTGATCGCGTCGTCGATTTTGCCGGCGCGAACGAGCTGAATGACTTTTTCGATGAACGCGCGCCCGTTGTTCTTCGAGCGGACTACGATCACGTAGAACCGTTCCGCGAGCACACCGAGACCCGCAAGGCCGACCGCCAGGATGAGCAGCATGATCGGCCCACCCTCACTGTACCAGCCAAGCGTCGTGCCCATGTCGTCGAGCTCTCAGAACGTGGTGACCACCTCTCGGACGAGAGTCCGGCAACGGCGTGCGGGTGCAAATCGTATGCCTTCTACGGACGACCACGCCGCGAGGCGCAGAGCATTGTCGCGCAACGGTTTGTGAGTACCGGCACCCGCGCATAGCTTTCGGGTACGGCGCGCCCCGAGCTGCGCCGTTCCGCAACCGCCTCCACCCGCCCTATGACCAACCCCGTGCTCCGCTTTGTCGCGCTTGTCGTCGCAGCGACGCTGCTCACCGCCTGTTCGCGGAACGACGCCGCGTCGAAAGCCTCGAGGACCGCAACGGCAAACGGTACGCTCGCGTCGCCCTCCGACTCGGCGACCGTATCGAATCCAACCGCGGTCTCGACGCCGGCGCCTTCCGACAGCATCACCGACCGCGCCGACCGCGGCCGAATCCTCGGCGACTCCAAAGCAGCGGTTTGGGTCGTCATGGTGAGCGACTTTCAATGCCCCTACTGCAAGCAATGGCACGATGCGGCGTTTCAGCAAATCATGAAAACGTACGTGAACACGGGACGCGTGCACCTCGCCTTCGTCAACATGCCGCTCAGCATTCACCCGAATGCCGTTCCGGCCGCCGAGGCGGCGATGTGCGCCTCAGTGCAGGACAAGTTCTGGCCCCTGCACGAGGCGTTGTTCGCGACGCAGAAGCAGTGGGAGCATCTTCCCAACGCGGTCCCGATGTTCGATTCTCTCGCGAAGTCGCTGAAGGTCAACATGGACCCGTGGCATCAGTGCATGACTCAGCATTCGGTGCGATCGCTGATTCAGGCCGATCACGATCGCGCGTACGCCAGTCACATCAACTCCACGCCGGCGTTCTTCGTGGGTGACCAGGCGCTTGCCGGCGCTGACGCCGACATCCCCGCCGCGATCGAGGCAGCGCTGGCGAAGGCCAAGGGCGCCAAGAAACCCGGTACCTGACGCATCGTGCGTTTCCCGATGCAACTCGGCTACCGCGCGCTCGCGCAAATCGCACGCGGCGCGGCCGCCGTCGTGCCGGAGAGCGAATCGAAATTCCTCCGCGCTCTCCGCGCGCGACGCGGCATCCGAGCGCGCTACCGCGCGTGGGGAGCAACGGAGCGCGATCGTACGCGGCCACTCCTCTGGATGCATGCGCCGTCCGTCGGCGAAGGTCTGCAGGCTCGCCCAGTGCTCGAGCTGGCGCGCGCGCGACGCAAGGATCTTCAACTCGCCTACACGCACTACTCGCCGAGCGCGTTGGCGTTTGCGCGCGACCTGGATGTGGATTTTCGCGACTATCTCCCGTTCGACACACCGGGTGACGCGCGAGTCGTTCTGGACGCACTGCGCCCGACGGCGCTCGTGTTTTCCAAGCTCGACGTGTGGCCGATCATCACTCGCGAGGCGCGAGCGCGCGGCGTGCGGTTAGGGATGATTAGCGCGACAATGTCGCGCGGCTCGTCGCGACGGTCACGAACGGCCACCGCCCTCTTGCGCGATGCGTACGCCGCGCTCGAAGCGGTCGGCGCGGTCGACGAAGCGGATGCCGACCGCCTTGTTCAGCTCGGCGTCCGGTCGAACGTCATCGTAGTTACGGGCGACACCCGATACGATCAAGTGTGGTTGCGCGCGCAGCGAGCCGATCGATCGAGCCCAATGCTCGAACGACTTCGCGACCGGCGCCCCACGATCGTGGCCGGGTCGACCTGGCCGGCCGACGAAGCCGTGCTGCTGCCGGCGTTCGACGCGCTCCGACGTGGCGGAGCGATTGCGCGAATGATTATCGCTCCCCACGAACCCACGATCGATCACGTCACGCGAATCACTGAGACCGCCAAACGCGCCGGTCTCACGACGGCGCGGCTCGACGATCCGCTCGCACACGACGTCGACGTCGTCGTGGTGGACCGCGTCGGCGTGCTTGGCGACCTGTACGCGCTGGCCGACATCGCCTTCGTCGGCGGAGCGTTTCACGCGGCCGGACTGCACTCCGTGTTGGAGCCGGCGGCGTTCGGCGTGCCGGTCATCTTCGGGCCGCAGCATGACGGCAGCCGCGACGCGGCGCTCCTCGCGCAACGAGGCGGCGGCGTTTCGATCGCCAACGAGGGCGATCTCTGCAGAAGACTTCGACTCTGGATCACCGATACCGGTGCGAGGCGCGAGGCCGGCGACTACGCGCGCGCACTCGTTCGAAGCGGCATCGGCGCCGCGGAGCGGTCATTCGAGCTCGTCGATCGATTGCTGCGGTGAGGCGGCTCAGCTTCGGGCGGACGCGCGCATAGGCTCACGCGCCGGTACCGTCAGGTGCGACGGCCGGTGGAGGAAGAAGCCTTGCACGAGATGGACGCCCAGGTCCTTCACCGCCTCGAACTCCTCGGACCGCTCGACGCCTTCGGCGATGACCATCGCGCCATGGTCGTTGGCGAACCTGACCATCGTCTCCACCAGGTTCTGCTTGATGAAGTTCGTATCGATCGCGTTGATCAGAGAAATGTCAAGTTTGATGAAGTCCGGCTCCAGGTTGGCGATCGATCCCAGCCCGGCGTAGCCGCTCCCGGCGTCGTCGACCGCGAAACGGAATCCTCGCTCGCGAAAGATCCGCAGACGCTCGCGGAATTTCGGATAGTCCTTGATCGCCGTGCGCTCGGTGATCTCCAACACGACCCGCTCCGGATACTGCACCTCGTTCTCGTTGAACGCCGGATCGCTGAAGTCGTGCGGATCGACGTTGATGAACAACAATTCGTTCGGCTGCAGGCGCGTTTCGATTCCCTCGATCGCCCGGCTCCGACAGAGACGGCTCAGCTCCCACACGAGATCGGCCTCGGCGGCAACATCGAACATGACCTCCGGGCTGCGCAGGCTGCGCATGACGCCGCGCGCCAGCGCTTCATAGCCAAAAATCTCGCGCGTTTCGGTGACGACGATCGGGTGATAGTCGATGTACACGCCGCGATCGCGGAGGCTCGAGCGAAGATCAGCGACCCGGCGCGCGCGCTCCCGCTCCTCGATCGAGCGCGAAGCGTTTGCGGCTTCACGAATGCCGCGGTAGATCAACCGCTCGAGACGGATCTTGGGGCTGTAGTAGACGTGGGCACGTCCCACATAGATGTCGAACAGCGCGGCGATGTCTTCACCGTGCTGCGTCTCGATCCGGCCGGCCACGTGGCGTTGAAGCCGCGCCACCATCTCCGTAATGTCGTTCTCCGACGCGGCCGCCACGCCCGTTGCCGGCACGTGGAAGAAAATGAAGTCGTCGTCGTTGGTGAAGTTCACCATCACCCGCGACGTGCTCAGCGCCGTGTCGTCGAGGAACTCGCGCACCGCGGCGGCGGTCGTCTCGAGAACAGCGTCCAGTTTCTCCCAACCATAAATCTCTTCGATCTTTGAATAGCGCACGAAGTTCAAGTAGAGCACCACGAGCTCGCCCCGCTCCTTGAACAGCGCCCGTGACCGCTCGATCATCACGGGCAGCGTGGGAAGGCCGGTCAGCGAATCGTGCAGCATCTGCTCGTATTCGACTTTCTCCACGTGGTCCGCGCTCGCTTCGCCCAACGACATTCCGCGCGAGACCGCGGCGCGAATCCGCTGCTCGATCTCGTCGGCGTCGGCCGGGCATCGATACCACTCTTCGACTTTCAGCTCGAGCGCGCGACGACGAGCGGTATCGTCGGCGCAACCGACGACGACTGGAATTCCAATGGCGTGCGATCGCTCGACGACGTCGCGAAGAATCGTCGGATCGTCCGACTCGAAGAGCACCGTTCGCACGCCGGCGCCCGACACGACCGCCTCGCTCAACTCCCCAGGAGCGACGTAGCGCAACTCCCAACCATCCAGCCGCTCGACCGCTTGCGCGATCGACGGATGATCCGAATCCGTGAGCAGGATTGATCCGCTCACGCCGCGCGCCCGGTCAAAATCACGGTGCGCCGGCTTGTTGCACGGCAAGATTGCGCTGCACGGTCGCGGCCAACGTCGGCAAGTCGAACGGTTTCTCCACGTAGTCGTCAGCACCAATCTGCAACGCTTCACGCTTATCCTGCCACTCGTCCAACGCCGTGACCATCACAATCCGGACAGATCGGCCCAGCGTGGGGTGCTGTTTCATGACTCGGCACACCTCCCAGCCGTCTCGTCCCGGCATCATCACATCCAGCAGCACCAGCGCCGGATGCACTCGGTCAAACGCGGCCAGGGCCTCGTCTCCGCTGTGCGCCACAACGATGGGATATCCCCGGATCTCGAGATACTGTCGAATGATTTCAGCGTTGTCGTAGTTGTCGTCCACGACGAGAATCGTCGGTTGGGTGTCGTTCTTCATGAGGCCGCTCGCGTACCACGTTGGCGTGACCCGCGCATCTCCGCGTGGCCATCGCCCGGGGAGAAAAGCAAATCGCAAGCCATTTCAATCTGACGAACGAGAAACGGGGGCCGGCGAACCGCCGGCCCCCGTTTTATCGTCGCAGCAGGCCACTAGGCTGCCGACGCTTTCTCCGTCACGACGCGCACGATGTTGTCGGCAACCTGCAAAAAGCCGCCTTCGACGTTGAATCGCTGGCCACCGCCGCCCAGCCGCAACACGCCCTTGCCGAGGAGCGCCATCATGGGCGCGTGACCAGTGAGAATTCCCACCTCGCCGTCGAACGCCGGGGCGACGACCGAGTCCGTCTCGCCCTCATACAGCACCGCTTCAGGCGAGATCACCGAGACCTTGAGCATTCCGTGATCCGCGTCAGCTCTGGATCTTCTTGGCGTTGGCGACGACGTCGTCGATGCCACCGGCCATGAAGAACGCCTGTTCCGGCAGGTTGTCGAACTCGCCCGCGACGACACGCTCGAACGACGAGACCGTCTCTTCGATCTTCACGTACTTGCCCGGAATACCCGTAAACTGTTCGGCGACCGCGAACGGCTGCGACATGAAACGCTGAATGCGGCGCGCGCGGCCCACGATCTTCTTGTCGTCCTCGGACAGCTCATCCATACCAAGAATCGCGATGATGTCCTGCAATTCCTTGTAGCGCTGCAGCACGCGCTGCACGCTGGTCGCAACCGAGTAGTGACGCTCGCCGATGAACTGCGGATCGAGAATTCGCGACGACGACGCGAGTGGATCCACGGCGGGATAGATGCCGAGCTCAGTGATCGCGCGCGACAGCACGACGGTGGCGTCCAAGTGCGCGAACGCCGTGGCCGGAGCCGGATCGGTGATGTCGTCGGCCGGCACGTAGATCGCCTGCACCGACGTGATCGAGCCGTCGCGCGTCGACGTGATGCGCTCTTGCAAGTCGCCCATCTCCGTCGCGAGCGTCGGCTGGTAACCCACCGCGCTCGGCATACGACCGAGCAACGCCGACACTTCCGAGCCCGCCTGCGTGAAGCGGAAGATGTTGTCGATGAACACGAGCACGTCCGCGTGTTCCTCATCGCGGAAATACTCGGCCACGGTCAGACCCGAGAGACCGACACGGAGACGCGCGCCGGGCGGCTCGTTCATCTGGCCGTAAATCAACGCGACCTGATTGAGAATTCCCGCTTCCTTGAACTCGAGGTAGAGGTCGTTCCCTTCGCGCGTGCGTTCGCCCACGCCGCAGAACACCGAACGTCCGCCGTGTCCCTTGGCGACGTTGTTGATCAGCTCTTGAATGACGACCGTCTTGCCCACGCCGGCGCCGCCGAACAGACCGATCTTTCCGCCCTTTACGAACGGCGCGATGAGATCGACGACTTTGATTCCCGTCTCGAAGACTTCCGTCTTCGGCTCGAGGTTCACGAAGTCCGGGCGCTTGCGATGGATGGGCCAGCGCGGCGCGTCCTTCGGAATCGCCGGACCGTTGTCCACCGGCTCGCCGAGCACATTGAGAATGCGGCCGAGCGCGTGTGCGCCAACCGGCACCGTGATCGGGCCGCCCGTATCCACGACGTCCATGCCGCGCACGACCGCGTCGGTCGACGACATGGCCACCGCGCGCACCTGATTGCGCCCCACGTGCTGCTGCACCTCGACGACGACGCGAATCGCGTTGCCGTCGGGCGCGGTGCCCGTGATCTCGAGCGCGTTGTACAGCTCGGGCAGATGGCCGGCCTCGAACTCGATGTCGAGCACCGGGCCGATGACCTGCACGATCTTGCCGATATTATGAATTGCCGTCGCAGTAGCCATGTCTAACCCTGGAGTGCCGCAGCGCCGCCGACGATCTCGGCGATCTCCTGCGTGATGGTGGCCTGACGCGCACGATTGTACGTGCGGCCAAGGATCTTGAGCATGTCGCTCGCGTTGTCGGTCGCGTTCTTCATTGCCGTGCGCTGCGCCGCATAGAACGCGGCGGTCATTTCAACCAATGCGCGGTACACCGCGTTGCGTACGTACAGCGGAAGCAGCTCGCCGAGAATCGTCTGCGCGTCGGGCTCGAGAATATAGTCGCGCTGCTTCGCACCAGCCGCGGGCGGTTCGACAGGCAGGATCTGCACGGCCGCGGGCGGGGCTGACAGCACCGATTTGAAATTCGGATGGACCACATACACGGCGTCGATCTCGCCGCGCGCGAACGCCGCCGTGAGATCGTTCACCAACTCGGCAGCGTTCTCGGCCGTCGGACGATCACCGATGTCGATGCGACTGCTTGCGACGGCTCGATTCACATATCTGAAATAGCCGAGTCCCTTCTTGCCGACCGCGTGCACGTCGACGGTCACGCCGTCGCGCTCCAACTTCGCGATCGTCGCGCGCGCTTCCTTGATCAAATTCGCGTTGAACGCGCCCGCCAATCCGCGGTTCGCCGTCAGCGCAATCACCGCGGCGCGCTTGATCTGCGCCGGCTGGCGGAGCAGCGGAAACTGCTCGGCCAGCTCCGGCGAATACAGACTGCCGATCACGTCGCGAAGCGCCTGCGCGTACGGACGCGCCGCGGTCACCCGATCCTGTGCGCGCTTCATCTTCGACGTCGCCACCATTTCCATCGTGCGCGTGATCTTGCGCGTGTTCTCGACGGATTTGATGCGACCCTTTAACTCGCGCCCTTTAGCCATGCGATGTTAGAGATCCGCCTTCGTGATCCCCGCGGGCTTCGCGGCCGCGAAGCTCTTCTTGAACTCCTCGACGCCTCGGCGAAGGTCTGCTTCGATCTCCTTCGTGAGGACCTTACCCGTTTTCAGGCCGTCGCCGACCTGCGGGTACTTCGTGCCCATGAACTCGTGGAACTCACGCTCGAACGCGCGAACGGATGCGACCGGGATGTCGTCGATGAAGCCGTTGGTGACGATGAAGATCGTCATGATCTGCTGCTCGACGGGCATTGGGCGATACTGACCCTGCTTGAGCACTTCGACCGTACGCGCGCCGCGATCGAGCTGACGGCGCGTGGCCGCGTCAAGATCCGATGCGAACGCCGAGAACGCTTCGAGCTCGCGGAACTGCGCGAGATCGAGACGGAGACGGCCGGCGACCGTTTTCATCGCCTTGATCTGCGCCGCGCCACCGACGCGTGACACCGAGATACCGGCGTTGATCGCGGGGCGCACGCCGGCGAAGAACAGATCCGACTCGAGAAAGATCTGGCCGTCGGTGATCGAGATGACGTTCGTCGGGATGTAGGCGGACACGT
>JBDUEJ010000073.1:0-24402 GCA_040002475.1 bacterium | reverse complement strand
CGCAGACCGCCGTCACCGTGTCGGTGCTCACGCAGACCGCGCGCGACGTGATCGAAGGCGCGTTCATTCCGCTGTGGGTTCGGGGCGAAGTGAGCGATTTCAAATCGCATCGCAACGGCCATTGGTACTTCTCGATGCGCGACCGCACGGCGCAGATCAAGTGCGTTGTCTGGAACCGCGATCAACGCATGATTCCCGCGCCACCCGACGACGGCATGCAGGTCGCCGCGTTCGGACGTCTCACCGTTTATCCCGCGCGCGGCGAGATCCAGTATGCCATCACCAGGCTCGAAGCCGAGGGCGATGGATTGCGCCGCAAAGCGCTCGACGTCACGCGCGCGCGACTGGAGAAAGACGGACTGTTGTCGCTTGAGCGCAAACGGCCGCTCCCGCGTTTCCCGCGCGTCATCGCCGTGATCACGAGCCCCGATGGCGCGGCGCTTCATGACATCGTCGCCGTCGTGCGGCGGCGCGGATGCGACGTGCGGCTCGTCATCGTGCCGGCGGCGGTGCAGGGCGAATCGGCGCCGGCCGAGCTTCGCGCCGCGCTCGATCGCGTGGAGCGGTGGGGCGGGGCGGATCTCGTGATCATCGCTCGCGGCGGCGGCGCACGCGAAGATCTGTGGGCGTTCAACAACGAACGGGTCGCGCGCGCGCTGGCGGCGTGCGCCGTTCCCACCATCTCCGCCATCGGGCACGAAGTCGACATTTCGATCTGCGATCTGGTCGCCGACTACCGCGCGCCCACGCCCTCCGCCGCGGCGGAAGCCGCCACGCGATCGGCGGGCGAGCTGCGCAACGAGATGAGAAAACTCGCATTGCGCATGAGCGGCGCAACGCGGGCGCTCGTCCGCGCCAACGACAATCGCCTGCGGCATCTCGCGCGCGACGTCGCCGACGCCAGCGCCGATCAGGTCGCTCGGCGGCAGACCCGCGTTCGTGCGATCGCCGGCCGCTTGCATGCACTGAGTCCGCTCGCCACGTTGTCGCGAGGGTACGCGGTGGCCCGCGATGCGAACGGCGCCACACTCAGTTCCACGGCGGCGTTTCGCGAGGAGATGCCATTCGACCTGATCGTGCGGGACGGCGTGGTGCCGGCACAGGTTCGCCGGAGAAACGCATCGAGCAGCGAGCCGACGTGACATTCGAGCAACGTCTCACGCGGCTCGAGACGATCGCGGCCGAACTCGAAAGCGACGACATCGAGTTGGCGCGCGCCCTCGCGCTATTCGAGGAGGGAATCGAGAATCTTCGCGGCGCGGCGGACGAGTTGGCCAAGGCCGACGCACGGGTCCAACGCCTCGTTGAACGAGCCAATGGCACGTTCGACACCGTTGAGCCTCGTGAGTGATACGGCCGCGGTCGAATGGGCGGCGGACCGCGCTGCCATCGATCGCGCGCTGGCCACGCTTTGCGACGGGCTCACCGGCGTGCTGGGCGCCGACGTGCGGGATGCCGTTCGCTATGGAGTGCTCGGCGGCGGCAAGCGGCTCCGCGGACTGCTTTTTCTCGCCGCGTACCGGACGGCGGGTGGAGCGCTGGACGCCAGCGCGCTCGCCGGTGCCATAGAAGTCGTCCACGCCTATTCGCTCGTGCACGACGATCTGCCGTGCATGGACGACGACGACATGCGCCGCGGGCGCCCAACGGTGCATCGAATGTTCGGTGTCCGCACCGCCACCGCCGCAGGCGTCGCGATGGTCCCGCTCGCCGCTCGGGCTGCGCTCCATGCGAGTGGAGCGTTAGGGCTGCCCGACGAGGCGTGCGGCGCCGTTGTCGCAATGCTCATGCGTGCGTCCGGCGCGGGCGGCATGATCGGCGGTCAGTTGCTCGATCTCGAGGGTGAAGGTCGCGCGCTCGGGCTCGAGGATCTCGAGCGGATACATCGCGCCAAGACCGGGGCTCTGATCAGCGTGTCGGTGACGCTTGGGGGGATTGCGGCGTCGGCGAATGAGCGGCAGCTCGACGCCCTTTCGACGTTTGGCGATGCGATCGGGCTCGCCTTTCAGATCGCCGATGACGTGCTCGATGTCACGGCGACGAGCGATCGGTTGGGCAAAACGGCGGGCCGCGACGTCGATCTGAGAAAAGGCACCTATCCGGCCCTCCTGGGCGTCGATGGCGCGACGGCGCGGGCCAACGCGCTTGTAAACGACGGCTGCGCGGCGCTGCGGTCGGCCGGGCTGTTGTCGACGGAACTGGATGTCCTTGCACGGTTTGTCGTTGAGCGAGAGTCGTAGGGTGTCGCTAGCTTTCGAGAACGATCCCACCCATGAACCTTCCCATCCTCGATCGAGTTAGGTCCCCGGCCGATCTGCGCGGCATGACGCGCGACGAGCTCATGCAGCTCGCCGCCGACGTCCGCACGCGCCTGATCGACGTTTGCTCGCGCACCGGCGGTCACATCGGCGCCGGCCTGGGCGTCGTCGAGCTCACTATCGCCCTCCATTACGCGTTCGACACGCCGCGCGACCAGCTCGTATGGGACGTCGGCCATCAGGGGTATCCACACAAACTGCTCACGGGCCGCAGCGGCGCGATGGAAACCCTTCGCCAGGAAGACGGAATCTCCGGGTTTTTGAAGCGAAGCGAGAGCGAGTACGACGCATTCGGTGCCGGGCATGCGGCAACGTCGATCTCCGCGGCGCTCGGAATGGCCGCCGGACGCGACGTGAAGGGTGAGAGCTTCAAGGTCGTCGCCATCCTGGGCGACGGCGCGCTCACGTCGGGTCTCGCGTATGAGGGGCTGAACAACGCCGGCCATTCCGACCGCGATGTGGTCGTGGTGCTCAACGACAACGAGATGTCGATTGCGCCGAATGTGGGCGCGATGTCCAAGTATCTCACGTCGGTGCAACGCAACTCACTCTACAACCGCGTGCGTTCGGCGATCGGTGAGTTCATCGACAACGCGCCGGGGCCGCTGTCGTCCATGAGCACCATCGTTCGAAAATGGGAAGAGAGCGTCAAGACGTTTCTGACGCCCGGTGTGCTGTTCGAGGAGCTCGGCCTTCGCTACTTCGGTCCCATCGACGGACACGACATTCAGGGTTTGATCGAGACGTTCGCCGCGGTGCGCGCCATGAAGGGACCGCGTCTCGTCCACGTCATCACGCAGAAGGGAAAGGGATTCCCCGCCGGCGAGACGAGCGGGGAGAAATGGCACGCCCTTCCGCCGGGGCATGATCCCGCGACGGGAAAGCAGCGCAGCGAGTCGACGTCCAATCCCAGCTACCAAAAGGTTTTTGGCGCGGGACTCGTGGAGCTCGGAAACATGGTGCCCGATTTGGTTGCGATCACCGCGGCCATGCCCGGAGGCACGAGCACCGACGTTTTCGCCAAGGCGCATCCCAAACGCTTCTTCGACGTCGGCATCGCCGAAGGACATGCGGTCACCTTCGCCGCTGGACTGGCCACGCGCGGCGTACGTCCCGTCGTCGCGATCTATTCGACGTTCCTGCAGCGCGCCTACGACAACATCATTCACGATGTGGCAATTCAAGCCCTGCCCGTGATCTTTTGCATGGATCGCGCGGGGCTCGTCGGCGAAGACGGTGAGACGCACATGGGCCTGTATGACATCGCATACATGCTCGCCGTCCCCGACATGACCGTCACCGCACCGAAGGACGCGACCGAGATGCTCGGCCTGCTCCGCGCCGCTGTCGCTCATACGACTGGTCCATTCTCCATTCGCTATCCGCGCGATGCGGCGCCCGACAAGCCCGGCGCCATCTCGACGATCGATTCGGTCCCCTACGCGACGTGGGAAGTGCCGCGCCGCGGAAGCGACGTCGCGATCTTCGCGGTCGGCACTATGGTACGGCCGTCGATCGCCGCCGCCGACGCGCTCGCCGCGGACGGACTTCACGTCACCGTCGTGAATTGCCGGTATCTCAAACCGTACGACGAGGTCACGCTCGCCGCGGTGCTCGCCGACCATAAGCATATTCTCGTCGTCGAAGAGGGAACCGTCGTCAACGGCTTTGGCGCGTTCATCTCGACGGTGATCGCGCGGTACGACTCGACCGTGCGTGTCGCGGTGCACGGCGTGCCGGATCGTATCATTCACGCCGCTTCGCGCGCGCGACAGCTTGCCGCCTGCGGCCTCGACGCCACGGGAATTGCAACTCGCGTCCGCGCGCTCCTCGAGACCGAGGCAATGGCGGGGTGACCCGGCTCGGCGTCGTCGGGCATCCGGGCTACCCAGGTCTTCCGGCCGTGCTGCGGACACTTGGCGAGCTCGCCCCAGCGCTTGGGCTCGAGCTGTACTATGAGCGCGAGCTGTTCGAGGCAGCCGGCGGAAAGTTGCTCGAGGAACCAGAGCGACTCAACGCGCTGCTCACGCTCGGCGGCGACGGGACGCTGCTGCGCGGTGCTCGCGTCATTGCGCCGCACTCGGTTCCAATTCTCGGCATCAACCTGGGCCATCTGGGCTTTCTCACCTGTTGCAACGCCGACCAGCTCGAGATTGCGCTCATGCGCTTTGCGCGTCGCGACTACCTCGCCGAGTCGCGCATGGCCCTCGAAGCGCGCGTGTTGCACGCGAATGGCGTGGCGCGCCAGCAGTGGAGGGCGCTCAACGACGTCGTCCTCCACAAGGGTGGATTCGCGCGCGTAGTCGGGTTTCACGTATCGGCCAACGGCGAGCCGATCGCGACCTACGCCGCCGACGGCGTGGTGCTCTCCACGCCCACAGGATCGACCGCCTATAGTCTGTCTGCCGGCGGACCCGTGGTCTATCCGACGCTCGAGACGATCGTCGTCACGCCGGTGTCGGCGCACACGCTGGCGATCAGACCCGTGATTCTGCCGCCGAGCGTAGAGATCACGGTGCAAGCAGATGGTGGTCCTGATGAGCTTTTGATTACGGTCGATGGACAGGTCGGCAGCACCTTTTCTCCGGGCGAGACATTGAGCATTCGCCGCGCCGATACGGGAGTTCTCATCATTCGCTTTCCCGGCACCAACTTCTTCACCACGCTCCGGCAGAAGCTCGGCTGGGGGGGCCTCGCGGACCGCGACCGACCCACCACGTAGATGCTGACCGAACTTCGCATCAAGAACTTCGCGATCATCGAGAGTCTCACGCTTCCGCTGGCGCATGGTTTCAACGTGCTGTCGGGCGAGACCGGAGCAGGGAAGTCGATCATCGTCGGGGCGCTCGGACTGTTGCTCGGCGAGCGCGCCAGCGCCGATGTCATTCGCACGGGCGCCGACCGCGCCACCGTTGAAGGCGTGTTCGACATCGCTGACCGCCCCGAAATTCGGTCGCTGCTCGACGAGCGCGGCATCGACGTCGACGACTCGGTGGTCGTGCTCAAACGCGAAGTGGCCGCGGGCCGTGCGCGCGCGTGGATCAACAGCACCACCGTGAACGCGGGATTGCTCGCCGAGGTGGGCCGTCTCCTGGTCAATCTGCACGGGCAGCACGAGGCGCAGACATTGCTCGACCTCGACGCGCAGCGGCGAATTCTCGACGCGTTCGCCGGCGCGGTGGATCAAGCGGCTCAGGTCAATCTTGTGTACGACGAGCTCGCCGGCATCATCCGGGAAATTGCGGACCTCACGCGCCGGCGAGGCGAAGCGGAACGGCGCGCCGACTATCTGCGACACGTTGCCCAGGAAATTGGCGACGCCAACGTCGCGGCGGGCGACGACGTTCGCCTCGACGACGAAGCCCGTCGATTAGAGAACGCTGAGGAGCTCCGTTCGCTGGCCAACGGGATCGCCGGCGCGCTCGACGGCGAAGATGAAGCCGTGCTGCAGAAGCTGGCGGCGGTCGCACGGCACCTCGCGGCCATTCAGCGCATCGATCCGACGCTGTCGCGGCTCCAGGAAGCCTACGACGGCGCGTACTATGCCATCGAAGGCCTGGCGCGCGAGCTCGAGGAATACGAAGCCGGCGTGGATCTCGATCCGTCGCGCCTCGAGGACGTTCGCCAGCGCCGAGAGCTGTTGTATCGACTCACCAAGAAATACGGCGGAACGCTCGCCGGCGTCATCCGCACCGGAGAGGAAGCGCGCGCCGAGCTCGATCTCGTCGACTCGGCAGGCCTGGACATTCGCCAGCTCGAATCGCGCGAACGACAAACGCGCGCCGCCCTCGAGGAACGTGCCGGAACACTGACGGAGCTGCGCCGCACCGGTGCTGATCGTCTCGCGCGCGCTGTGGACGAAGTGCTCCCTGATCTCGGAATGCCCGACGGTCACGTCACCGTCGCCCTTCGCCCGCTGCGCGCCATCGGACCGTCAGGTGCCGAGGATGTGGAGTTCTGCGTTGCGCTCAACGTCGGTCACGAGCCGCGACCGCTGTCGCGCGTCGCGTCAGGCGGCGAGCTTTCTCGTGTGATGCTCGCGCTCAAAACGATCCTCGCGCGCCTCGATCATGTTCCCACGCTCGTGTTCGACGAGGTCGACGCGGGCATTGGCGGACGCGTCGGGCTTCAGGTGGGCGAGACGATGCGGCGCGTCGCGACGTATCATCAGGTCTTTGCGATCACGCACTTGCCGCAGATCGCCGCGCGCGGTCATCACCATATCCTCGTCAGCAAAGGCGCGCGTGGCGGCGTCACGGCGGCGGACGTGACCGTCCTCGGCGGAGACGCGCGCGTCGCGGAAATTGCGCGGATGCTCGGCGGCGATCCGGAGAGTGACGTCAGCCGCGCCCATGCGCGCGAGCTGCTCGAAACGGCGAGCGCGCCGGCGCCTGTGCCAAAGCCCAAGCGGGCCGCGCGCAAGAAGTCCTAGCCCGTCGACTGCTCTAGCACGGACTGGTACGGTCAACGCAC
Source organism: bacterium (assembly GCA_040002475.1). GTDB lineage: Bacteria > Gemmatimonadota > Gemmatimonadetes > Gemmatimonadales > Gemmatimonadaceae > JAQBQB01. Next base: position 17,611 of record JBDUEJ010000073.1, on the reverse strand, counting down.
GGAGTTGAACGGGAACCCGCGGCACTGATGTCGGCGCATGGAACCGATCGTGCTTGAGCTTCATTTTCCGATGTCATGCGGTGCGTGGTGTGTGACAGGGAATCGCTAGCGCCGGAAATACACTCGGAGCTCGATCTGATCACGGAACGTCTTGGCGAGCGGGCCGCCGCTACCGGCGATTGTTTCGAGATGACTAAACGAGAGCTCGAACGGAATCCGCCCCGGGTTACGGTCGGGTGAAACAACCGTCGAATATGAGAACCCAACGCCCGCCTGCTGAGCCGTCGCCGCCGCCGCTCCATACGGCGCTAACGGTGGCATTGCGGCGCCGACCGAAGGATCGGCTTGCGTGAATGACGTCAGCGTATACTGATCGGCGCCCGTTCGCATCATCGAATAGAATCCGTTCAGACCGAAATATCCGGCAATGCGCCAGCGCGGAATGACGGTCACCGCCAAGACGTTGCCGGCCGTGCGCGTTCCGGGAAACGGAACGTCGAGCGGGAATGGCGCGTTCGCCGGGTTTGGCACGCGCGCCACGTCGACCGTCCCGAGCTGCGCGGTGTACGAGCCAATCGCGCTGATCATCAGACGGCGCGAGAGCGCGACGTCGGCGGCAAGCCCGCCCTCGACGCCTGACTGCCCATATCCGGTGCCCACGTCAAACAATCGGTTGGAACCGGCGGGTTGGCCTGTGCCGATTCGGAATGTTCCGTTCACCGCCAAGCGATATCGTAGCGGCGCGCGACTCGTGCTGTCGCCGAACGAGTTGGCGAGTTGCAGCGTGGCACCGACCGAGATGTCACCGATCGAGGCACGGTCCGCGGATCGCAGGCTGTCGTATCCAACGCTGGTCAGCAGCGCCTGCATCTGTGTCCGCGCCGCCGGTCCGCCCGCGCCCGCGATGGTGCCGTTCACGAGATCACTATTGAGCAAATTCAGATACTGCTGCTTGAAGCTGGCGATCTTGGCGGTGATCGCGAGTTGCGACGGATCGGTCGCCAACGGGATGAAGGCTTGCCCGGGATGCGACTCGGCATCGGTACCATACAGGTCGGCCAAGGCCGAGCCGAAGGCTCCCGAGCTCTGCATCAGCGCAGCCGCGGCAGCTTGTTGCGTGAGGAGCGCCGGGCAGCCCGCGGTGGTTGGCGCGGCCTGGCACTGTTGCAATCGCGTCTGTAGCGCCGCGGCGGCGGCGGTCAGCGATTGAATGAGGGCGGCGTTTCCCGTGCGCGTGGCCGCGTTCGTCAGCGCGGGATTGGGCCCCACGTTCGCCGAGCCGAGATGCGGGTTGAGCTGCGACGACAACGTCGTGCGCGTCTCGACCAGCGGCACCACGACGCCGATCGACAACCGGCTCGTGAGACCGTACTCGATCGCGAGCGGCGCCGTCATGACGCGGGAGTTCGCCGTCGAGACGAGCTGTCCTGCCGTGAGGTGAAAGTTCGAGAATCCCGTCAAATTTCGAATCGCGCTTTCAGCCGCGCCGAGTGACGGGATCTGCCGCACGCCCAGCGAGTCCGCTGAAAAACCGGCGGCCAGGTTGGGCGGGGACGCGGCTGTCGTGCCGAACAGCTCGTCGTAGCGCGTCCAGGAGACGAGGCCACGAAACCGGATCACTCCGCGAGGCAGCGTCGTCGCGTCGGGAAGAAGAGTCGTGGTCGATTGCGCGACCGATCGATGTGGGAGTGCGAAGACGAGCAGCAACGCGCTCGATCGAAAGATGTGTCGGACCGGCAATCGAAGAATCGCCTCATGCGGTATGTGAGATGACGCTGGCGCGTTATCATTCCATCGACTTGACCAAAGATATACTGACCCCGGCCCCCGTGACGCTGCTTCCTCCACCGCCCATCCCGTGGCAGATCACCGGGAATCATTGGATCGCCCTGCCGTGCATTCATCCGGCTGACGCATCCATCCACGCGATCGGCATGCTGCACCGCGGCGCTCGGTCGGCCATCGAGTTTGCGGGGGCGGCCGATTTCACGCGCGGCACCGGTCCCGCCCTGGTGCGTCCGAGCATCGACATTGGCGGAGTACGCCACGAACTGTCGGATGTTCCGATCGCCTGGGAGCGCGCCCTCGGCTGGATTCCGACGTTTACGTGCACGATCGCCGACCTCGTCATCCGCGGAACCATCTTCGCGCCCTACGGCCGCGATGCCGACGTCTCCGGCGCCGTGTACGCCTTGTCCATCGAAAACCGGCGCACGGCCGAGGTGGCGATCGACGTGACGCTCGCGGGAACGCTTGGCCATCGCCAGCTTCGCGTGCGCACGCCACGACCGTTTGAAGACTCGAACCACGCCAGCCTTGGAGCGAGTGGGGCCGTACTGCTCGAGGGCTCGTCGCTGCCCGGTCTCGCGGCGGCAGCGCTCATCTCCGACGGCGACGCCACGACATCGGTCAGCGAACAGACGTACTCCGTTCGTCGATCGCTTCACATCGCCGCCGGCGGACGCGAGCAAGTCGCGTTCTATCTCGCGGTGGGTCCGGAGCGTGACGGCGCCGAGGCCACCGCGCTGGTTCTCCGGCGGCGTGGATGGCGCGAGCTGCTGTCCTCCACCCGCGACGCGCTGCAGGGACTCGAGCAGAGCACCGGCCACGAACAGGTTGATCGTCTCATCAATCGCAATCTGCTGTTCGCCTACTTCTATGGCGTTGGCCGCGCGCTCGACGACGCGCAATACTATCTCGTCCGGACTCGAGCGCCATGGAATGGACACGGCGTCACCGTGCGCGATTGGGAAGCGCTCATGTGGACCGTCCCTGCGGTGCAACTCGCCGACCCGCCGCTCGCGCGCGAGCTGCTGCTCCGCATGTGCGAGCTCCATGGGTACGCCCCTGGCCGCGGCGTGCACTACCTCGACGGAACCCTGTTCGAACCCGGGTTCGCTCTCGAGGGAGTTGCGTGCTATCCGGTCGCGACCGATCGGTACATCCGGGACTCGGGCGACGACCGCGTGGTCGACGAACCTGTGCTCGCCGACACGTTGTATCTTTGCGCCGAGGATCTCGATGGGCGGCGCGACAAACGCTTTCCGTTGTACTCGACCGAAGTGAGCCCGTCCGGCGAACCCGCCGTGCATCCGTTCACGCTGCATGGCAACGCGGTCGCTGCCCAGGCGCTGGAGATTCTTCGCCGCACGCTCGATGAAGAGACCTCGCGCGGCGTCGAAGACCCCGAAGCCGTGCGCGCCGCGATCAACCGGCACTTCATCGTCGACGCGGGCGGCAAGTCGACATACGCATCGGCAATCGATCTCGTCGACGCGAAATCAATGCGCGACGATCCGGCCGCGTCCGCATTCTGGCTTCCGTTGTACGAAGCGGTGGCGCGACAGGACTCGACGTATCGCAGAACCGTGAAAGCGATCGATGTGACGCCCAATCTTCTCACACTGCAGTGCGCGCGCCTCATGGGACCGGATGCGACGGCCATACTGCAATGGCTCCGTCGAGCACCGCTCGACGGTGGGTGCGCGGCCGAAGTCGTGGATCCGGACGGTCGTGCGGTCGCGAACGGCGGAGACGCGTCGCTGTCGGGCCTACTGGCGTGGTCCATGTGGTACACCGTGAACGCGCTCGGCGAGCGGCCCTGATTGTTCACGGAATAACGCGGCAGCAACGCGTCGGACCCTCTGTCTTGCCAAGAGGGTCTCCGATATATTTCGCGACGCGCGGGAATAGCTCAGTTGGTAGAGCACAACCTTGCCAAGGTTGGGGTCGCGGGTTCGAGTCCCGTTTCCCGCTTGAGGAGGGGCGAGTGGTGAGGGTCGAGGAGCGACGGGCCGGCGGACGGTCTGGCGTTCGACGCTCAGTCCTCGCCCTTCTGTCGTATCATGTGACAGCGCGTGACAGCGTGTGAGAGCGTGCATGCGCACTGAGCCGGGATGGCGAAACGGGTAGACGCGAGGGACTTAAAATCCCTTTCCCGCAAGGGAGTCCGGGTTCGAGTCCCGGTCCTGGCATTCGGTGGCGACGCCGGCGAACCGATTCCGCTTTGCGTCGCCAGCTTTGCTCCACTGTCTGGTAGACATCAGCATTTCCACATGAGGTAGTCGCCCGGCCGCGGCCTGTGCGCTCGTCGCGATCGCATTGGGCACGTGCCGGATTCGCGAAGTGGACGAACTCTGTCGAGGCGAATACCACCGCGGCTCGCACCGTTCGACTCGTGTGTCGCGACGCGGCCGGGCAACTCGCCGACACGCCACTATCGCTTTGCTCGAGTAGCGTTGGGCGGCGCGTCACGGAGAAGCCAACACGGCGATCACACGAGCGCTCTCGCATCGCGGGAGCGCTTTTGTCGCTCTTGATAGGCGCCCGGAGTGACGCCAATCGTCGCGCGAAAGTCGCGGATGAAATGCGCTTGGTCGGCGTAGCCCAACTCCCACGCGACCGCGCGCACGTCAGCCGACGGACTCGCCGTCAGCCGCTCGGCGGCAGTGTGAAGGCGGTACCGACGGATCACCCACGCGGGACTCACACCGATGTAGCGGACAAAGAGGCGGTGCAACGTCCGCTCGCTCCGACCGCTCGCCAGAACGAGATCACCAACCCGGCGCACCGCCGCGTTGGTTGCGATCAGCGCGACGAAGTCCGCAACATCTTCCGCGACCGCATCGCGTGCCGGGACGCGCGCGCCGAGAAACGCGTCGAGATGCGCGGTGATGACGGCGGCGTGCGCGGAGTTGTCACCAGTGCAAGCTGCGGTTTCGTCCCAAACGTCGCGGGCCCACGCCGTCTGCGACTGATCCGTCGCTTCGAATACCTCGTTCGCCGGCACCGTGCGATCCGTCCAGCGCGCGACGGGCTGCTGCACAAACGGGTAGAACCCGCCAGGCCGAAACTTGACGCCGATCACGCAGCCCACGTCCTCAATGCACATTCGGAAGGTGCCGCGCACCACGCCCATGACCTGCGCGTCTCCGCCAACGATCTGGAGATGTACGCACGGGTCGAGCAGCATTGCGGCGGCGCGCGATGGTTCGCCGCGGCGGTCCCAGCGCGTCATCCAATAGTGCTCGACGAACGGTGCGAGGGCCGCTGACGGCGGGCACTTGACGTGTTTGGACTGTGAAGCGCTCGGGCGGGGCGCCGGCGAAGCTGTCGGTGGACCGGACCGCGGACCAAGGCAAAGCGACATTGGGCAGAGCTCGCGATCTGAGTGAGGCGGAGCACGCACGGACGCGTTCTTTAATGGAGCGTGGCGGGATTCTTCAAGACGGCGTTCGTAGCATGTGCTAGGATATTGCCGTCGGCATTGGTCGCGCACGCGATGACGTCGGGACCGTCACCCCCGCTACACTCCTCGTTCCATGAATATCCCATGAGAGATATCCCATGAGCAACGTTCCGCCAGTCCCTGAGGCCGGCGCTGACGGTGCCGAGCTCGAGCCCTTTCACGCGAGCACGTTGTCGGCGTCGTTGACGGTCAGCGATCTCCGGAGGAGCCTGACGTGGTACCGCGACGTGCTCGGTTTCACGGTGACCCGTGAATTCGAGCGCGAGGGGAAGTTGTTTGCCGTATCACTCCGAGCCGGAGCCGTTCCGGTCTTGATCACGCAGGACGACGGCGCCAAAGGCTTGGACCGAGTCAAAGGCGAGGGAATCTCGCTGCGGCTCACGACCGCTCAAAGCGTCGACGACCTGGCGAAGCGGATCCAGGCGCGCGGCGGCACGTTGGAGTCGGAGCCGGCCGACGGATGGGGCGCGCGTGTCTTTCGGCTGCGGGATCCCGACGGATTCAAGCTGGTGATCTCGTCGGAGTGACACGTGGAGCGCGCGACGACCGAGGCCAAAACTGAGTGTTGTTGAGGCCCCTACGCATGCACCGGCGCCACGATCGCGAGCCACTCGAAGAGCGATCGTGAGCGATCGTGACGGCGCGGCGCGGATGAAGGCTTACAACGTCTTCAAATACTCGATCAAGTCGCTCTTCTGCTGTGCCGACAACGTCAGCTTGAGCGCCCCGGCGTAGTGATCGACCACCGCGGCCAAAGTCGCCGCGCTTCCATCGTGGAAGTACGGCGCATGCTGCAACAAGCCGCGCAACGGTGTTGTTCTATACGCTTTCTCGGCCGTTCGTGCCGCGTAGCGCGGATCCATGCCTGTCTCGCTTGGCGCATGCAACTTGTTCTGATTGATGTCGGTGTACGCTGTTCCGGCGTGGCACGACGCACAGGTCGCCGCTCCGTTGAACACCAGCCGCCCACGCTCGGCAGCAACGGCGTCGAATGACCCGGCCGCCGGCTTCGGCGTGCTCAGACTGAATTGATACTGCCGCAGCGCCGTGAGCTTTGGCGTCACGAGGTCGGGGCTCTGCACGATGTTCACGCCAATACGTGGGTCGCTGAAACTGCCCTGGCCGTGCATCTGCGTGATGGCGACGTACGCATTCCAATACGACACCGGCCCTTCGGCGGTGTAGGTCTCCTTGCCGACGCTCGCGAGACCGTATGCGGGCGGCAACACGAGCGGCGTGCTGATGCCGTCGATGTTGGTGCGCGGATCGTATTTTCCCGGTCCCCAGGTGTTGAGAATTGCTTTCAACGCCGCCGGCACCGTAGGAGACAGCGCGACGATCGCGCCCGGATTCATATCCATGTTCGGCCATCCATCCAAGCGATGTCCAATGCCCTTGCCGAATGAGTTGTCCACCGTTGAGTGGCAGAGGGCGCACGTGATGCCAACGCGCGCCAGCGTGTCGCGTCCGTTGACGGTCCGCACGTCGCCCTTGAGACCGACCACGGCGTTGAGCTTGAGCAACGTCACCGTGGTCGCCGGACTGGTGAGATCGACTTTGCCGGCCGCGAGTGCATCGCGAATGCTTTGCGGCAGCGAGTCAACGTCCACCTTGAAGCCCACCGACAATGCGGTCGCCGGACTCACCCCTTTCTGGATGACTTCGTGCATTCGGAGCGTGTCGGTCCAGTATTTCTCGTCGCCAAACGTGTCAAAGCGGAAGATGTCTCGACCCGAGGTAACGAGCGCCGGATCGAGTTGCTCGGGACGCGGTTGCGTCGGGGTGTCCTTGCCGCAGGAGACCGCAAGAGATCCGGCGACGGCGGACGCGAGGAGAAATAGAGCACTACCAGATTTTCGAAGCAGCCGGCGCATGCGGGCCTCCAAACGGGTGGGTGGTCACAACCAGAATGGAGAGATCAATTGTTATGCCATAAAGTCAAGTATTTATGTTGTTAATTGATGTATTGTTTGACGGCTAATGAAATTTCGCTGAGCGAACCCGCTCTCAATCGCGGTCGAGGTCGCCGTTGACTCTCTTTGACTCGCGCCGGAGGCACCATGAATCGTGAGGCGGATGGAACGGTCTTCACGATCGGCCACTCCACGCGTACGATCGGCGAGTTCGTCGAGCTGCTCCAGCAGGTCGGCGTCGCGCTTGTCGTGGATGTTCGAGCCTTTCCGCGGTCTCGAACCACTCCGCAGTTCAACGGAGAAACTCTGCCCCTTGCCTTGGCTGCGCATACCATTGGGTACCGACATCTCGCGGCGCTGGGCGGACGACGCCACCATCGTAAGGGCGCGCCGGAGTCCCGCAACGTGTATTGGCGCGTCGCAGCCTTTCGCAACTACGCCGACTACGCCGCGACGGATGAATTCCGCGCCGGAATGCGCGAGCTACGCGAGCTGGCGCGAGATGATCGATGCGCCATCATGTGCGCGGAGGCGGTGTGGTGGCGCTGTCATCGACGGATTGTCGCCGACTACCTCTTGGCCGCCGGCGCGCACGTCGAGCACATCATGGGTCTGGCGCACGTGGTCGCGGCATCGCTCACCCCCGGCGTTCGGGTCCAGCGTGACGGGACGCTCATTTACGAAACTCTAAATGTCGCACGCGAAAGCCCATGACGGCTCGACCCGGTCCGCTCAACGGGTGCCGTCGCCGACCCTTCGTGCGGGCGCCACGGCAATGCACGTCCGCCCGTGCTCGCAGTACCACCCGTGCCGATCGAAGTAGACGAGGTGCGTTCGCGTCACGCCATCGAGCGCTTCGTCGACGCGAAAGAGTTGCTGAACCGACGTCCCCGGTCCGCATTTGAGTTGTGGATCGAGCGGCCGAACGCGAAACGCCGACGACGGCGACTTCCCGGGTGCCCGCTTCGCGACCCCGACGTTCGCTCGCATGACAGGCGTGCGGCTCCGCGAGCCGCGCCCGGACCGCTTGGCCACCGCCGACGTGGCGACCGCCGACTTGGCGACCGCCGACTTGGCGACCGCCTTCGGGGTCTTCCGGGTTTTCGTCTTGGGGCGTTTGGGATTCTTAACCGTCGCGAACTTCGTCGCCTTTCCCCCAGCCGTCTTGCGACGCGTTCCAGCCTTTCCCCGATTTTTCGCTTTCCCCACCTGGACTCCTAGCTGCTACAGAAGAATATTTTCGGGGTCTGTTCGGTTGGTGAGTGTAGCGATCGTTGCGTGGAGGGTCAATGGAAACGTGGTCCCGCCCCTAGCGGCGGCCAGAAAAAAAAATGCTTCGCGCGCAAGATGACGCCGGTGCGGTGGAAGTCTCCTCGAGGGTCCGTGCGGTGACCGCGCCAGTCCGTGCGAAATCAGTTCCGGCTCAGGCACCGCGTTCCCGCGAATCCCCGAGCGCCAAAAACTTCAACGCGCGGCGTGGATCGGCTAAGTTGCGCGAATGACTGACGTCGTCGCGCTCGCCGCGGAACTCTTGACGATTGATTCGTCCACCGGCGCCGAGAGCGGCGCGGTGGATTTCGTTTCCAAGTGGCTTGTCGCGCGAGGATGGAACGTGACTCTGCAGGAAGTCACGCGCGGACGTGCCAACGTGTGGGCGTCACGCAGCGGCAACGGCGTCACGCTCTCCACGCACCTCGACACCGTGCCGCCGTACATCGCGCCCAAGCTCGACGGCAACCGCTTGCGCGGCCGCGGCGCCTGCGACGCGAAGGGAATCGCCGCCGCCATGCTCGTCGCCGCCGACAAGCTCGCGAAGGCAGGTGAAGAGCGCGTCGACCTGCTGTTCGTGGTCGGCGAGGAGAAAGGCTCCGACGGCGCCCGCGCCGCCAACCGGCTTTCCGCCACGAGTCGGTTTCTGGTCAACGGCGAGCCCACCGAGAGCAAGCTTGCGAGCGGCGCCAAAGGCTCGCTTCGGGTTACCGTTCGCACGCGCGGACGCGCCGCCCACTCGGCCTATTCACACCTCGGCGAATCGGCAATCACGCCAATGCTCGCGCTCTTGCCGACGCTCGACCAGCTCGAGCTGCCGACCGACGCAGTGCTCGGCAACACGACACTCAACGTCGGCACGATTCGCGGCGGTACGGAGGCGAACATCGTTCCCGCCTTCGCCGAAGCGGAGATCATGTTCCGGATCGTCGGCGACGTGGAACCGGTGCGAGCGACCATCGATCGGTGGTCCAAGGGCCGCGCCGAGTTGGAATACGGCTCGTACATTCCCGCGCAACACTTCCACACCATCCCTGGATTCGAGATCGCACCCGTCGCGTACACCTCCGACATTCCGCTGCTTGGGAAATGGGGAACGCCGGTGCTCTTTGGCCCAGGCTCGATTCACGTCGCGCATACGCCGGACGAGTTCATCGAGGTCACTGAGCTGCGCGCCGCCGTGGGCGCGTATGAGCGAATTGTGCGGAGCCTACTGAGCGCATGAGCGCGACGGCGCCACCTCTCGGGCCACGCCGTCGCGTTGCCGTGCTCGGCGCCACCGGCGCGGTGGGGCAGGCGTTCATTCGCATTCTCTCGAATCATCCCTGGTTCGAATTGACCGAGGTCGTCGCGTCGGAGCGGTCGGCGGGGAAGACCTATGCCGACGCAACCCGATGGATCGGCGTGGACAAGCTGCCGGCCGCGGTGGCTCAAATGACCGTTTTGCCCTGCGTGCCCGAGCGTGTTTCGGCCGAGATCGTTTTTTCGGCGCTGGACTCGGGAGTCGCTGCCGACGCCGAGCCGGCGTTCGCTCGCGCGGGCAAGATCGTGTTGACGAACGCGAAGAACTATCGCATGGAGGCCGACGTTCCGCTCGTCATCGCCGAGGTGAACGGCTCACATCTGCAGATTCTCGACGCGCAGCGTCGAGCACGTGGTTGGTCGGGAGGCATCGTCGCGAACGGCAACTGCTCGGCAATCGTCACAGCGCTACCGCTGGCGCCGATCCATGAGCGTTTTGGCATTACGCGCCTGGTCGTGATGACGATGCAAGCCATATCGGGCGCGGGCTATCCGGGCGTACCGGCGCTCGACATTCTTGGCAATGTCATTCCGTACATCGCCGACGAGGAGCCAAAGATCGAGGCCGAGGTGCGGAAGTTCCTCGGGTCCGTCGATGGCAATGTGATTCGAAGCGCCGCCTTTCCGGTGAGCGCCCATGCGAATCGCGTCCCGGTCGAGCACGGCCACACCGTCTGCATGTCGATCGAATTGTCGGAGAAGGCCAGTCCGGCGGAGGTGACACACGCGATCCGTGATTGGAGCGGCGAACCATCCGTCCGCGGCTTGCCGAGCGCACCGGAGCACCCGATCGTCGTGAGCGACCAAGCCGATCACCCGCAGCCTCGGCGGCAAGTCGACACCGGCAACGGAATGACGGTCGTGGTCGGACGCGTGCGTCCCGACCCGATCTTCGACATCAAGCTCGTCGCCATGGGACACAACGTGGTGCGTGGCGCCGCCGGCGCGTCGGTATTGAACGCCGAGTTGATGCTCCACCGCGGTTTGCTCGGCGACCGGTGATCGTTCTCAAGTTCGGCGGCACGTCCGTCGGCGATGCCGAGGCGATTGCGCGAACCGGGCGGATCGTCGCGTCGCGTGCGGACAAAGGCGCGATCGTTGTCGTCTCGGCGCTTGGAGGAGTGACCAACGCGCTCCTCGCGTTGGCGGAGCAGGCGGCCAGGGGTCATTTGATCGGCGCCATCCGCGCCGTGGAAGGACTGCGCGAGCGACACCTGGAACAGGCGGAGCTATTGCTCGGAACGGGCGACGACGCGGCTGAAACCTGTGGCGAATTGAGCGCGATGATCGACGAGTTGGCGCACTTGGCGGAGGCGCTGGCGACCCTGGGCGATCTCACACCGCGCAGCCTCGATGCGATCGCGTCGCTCGGCGAGAAGATGTCGTCGTTGTTGTGCGTGGCCGCCTTCACGGCGCAGGGTATTCCCGCCGTGCACGTGGACGCGTGCGAAGTGATGATCACGGACGACGCCTACACGCGCGCCGAACCATACGCCGACGAGATCGCCGATGCATGTCGGACATCCCTCTTGCCGCTCGTTCGCGCCGGCAGAGTCCCGGTGCTCGGTGGATTCATCGGCTCCGTGAAGGGCACGGGAATCACGACGACGCTCGGGCGCGGCGGAAGCGACTACACCGCCTCGCTGCTCGGGGCAGCGGTGAAGGCCAAGGCGATCGAGATCTGGACCGACGTCGACGGCATACTCACCGCCGACCCGCGTCTCGTTCCACATGCTCGGTTGATCGAGCAGATCGCGTTCGATGAGGCGTCGGAGCTCGCGTCGTTTGGCGCGAAGGTATTGCATCCCAACACCATCGCGCCCGCCGTTCGCCTGGGCATTCCGGTGTACGTGCTGAATTCGCATCGACCGGACGGCCACGGAACGAAGATCACCTTCGACGCGCCCAAGCGGGCGGTGAGCGCGATCGCCGGCAAAAACAAGATCTCGCTCGTCAAGGTGGGCTCGCCGCGGATGCTGTTGACCGAAGGCTTTCTCCGGTCGTTGTTCGAGATCTTTGAACGCCATCGCACGTCGGTCGACGTGGTGTCGACGTCGGAGGTCTCGGTCTCCCTCACGGTGGACGACCCGTCGCGACTCGAGGCGATTGTGAGCGATCTCCGCGCGCTCGGCGACGTCTCGGTGGAACGCAACCGGGGCATCGTCGCCGTGGTTGGAGGCGCGATCGCCGACGGGGGCGCGACCATGGCACGCGCGTTGAATGCCCTCGGCGACGTGCGCGTGCACATGCTTTCACTGAGCGCAACCGGCATCAACCTGACGATGGTCGTCGACGACGTGCAGGTGACTCCGGCGATTCGGCGGCTGCATGCGGCGTTCTTTGGCGCAGACGGAGGAACGACATGACTCGAACGCTCGCGATCATCGGCATGGGCAAGATGGGACGCGCGATCGATGAGCTCGCGGCATCGCGCGGGTGGAACGTCGTCGCACGGCTCGGGTCGGCGGAGACACGGCGTGGGATCACGGCCGAGTCACTCGCCGGGGCAGATGTCGCGGTCGAGTTCAGCACGCTGGAAGCGGCGGTCGCGAATGTGCGCGCCGTGATCGCAGCCGAATGTCCGATCGTTATCGGCACGACGGGATGGTACGCCGAGTTGCCGCGGGTACGAAAGGAGGTGGAGGCGAGCGGCGGAGCGTTGTTCGCTGCGGCCAACTTCTCACTCGGCGTCAACATCTTCGAGCAGATCGCCGAAACCGCGGCGTGGTTGCTTCGATCCGCGCCAGGATTCGACGCGCATCTCACGGAGACGCACCACTCCGCAAAAAAGGACGCACCGTCGGGCACGGCGCAGACGCTCGCCAAGTCGGCGATCGCCGCGTGGGGCCGAGATATTCCGATCACCAGCGTGCGCACCGGCTCCGTGCCGGGGACGCACGAGTTTTTGTTCGACGCACCGTTCGAGCAAATTCGTCTCGAGCACATCGCGCGCGACCGCCGAGTGTTTGCGGAAGGCGCACTCGTGGCCGCCGGATGGCTGATTGGTCGTCGCGGCGTGTTCACGATGCGAGATATGTTGTCCACTCCAGCGATCGAAACGACATTATGACCGCACAAAGACTCATCGGTTGCGGGACGGCGCTCGTCACCCCGTTCAACACCGACGGATCGCTCGACGAGGCGGCGCTGCGCAGCCTGGTTGACTGGCAGATCGACGAAGGCATTGATTTTCTCGTGCCGTGCGGGAGCACGGGCGAGGCGGCGACGATGTCGGTCGACGAACATCGCCGCACCGTGGCGATTGTCGTCGAACAGACGCGCGGGCGCGTGCCCGTCGTCGCCGGCGCAGGCAGCAACGACACGCAGAAGGCCATTGCGCTCTCCAAAATGATGCGGGATGCCGGCGCGACGCATCTGCTGCATACGTCGCCCATGTACAACAAGCCGCCGCAGCGCGGGATCGTCGCGCACTACCGGGCGATCGCCGAGGCGGTGGATCTGCCGATCGTCGTGTACAACGTCCCGGGACGGACGGCGAGCAACATCGAAGCGAGGACGACACTCGAGATGGCGGGAATCCCGGGCATCGCCGCGGTGAAGGAGGCGTCGGGCCAACTGTCGCAGATCGCCGACGTGATCCGCGGGCGCACGCCGGAGTTCTCGGTCCTGTCAGGCGACGACGAAATGACGCTCCCGCTCATGGCGCTCGGCGGCGACGGCATTGTGTCCGTCATCTCGAACGCGACGCCAAAACTGATGGCGCAGCTTTGCGCTCGAATGCGCGCCGGTGAGCTCGCCCAGGCGCGCGAGATTCACATGCGACTGCTGCCGTGGATGCGAGCGGCGTTCGTCGAGTCGAATCCACTTCCGGCCAAAGCCGCGCTGGCAATGATGGGCCGGATCAAGAACGTGCTCCGACTGCCGCTCGTTCCGATGCTCGAGACAAACAACGAAACCGTACGGGCGGCGCTCACCGGCGCGGGAGCACTACCGTGAACGCTGACGACTTGGCGCGATCGATCGACGAATTCGCGAGCACACCCGGCGGCACTGCGCTTCCAGCCGAGGCAGAGGCCGTGGTGGGCGAACTGCTCGATGCGCTCGAGCGAGGCGACATTCGTGCCGCTGAGCGTGACGCAAACGGAATGTGGCACGCCGTGTCGTGGGTGAAGCGGGGCATTCTGCTCGGCTTCCGGGTCGGCAAGTTGGCGGCGTCCGGCGGCGACAGCCTGCAGTTCGTCGACAAGCACACGTATCCGATTCGTCGATTCAAGGTGGAGGACAACGTGCGGTTGGTGCCGGGTGGATCGTCGGTGCGGCGCGGGACATATCTGGCTCCCGGCGTCGTCTGCATGCCGCCGATGTATGTGAACGTCGGTGCGTACATCGACACCGGCACGATGGTGGACTCGCATGCATTGGTTGGTTCATGCGCCCAGATCGGCAAGCGCGTTCACCTGAGCGCGGGGGCGCAGATTGGCGGTGTGCTGGAGCCGGTCAACGCCGCGCCGGTGGTGATCGAAGATGATGTGCTGGTCGGCGGCAACTGCGGCGTGTACGAGGGGACGATCGTACGGGCGCGCGCCGTGCTGGCGGCCGGCGTCATTTTGACGCGGGGCACTCCGGTGTTCGATCTCGTCAAGGAAACCGTGTATCGCGCGACGGCTGACCACCCGTTAGAGATCCCTGAAGCGGCGGTCGTGGTGCCGGGCATGCGGGCGATCAAGGATGGCTGGGGCGCCGAGCAGCAGTTGGGGCTACAGGCACCGGTCATCGTGAAATACCGCGACGAACGAACCGATTTGGCAACGGCGTTGGAGGCTTGGCTGCGATGAGGGTTTCGGGATCACTGCGTGTGCCTGGCGACAAATCCATTTCACATCGCGCCCTGATGCTCGGTGCGCTCGCCGACGGCGCGTCGCGCCTCACGGGCGTTCTTCAATCCGCCGACCTGCATTCCACCGCCGGCGTGCTTCGATCGCTCGGCGTCGAGATTCCGCCGTTGTCGTCCGACTTCACCATTCGAGGCGTCGGGTTGCGCGGTCTCCAGCAACCAGAGCGCGACCTTGATTGTGGCAACAGCGGCACCACCACGCGGCTGATGGCTGGCATCGTTGCCGCGTCACCGATACGCAGCACGTTCGTCGGCGATGCGAGTCTCAGCAAACGTCCGATGCGTCGCATCGCGCGCCCGCTGGAGGCGATGGGCGCGCGTGTGATGCTCGCCGAGCACGGCGGCTTGCCGATGACCATTCACGGCGGGACGCTCTCCGACATCGAATGGCGCAGCGAGGTTGCCAGCGCGCAGATCAAGAGTGCGGTGCTTCTCGCGGCGCTCGTGGGCCGAGTGCGGGCGCACGTGACTGAGCCGGCGCGTTCGCGCGATCATACAGAGCGCATGCTGCAGTCGCGCGGCGTGCCGATTCATGTCGATGGCACGAGCGTGGTGATCGATCCGGGCACCTCGCTCGCCGCGGTCGATACCGATGTCCCGGGCGATCCGTCGTCCGCGGCGTTCTTTGCGGGGCTGGGCGCGCTGGCTGACGGCGGAGAGCTTCGGTTGGAGCATGTGTGCATCAACGAGACGCGCATCGGTTTTCTCGCCAAGCTTCGGACCATGGGGGCGTCGGTGCGCGAGGAGAATCGCCGTGTCGAGGGCGGGGAATGGGTCGCTGATCTCGTGGTCGCTCCCGGATCGTTGCGGGGAACCAGTGTTACCGAGGGGGACGTCCCGGCAATGGTCGACGAACTGCCGCTGCTCGCATGCCTGGCCACACGCGCCGAAGGCGAAACGGTGATTACTGGTGCCAACGAGTTGCGTCTCAAGGAGAGCGATCGCATCTCGGCTGTGGTGTCGAACCTCCGCGCGATCGGGGCGACGGCGGAGGAGTTGCCTGACGGGATGCGCATCCAAGGCTCGAACCGTCCGCTGCGCGGACGAATCGTGACGCACGGCGACCATCGCCTGGCGATGGCGTTTGGCGTTCTCGGCGCCGCGAGTGGAAACGACATCGAGGTGGACGATCCCGATTGCGTCGGCGTATCGTATCCGTCGTTCTGGGATGATCTCGCTCGGGCGCAGGGCGGGGCGAGTGTCACGTGAGCGATGCGTCGCCGAAGGCCTCGCACGTGGTGATCGCCGTCGACGGTCCCGCAGCATCCGGGAAGTCATCGACCGCGCAGTGGGTCGCGCGCCGACTGACGTATTTTCACGTCGACTCGGGAGCGCTCTACCGAGCCGCGACGGCGGCGCAGCTCGACCGCGGCACCGATCCCGAAACGTGGGATGAGACGCAAGTCCTGGACGCGGCGAAACGCGTCACGTTCGCACCGTCACGAGGCACGTTCGTTCCCTTGATCGACGGCGTGGAGGTCGAGGAAACGCTTCGCGGAGCGGAGGTCACGCGAAGCGTCTCGCGCGTGGCGCAGATGCCGCGCGTCCGCGACTGGGTGAACGCGCAAGTCCGGCGAACCGCCGAGTTTCAGAACGTGGTCGTCGACGGGCGTGACATTGGGACGGTCGTGTTTCCCGACGCGGATCTCAAAATCTTCCTGATCGCCGACCCGTGGGAGCGCGCCCGGCGTCGCCTCATCCAACGATTGCGACGCCAACCGAGCGACCCCGAGATCGCTGAAGAGACCGATCTGCTGGTGCATCGCGACGCCAAGGATGCGACGCAGACGGTGCAGGCCGCGGATGCGGTTCTCATCGACACGACGACGTTGATTCAGGAGGACCAGGTGGAGCGTATCGTCGCGTTGGCGAACGCCGTCACGCACCGCCCAAGCGATTCGCCGGATGGCGACCGCGCTTGACCGCGCACGCCACGTCAGTTCTCGTGAGCCTCGCGACCCCGACGCTCGATGTGAGGTTCGCGGTGCCCGCCGGCGGCGAGCTGCTGGTCAAGGACGTCAAGCCCGGCGTGTATGTGATTCAGGCACGGCGCCTCGGCGCGCGTTGCAGGTCTCGCAGTTCCTCAGGCGCGCGCGCGGCGCGATGGTCAGCTACGGGCCAGCCCAGTATCTGACCACGGGTGTGGTGGTGTCCAAGCGGTGCGGAATCCTCTCGGTGTATCTGGACGGCCAGCCGCTGACGCCAACCGGCCGCAAGCCGACGAACTTCTTGGGACGTCCCACTCCAGGATTGGAACCGGCGTGGGACATCAACGTCATCCCGCTGTCGATGGTCTCGGCGATCGAGGTCTACACGGATCTTGCCAGCGTGCCCGCCAAGTACCGGTTTCCGGGCCAGGAGTGCGGGCGGTGTTTCTGTGGACAAGCTGAGTTCGCCCACTGGTTTTCCGAATCCGACATGAGCACCGTAACTCCCCGTGCGGACGACACTTCGGTAGCCACTAGTAGTTGACGATCGAGGTAGGCGGACTTACCTTCTAAGGTTCGCGGCGTCCCGCAATCTCTACAGTTTGAGCTGGTTCAACAGAGAAAGCCGGCGCTTGGCGAAAATTCGTCCATTCCCTCAACCTCGTCGCGGCGAGCTTAAACCCTCCGCGGTTCGTCAGGAGATTCCCCTTCAGCATGCCAGAGCTCGAAACCCCCACCGCCCCAGCATCGGTCACCGAACGCGAGAAGCGCGACGCGCAGCGCGCCCAACTTCGTCCGCTCGCCAACCGCCGCCCCGAACTGTACGACGAAGACGAGTACTCGTCGGTCGAGTACGAGACCATGATGGAGCTCTACAACGGTACGCTCGCGTCGATCGACGAGGGCGAAATCGTCAAGAGCCGAGTGCTCGCGATTCGCGACAACATGGTCATCCTCGACATCGGATTCAAATCCGAGGGCAGCGTTCCGCTCGAGGAGTTCAAGGACCATCCGGATCTCAAGCCCGGTGATGAAGTCGAGGTCCTGCTCGAGCACCTCGAGGATCAGGAAGGCTCCGTCGTCCTGTCCAAGAAGA
>JBDUEJ010000072.1:0-25025 GCA_040002475.1 bacterium | reverse complement strand
TCGACGCCGGCAGCGGAAGTGCTGCTGCTGGGCTACCCACAAAACTCGCAGAGCACGACGTCAGCGCCTGGCAGCAGTCGACCTGAGCTGGAATTTCGCACGGCTGCTGATCGTGTACCTCGTTGTTGCCCGACGCCGGTGCCGCGCGCGGCATATCCATCGGCGACGGCGCGGCGTGTCCGGCAGCAGCATGATCCGGCGACATGTGCGTCGCGCAATGAACGTCGCCAGCGGCGATGTTCAGGTGCAGCATGAATGCGGCGGTCAGCAGGCCAGCAACGCGACGTGAGATCACGGACGGAAGTCTAGAGGGGGGATGTGCGAAGGGAAGCCTCTTCGAAAGCGCGACGACCTGCGGCGGAGCTCGATCGATTCACCTTAGCGCCGACGAGAATCCGATCGTCGGAAAGGCCTGCTGTTCGCCGCGAGCGTGGTGCCAGTCGTGCAACGCGCATCCTATTGCTGTCCCCCCAAACCCTTGCCTACAACGCTACCAGTCCATCCTGACGCGGCTCTTCGCAATCGGGTGCGTCAACAGCGTTCGCGCGATCAAGAACCCGCCGACAACCGTCGGGACAAGCCAGTACGAGACGGCGGGCAGCGATCGCCAAAGCGGGAGGTGCGCACCGTTATCGACGTAGAACGCAACCAATAGCAACGTGTAAGATGTTCCCATGCCCGCGATATGAAGTCTTGCCCACCCATGCGACCGCCGGCGGACGGCTGATCGCCCAACGGCTGCAGCGGCGAAGGCCGCGACCCCAAGAGCGAAGAGGACACGATCATCTTTCCAGCGTATCGCGGCGAGCACGGCCATGGTCAGCGCGACGACGGTCAGTGCGTAGTAATAGGCCGTCCCGAATCGTGGGTGCCTACGAGGTCGTTTGGGTACCAGCATCGCCGCGAGGCCCGTCGCAACTGCCACCAGCCCGGCGGCAACGTGAACAGCGAGAATGGCAAGAAAAAGAGGGGTCCTCGAGGGTAGCGGGATGCCCGCCACGGTGATTGCCTGCGCAAATTCAGCTGACGATATCACGTCACCCCTCGAAGAAGTCGCCTACCCGCGAGTCGTCCGGGGCGCCGGCGAGTTGCGGTAGCAATAGTCAAATGGTGGCGCGGCAGCGGTCGAATCACAATGATTCTTCGGTCCGTCAGGAGCCGAGACGCGTCACGGAGCATCCGGGAAATGAGCATCCTGTGAATACCCATTCATCAATGCACGCTCGCGGTGTGCAGTACGCGCTTCTTGCGGCCGCTCTATTCGGCGTCAGCACTCCGCTTGCCAAGGTCTTGCTCCGCGAATCGTCACCGCAGCTGCTTGCCGGGTTTCTCTATCTCGGCTCGGGCCTGGGCCTCGCCATCGTGGCCACGTTGCGACGGGAGAGGCGCAGCGATTCGGAGGCGGGCCTCACGCGACGGGATGCTCCATGGCTCGCGGCCGCCATTGGATTCGGCGGCATCCTCGGCCCCGTCCTCTTGATGATTGGCCTCGTGCGAA
This sequence comes from bacterium, assembly GCA_040002475.1. GTDB lineage: Bacteria > Gemmatimonadota > Gemmatimonadetes > Gemmatimonadales > Gemmatimonadaceae > JAQBQB01. The sequence continues at coordinate 23,527 of JBDUEJ010000072.1, read as the reverse complement.
CGCCGGCGACGAGCGTGTCGCTCTTGTTGAACTTGGAAGGGGTTTTCACCGCGCTGTTGGCCTGGATCGTATTTCGTGAGAATGTTGATCGTCGCATTGCACTTGGAATGTTTGCCATCGTTCTTGGCGGCCTCGCGATCTCATGGGAGGGACGGGCGGACGTCGCCGGCTTTGCCGGTCCACTCGCTGTGGCTGCGGCATGCGGCTGCTGGGCGATCGACAACAACCTGACGCAAAAAGTATCGGGCGGCGATCCGGTGCAGATCGCGATGCTCAAGGGACTGGTTGCGGGAAGCGTAAACGTCGCGATCGCGGCGGCGCTCGGTGCGCACTGGCCGACCTTGCTTCAGTCCGGAGCAACGCTGGTGCTTGGCTTTCTCAGTTACGGGGTGAGTCTCGTCCTCTTCGTCCTCGCGCTTCGTCATCTCGGGACGGCGCGCACCGGGGCGTATTTTTCGCTCGCTCCGTTCGTCGGCGCGGCGGTCGCTCTGATTGGATTCCGGGAGCGGCCGACCGTCGCCATCACGGTCGGTGCCGCGTGCATGGCGGTCGGTGCGTGGTTACACCTTACCGAGCGGCACGAACACGAACACGTGCATGCGGAAATGGAACACACACATGCGCATGTGCATGACGCCCATCATCAGCACGAACACGCCGCTGACGATCCGCTAGGTGAGCCGCACAGTCACCGCCATCGCCACGAGCCACTCGTGCACTCGCACCCGCACTATCCGGATATTCATCATCGCCACGACCACGACTGACCAGCATAGGCAGACATGAACCCGAGATCCCACTGGGAACGCATTTACGCCAGCAGGCTTCCGAACGAGTTGAGTTGGTACCAGTTGCATCCGCAACGCTCACTCGATCTGATTCAGAAAACAGGAGTCTCGCGAACCGCATCGATACTCGACGTCGGTGGCGGTGACTCGACGCTGGTGGATCATCTGATTGCACGCGACTACGAACGCGTCGCGGTGCTCGACCTGTCGGAATCGGCGTTGAGTCGGGCACGTGTTCGTCTCGGGTCGAGCGCAGGTTCGGTCACGTGGCGCGAGGCAGACATTCTAGACGCCGATGTGCTGCCCGGGAGCATCGACGTGTGGCACGATCGCGCTGTGTTCCATTTTCTCACGCGGCCGAACGACCGTGCCGCATACATCAACCAAGTCCGGCGGATGATGCGACCGCAGGGACACGTCATCGTGGCAACGTTTGCCGAGGACGGCCCGTCGCAGTGCAGCGGTCTCCCTGTCGAGCGCTATTCTGCGGTCGCCTTGCATGCCGTGTTTGGCGGCGATTTCCAATTGCGGACGTCGGTTCGTGATGTCCATCGAACGCCGAGCGGAGCCGAACAGCGATTCACGTATTGTTGGTGCACGTATCACTCGCGGATGTCGGCGGCGGCCTAGGGGTGCGGTGCTCACCTGTTTGTGAGCTTCCATGTCTGTAAATAGGAAATACTCACGGCTTCGGTTGAGGACGTCACTGCTTCGATGGCTCGCAACATCGAGCAATAGACGCGCGCAGAAATCGGTCTTGACTCGGCATGGAAACGAGCATGGCTCCCGATCAGCGGGAGAGGCACGGCCAAGAAGGTCATGATGTCGACCGTTCCGGCTCGGAACACGAGTGGGATAGCGTGCTCGCAAGCGCAGCGGCGATCGCGCCGCCCATGGCGATTCCGACAACGGCAACGCGAACACCCTCCCCAACGACGAGCCGCTGGATGTCGGGCGATGTCGCCCCCAGCGCGGCGCGAATGCCAAGCTCATTCATCCTTTCGCTCTCACGCCGTACGCTGTCACGCCGTACGCACCGACGATTGAGAGAACGAGCACCCGTGGAGTGTCGGATTCGCCGGTCGGCCGCCCACATCACTGTACTTACTCTACCATCAACGGAATAAGCGGCTCGACTCGCGAACGCCCGAATGAACCGCGCGGCGCCGGGCGCAGCGGTGGTGGTGTAAGTGGTGTAAGTGTCGCGCCTCAAAAGGCGCCAAACGCCTTCGCGACTTTGGATGTAGTCAGTTGCTCTAACGTGCGAGTTCGCACGACTTTTCACGCCTGAACCACGCTGACCGAGCATTATGGGGTTCAGGGGGTCGCGGGTTCAAATCCCGCCGTCCCGATGTTTAGTGGAAACGCCATCGTCATTTACGACGGTGGCGTTTTTGCATGTTTGTGATGGGGCTGTTTGTGGTGCCGTTTCGAGAACTGTGAAGCCGCGAGTGCCGACGCTATCGTTGTGTCACGGCGCATTCGCCGGCGGGCGACGCTCGCGCGCGATCGTATCCTCGACTGTCGTCGCAAGCTCTCCGACCAGTTGCCGCAGCATTTCCCTTCGCTTCGCGCTCTTCTTCACGAAGACCGTCCGCGCGATGCCGTACAGCGCCGAGAGCCAACCCAGCTCGATCGCCACGGTGGCAAGCGGCGAATGAAGTGCGCCCATACCAATTCCGATGAGCGCGCCGGTGGGGCCGAGGCCGGCGCCGCCGACAAGTCCGCCGAAGATACGTCCGGCCAACGGACGGATGTTCTCCTGCGCATGAATCGTCGTCGTCCCATTCCGCACCGCGATGGACAAGATCAACGATTGATGCCGCGCCGTGGCGGTCCACGACAGCGTTCGGCCCATCGACGACGCGATGCCCGGCTCGCCCCTGCTTCGACGAATGATGTCAACCAGCAGATCGAAATCCCGATCGGGCATCTCACCGCGCACGACGACTTCGAATTCGACGGTGGTCGGCGCTCCGGCGAAAACGGACTTAGCCGCGGGAGCCTCGGTGATCGTCGGCGCCGACCGAGCGAGCTGCGACCCTGCGCCCGCCGACGACACGCCATGCTCGGCGAGCGCGTGCTCCATGTATTGCGACGGAATTCCCGCCTCGCGCGCGGCGTCGCGAACGTCGCTCACGGAGTAGCCCGACGTGGGCACCGCATCTCGTGTCGCCTCGCGCGCGATGAGCATCGGCGCCTGACGTGGAACGATACCCGTTTGCGCTTGAAGGGCTGCCGCACGCGACCAGATCGCCTGCGCCTCGGTGTCCGAGATTAGGCGTGGCGTTATGGCGTCGCGCTCGGCGCGTTCCGAAGCGGCGGCGTCGCGGGCGACGTCGGATTCGACACTCGTCAGCGCGGCGGCGACGTCGGCGCCGGATTGAAATCGCGCCTCACGCGGCTTCGCCAGACATCGGTCGATAATCTCGGCCAGCGCGCGCGGCGCGTTTGGAGAAACACCCAACACCGGCGGAGGCGCTGTGGTCACGTGCGACACCAGCACGGCCGACGCGACGGCGTTGTCGAATGGAAACCGGCCGGTGAGTGCATAAAAGGCGGCGACGCCGAGCGAATAGAGATCGCTGCGTCCGTCGAGCGGCTCGCCGGTGACCTGCTCGGGACTCATGTAGTACACGGTGCCGAGCACCTGGCCGGTGGCGGTGAGCGGCTTTGCTTCGACGAGGCGCGCGATGCCGAAGTCGGTCACCATCGCCGCACCGCCGGCTTCCTCGATGAGAATGTTCTCGGCCTTGATGTCTCGGTGGACGACGCCGCGCGCGTGAGCGTAGCCGAGTGCCAATGAGACATCTCGCATGACGCGAAGGACCACGCGGGCGTCGAGTGGACCTTGTGCCGTCACGATCTCGGCCAGCGATTTTCCATCGACGTAACGCATCGCGAAGAACACGTGTCCGTCGACTTCGTCGGCGCGGTAGATCGGCACGATGTTGGGATGCGACAGCGCCGCGGCGGTGCGCGCTTCGCGGAGAAAGCGCTCGCGGGTGATGGGATCGCTCGCGAGATCTGGCGGCAGCGTCTTGATCGCGACGAGCCGGTCGAGATTGACGTCGCGGGCGAGGTACACCACGCCCATGCCGCCGCGCCCGATCTCACGCTCGATCGTGTATTGTCCAGCGAGCCGCCCGCTGAAGTGGGTGAAGTCGTCGATCGCCATGCCAAGAAAATGGGGTGCGACGACCACACTGGCCAGCGGAGCCACATCCCGGATGTGGCAATGCCAAGCTTGGAGCCTTCTTACTCCACTCTCAACGCATTCAGCGGATCCGCACTCGCCGCCCTCATGGTCGGCTCAGATGATCGGCGCCGATGACCGGGTGCTCAAACGTGAGCCCCCGACGCGTGCGTTCCGAGCACGCTAAGAACACCGTCGATGTCTCCCTCAATGACGACCGACACGGGCGTGCGACCACGCAAAGCAGGAACCGCGTGATGGAGCCAGCGCTTGCCTTGGGCTGCCGTTCGAAACGAGTCCTCCAGTAGCCATTTGAGCTTCGCAGCGATGACGACGACCTCGATTCCACTGGTGTAAGTGGTGAAAGTTTCGCGTCTCAAAAGGCGCCAAACCCCTTCGCGACTTTGGAGGTAGTCAGGCGCGCTAACGTGCGAATTTGCACGACTTTCCACGCCTGAAGCACTGTGACCGTGCAGAATGCGGTTCAGGGGGTCGCGGGTTCAAATCCCGCCGTCCCGATTGTGGAAGTGGAAGCTCCGCCTACGCTTACGTGGGTGGGGCTTTTTCTTTAGGGGACCAGTGCGGGGGACCAGTTCTCGCCGTCTGCACGCAAATGGCGAAGATGCTTGCCCATGAGATCCTGACGATGGCAATGAGAATTCTCGAAGGGCGCTCAACCGTCTGAGGAGGTCACTCCGGACCGAGCTCGCGACGACTCACCCGTGCCTCACGGGCGATCCATGGGAATCAGCCGGCGCACGCAGGGAAGCTGTCCGGGTAAAGCACTTCGGGAGCGGAACGGTCGTGCTGGAGTACCTTCCCAAGAGCAGGGAGGGTGATTCCCCAAATCGTTTTATGCCGGATTGGCGACGAGGTACTCACTCTGAACCAACCCGCTCGAATACTGCCGAGTGGCGACGTGTTCGAGCAGGACGTCGTGTGGCAGCGCGCCAAAAAGTGAAATCCCCGTTCCGATGAGCACGGGGACACGACTCATGGTGATGCGATCAATCAGCCCGGCAGCGAGAAAGCGCTGAACGGTGATTCCGCCATCGACATACGCGTGCGCAATGCCGCGCGCGGCAAGCTGTGCGACAATGTCCCCGGGTGCACCGGCCATCTGCTCCACCACCGCACCTTTGGGAATCGTCGGGAGCGGCCGGCTACTGAGCACGAATACGGGTTTGTCACCGTAGGGCCACTGGGCGAAACCGAGTACGATCTCAAATGTGTTGCGGCCGATGACCAGTGCATCCACCGTGGCGATGAACTCGTGATAGCCGTGGGGCTCGCTGCCGGCGGCGTCCAGAAAATCAAATGCGCCATTCGGTCGTGCAATGAACCCATCGAGGCTCATTCCAACAAAGACTGAGGTTTTCACAACGAGCTCCGCTGGTTTGACTTCCGCTAGCGATTCACGAATGCGTCACGTGTCGTGCGCCATCCGTACGGCAGCAGTCAGCGCGCTCCTCTGCCTACGTGACACGGGGATCGTCGCTCCCGAAGATAGCACCACATTCAGGCCACCGGTCCGGGTGCGCTGCAGTTGACTGATTGCGTCGATGCGCACGAGTGCCTGCCGGTGCGCACGACAGAAGCGCTCCGGCGCCAATCGCTCTTCCAGACGCTGCAGCGATTCGCGCAGGAGCACACTTTGGCCGCCAATCCAAAGTCGCGCATAATTATCCGCGGCCTCGATCCAATCGATCTCGGCCGAATCGATCATCGACACACCGCGCGAGGTGGTCACCACAATTCCGGGCGAACGGCGCTGTGATTTGTTCGATGAGAAGTGCCGGAGAAGTCGCTTCACGGTCGTCGCAAAGCGAGCTTCGGTCACCGGCTTGACGAGATAATCGAAGGCATGGGCCTCGAATCCCCTCAACGCGAACTGTTCGTACGCCGTGAGGAATACGACGACGGGCATGCGCTCAGGGGTGCGTCGCTTGACGACTTCGAAACCATCGATGCCAGGCATCCGGATATCGAGAAAGATCACATCAGGATTGTGCTGCTCGATGGCCGCAAGCACTTCCGCACCATCTCGGCACTCGCCCACAGCGATGAACGCCGCATGCGGAGCGAGTAACTGCCGCACGCCACGCCGCGCCGCGGGCTCGTCGTCGGCAATGAGTACGCGCAATTCGCTATTCACCGTTCCCAAGATCCGTCATCGCTTCCCTGTATGGTATACGAAGGGTGGCGGTGATACCGCCCTCGTCGTTGCGTGCGAGGACGAGCGCACCTGCATCGCCATACAGTGTGCGCAATCGCGCCCGCGTGTTGTCGATACCATGATCTGCCGGCGCCGGCGTGGCAGGATCGAAGCCCACACCGTTATCGCTCACGCTCAACACCAGCGCATCACCCGTTCGCTGCGCCGAGATGCGCACGTCGCCAGCGGTGGTATGCCCAGCGAGCCCGTGACGCACGGCATTCTCGACGAGATGCTGGAGCGCAAAGCCGGGCACCGCCGTTCCGCCAAGGCCCGCCTCGATATTGAAGTCGTCTCGCAGGCGATCGGGAAAGCGAGCGCGCTCAATGCCCAGGTACCGGCGGACCAACTCGATCTCGTCGTCGAGCGGAACCTCACTTGCGCGATGACTGCCGAGTGTGCGGCGGAGGACGTCGCTCAAGTCCTCGACGATGCGCGCTGTTCCCACACCGTCACCGTCGCGCGCGTGCACGGCGATCGTGTTGAGCGCGTTGAAGAGGAAATGCGGATTGAGCTGCGCCTGCAGTGCCGCAAGCCGTGCATCGGCAAGTTGCTCGGAAAGTTTTGCGACCTGGACTTCACGCTCACGCATCTCCACGAAATACCGAATGGCGTGCTCCACGCAAACCATTGCGATGTAGACAGCAACGCCGTAGGGCAGCGTGGTGAGGATCCAGCCGATGACATCGCGCCACGGAATGGGATGCGACCATGCGCCCGGGATGTAAATGAGCGCGAGTATCGCTTGAAGAAGTTTTCCGAGTATGGCCCAGGCTGCGCAGAACAGAAGCGCGAAGGCGAGGTGAAATGCGACGCGCCGCCGAAGGTGCGGCCTCGTCAGCGGCCATCGGCGCGAAACGACAAACACCACCGGCGTAATGAAGGCGTAGAGAAACCAATCGCCGCCGGTGAAGATCAACTCCGGCGCCGAGGGCCGGTCCCAGTGATTGAGACGCGTCTGCGCCACGCGATCGAGCGTGGCAAAGATTGCCGGCCCGATCCAGCTGGCCGACACGAGCATCCATGGGCGAAGCGCGGGGCGCCGTATCACGCAATCAGCGTACGGCGCGCGAGATGAGGAGGCAATGCGGAGGCGCTATTTCTCGTCCAGGTGCCAGTGTGGGTTGATCCAGCGGTCGTTCTCCTTGACGAACAACTCGATGGCGCGCCCGGACATGTCGTTCGGCCTGCCCGCGTTGGTGGTGTGCGCGACGTAGTGCGACCAGAGGATCGCGGTGTTGCCGTTGACGAAGAATTCGTCGTTCGTGAACTCCATGCGAACAAACCTTCCACCGCCCTTCACGAAGCCCTGTGCTTCGCGGATGATCTGCCCACGATCGCGGCCCATGGCGGTCATCTTCTCCGGAAGCAGTTGCACGAGCGCAACGGAGTCTCCCTGGAAGTACGCGCGCCATACGGCCTCGCGTGCGGTGATGAGCGCAGCACGCGTTGCAGGATCGGGCGCGGCTTGTGCGCGCGCGGACTGTGCGGCGGCGATGAACAGGAGTGCAGAGAGAATGCGCATGGACGGAAGTGTCAGAGGTACTTGAGCCAGGAGTCACGGTGGCGCGACTTGAACGGGCCATACCAGCGGCAGGGGAAGTAGAGCGCCACGACCACCAGCAGTGTGACCAGATACAGCAACGGAAGCGGGTAGCGATATCCCTCGGGCGCGGGAGGAATGCGCAGTGGATGATTCAGGAACAACCACCAGGTGGCCGAAGGCGAACGCACGAGCGAGATGAGCACGGTGACGAGGTGGATGAACGGGATGTGCAAGAGGTAGTAGAAGAGCGGCACACGGCCGAACACGGTGAGCGTCTCCGACATCCAGCTACGCGTGCGCTCGAGCAGGGGAATGAGCGCAATGCAGGGGCCGAGTGTCATAAGGAGGAACTGCAGCGACGCGGGATACTTGGTTGTGGCGAGGAAGAAGAGCGGCGAGTCGCTACTCCAGTGCGCCGGATTGCCGTAACCATTGAAGCCGCGCAGCGCGATGAAAAGCGCGATCGCACCGAGACCAATGCGCCGGCACCAGTGTCGGCGCACATCGTCGTCCATCTGCATGATGACGCCAAACGCATATCCCGCGGCGATGACACCGGCCCACGGAATGATGGAGTAAAGCACGACGAGCTTGGGTCCAGTGTCGAGCCAGCGGAATTCACCGCCGAAATAAAGGATCTGGAAGAAGTGAATGTTCGAGAGCGGCTCGAGCGGCTTCTGGAAGTAGTCGGTGATGTTATGGCCGGCGATGATGACGAGGCCGAACGCGGCGACGGCGCGAACGGGGAGGTGAATCAGCGCGGCGAGGATGATCATCGACCAGCCGATGGCCCAGATGACGTTGGCCTCGGTGTAGTTGTAGAAGTCGAGATTGAAGGTCCAGCTGAGGCGCGAGACGGTCATCTCGAACACAATCAACAGCGCACCGCGGACGATCAGGTACTTCGACAACGCGCGCATGTCGCGAAGCTTGTCGCCGTGGAGAAACGCACTCGTGCCGGCGAAGAAGATGAACGCGGGCGCGCAGAAGTTCGTGATCCAGCGCGTGAAGAAGACGCTCGGCGCTGGAGCACCGGCGGGCACCGCGGAGAACACACGAACGTGATCGAGCGCCATCAGCACCATGACGGCGCCACGGATGATGTCGATCGACGAGAATCGCTTCGGCGTCGAGGGCACGCGTGCCAGCTCCGTCAGAGGGTTGCGACAAACTCCGGCTGCGGCGCCAGCAACTCAACATCCAGTACGCGAGCGGCAGGAACCTTGACGTGAACGGCTTGAAACGCGCCGTTGCGCCGCTGGTTTCGTCAGTGTGGATCGGCCGTCATCGACGCACGACGTCCCGTCGTGATGCCCCAGTAGTCGATCCACTCCCCTCGAATGCCGTTGGCCCGGTGGATGAGCTCAGCACTGGGCGTTCGCCCGTGCTCCACGATCACCACGATCCCGGTGTTGAACTGTCGCTGGGACTGATTGACGTCGGGTGAGCGCGGGCCCTCCGCGGCGATGACGTCTTGAATCGCGATCTTCGTTCGTTGGCCCGTGAAGATCGGGCGTCCGTTTGCGTCCGTGCCGGCCCGCACAAGCGGCTTCACGATGAAGAAGTCTGGCACCTCAGTGGCGGCGATCAATCCCATCAAATAGAGATCGAGATAGGAGTAACCCGTGGCGGGGACGAAGTAGCCATCGCGCAATTGGGTGAACGTGCCGTCGAGATTGTCTTGCCACACGCCTCCACCCTGCGTCGAGGCCTCGAGAGGAAGCGAGTACGGATGCGCCACGCGCGCCTCCAACCCGGAATCCCAATGAGGCCACGCGCCGAGCGAGATCGTCTGGCCATTCACGCGAGCGCCGGCATACGCCGACCAACGGTGCCCGATCTCGTGACCGAGATGCCCGACGGCGTAGTTGTACGGACGCGGCTTCCCGTCGGGTGTCACTCGCGCGAGCGAGCGTGTATAGAACGCGATATTCCTCGGGTTTCCGGCTGGGGCACTGTCGGGCGGGCTCTCTTGCATTTCGTTCGCGCCGACAAAGATCGGCTGCGCGAAGCCGAGTTGAAATCGCCCGCCCGTGCAGCGGCTCTCGAGGATCGGTTTCGTTTGAGCGTGTTGGGTATCTCCGATCCCAGTCACGTCGCCGCCGATCGGTCCATCGCTCGGGCTGCTGGCCTCCTGGCTGTCGATGCGAAAATCCGAGTAGTAGGCGAGAAAATCGAACTTATCGCCCAGCGCTCTGATGACGGTGCAGGAAAGGTCCTGCGCTCGCGGCGGCTCCAGGTAGTGAAACGACTCATACACCGCGGCGAACGGACCGCTGTTCGGAGTCAGGCCGGACAGGTGTACGGATTGACCGCTCTCACGCGCCGACAAGCTTGGATAAATCCCGACGATGCCGTCCTTCGCCGCCATGGTCTTGTACGACATCTCGATCGAGCCATCGCGATGCAAGACCGCCTGAAACAGATTCGTCGTGGGAAACCAGGAGAAATCCAACAGGTTTCCGAATGGCTCGGTGAGCTGCCACGTAATGACGACGCGATCGGCTAACTCCCGCACAAAATGCGGACCGGCCATCCTGGGCTTCAGAAACACGGAGATGGATGGCGCACGCGCACCCAGCTTGCCGCCCACATCAGCGAGACGGTCGAATCGTCCGATGGCGGAAGCGACTCCGCCGTCAAGGCGACCGTACGCATCGACATCACCCTCTTTCGGCGACGGACCGAATCGAATGCATCCCGTCGTCCCCACGGAGAACGAACTCCACCGTTGCCCTGAGTACGGAAACGCGAACCGCTGAAGGCTGACGTCAGAACCGGTGAGTTCAACACCGTAGTCAGCCTCCCACCGCAATGTCTGATTCGTCACACGGTAGCGGGAACCGGCTCGACTGAGGCGCAGCGTGCGGCCGACGAGATCAAACAGGTTCGGTTGTCCGAGTGCTGCGCGGTCCAATTCGATCACGATCAAACCGCCGTTTGTCGATACCTGACCGATGGAGCGTCCCAGTGTCATCCGCTGGGCGTATGAGGGCCCGGGATTCAACACCAATCCACACAACAGGACAAATCCACGCCGCGAGACGCGGTGCACGCAGTGCATCACTTAGCTCCGCTCCTTCGAGACAGAAGTCCGCATCACAGGAAATCATAGCGTCGTTGTTGAAGGGCGTCGGCTGACTAGCGCGGAATTGGCGACTCCGCACGCTCGAGCACCTCACGTGCGAGCATCCGGCGAATCGAACGCGTGCTTGTGCAGAATGCTGCGGATGGGGTCACCGTGGTCGAGGACCTCTCGATAGACCCACGTATAGAACGGTGTTCGCGCGACCATCCTACGCGCCGTCGTCTCGCCAAAGAGCTCCGTGACGGCATCGAGTTCGAGGACGCCAACGAGTAGGTGCAGATACTTGCTCTCGCGGTCGGTTCCACTTTCTGGTGGTGGCTCAGGATAAAGTCTCCGCACCTCGTCGACGGCGGAGTCTGCCGACGCATGGTGCCGGCTGAGAAACCAATGGAGCTCCTCGTGAATGAAGCCCTTCGCCTTGACAGAATCGTTCGCAAGGGTGCCCGTATTCAGTGTCAATACGGGGTGACCGTGCGGGATAGCGAGGGAGTCGATCTGCACGCTGCGCGTAAAAAACCATCGTGAGAGGTCCCATCGTGCCAGGACGCGCACAAGCTGATCTCGCGCTGCCTCTTCTGCCGGTATTCCCCTGACGAGGCGGATCTGGATGGGTGCGTTCCCAGACGCCTGTGCGTGAACGGGTCCGCTGACGAACACGGAGGCAAGTCCCAGCCGAAGGAGGTGGTGGAGCGGTCGCATGAATAAAACCTTGGTCAGCGCCGGTACGCATCGCGCCACCGACGACTCCCCGATTTCGAAACGCGGGCGCGCAGAAGTTACCGCCGGCGGGTACCGCGTCGAGGCACGCATGCCAGCTCCGTCAGAGGGTTGCGACAAACTCCGGCTGTGGCGCCCGCAACTCAACGTCTAGTACGCGAGCGGCAGGAACTTTGACGTGAGCGGCTTGGAACGCCGATGGCGTGGGGCGAAACGTTCGACGCTCACGGCGGCAGAGTCAGCGATATGGGATGCGCCAAGCGACGACACGCCCTGCCCGCGAAGTGCGTAGTCGAAGAATGCCAATGTCGAACGATTCGTGATCTCGAGCGCGCGCAACGCCAGTCGCATTTTCTCCGGCTCCTCCGCGGCGAGGATAAGTGGCTCGTCGCTGAACCCCATGTGCGACATCCCGGGCAAGCGAATCGACACACGCCACGCGCCGCTGCCGACGTCACGCAACAATGAATCAGGCCGAAATTGAATGAAGTCGAGGAGTGTCTTGAGCTCTTCGCGAGTGGTCTTCAACTCGTGGATGAGACTGTCGGAATCCACGGGGCGATTGTAGGGGCGCGTGAGGTACATGAACGGTTGCGACATCGTCTGTCCCATTTGATTGCGTTCGAACGGGAGATTGGAGATCGCACCATCCTCATTCAGACACGCCTTCAGGCGCGCGTCCAGCTGACAGGCGAGGGCTGCAGCCATTCCGCCCGCGGAGTGCCCCAAGGCGCCGAGCCGTGAGAAGTCAACGGCTCACGCGAACGGTGAAGTGGGTGACTTGGCGATGCGCGCAAACTGGTCGAGCACAAAACGAATGTCGGCGGCCTCAATGACGAGAACCTTCCGACGATACTCCGCCGCGGCCTCGTCGCGCGCAAAGTCCCGCCGGAGTGCACTGAGAGACTGCCATTCCGGTCGCTCAGGAACGGGAGGAGGCACCTGCGCCGTAGCCGATCGACCATCGGAAAAGACCACGCGATGCGTACTGCCGGTATGCGCAATCGCGGCGACAATATAGCCGTGACTCGCAAGCTCTTCGTATTGCGCCGTATACAAAGAACGATCGACGCCGCCGCCATGCGAGAACGTCAACAGCGGACAGCCGGACTTCGCGCAGCTCGGTGTCGCATCTTGCGTTGCGTGGGTGCGCAGTGTCCCGGACACAGCCGCGGCATATTCGGGCGCGTAACGGCGACGCGCCACCGAGTCGCTCATGGTGACGCTGAAAGCCGACATGAGCGGGAGGTAAGTTGCCCCACCGGCCGTCTCTCGCGTCGGATACCATACGTCAACGAGAATTTCGCGACGAGTCGACTCTGACGGATCGAGGAATGCCGCGCGCGACGAGTCGACCCAATCGAACGTCGTCCGTCCCACGTGCCAGGCGCCGGTGGGCTGCGGAAGAATCGGCCGATGCCGCGCGTGCCGTGAGCATCATCGATCCCGAGTTCCGCCCGAGTCGCTCGTGGCGCGCGACGCTCGGCTGGTCGAACGGCGGCACGATCGGCAGTCTGTGGAACAATTACGTGGCGATCGACGGCGTGTACTCGCTGAACCTGGATCAACCGAGTGTCGTTGACCTGAACTTGCGCGGCGCGCCGAAATTCACCATGTCGGTCGCGACCCCCGCTTTGCGTTGATGGTCATACTCACGCTGTCGCTCGGTATCGGAGCAAACGCCGCACTATTTTCGATCGCCGGCGTTTGGTGGCCGGTGGGCACGCCGTAAGAAATACCGTACCGCCTCACTCGGCCCGCAGTGCCGTGATTGGATCGACTCGCGTCGCTCGCCAAGCCGGAAGAAGGCAGGCCGCCAACGCAGTGAGCGCCAACACGCCGATCACCGCGGCGAACACCGCAGGATCGGTCGTGCTCACGCCAAACAGCATCCGATCCAGAAGACGCGTCGTCAGCAATCCGGCGCCGACGCCAAGGACCAACCCTGCGCCGACGAGCGTCAAGCCGCGCACCAAGATTAGTTGCATCACGGCGCCCCGCCGCGCGCCCAGGGCGATGCGAACGCCGATCTCGCGAGTTCGCTGAGTCACTGCATAGGCGAGCACGCCGTAAAGACCGATTGCCGCAAGTATCAAAGCCACCAACGCGAAGCCGGCCAGCAGGCGCGCGCGGAACCACGTTCCGGCAGTCGAATCGCCGAGCAGTCTTTCCATGGTGGCAACGTCAGAGAAAGGCACCGTTCGTTCCAGTTCCGTCAATGCGGCTCGAATCGGCGCTGCCAGGACCGCCGCATCGCCCTTCGTTCGCACGACGAGGTTCATGATGCGGCCATCGAAGTTACCGGCGACTTGGTGCGACGACACATACACGATGTCCGGCGCTCCAACGTCTTGTCCGAAGGTGTGGACGTCGGCGACGACGCCGACGATTTCCCCGCTGAACGGCTGCCCGAAATCGAGAACGATTCGTTTGCCCACGGCATTTCCATTTGGAAACAGACGCGCCGCCATAGAACGGTTGATCGCGATGCTGCCGTGGCCCGCTTCTTCACTTCCGCCTGCGCGATCCACGGGCCCGAGCACGCGCCCGGCGACGAGCGGAATGCGAAGCGCGCTGAAATAGTCGTCCGTAACGATGTCTATTTGTGCCAGCAGACCGTCAGCGTCCGCGTCGGACGCATGCCCGTCGAGGTGGTAGCGGGTGTCACTCCCTCCGCGCAACGGCAGCGCCGTGGCGCCAGCCGCGAGCTGCACGCCGGGGCGCGCGCGAACGCGCGCGAGAAACGTGTCCCAGAATCGTTCGACGTCCACACGGGTTTGATACGTGCGCGGCAGAGTGACCTGGCCCGTCATCACATGACGTGGCTCGAATCCCAGTTCGACGTGCTCGACCATCCACAAACTGCGCAGCATCAGACCGGCGCCGAGGAGCAGCACCAGTGACAGCGCCACTTGGGCAACGACCAGTACATCGCGAACACGAAGGTGCCGTCCTCCTGCCGACGTGCGACCCAAAGAGCGCATCGCACCCGCCAAACTTTGGCGTGATGCAAGCACCGCTGGTGCGATGCCGAAGACCAGACCCGTGACGAGACTCAACGCGAACGTGAAGAATACCGCATTCGCGTTGATCCCCACCTCCGACAAACGCGGAAGGATTCCGCCGGCGACCGCGTGAACAACCCGAACGAACAGCGCCGCGATCGCGAGCCCGACGGCGCCAGCCGCAACGCCTAAGAGCAACGTCTCCGTGAGAAGCTGCCAGACGATTTGCGTTCGCGAGGCGCCGAGTGCAACGCGCACCGCGAGCTCGGACTCGCGAGTCGTCGCACGCGCCAACATCAGACTTGCCACGTTCCCGCACGCGATCAACAACACCAGTGCCACGGCCCCCAGCAAGAGAAGAAGCGCCGGCCCAACGTTTCCTACGACGATGTCGCGATAGGGCACCAACGCGAGGTGCCACGATGCATCCTCCGGATAGATGGCCGCCAAACGGTGCGCGATTCCGTCGACGTTCGCCCGCGCCTGCTCGATGCTCACGCCCGGTTTGAGGCGAGCGATGCCGCGAAGCATGTGTGCGCGGCGATGACTCGACTCCTCGATATGAAAGATGAAGGGCCGCCACATCTGGTCGGGAAAGGTCCGCTCGATCGTCGGCGACATCACGCCGATCACGGTGCGTCGCTCGCCATCCAGAAGAACCGTCGCACCAACGACGCCGCGATCGCCGTTGAAGCGCCGTTGCCAGAGGCCATGCGACAGCACGACGACGTCATGTCCGTTGCCGTCCTCCTCGCTCGGAAGGAAGCCGCGTCCGATGATTGGCTTGACGCCAAGCGTCGAAAAGAAATTCGCGCTCACGAACGGGATCGACACCCGCTCGGGCGCGTCGCCATGTTGGCCCGCGAGGACCGCTGTCCCAAATGCAGTTCGCGCCGCGAACGCTGCGAACGCCGAGCTCTGCTCGCGGTAATCGAGGTAGTCCGGCGGCGAGATATACGTTCGATCGGTGGCCGCCCCAGCCGTGGCAATGGCTCCATAGACGCTGACCAGCTCCGACGACCGCTCGTAGGGCAGGGGACGGATCAAGATCGCGTCGACGATGCTGAACATCGCGCTCGTCGCCCCAATGCCGAGGGCCAACGTCGCGATGACGACGAGCGAAAACGCTGGGCGACGAAGGTTGGTTCGGACGGCGTATTGGATATCTTGAATGAGCATGTTTTGCCTCGAGTCGGCGAAGCGAACACTGAGTGCATGCGCCAAGGCGCCGGCGCAGCGCACGAAAACGTTCCAGCGCGCCGGCCAATCGAGCAGACCGGCGACGTCGAGCGCGTCGATCCGATGGAAGAGCTCCGCGGCCCACTCGGCCATCCACTCGTCGCGCTGACACGCGGGTACCAGCATCGACGCGAAACGCACGAGCCATAAACCCTGTCCAAAGGTTTGCCGGGCGAAGGCCGACCATGATGCGTCGGACTGATGGCGGTGCCGCGGCATCATGCGCGCCGCGGCTTTGCGAGGCCCAATCCACCGGCCGCGGAGAGTGCCCGGTAGTGATCGATCGAGACGGCGAGCGCCCGCGCACCGGTCGCGGTGACCTCGTAGTATCGTCGCGGCGGCCGCTTATCGCGCTGCGCGAGCGCGATCGCTTCCCATCGCGATCGTACCAACGTCGTACGCTCGAGCCAACCGAGGATCGGATATACCGTTCCGCTGGGCAATTGCGTCGCGTCCATGATGTCGAATCCGTATCGCACATTCTGCGCGATCGCCTTGAGCACGGCGAGTCGAGTCGGGGAGAGCGGTTTACGGGGCGCGGTCATATTGCTCTATAGATATATAGGAAATCTACATAGGGCAAGTGGTGCTGGGGTTGAGTCGCGCAGAGATCGTGGAAGCCTTGGTCGCGCGTTGTTGAATAATCTCTTTCGCTTCGCCAACGCCTCGCGGGCGTCACCGCGCTCACAAAGCAGGATTGCGATAGACCCGCCCGACGCCCCCGTTGAAGGCAGCGCGGACGTGTGGTCGACCTCACTCGCTTCGACCGGCGAACAAAAGACGATTTCCGTCTGGATCGCCCACGATGAAGGTGCGCGCCCCCCACGGTTCGATTCGCAGCGGCTGCACAAATTCGACGCCCGCCTGCTGATACTCGAAAGAGAGCGGCTTCGCGTCGTCCAGTGTGATCGATGCGGCAAGCAATTGTTCGGTGTCGCGTCGCGCCGGATCGACGACGGGGATCCCACGCTCCGTGCCGCATACACCACGGCGTATGTTCGAACGGGCGAAGCACTTCGAGCGCCGAAGCAAGCAACTCGATTTGTCGCTGCCTGCGGACATTGTCGAGGACGACGACGAGCCCGGGATGTAGCTCGACGCCCGACATCGAAGACACGAAATCATCGCGATTGTTGTGACGAGAATCAGGTCCTGCTCAACGAGGTGTTCGAGGAGTGGCGGGTCTTTGAATCCACTCAACCCATGATGAGCGACGTGTTACGCTTCAAATCCGTGATCGTGCGCGACCGAAACAAGGGCGGGGACAGGCATTCGTCGATCAGAAATTTCATTGGCGGTGAACATCCGGTCCTGCCTTACCATTAACGAACTATCACTGCCAAGGAGACTTACGAGGACGACCACGGCGCGGATGCGTACGCGGGAACGCAAGCGCTGCCCGAACCTTGTTGGCGCTGAGCGAAGGATAGTCCTCAAGGATCTCGCGAAGATCAGCGCCTTGGTCGATCAAGTCCGCCACGACGTACGCCGGCACCCGCGTTCCTTTGACTACCGGTTCGCCCCCGCGGATCTCGGGATCTGAGACGATCACTTCCTCCGCTCGACGGAGCGATTGCCACGTTTTACCCTCAAGACGCACGTCCAGTTGGAGTCCACGTTCGGTGCGGGTGATGGGCTCGGGCGCCTCTGGCTCCGCGAGAGCGATTCGAGCCCGTTTACGCTCATGGACGAGTTCACGAACTTTTCGTGGATGCCGCCAGGCGCTACGACCGGGCCTTGGGGGAAGTGGCGGATCTTCCTCCTTGGCGACCAACTCGATAGTCCTCCGCGCGAGGAGTTCGACGAGCATCGTTGTTGGAGCTACGCAGTGTGGAGCGCCGCGGACATCCCATGAGCAGAGTCATCCCGTTCGTCGAAAATCGCTTACGCACACTCGCGTCAAAAGACGACCGCGCTATTGCTGGTCTTTTCGATGGGTGGTGGACACATACTGTCGCCGCAACAAACAAACAATCCCGGAAAATTCGGCGACATCGGGGTGTTCAGTGCCGGCGGACGCACGACCGATGAGGACTTTCAAGAGCAGATCGCGGCGGTGAAAGCGTCGCCGAGGCCTGGCGCGACTGACGATCAAGACGCGATCCCCCGGCATCTCACGGTGCGTTGAAGCCAAGTGCGAGGCGCTGCGATTGTCCGGGCTCGCGCGCCAGTTGACGCACTCGTGCTTGACCAGATCGCGCGGGTGCGTCCGCTTGGGCCGGCGCGCAAAGTAGGACGGCGCGCCGGCCACGACGAGGCGCAGATCGCCCGGCATCGGGATGGCGATCGTGTCGCGGTCGATTACTGACCGCTGAAACTGGCAAGGGGACGCCCATGATCGAGCCGGATCATCATTGCTCTTGGACAACCCGGCACCGATCGCAACTTTCTTGGAAGGGTGAGCACTTGTTCGCGGCAGGCGTTCCACGCGCCGTCATCGACGCCGTCGCGCGCCGCCTGGGTCACGACATCGTCGCCGAGCCGAACCCCGACGACGAGTACGGCGAGCTTCTCACTGTCGGCCCATGGCGCATCACCATTCACGACGACTGCTTCGTGCGGTGTCCCTCGATTGATGCCTCCATTCGCGAGTCGTTTCTCGGTGCCGTCGTCGAGCGGCACGACTATTACCTCGGCACGCCGATTGGTCCGGCAGGGGTTGCTCTTCTTCAGCTGCACCTCCGTGACGGAGTTGAGCTCGAGTTGAGCTCAGATGTGAAGCGGCGCGAGTTCCGGGTGAAGCACTATCCGGTCGGTGCCGGTTGGTGGGCGCGTCGCAGAGCACCCATCGAGCGAGTGCTCGCCGGGACCACAAACATCACGTCGCTACCGATGCGATGACACCACGCCGTGCGTTTAGCATACTGGGATGAGCTATGTATCATGGCAGCGGTAGGCCAACGCCCGACGCGCCCGATCGCGAACGACAAGGAAGAGACGACTCACTGGGCACGGACGCGAATCGCGACCGTCGTGCTCGGTCCGAGTGTCTGGCCACCGATGGTGCGCACGACAGAAAACGCGTAATCGCCCGCGGCGGTTGGCGTGAATGCATGTTCGCGCGTGTGCCCGGGACCAGCAACGTACCGCGCCGGAGACACAACCGCCGCGTCCGCGCTCGGCAGTGGGTATCCATCGCGCGCGACCACGCGCCATGTCGCAAGCCCGCCTGGACCGCGCATCGTACTGACGAACGAATCGTTCGCCGAAATGGTGATGATGCGTAGGCGATACGTCGCGCCGACCACCATCTCCATCGTGTCGGGCGTGACTGTGCCGTTGACGAAAACGGGGACATCGGTCCCCGGTCCACCGTCTGCCAATGTGAAGACGCGATCCGTCGTTGAGTCAAACGTGGCACCTGGCTCAAGAACAAGCAGCGGGGCGTAAAGGCCTGAGCTCAACTCCTCACCGCGCTCACCGTGCGTGTGATATATGAACGTGCCGGCGCGCGGCGGAGTGAAACGCACGACGAACGAGTCGTGCGGCGCGATCATTCCAGCGATTCGCTTTCCCATACCACTGAACCCGCCGACGCCGTCGTAATAACTGTCCAACTCGATGCCGTGCCAATGCACACTCATCGGCGCGTCAATGCGGTTGTGCACTGTGATTCGCACAGGCTCGCCCTTGGTTAGAATCAACGGTGTGCCTGGGATGCGAATCGAATCGGCCGCCGGAACCTGTGCGCCTTCCCGGACGACGAAACCGTATCCCTTACGATCGCCGAATACGCGGAGTCGCATGTCGGCGAACAGATCGAGAGTGCGGGCCGGCGCACTCGGCGCCGTCGCTGTGGCCGCGGTTCCCGAGGTCTGCCGCGGTCGGACGTTGATGCCAATCACCAATCCGGCCATGTCGTCCATCATATGATCGTCGGTGGCCGCGGAGCCCTTTCCTGTTTCACCATGCCGCGTCATCTCGGCCGATGTCCCAGTCGTCATTCGGTCGAGACGTTGCGCGCTGCTCATGTGCGTGAGCAGATGACAATGATAGAGCCAATTGCCGGCACGATCCGGCGACCAGGCAATCGACTGCCATTCTCCCGGACGCAATGCCCCAGTGACCAGCATCGGCTTCGATGATAGACCGCCACTCGTGCTATCGCGCATCATGAACCCGCGCGACTCGACGCGAAAATAGAAGCCGTGCAAATGCATCTCGTGGATTTCGTTCGTCGCGTTGATCACGTGCCAGCGCACTGAGTCGCCAACCACATACGCGAGTCGTTCTGTATTCGGCCAGGACAGGCCGTTGAGCGCGTTCAATTGGAAGCCGTTGTTGCCTCGCGTTTCACGCGGCGTCCAGCGCGTGAGCACCATGATCCGAACGTTCGCTACCGCGGCGCCGATGCCGACCGGACGATCGACGATGAGCGCGCCGACCAGTTGACCATTCGCGTCCGACGACGGCACACGAGCGGCGGAATCTCCTGCCCAGTAGTACCACGCACCTGGCGCATTTGGAACGAAGCGAAATTCCCGACTCTTGCCGGCTTCCACTTTCACCGATTCAACGGTTTCAGCGCCGCGATCCTGTAGCCCGCGGACCCAAACGGCGTTAGGAAGTTCATTGCGAACATTCACGCGCACCCTTGTGCCGATACGAACACGAATGAGCGGACCGGGGATCTGCGACTGCCGGCCCTCTTCGGCGAATGCGTGCACCGTGAGCGCACAGCCACCGCGTCCGTCGGGACGCCAGGTGGCGGTGCGCGCGACAAGGTTCACGGTGTGAACGCCGTCGCGAAGCGACCCGGCGCGCGATCGGTTGTCATTGGCGCGCACAGACGCGCCGACCGTCGGCGGAAACGCGTCACAGCCGCGCGCCGGCGCCGACGAGCTCAGCGCGCCCACGAGAGCAAAGATCATTGACGACATCGCGATGTACCTCACGAGCTCGAGAGTGCAGAAGCGTTGTGGCACGTTCGCGTCGGCGTGCATCCCGCGCCCAGCGAGGCCAATACTACTGATCTTAGAGGGGCCAGTCCACAATCTTCCCCGCATGAGCGCGCTACGCCGACGCGAACGTTGCATCGTCGCGGTAGTTGCCCGGTAGGCAACCGAAGTCTGCGTTACTCGCTTCGGAGCGCCGCGACCGGATCGACTCGACCGGCTCGGCGCGATGGAATCCACGCGGCGACCACCATTGCCACAATCATCAACCCACTCACTGGAATCGCCGCGCCGGCCACGTCGAGCGGCGTGACGCCAAACAGCATCGACCCGAGGACGCGCGACAGCAGGAAGCGATCATGAGACCGACAACCAATCCCGCGCCAACGAGGCGCATGCCGCCACGCATGAACAGTCGCACGACGTCGCGTTGCACAGCGCCGAGTGCGACGCGAATGCCGATCGCGCGCTGCTCGACGACGAACGACACAACGGCGTAGAGTCCGATGCACGCGAGCGCGAACGCGCCGAAGATCTCCATGAGCCGCGACGTGTTTCGCGGACTGCCGAGGTTCTCCGTCCGATAGCCAGCCATCGTCTGAACCTTGGACAACGGCACCGTCGGATCGATGGCGCGAGCCTCGCGCTCGATCACTGGAATGAGAGAACGCGCATCACCGCGCACGCGGGCGAGTAGGTGCGTCCCGAGCCCAACGCCGTTCTGGGCCTTCGGGAAACAGATCCGCGCCCCAAGAGTACGCATCGGCGGCGACGCCGAGAGTGTGATTCTGCTTTGCGTGAATGTCATCCTGTCGGAAATGGTGCTCCGTGGAGTTCAACCGTTAGGCGGCGGCGTGCGCGACTTCGTGCGACCGCCTCCAGTGCCGCTGTCCAGCACAGGCTGCGACGACTCTGTACGCATCGAATGACGCTTCACTCACCGCACGCGCACTGGAACGCGCACGAAGAGTCTTCCGGCCGAGAGCGGGCGCACCTCGAGCCGCAGCTCACCGCGCACGAGCGGTTGGAACTCGAAGTCGTAGGTCTCTCCGATGCTCACGATTTGCTGCGCTGAGCGGCGCGTGCGGTCCTGCTCGGGCAGATCCGCTCCGTCCTTAGCCAGGGGACGCCACTGCATGAGCATCGTGTCGCGGAGATTACTGAGCGAGCTGTCCGGCCGCGAAGTCAGGTAGACCGTCGCGTTCGGGCTCGTGACGGCGAGGTTGATGAACCTGAAGTGATACCGAAGGCCGACGCGAAGCACGATCGTATCAGGGTTGACCTCCCCGTTGATTTCCATCGGAAAGGTTCCGCTCGAACCGCGCGCAGATTTGATGAAGAAGAGATGCTCGGTCGTCCGCGCTGGCGGCGGCCCGTCGCGGACGATGAGCGCGCCCGCCAGCCCTGCCCGATGGTGCCGAGCCTCGTCGACGTGGGAGTGGTAGATGAACGTCCCACTCCGCGGCGGCGTTAGGCGCGCTTCGAACGAATCACGCGGTGCGATCATCGGTGCCAGACGTCCAGGGAAGCCGGCGAATCCCGGCACGCCATCGAAGTAGTTCTCGATCTCGATGCCGTGCCAATGCACGGAGAGAGGCTCGCCGAGTCGATTGACCACGGTGATCGCCACCGGCACGCCGCGCGAGAGTTCAATGGTCGGGCTGAAGCCCGTGCGCGTCTCGGTCCGCTTACCGCCTTCCTCTAGAACGAAGCGCATCGACGGCAGCGAGTCCGGAAAACCGGAGTCGCGGACCGCGACGAGCCGCAGTCGTCGCCGCGTCACGGGAGGCCGTGCCGCCAGCTCGACGCTGCGCGGTCTGACGTGGATCCCCATTACCAAGCCACCCATCCCACGAAGCGCGTGCATGTCGTGACCCGATCCATCGTCTTCCTGTCTGGGTAGGGGGCCAAGCGGCCGGTGTGGCCCCGCGTGTGGCTGGTAGTGACAGTGGAACAGCCAGTTCCCAGCGCGCTCCGGCACCCACGTCATGCTCATCGTGGTGAACGGCAGCATGTGCTCCGTCACCGCCATGCGCCCGCCGGCGGTCTTGCTCGGCGGGAGTGCCTGCGGGCCGTCGAAGGCATCCACGCGGAAGTAGAAGCCGTGGAGATGCATGGGATGTACGTCAGGGGATCCGTTGAGCACTTTCCAGATCAGCGTGTCGCCCACGGTCGCGTCGAGACGCTCGGTGTGCGGCCACGACCGTCCGTTGATCGCCAGGATCTCACGCCGGGTGTCCGGGACGCCGGTCGACGTCAGTGAATCGTCGGTGCTGGTCAGCACGAGGACCCGATCCTTTGGCCGCGGAGCGCTGCCTGCGGAATCGACGATGATCGCGCCGACGAGGAACCCGCGCATGCGGAGCGCGCGGTCGAGCGGCGTGCGCGCGTTCGCGTGATACAGGTAGTTCCCCGAACGCTCGGCGCGCACGCGAAGCTCACCTGCGTCGCCCGGGGCCAGCACGATCGAGTCGAGCCCTCCCCCTTTCGTCGCATCCGCGATTCGGGCCGGCACGTAGAACGTGAGCGTGTCACGCTCCAACGAGTTTCGCATGACGACACGAATCTCGGTACCGGCGGTTACGCGCAGCAGCGGACCTGGAACGCTCGGCCGCTTCCCGGACTCGGCGAATGCCTCGATCGGCATCCCGGGGAGCGAGTCGCCGTCCGGGTACCACGTTGCAAGCGTGGCCTCCAGTGAGATCGTGAGCACGCCATCACGGACCGTACCCGCCGGTGTACGGTTGTCGTTAGGCTCCGCAACCGGGAGCGCCCATCGGCCGCGCCCGTCGCCGCTCCTGAGCAGCAACGCCAGAGAGAGGAGCAGTAGATCTCGTG
>JBDUEJ010000071.1:0-25297 GCA_040002475.1 bacterium | reverse complement strand
GTCACCCGTTCCGCACGCCGACGTCGTTACCACGACAACGCACAAGACGCTGCGCGGTCCGCGGGGCGGAATGATTCTGTCGAAGGCGCAGCACGCCAAGGCCATCGACAAGTCTGTATTCCCCGGGGCTCAGGGAGGTCCGCTGGAGCACATCATCGCGGCGAAGGCCGTGTGCTTCCGCGAAGCGCTCGCGCCATCGTTTAAAGAATACGCACAGCGCATCGTCGCCAACGCGCGGGCCCTCGCCGCGGCGCTGGTGTCGCGCGGATTTCAGATCGTCTCGGGCGGAACGGACAATCATCTGATGCTCGTCGACCTGCGCAACCGCGGACTCACGGGCAAGGTCGCGCAGTTGGCGCTCGATGAAGCGGCCATCACGGTGAACAAGAACACCGTTCCGAAGGAAACGCAGTCGCCGTTCGTCACGAGCGGCATTCGCATCGGCACACCGGCGGTGACCACCCGCGGCATGAACGAAGCGGAGATGGCGACGATTGCCGGGTTGATCGATCGCGTGCTGTCCGCGCCGGAAGACGGTGCAGTGAAAGCCGCGGTGCGGAGTGAGGTTTTGGCGCTGTCGGCGCGCTTTCCGCTCTACGCGGTCTGACCTCGCGCTAAACCGCGCGCTAGACCGCGACCGGAACGGGCAGTCGTTGCACGGCCGCCGCAACGCATTGCTCGGCGAGGTCGCGCGTGGTGTAGCAGCACAGGTCGAGGTCGGCGCGACGCCACTGCCAGTCCTCGGGACTCGTCGCGTGCGGCTGCAGCACGTTCTCGAACGCCGGCATGGCGGCCTTCAACTCCGGCGTCGCTTGACGCTCGCCGAGCTGTCCGCTCCACTCGATGACGAGGAGCTGGCCGTCGGCGATCGAATTTGATCGGCCTCGGATCCACGAAAAACTGAGGCCCACCGGTCCGATTTGCACCGTGTAGCGATCGGGCGTGCGTCGTACTTCGGCAGCGAGACCAAGCGGCAATGTGCCTGGCGTCTCGCACAGCTTGAGAACGGTTGCCGACAGCGAATCGAGCTCGCGGTTGATCAGCGTGAGTGCGCGCTGCGATGTGAGGAAGGACGTCCGCGCTTTGGCGCGCTGTTCGTCCTCCGCTGCGCGAGCTGCCGCGATTGCGTCGGTCATCCGCTTGGGTGTTCCGCCGGCCGCGCTCACGGCGTCGACGATCGCGTCGAGCACGACTGCGCCGGTCGGCGCTCCCGATGAGCGAACCACCGTGCCCTTGAGCCAGGTGGGGAGCGGCGACGTGTCGAGCGGTATGATCAGCACATCCTTGTGCTTCACGGTTCCGATTCGTGCCTTGAGCGCCGCCGCTTCGGCCGTGGTTGCCCCTGATCCGCCCCAGAGTCGTTGGAACAGAACGACGACGACGCGCGCCTCTTTCTCGATGGCCTTTTGAACGGGCGCCGCGACCGGACGTGACCGGTCGCCGGTGCGCGGCGCGGCATAGACCGGCTTGGCGAGCCGGTGCTCCAACCGTCGCTTGAGCTCCGCGACGGCAAGCGCGTCGAAATCGGCAGCCGTAATCGCGACGTCGTATTTGAAGGCGCGCTTCATTCGATCAGGATGCGGGGTTGGACGAGCGCCAGCGGGACAAAACGCCCACCAAAGGAGCGGAAGGCTCCCAAACCTCGGCCGAACGACTCTAATCTAGTGTCCGCCCCGTGGCGGCGCCTCTCCCAAACCCGCAATCCGCACGCATCGGGCACGCAATGGGTACGGAGGGGAGTTGTGGTGGGGACGCGCATCCGTCATTTTCTTGACGTCGGCGGGACGCAGTTAGTCCCGCCGTTAGTCTACAAGGCAGCAAACCGGGAGTGCGGTGGCGGAACTGGCTTTTCGCGATGGGATTATGGACCGGATTCGGCTCCACGAGCCGCGGTTCGACGAGCGCGCATACCTCTTTGTGCTCGCCGCCCTCGAGTATTGCCAACAACGCCTCGACGAGCGCCGTCACATCACCGGCCGCGAACTGGCCCTCGCCTGCCGGGATCTCGCGCTCGAACGGTTCGGCGTGATGTCCCGGCTGGTCCTGGACCACTGGGGCGTGCGCAGCAGCGCGGACATCGGCGATGTCGTGTTCACGCTCGTCGACTTGGGGCTCCTCATGAGTCAGCCCACCGACACGCGCGACGAGTTCGCCGCCGTCTTCGACTTCGATCAGGCGTTCGAGCGCGAATACCCATGGAGCGGAGCGCTCCCGGTTTAGTCGCCGGCAACAAATGGCCGGCTGCACTGCGGCGTGTCCTGGTGTCCGCGGCGCGCGAAGGTCGTACGCGTCAGATTCGGAAGAAGGGTGAGGAGGGGGGCATGGAAAAGCCGATGGAGTTGCCCGATTGCCGAAAATGCCGGAGTGGAACCCTCCTTCCACTGAGCGACTATGGGCGCGACGGAGCAGCCATCACCTACAAAGCCTGGGCGTGCAGCAATCCCGATTGCGGATTCAATATCCGCATCGATAACGGCGAATTGAGCTACGGCCGTTCCGTCGGGATCTCGCAGAAGTAGGCGCCTGTCACCACTCTCGTGCACACTCTCGTCCGCGTCGTCACCAGCACGGAATCGGCGGCGCGTGACGCCGCGGCAATCGCGGCGGGCGTCCCCTCGCGAACGCTGATGCAACGTGCCGGCGCGGCGGCGGCCGGTGAGATCGCACTTCGCTACCGAGACCGGCTGGACGGCGGGGTCGTTGTGCTCGCGGGACCCGGAAACAACGGCGGCGACGCCTGGGTGATCGCGCGCGCGCTGGCCGCGGTCGGTGTTCGCGTGCGCGTGGTCGAACCCGTCGCGGCGAAAACGCCCGATGCGATCGCCGAGCGTACGCTTGCGGCTCGAGTGATCGAGCCAGACGCCTTGGTCGATGGCAGCGCTCCGGAATCGCTCGGCCGGTATGCGATTGTGGTCGACGGACTTCTCGGAACCGGGGCCACGGGCGCGCCGCGCGGAGCGATCGCCGCGGTGATTCGCCAAGCGAATACGGCGCGTGCAAACGGCGCCGTCGTTGTTGCGCTCGACCTCCCGTCGGGTCTCCAAGCAACGACGGGTGAGTCCAGCGGCGACGTCGTGACTGCCGATCTCACCCTGACGTTCGGCACGATCAAGCGTGGCCATCTCGTCGATCGCGATCGATGCGGAATCGTCGTTGTGCTCGACATCGGGCTCGATGCGTTCACCGCGCTTCCTGACAGAGCGGGCGGTCTCGTGGACGAGGCCTGGGTCGCCAGTCAAATTCCGGCGATTGGCGCGAGCGCGCACAAGGGCGTGCGCAAGAAGATCGCGATCGTCGGCGGCGCAACCGGAATGGCCGGTGCCTCCATCCTCGCTGGTCGCGCCGCGCAGCGAAGCGGTGCGGGGATGGTCAAGCTCATTGTGTCACCGGACAGCCTGCCGGCGGTTCAGCAAAGCGAACCGTACGCGCTCGCGGGCGCGTGGCCGACGGACGACGCCGGGGTTGACCGCGAGATCGCACATTGGGCCGATTGCGTTGTGATTGGGCCAGGCTTGGGACGCGGCGCTCCGAGCCGCGAACTGCTCGAGCGTGTGCTGCGCTGCTGGCGCGGTCCAACACTGCTTGACGCCGACGCGCTCACGCTGTTCGAGGGCCGCGCCGGGGATCTCTCGAGGATTTTGGGCGGCCGTCCCGCGCTCATCACGCCACATGTCGCGGAATTCGCGCGTCTGGCCGGCGTCGCGGTCGACAGTGCGCTCGCCGCGCGCTTCGAGGTCGGTGGAGACATGGCTGCATTGCTACGCGCCGTCGTTTTGCTCAAGGGCGTGCCAACCATCATCACGTCGCCGGCGCGCGAGGTGCTGGTCAGCGCGAGCGGAACACCGGCGCTTGCTGCCGCCGGCAGTGGCGACGTGCTCAGCGGCATCGCTGGGACGTTGCTCGCTCAGCTGGGTGACCCCTTCGTCGCCGCGGCGGCGGCGGCGTGGGTTCACGGACGGGCGGCCGAGCGTGTTCCTACGGGCCAGGGAAATGGCATTCGAGGAATTTCGCTGGAAGATGTCGTGAATGAATTGCGCGACAGTTGGACGTTCGACGCGCGGCCCGGACGATATCCCGTCCTCGCTGAGCTCGCGGACGTCGCCGGCGCGCAATGACGGACGAGACATCCATGGGCCCAGGCGTTGAGTTCGACGCGGTTCGACAGATGCTCGAACGGTGGGGCCCGCGCGCGGTCGGCATTGGCGACGACGCGGCGGTGATGCGTGTCGCGAGAGGCGATTCACTCGTGGTCAGTGTCGACACGATGGTGGAAGGCAAACATTTTCTCCACGGCTGGCTCACGCCGCGCGAGATCGGCTATCGAGCGGTCGCCGCCGCGCTCAGCGATCTCGCGGCCATGGCCGCGCGGCCCACGGGCGTCCTCGTCGCAATCACGCTCCCGAAAACCTGGCGCGACTCGTTGATCGAGATCGCGGACGGAATCGGGGAAATGGTCGATCGCGCGCGGACGTGCATACGGGGAGGAAACCTCAGCGACGGCGGCGAGTTTTCGATCACGACCACAGTTCTTGGTGAATCGTTCGCGCCACTGACGCGTCGCGGCGCTCGCGCCGGCGAGCGTGTTTATCTCACCGGGCGACTCGGGGCTCCCGGGGCTGCCGTCGCGTTGTTGTACGCCGGACAATCCCCAGGCGCGTTTCGTGATCGCTTCGCACGTCCAACTCCTCGACTGGCCGAAGCACAGTGGCTCGCGGACCATGGAGCCTCTGCGGCGGTTGATGTCTCGGATGGACTCGTCGCCGACGCGGGACATCTCGCCGCGGCCAGTGGCGCGGACATTGTCCTGGACGCTCACCGCGTGCCGCTGGTTGACGGAGTCGAGATCGGAGCGGCGCTCGAGAGCGGTGAAGAGTACGAGCTCGTCGTGACGTCGCCGTTTGCGTTCGACGTCGTTGCATTCGAAGGCCGGTTCGGGATTCCGCTCACCGAGATCGGTCGTGTGACCGACGGTCGCGACGGACGCGTGGAAGTCAGCGGTTTGCGCGTTGCCAACGCGCGCGGCTACGATCACCTTTCGCGCTGATGCGCACGATCTTCGTTGGTCTGACGGTGCTGGTGATGACAACGCTGCTTGGTCCGGTCGTGGTGGTCGCGCGGCTGCTCCGGGTGCCGCAGGGGCCGACCTCGATATATGCGCGCTGTGTGCGGCTCTGGGCGCGAACGCTGAATCGCGCCGCGGGTGTCCGCGTCCGCGTGCACGGCGCCGAGCGATTGCAGAACGCGCGCGGCGCGGTCGCCATCGCGAATCACGTGAGTTGGTTCGACATCTTTCCGCTCGCGGCGGAGGTCCCGTGGTGCAGTTTCGTCGCGAAGTCGGAGATCAGGCGGTTGCCGCTGTTCGGTTTCGCCGCGGAGTGCGTGGGCATCGTGTTTCTCGACCGGGACAATCGGAAGCAGGCGTTCGAGTCCTACAAGGTCGCAGCCGCTGAAGTTCAGCGCGGTCGCACCATTGTCGTGTGCCCCGAGGGAACGCGCGGAACCGACTACCGCCTTCGCCCGTTCAAAAAGGGGCCGTTCGTGCTGGCGATCGCATCCCAATCGCCGGTCATCCCGACGATCGTCCATGGCGCGCGTGAGGTCATGCCCAAAGGGTCGTTCTGGATTCGGCCGGGTACGGTCGATCTGCACTTCCTCGAGCCCGTGCCCACCGAAGGCCTCGCGTACCATGATCGCACCGAACTGATGACCGATGTCTGGGCGAGAATGGCGGACGCGCTCGATGAGCTTTACGGGGTGGCCACGACGGACGATCCCGTGGCGAAGCAGGCCTAGGGGCCGTTACCCTTCGATCGTTGCTTCAGCGGTTCCTCCGACGTCCTCAGACGTTCTCCAACGTCTCCCGAACGCCCTCCGACGCCACGACGAATTCAATCCTTCATGAATACCATAGCCGAGATCAAAGCCCGCGAGATCCTCGACAGCCGCGGCAACCCGACCGTCGAGGCCGACGTCTTCCTCTCCGACGGAACGATGGGACGCGCGGCAGTGCCGAGCGGCGCGAGCACCGGCGAGCATGAAGCCGTTGAGCTTCGCGATGGCGATTCGCATCGATACCTCGGCAAGGGCGTGCAGCGCGCCATTCAAAATGTCGAGGAGACGATCGGACCGGCCTTGGTCGGAATGGATGCGACCGACCAGATCGGCATTGACAGCGCGATGATCGAGCTGGACGGGACCGCGAACAAGTCGAGCCTCGGCGCTAACGCCATCCTCGCGGTCTCGTTGGCCGTGGCGCGCGCGGCCGCACAATCGGTGAAGATGCCGCTGTACCGCTACCTCGGCGGACCGATGTCGCGCGTCATGCCGGTGCCGATGATGAACATTCTCAACGGCGGAGCGCACGCCACGAATACGGTGGACTTTCAAGAATTCATGATCGTCCCCATCGGCGCGGAGTCCTTCGCCGACGCGCTGTGCATGGGCGCGGAGGTGTTTCATTCGCTCAAAAAGGTGCTGGTCAAGCGCAAGCTCGCGACCGGGGTTGGCGACGAAGGCGGCTTTGCGCCGGATTTGCGCGACGACGAAGAAGCAATCACCGTCATTCTCGAAGCGATCGACGCGGCGGGTTACGCGGCCGGAAAAGAGATCGCGCTCGCGCTCGACTGCGCGGCGAGTGAGCTGTTCGTCGACGGGATGTACACGTTCAAGAAGAGCGGCGGCGTGCGAAAGGATGCCGAGGGAATGATCGAGCTCTACACGAAATGGCTCGATGAATATCCGATCGTATCGATCGAGGACGGACTCGCCGAGGACGACTGGGAGGGATGGACGAAGTTGACCGCGGCGCTCGGCGATCGGTGCCAATTGGTCGGTGATGATCTGTTCGTCACCAACACCGAGCGTCTCGCTCGCGGAATCGAAGGCGGCGTGGCCAATGCGATCTTGATCAAGGTCAATCAGATCGGCACGCTGAGCGAAACGCTCGAAGCCATCGAGATGGCGCGGGCGGCAGGATATCTGTCCGTGATCTCGCACCGCTCCGGCGAGACGGAGGATACGTTCATCGCCGATCTTGCGGTGGCCACCGGCGCTGGTCAGATCAAGACCGGATCGGCAAGTCGGACGGATCGGGTGGCCAAGTACAATCAATTGCTACGAATCGAAGAGGAACTGGGCGGGGCCGCGGAATTTCCCGGCGGCGCGCTGTATGGCCTCTGAGCGGCGTTCGCTGATCAAGAAGATCGGCGTCGTGCTGGCAGGCGGCGCCGTGGTCGTGTTCGCCGTGCAGGGCGGGGAATTCGGAACGCTGGATCTGTTTCACCAACGCCGCGAGCGCACGACAATCGCGAGAGCGGTGGATTCGTTGCAGCACACGGTGGACTCGCTCAAGCGCTACGAAGCCGCGGTCCGAACGGATCTCGCCACGCAAGAACGGGTGGCGCGCGAAATTTTTGGCATGGTGCGCGGCGACAAGGAAATTCTGTATCGGTTCACGGACTCGACGAGCAGGCGATAGCCCTGGTCCGGCCCGGCGACGAAAAGCTCGAGCCGGTCTGTGTGACCGCCCCCGGAGAGGCGGCACGGGGTCGGCGAGCGCGTGGAATGCCTGTCCGCTATTTTTCGATTGGTCGGAGCACTCCCGCTCCGGTGACGGTGGCGAATCGAAGGTCTTCTGCCCGCCCATTTCCGTCTGCCTGGTGAGGCTCCGAGGCGCCACGCCGACGTGACCTGGACGGCGCCCAGATAGTCTCCAATGCGCGGTAGAGCGGCAGCCGGCGGTCCGCGGCGTGAATCGCTCACTATCCTCGAGTGGGAACTGATTGAATGGGAACTGGGGCAACGCCATCCAGCAGCATGTTGACGGACGCTCGGCGCGCAGTGACCGACGTTGGACAGGTGCTGGCCGGTCACGCGTCGCGTCCCCGCGAAGAACTCGTCGCGTTGGGTGTCACGGCGCTCCTATTCGCGCTTCTGTTCGTGCAGCCGTTTGTCTCGCTGGCCAACGACTGGTGGACTCTCCCCGAGGCTGGACACGGATTGCTGTTGGCGCCCGTCGCGATTTGGCTGGCGTGGCGCACCGGCGTTCGGAAGGACGCCACGCCGAATCCCGCGCTTGGCTTGGGGATTCTCGCGCTCGCCGTCGCCGTACGGTGCGCCGCCGGTCTTGCCGCTGAGCTCTTCACCATGCGCATGTCGATCGTTCTGGCGCTGGTGGGCCTCACCGTATTCCACTATGGCGTGCGGCAGGTCATTCGCTGGTGGCTGCCGTTCACTCTCGCCTGCCTTTCGGTGCCGCTTCCCGAATTGCTCACGCAGGCGATCGCCTTGCCGCTGCAATTCAGAGCCTCGAAGATGGGCGCTGTGCTACTGCACATGCGCAACGTGCCGGTGCAGCTCTCGGGTAACGTCATCCGCCTTCCGGGCCACGAGCTGTTCGTGACTGAAGCGTGCAGCGGCCTCCGTTCCTTGACGGCGTTGCTCAGTATAGGAATCCTCATGGGCGCGCTGATGCTGCAGACCGTGGTCGGACGCGTGGCACTCGTCGTTCTGGCCATTCCGATCGCCATCGTGGTAAACGGCATTCGAGTTTTCATGACGGGCTTTCTGGTGTATTTCGTCAGTCCGGAGCTCGGCAAGGGCTTCATGCACATCACCGAGGGATGGCTGCTGTTTCTCGTTTCGCTGACCGCCCTCGCCGCGCTGGCCGGCATCGAGATGATGATCGAGCGGCGCGTCGCGAATTGGAGAGGGACGGAAAGCCATGCGTAAGCTGAGCGCGTTCGTTCCTGCACTGTTTCTGCTCGTCGGATGTGCCTTCGTGTGGAACGCGCGATCGCAGGCGGCGACGCCGCTCGCCGCGCCGTTGAAGAGTATTTTTCCCACGATGGCCGGCTATCGGGTCGTGGATCAGACCATCCCCAACGACGAGCGGCAGGTCGCCGGCATGAGCGACTACGTCGCACGCGTGTATTGGCGCGATTCCGTCGCAGCGTTCACCACGTTCGTGTCGTACTACGAGCGGCAAACGCAGGGCAAGACGATCCACTCGCCGCGCAATTGCCTGCCGGGCGCCGGTTGGGAGGTGCTCACCGCGGGGATGGACACACTCGTCGTGGGCGGAACACGCCGAGCGGTCAACAAATTCGTCTTGAAGAATCAGGGCGCCACGGCGATCGCATTCTACTGGTACCAGGGTCGCGGGCGCATCGTCGCGAATGAGTATGCGGTAAAGTGGAATTTACTGCGCGACGCCGCGATCGCCGGACACACCGAGGAAGCGCTGGTGCGCGTCGTGGTACCGGTCATCGCGCCGACGAAGTCGAGCGACGACGCCGAATCGCGCCGCGCATTGGCCGTCGCGGGTGCGCTCGGCGCCGACATTTCGGCGCGATTGATGGCCGACGTCGACCGGGTGCTCCCCAAGGCGTGACCGACCGAGATTGAGGATTAGTTGCTCCGAGGACGATCGGAATCGCGGTCGGACGAAGCTGAAATCCTTGACGGTGGCTGGCACATTTCGTTGCTTGACGGACAGGGGTTTTGGCCGACGTTGGCTGATGCGCCACACGTCTGTCGTGACGCCGCAGCGACGCCCCGAAAGACGACCGGTTTGCATCGCGTTCCGAGGGTGAATCACCGAGCGCAAAACCGTTTGATCCGCGTCCGTTTCATGTGACGCCGCAACAACTTAGCGCGCGTGTCGCCGAGCCTTCCCGCATCGATTTTCGGTGATCGAACAGGAGAGCGGCGAGGGCATGCCGCCTGCCTTACCCGGGATCGAGACCGCCTGTTCATGGGTCGTTTTCAGACTCGGCGGAAGGACCGCCCGAGCAACTCTCCACCCGGGTACGGAGTCAACATGAAGTTCACCCACCGAATATTGGGCGCGGCTGCCGTCGGGATCCTCGGATCCGGCGCGTCGCTTCACGCCCAGAGCTGGAACTTCCAGGGATCGACGGAAGGATGCTTCTACGTCGGAAGCACGCCGTGCACTCCCGCCGCGTCGGGATCAGGCCTGACGCTGGATTTCCTCACGTTCGTGGCATCGCAGTTCAACGTGAATACCGCAGGAACCTTCGCAGGCATTGGCGCCGCCGCCACGCCCGACGGACCTTCGGGAAACGTCAACAACCTTGGTTCGTTCGCGCTGGGGACCAGCGACGCGAGCTACGAGGATACGCATTTCCTGCTCGACGTGATCTTCACCGTGCCCAGCCTCATCAGCCCGCATTCGCTATTCTCGGCCGCCCTCGAAGGTGTGGTCCAGAACAACACATACGGAGGCGTCGACCTCCGCTTCCTGCCCTCCACGCAGTCGTACGCGTTCGACTCCGGCGGCTGGACAGACACGTTCGTGCTCAAGGTCAACGATGTCAGCTTGACGCCTGGCGACAGCCCTGTTGCACTCACGGGGAACATCCATGTGACGTCGACGCCGGAGCCGGGGACGACCGCGCTCTTTGCCACGGGCCTTGCTGGGCTCATCCCGGTGGTACGCATGCGCCGCCGCAAGCAGCAGCAAGCGACGACGTGATCGAGTAGCCTGCTCGATCGTTCCGGGCAGTTCCTTGCTGGGTGAAGAGATGGCCGCCGATTGGCGGCCATCTCTTTTTTGATCGAATTGGCCTCCGCCCGCGTTCGGGAGGAGAGAGCTTTGTACCGCACAACGGAAAGGTCCGTCGAGCGCCGCGGCACCCGACAGACCTTTGCACCTCCCCCGAGGTGTCCCGCAAGACGCGGCTTTCGCCGCGCCGTATTCTCTCGTTAGTCAGCCAGACCGAGTCGGCCGCCAAGCTGCAACGCGCGAACGTTCGCCTGCATCGTGCTCGACAGGTTTGCCACCTCGAACGACGCCCCTTCATGCTTGCATGCAGCGGCGCACTGAATGAGCGAGCTCAGGACGCTGAGGTCCAACTGCTGCCACGCCTCGCAGTCCACGACCAAGTGCCGTTCACCTTCCTCCAGGGACTGCCGCACGCGTGAACGGAGCTCCTTCGCCTGCTGCGACGTCGAGTTCCGGGCAATCTCAAAGCGAGCGCTATTGAAGTGCATAGGTGCAGTACTAGCCATTGTCGGTATCTCCGTGCGGAGGCGAGGCCTGGAAGACAGATCGCCGTGGGGTCTCCCGTTCACCGAGCGATGATCAGAGAGACTTGGCGAGTCACGTGGGCACCTATCGCAGCACTCATGCCAGCCAATGCGATTGTCGCCGAATACATAAGTCGCTAGACAATAACGACTTGAATATTGGC
Source organism: bacterium (assembly GCA_040002475.1). Classification (GTDB taxonomy): domain Bacteria; phylum Gemmatimonadota; class Gemmatimonadetes; order Gemmatimonadales; family Gemmatimonadaceae; genus JAQBQB01. The sequence continues at coordinate 14,084 of JBDUEJ010000071.1, read as the reverse complement.
AGACCCGAGTGGATGCTCGCTCACACGACGGGGTGTCGCGGGCGTGCGCCACCCTGCCGTAGCGCCGCACAGGACTGGCCAAACGCAAATCGGTTTGAGGAGTTTGTAGCGTTTTGTTTCAGTTCGCGGCGGGCGACCGGCGCGTCGGTTCCCAGAGATGGTCCTCGTGCCCGTAGGCGACTCGCGCCAGAGCGTGGACCACCGCGACGTTGGCTGCCACGGCAAATGTGACAACCGACAACACGCGCGGCATTTGCCGCGAGGATGGCCACAGTGCCCCAAGCAGCGCGATCAGTCCGAGCAGGATTCCCGCACCCAGCGCCGCTGCCGCCCAGGCGTTCGTGGGAGCAAGAATGACCAATCCAATCGCCGCCGGGATCATCGAAGCAGGGACGAGCCACCGAAAAATCTTGTGGCTCAAAAGCTTCCAGGAAAAAAGGCCATATTTGATCGGGTCGAGCAAATGAGCGTTGTGCAGCAGCGTCTCAACTCCACGCGCGATCGTTCGCACCTTGCGCTTGTATTCGGCTTTCAACGACGCGGTGCGCGGCACGTAGCACACGGCGTCGTCCACGGAAACCGCGGAATAGCCGTGCGATCGAGCCGTAAGGGCCGCCGAGAAGTCACGGCTCAAATCCGCCCGCACGGGCAGGCGGTGGAGCCGGGCGCGGATCGCGTATCCGGATCCTGACGCGCCCACAATGCCCCCAGCGAGCGTCTCCAGACCGCGAATCCGCATCTCGTAGTCGACGTATCCTGCCTCCGTGGTGTTCGAACTTTGCGCCGCGCGTGTGATGCTCACGTCGCGCGTGGACGCGACCCCAACGCTCGGGTTAGCCATCGCGTCAACGAGCAGGCGAACCGCCGACGGATGCAGCCGGACCGACGAGTCGGAGTTGATGATGATGTCGCCGCGGAGCAACGCGCACGACGCGTTTTCGGCCGCCGTTTTTCCACCGCGCACGGGCATGCGCAGCAGTTCCACGCCACGCGACCGGTACTCGGACACGATCTCGTCGGTCCGATCGGTGGAGGCGTCGGAGAGGATCAGGATCTGCAACCGGTCGCGCGGATATTCCTGCGCGATAAGCGCCTCGATCGCTCCTCGAATCTGCTCCTCCTCGTTGTACGCCGGCACGACAATGCTGACGAGCGGCCCCTCGCTCGAGGAGCGCTCGGGAGCCGCGCGATCGCGCGCAATGAGCCAGAGAATGATCGGATACGCGACATAGGCATATCCGATCATGATGAATGGCAACGAAACGAGAATCCAAGCCGCGATGGTCACGATGCGAACTTACCGAACGCTGGGAGGTCAAAGTGTGGACGGTCGAACGAGCGGTCGTCGCCGTTTGCGTCGCCTCAACTGAACGGCGAGCCGAGCCGAAACATAGAGTAACTTGGCCCGTGCAGTGACTGTCGAGCGCATACGCTCGTCACGCCGCGAGACGCCGGCTCGACGGACGCTACCGCGGTGACAGGGACTCTCTACATTCTACGGATGCAAACACGCTTGACAGTGCGGACTTCCGAATGACAGGCGTTGTCGTCGGCCGATTCGAAGGACCTCCGGCTGAATGGGACGAGTTCGTCCGCTCGCAGCCCGGCTGGACGCACTTCCATCTTCATGGGTGGCGCGACGTCATCGATCGGGTCTTCGGACACGAGTGTATCTACCTGGCCGCTCGAGACGCATCGACCTCGACGATCGCCGGCGTGCTGCCGCTCGTTCGCGTACGGAGTCTCGTGTTCGGTCACTTTCTTGTATCCATGCCGTTCGTAAACTACGGCGGGCCGTTGGGCAGTGACGAAGCCGTGCAGGCGCTTGCCGCCGAGGCCGTGGTCGTGGCGAAGCGCCGCGGAGTGCGCTTGTTGGAAATGCGGAGCCGCGTCCCGCTGCCGATCGATCTCCCTGTGTCGCATCGCAAATTGACCGTCGTGCTCGATCTGCCGGCCGACTCGACGGCGCTCTGGTCGTCGCTGCCCGCCAAGCTGCGAAGTCAGATCAAGCGGCCGAAAAAAGACGGCGTGCTGATGAAGTTCGGCCTCGACCAGCTCGACGCATTCTATAGTGTGTTCGCGCAGCACATGCGCGACCTCGGCACGCCCGCCCAGTCGAAGGCATTCTTCCGAGCGATCGCCAACGTCTTTCCCAACGACGTCCACTTTGCCGTCGCGTACCATAATGAGCAGCCAATCGCGTGCGGTTGCGGCTTTCTCTGGAACAACGAGTTCGAGATCACGTGGGCGTCCGCCCTGCGGTCGCACAAGGCGATGTCGCCGAACATGCTCGTCTATTGGGAGTTGATGGAGCGCATGGTCGGGGCCGGCGCGCGCCTGTTCAACTTTGGGCGCTGCAGCAAGGACAGCGGGACATACAAGTTCAAGATGCAGTGGGGCGGGCGCGAAGAAGAATTGTGGTGGTACCAGCAAACGCGCGACGCGGAGGAAGCGTCCACGCCGTCACCGGACCAGGGGATCTTCGCCATGGCGACGCGCGTCTGGCAGCGGTTGCCGCTGTCGGTCGCCAACCAACTCGGACCTCGGATCGTTCGGTCGATTCCATGATCGGCCGGCGACAGCTTGCCGTCGCCTCGCCGATTTCCGTGGTCGCCCTCGCGCGGTCGTTCGTGGATTCCCTTGGCGCCGCGCCGCCCCTCCATGCCCGCGCGCGCGAGCGCATCGCTCGCGAGCTCGGTGCACGAAGCGTCACGCTCACCGACAGCGGAACGTCTGCGCTGGTGCTCGCGCTCCGCCTGGCGGCGCCAAATGGAATCGTGGGACTTCCCGCGTATGCGTGCGTCGATCTGACCGCGGCGGCGCTGTACGCCGGTGTGCGTGTTCGCCTCTACGACATCGATCCCGATACGTTGAGCCCCGATCTCGACTCGGTGCGGCGCATGCTTCGACGCGGCGTGGATGCGATCGTCGTCGCCCATCTGTTCGGCTATCCCGCGGATGTGTCGTCGATACGAGAGATCGCGGCGCACGACGGCGTGACGGTGATCGAGGACGCGGCGCAAGGAGCCGGCGGGACGTCGAACGGGCGTCGTCTTGGCGGTCTCGGTGAGCTCGGCGTGCTGAGCTTCGGACGAGGGAAGGGCTTGTGCGCCGCCGGCGGCGGCGCCCTTGTCGGCGCGGGCGACCGCTGGAGCGCCGCCGTCGAGTCACTTGATGTTCCAGTGGCGGGGCGCGGTCTGAGCGGACTCGCGAAGACCGGCGTGCAATGGATGCTTGGCCGTCCGTCGCTCTACGCTCTTCCGTCGATGCTGCCATGGCTGCACCTCGGCGAGATGGTCTATCATCCGGCCGGCGAGCCCGGAGGCATGTCCGCCGCATCTGGCGCGCTCGTGAACGCGGCGTTCGACCTCGAACCAGCCGATGTCGCAGCGCGACGGGCCCATGCCGCATTGCTCGAGCGCGCGGTGCACGACGCACCTGAATTGGCAGGAGTCACCGGGCTGCCGGGCGCGTCGCCGGCGTTCTTGCGATTTCCCGTGCGCGACCTCAGCGGTCGCCGGCGCTCGGCGCCGGAGCTTGGGATTGTGCGGCCGTATCCCGCTACGCTGGCCGATCACGCCGAGCTTCGTCCAATTCTGACCGCCGGCGAACCTGCGGTTCCGGGCGCGACCGAGCTTCGCGATTCGCTGTTTGCGCTGCCGACACATCGCTTCGTCACCGACTCCGACGTGAGCGCGCTGCACCGTTGGATGCGAAATCTCCCCCGTGAATCCGGCCGTGGCTGATCGATTCGTTCTCGGCATCTCTGCCTACTATCACGACAGTGCCGCGGCGCTCGTGGCCGACGGCGAAATCATTGCCGCGGCCCAGGAGGAACGGTTCACGCGGAAAAAAGGCGATGCAGATTTTCCGGCGCGAGCGGTCGAGTACTGTCTCGCGACGGCTGGGATCACGACTCGCGACCTCGCGGCGATAGGCTTCTACGACAAACCGCTCCTCAAGTTCGAACGGATCCTCGAGACCTACCTCGGCGTTGCACCGCGCGGGTTTCGTTCCTTTCTCAAAGCGGGACCGCTGTGGATCAAGGAGAAGCTGTACACCGATCGAATGCTGCGCACGGCACTGGGTGACTACGACGGGGAGCTGCTCTACGCCGAACACCACGAGTCACATGCCGCGAGCGCGTTCTTTCCTTCGCCGTTCGACGAAGCCGCGATTCTGACGATCGATGGTGTGGGCGAATGGGCCACGGCATCGATCGGCGTGGGCCGCGGAGCCGACATCTCACTCGTTCGCGAGATGCACTGGCCCGATTCGCTCGGCCTGCTCTACTCGGCGTTCACCTACTACACCGGCTTCAAGGTGAATTCCGGCGAGTACAAGGTGATGGGGCTCGCGCCCTATGGTGAGCCCAAGTATGTCGATCTGATCTTCAAGCATCTGCTCGAGCTTCGCGACGACGGCTCCTTTCGTCTCGATCAGCGGTACTTCAACTATCTCGACGGGCTGACGATGACGAGCGACGCGTTTCACGATCTGTTCGGCGGTCGTCCGCGAGAGCCCGAGACGAAGTTGACGCAGCGCGACATGGATCTTGCCCGGTCGGTTCAGGTTGCGTGTGAAGAGATCATGTTGCGGATGGCTCGAACCGCGCATGCGGCGACGGGCTTGCACAATCTCGTTCTTGCGGGCGGCGTCGCGTTGAATTGCGTGGGCAACGGTCGTCTTCTGCGCGAAGGACCGTTTAAGCGGCTCTGGATCCAGCCCGCCGCGGGCGACGCGGGCGGCGCCCTCGGCGTGGCGCAACTCGTCGCGCACCGGCACTTCGACCAGCCGCGCGTAATCGCTCGTCGGCAAAAAACCACCATCGGTTCACGTGTCGGGGTAGACGCCGGCGAGCGTGTCGATTCGATGAAAGGCTCGTACTTGGGGCCGGAGTACAGTGCGCGTGACATCGAGGCCTATCTCATGTCGGCGGGTGCGACGTACCGGCAACTCGACCGGGGTGTGCTGATCGACACCGTGGCTGATCTCCTCGCCGACGAGAAGATCGTGGGATGGTTCAACGGACGAATGGAATTTGGGCCGCGGGCGCTGGGAAATCGAAGCATCATCGGCGATCCGCGCAGCGCGCGCATGCAATCGCAGATGAATCTCAAGATCAAATTTCGCGAGAGCTTTCGCCCATTCGCTCCGAGCGTGCTTCGAGAGCGCGTGGGTGACTACTTCGAGCTGGACTGCGAGTCGCCGTACATGTTGCTCGTCGCGCCGGTAAAGAAAGCGCGGCAAATCAAGATGACCGACGAACAACATGCGTTGTGGGGAATCGAGCAGCTCAATGTCGTTCGCTCTGACATTCCCGCCGTCACGCACATCGACTATTCTGCGCGGGTTCAGACGGTGACCCGCGATACGAATCCAGATTATTACGACCTGATCGCGGCGTTCGAGGCAAAGACGGGCTGCGCCGTGATCGTGAATACCAGCTTCAATGTTCGGGGCGAGCCGATTGTCTGTTCGCCGCACGATGCCTACGCGTGCTTCATGCGAACGCAGATCGACTATCTCGTCCTCGGCTCGTTCTTACTTGGCAAGGCGGAGCAACCGGAATGGCGCGAAACGACAGACTGGAAGAGCCAGTTTCAACTCGACTGACGTCCACGTACACGGCGGCGGCGGGAAAAAAGTTCGGACTGACCGTGGGCGCGGCGTTCATGGCGCTCGCCGTCGTCGCGCGCTGGCGGTCTCACAGCGCGACGTCGGTGATCCTGGGAGCCGCCGGCCTGCTTCTCGTCGCGAGCGGCGCCGCTGTTCCGGCGCGGCTCGGGCCGGTGGACCGCGCGTGGATGCGTGTGGCGCACTTGATCTCACGTGTGACGACGCCGGTGTTCATGGGCGTGGTGTACTTTGCGATCCTCACCCCGGTCGGCGTCGTCCGGCGGGTATTCTCGGAAAGCCCGCTGGCTCGCCGTGCGGGAGCGACGGGCTACTGGGTCGATCGCGGCGAATCCACGCGCAGTCGTCTCGACCGACAATTTTGAGTCTGAATTCGGAGCGTCGCCCATGACGAAAGGCGGTCTTGCCAGGGAGTTTTGGGAGTTCATGCGCGTGCGAAAGAAAATGTGGCTGCTGCCCATCATCGTGATGATGGCGGTCGTCGGCGCGCTGCTCGTCTTCGCGCAGGGCTCCGCGCTCGCGCCGTTCATCTATACAATTTTCTAAACATTGTCTGAGCGACGCTCGTCGCGACGACGTGATTCGTGGCGGTGAAATCCTCGTTGCGCGTCGCGTTGCGCGTCGCGTTTCGTCGCGTTTCGTCTCGTTGCCTGCTCATTGCGAATGGCGGCGACGTGGGTTGCCGGTGAGCCTCGAGAGCAGTCATTCGCGCGTCGACAGGCGAGCGCAGCGGCGGTCCCGGGGCGTTTCGGCCGAGACGTCACAGGATTTGTGTGACGTCCGACACCATTTGTGCGAAAGACGAAAGCGCGCTCGAGAAATTTTGGTTGCGCTCTCGTCCGAATAAACCCGACCGGATACTATTAGGGCGAATTCGACGTGAACCTGTTCCTCCTTCACGTCGTGATGTGGTCGGACCTCCGTTCGCGCTCGGTTGTATTGTGCGCCGACACGATTCGCGATCTTCGAGGAATACTCATGATGCTTTTTCGTCGTGCCGTGCGGCTCGCGGTGTTCGCGGTGTTGTCGAACGTCATCTCGTGTTCGTCCGACACGTCGCCCACTGAGCTTCAAGCGTTAGTCAACAGCGTCGTCGTCGACCTCGGGTTGTCGAACCTGACGGTCGGGCAGACGGTGCAGGCCGGAGCGATCGCACACGACCACTCGGGCAGTACGCTCAATGGCGTCACGATCACGTGGAGCTCATCGAATCCGGCCGTCGCCAGCATCGCCCCGTCCGGTTTGGTGACGGCGTTGACGGCGGGAACGACGCAGATCACGGGCGCCGTGGGGAGCAAGAGCGCGAGTGCGACTGTGACCATCACGGACGTTCCGGTCGCGTCACTGACCGTGGCGCTCAGCACGACGGCTGTTGTCGTCGGCCAGCCGGTCACGGCGACTGCGACGGCGCTCGACGCGCACAACGCGGTGCTCACCGGCCGCCCCGTCGCATGGAGCTCGAGTGACGCGAACGTCGCGACGGTCTCCAACGTCGGCGTCATCACCGTCATCGGGCCGGGCTCCGCCGACATCATTGCCAACAGCGAAGGCACGATCGGCAGGGCGACGCTCGTCGTGCAGCCGCCGGCCATTCGGTCAGTCGCCGTCACGTTGAGTGCGACCAGCTTGGCGCCCGGACAGACGACGACCGCGACCGTCGTTGTTCGCGATACGGCGTCCGCGGCACTGGTCGGGCTCCCGATCACATGGAGCTCGAGCGACATCACCGTGGCCACCGTGACCGCGGACGGCGTCGTCACAGCGGTCACGCCGGGCACGGCGACTATCACTGCCACAAGCAACGGCGTGAGCGGCACCGCGACGGTGACGGTGCAGTCCGTGGTCGGCTCCGTCAGCGTCGCGATCGCTGATCGCGCGATCACCGCCGGCAAATCCACGACGGCGACGGCGACGGTGCGCGACGGCAGCGGCGCGGTCATTTCGGGCCAAACGGTCACGTGGGCGTCCAACAACACGTCGGCTGCCACGGTTTCGTCGACCGGCGTCATCACCGGCGTAGCCGTGGGCAACGCCGTGATCACGGCGACGACCAACGATTTGAACGGGTCGGCGATTGTCGGCGTCCAAGCGCCGGCTGCTTCGGTGACTATTTCTCTCGGCGTGTCGGCTCTCAAAGTTGGGTTGGCAACAACGGCCAGCGCGACGGTCCGCGACGCCAGCGGCAATGCGCTGACCGGACGAACGGTGAGCTGGACGTCGAGCGACGTCGGCATTGTCGCGGTGACCGGCGGCGGCACTGTCACGGGAATCGCGGCCGGCAGCGCGATGATCATCGGGATGGTGGACGACGCGACGGCCAACGCGCCCGTGACCGTGACGACGACGTCGGGAGGCGGAACGCCAACGGCGACCCAGCTCGCCGTGACGACGCAACCGTCGGGCACCGCACAAAGCGGGTCGGCGCTCGGGCAGCAGCCGGCCGTACAACTTCGCGACGCACTGAATAATCCCATCAATCAGCCGGGCGCGGTCGTGAGCGTGACGATTGCGACTGGCAGCGGCAGCTTGAGTGGAACGACCACGGCAACCACCGACGCCAGTGGCGTCGCGACGTTCACGAATCTCAGCATCAGCGGGTCCGGCTCCCATAGTCTGCAGTTCAGCGCGTCCGGACTCACCTCCGCGACGTCGAGCGCGATTGTCGTCGCGGGTGCGCCACCGCCACCGCCGCCGCCACCCACCGCAAGCCAGCTTTCGATCGCGACCCAACCGTCAACGTCGGCGCAGAACGGCGCGGCGTTCGCGCAGCAGCCGGCGATTCAGCTACGCAGCTCGTCGAACGGCGCGATCAGCCAACCCGGCGTCGTCGTTACCGCCTCGATCGTTTCCGGCGGCGGCACGCTCGGCGGCACTACGACGGCGACGACGGACGCCAGCGGTGTGGCCACGTTCGCCAATCTGACAATTACCGGAACCGCCGGACCGCGCACGCTGCGCTTCACGTCGTCAGGCCTGACGTCCACGAGCTCGAGTGCCGTCACGATCACCGCGGGCGCGGCGGCGCGACTCGTCGTAGCGACTCAGCCGTCTACGTCGGCACAGAGTGGCGCTGCGTTCACGCAACAGCCGGTGATTCAAGTCGCGGACGCGTCGGGGAACGCGGCTGGACAAACGGGCGTAACCGTCACCGTGGCGATCGCCACCGGAAGCGGTGCACTCGGCGGGACCGCGACGGCGACGACCGGCGCCAATGGTATCGCGACCTTTGCAGGGTTGAACATCACCGGGTCCGGCGCACACACGTTGCAATTCAGCGCGTCCGGTCTTTCGAGTGCGACGTCCGGTACCGTCGCCGTCGGCGCGATTGCGGCGACCAAGCTCACGATCGCCACGCAGCCACCGACGTCATCGACGACTGGCGTTGTCTTTGCGCAGCAGCCGGGAGTTCAACTCAGCGATGCGACGGGCAGCGCCGTGGGCCAGGGCGGCGTTGTTGTGACCGCGATGGTCGCGACTGGCAGCGGAACGCTCGGCGGAATAGCGACAGCGACGACGGATGCGACCGGCCTCGCGACCTTCAACAATCTCAGCATCACGGGCAGCGGGTCGCATGCTCTGCAGTTCAGCGCGACGGGCCTTGCACCGGCAACCTCGAGCGCCATTGTCATTGCCACCGTATCCGCGACGAAACTTGCCGTCGCGACCCAGCCGTCGAACGCGCCGCAAAGCGGGGTGGCGTTCGCCCAGCAGCCGGCGATTCAGCTTCAGACCAGCGTGGGCAACCCGGTGAGCCAGCCGGGCACGGTGGTGACCGCCATCATCCTGAGCGGCGGCGGCACCCTCGGCGGAACGACCACGGCAACGACCGATGCGAACGGGGTCGCGACGTTCACCAACCTGTCCATCAGCGGCACGGCCGGCGCGCGCACGTTGCGATTCACGTCCCCCGGGCTCTCGTCGATCAGCGCTGCGAGCATAACGGTGTTTGCGGGACCGGCGTCGCAACTCGGACTCAGCGTGCAGCCTTCATCATCGGTGGTGAGCGGCGCCGTGTTCGCGCAGCAGCCATCGGTTCAGCTTCGCGACGGCGCCAACAACGCCGTGCCGCAGTCGGGAGTCGTGGTAACGGTTGCGGTTGCGAGCGGAACTGGAACGTTGGGCGGGACGACGACGGTGACTACGAACGCGAGCGGTGTGGCGGCGTTCACCGGCCTCAAGGTCACCGGCAGCGGCACACACACTTTGACATTCACGGCGCCGAGTTTGAGCTCGGCGACGTCGGCCGCGATCGCGGTGAGTGGTGCGGCCACCCACATGACGATCACGACACAGCCCTCGACCTCTATTCTGAGCGGGCTCGTCTTCGGCCAACAGCCGGTGATCCAGCTCCGGGACGGGTCCGAGGCGGCGGTCGGTCAAGCGGGGGTGGTGGTGACGGCGAGCATCGCCACGGGCGTGGGCGTGCTCGGCGGAGCGCTCACGGCGACGACCAACGCCAGTGGCGTGGCGGCCTTTGCCAACCTGTCATTGACTGCGTTGGACGGGATCGGGCTCACACTCAATTTCTCGGCGCCGTCGCTCGGCGCGGTCACCTCCGCCTCGACGACTGTGTCGGTGCCGCCGCCGCCGCCGCCGCCGCCGCCGCAAGCTGGAAGCTGTCCGAACGAGCCGTCGGGATTCACCACCATCAGCGATCAGCCGTGGGACGTGGCTCCTCGGTACTCAACGAAGACGACCGCGCTCGGTTGGACCGACATTGGGGAAGCGTCCAGCGATGGCAAGCTGAGCATCGTCGCTGATCCAACCTCGCCGTTCCCGAGCGCCAACCACAACGTCATCTCCGGACTGTTTCGGCAAGGCGATCCCGGTGGCGCCGGTCCATTCAACACCACTCGCCCGTTCGCCGCCAGCGAGCAGTACAAAAACCTCTACATCTGTCTCTATCTCAAGCATTCCGCGGGCTTCGACAACACAAACGGCAATTCTGGGACGAAATTCCTATGGCCAGCGGGCGACGAGACTCGGTTGGCCGCTACATATAACGGCTTCGACAGTGCCAACATGGACTTCTCGTTCTTCCAACAAGGCGCGGTTGACCGTATTCTTGCTGGGAATCTGAATGCCGCGCAGGCCCGAATGGACAATCGAAACGGAAGCTGGGTGCGCTATGAAATGCTTCTCACGGCGAGCTCCAGCGACAACACGCCGGATGGCCAGCTCCATGTGTGGATCGACGGAGTGAAAACGCATCAATACACCGACGTAAAGTGGCAGATGAACGCCGCTCGCAAGTGGTCCAGCCTGACCTGGAACCCCACATATGGCGGCGGTCTCCACCCTGTGCCACACGACCAGTTTCAATACATCGATAACATCCGCGTTAGCGGATCGCCCTGAACGGAGAAGGCCTCGTGGCGCTATCCAGTCGTGAGAATGCCTCGTCCCGCGACTCGGCCCCGGGCCTTCTGCCGCTGGCTCTGGGGATAGCGACAAACGAGCCGCGATCGCGCTACCTCATTGAGGCTTTGAAGGCGCGCGGCGTTGTCCAGGCGACATGGGATTTCGATCGGGTCGATCGGGTGACGCGCGCTTTGGTTGCGGCGCTGACCTTCCACCCTGTTCGCGCGGAGTGGTGGGGTCGCTTTCAAATGCATCCGCTCATGCAGCGGCGCCGGCGCCAACTCCTGTTGCGTGCCATGGGCGAGGAGAGCGTACCGGTCAATGCGCTCCTCTGCTGGGGCAGTTGGTTCCATCCGTTCCAGGGGGAGGCGTCCCCGCCGCCGTTTTTCAACTACATCGACCAATCGCGCTCGCTGCAACCGCTCCCCGGTGAGTCGCCGGCGTCGAGCGCCGGGCGCGTTCGATCGCATGCCTTGCAGGCCGAGACCTATCGCGATTCGAGTGGCATCTTCTGCATGTCGGAATGGGCTCGAGCGCAAACGATCGAGGCGCATCCAGCGGTGGCGGACAAGGTCCGGGTCGTGGGCTGGGGTCCGTGCGCGGTAGACTTATCCGCTGAGACCCCTCCAGAAGTGCGCGAGAATATCGTGCTGCACGTCTCCAACGACTTCCGTCGAAAGGGCGTGGACTATCTCGTTTCCACCGCAGAGCGAGTTGCCGCGCGCGTCCCCGACGTCCAGTTTCTCGTCGTTGGACAGGACAAACGAGCCGATTGGGTTCACGACACGGCACACGTGCGCTTTCTCGGTGTCCAGCGCGGGGAGGCGCTCGCGAGCCTGTTCCGCCGCGCGAAAGTGTTTTTCCTGCCGCACCGATTCGATCGTTCGCCGCACGTTCTGGTTGAAGCAATGAGCGCCGCGCTGCCCCTGGTTACGTCGGCGCAGGGGGGCCCAATGGAGCTGATCGAGGGGAAGGGAACGGGGTCCTATGCGCCCGTTGGAGACATTGATGGCTATTCGGAGGCATTGGTCTCGTTTCTGACCGATGAGGACAAGCGTCGCCACGCGGGCGATGCCGGACGTAAGTTGATGCGTGAGAAGTACACGTGGAGCTCTGTGACCGACCGCATCCTCGATCTCATCGACGAGGCGCGACGGGCACCGTCTGACCTTTCTCGTCGCCGGTCGTGATTCGCCAATGCCATCGCTGAAACGATTTCTCAAGCTCTCCCCGCCCTATTTCAGGCGATTCGGCATTGTACGGGGCGCCGATGTTCTCCTCCGAACGATCATCACGAAGCTGCGCCCCGCGGGCGAAACCGTTGCCGTCACCGTGCCGGGCCTCAACGCCCCGCTAACCCTTCGCGCGCGCACGTCGGACGTAAAGGTGTTCCACCAGGTGTTCGTCGATCTCGAGCACGACGTGAAGTCCCTTACCGGGGATGCGACGGTCATCGTCGACGCCGGCGCCAACGTCGGCTTTTCGTCGGTGTTTTTTGCCACGGCCTTCCCCCGGGCGCGGGTCATCGCGATCGAGCCCGAGGATAGCAACTACGCGCAACTGGTCAAGAACTCCGCGGCATACCCGAACGTGGTGCCCGTACACGCAGCCCTTTGGAGTGAACGCCGCCGCGTGCGGATCGCGAATCCGGAATCGGAACAATGGGCATTCCGCGTTGCCGCGTCCGGGTCCGGCGACAAAGAAGGAGATGGGTTGATTGCCGCGCTCGGCGTCGCCGACGTCATGGCGGACTACAAGTTGGACCATATCGACATTCTCAAGATCGACATCGAGGGCGCCGAGACGGAAGTGTTCGGGTCCGGGTGCGAGGCATGGATCACCGACGTCGGGTCGATCGTCATCGAGCTGCACGACTACTTGAAGGATGGCTGCTCGACGGCCGTCCACTCCGCGATGGACCGAATGGGCTTCGGCCACACGACGCGTGGCGAATTCGTCGTGTTTTCGCGGCAGCTTCGACGCGCTCCTGTCGCCGCCGTTGCGGAGTGAGCGCGCGGGTCGCGCGACGTCCGCACCTCTGTAAGGCGTGGAGAATTGCTCGGTCCCGCGCCCCAGCTGATTCTCGCGGATGAAGATCCTGCGACACGCGTCGGCGGCCGCGGCTCGCCTCATTACGAGCCGCGACGCGACCATTCTGTGCTATCACGGGATCGAACAGCGGGGACCAATCGATCCGGGGAGTCCGCACGTCTCCGTCGCGCGATTTCGCGATGCGATAGACGTCGCTTGTTCCGTTGCCAAACCAGTGGCGCTTCGCGAGCTGATCGAACGCCGTGTCGCGGGCCGCTCGACCGCGGGGCTGTTCGCCGTGACGTTCGACGACGCATACGTCTCGTTGGCGGATCCCGCGGTGCGAGAGATCCTCCATGGCGGTCGGCTGCCCATTACCGTGTTCGTCGTCAGCGGATCGAGTGCGACCGGCTTGCCGTTCTGGTGGGATCGGGTCGAGACGGTTCAGCGCGCGGTAGCGGCTTCAGTGTGGGCGGAGTTCGAGCAGGCCATTGGCATTGCGAGCAAGTATCGCACGGCGGCGTCCATATCGTACGGACCGCTACGGCCTCTCCGCCAATGGGTGCTCGACGCGCATGCGGGCCGCTGGCCCCGCGGCGCCGAGGCGGCGCTCTCCGCGCTCGAGACACGCGCCGGTGTTCGCCCGGCACAACGTCCCATGACGTTCGACGAGCTCGACGCGTTCGTCCGCACCGGTCACGTTGATCTCGGCGTCCACACGGTGTCGCATCCGGTGTTGCCGCTGCTGGCCGACGCGGAGGTGAGTCGTGAGATCAAGGAGTCGCATGCCGCCCTGATCGAGCGTTGGCCGTCGACCATCCCGTGGTTGGCGGTTCCATTCGGACTGTATGATGAGCGCACCTCGCAGCTTGCGCGCGAGGCGGGGCTCGAGGGTATCCTCAATCTCCATCCCTATCCGATGTCGCAGATGTCGGCGACGCATGGCATTCCACGAATGAACGTCATGGAGAATGTTCCGGCGTGGAAACTTGCGCTGCGCTTGGGAGGATTGGCGCCCGTGCTCTGGAGGTCGCCGGCGGCGTTGCCGTTTCCGC
>JBDUEJ010000070.1:0-26766 GCA_040002475.1 bacterium | reverse complement strand
GCGCCGACGTGAGCGGCGTCGACTGGCACGCGCTGCTCGCCGCGTTCGACGGCGAGCTTCGCGCGCTGCAGGATCGCTTGTCTGGGGTGCTGCGTCTCGAGCGTCTCGACTCGGATGCCATCGTCACACACTTGCACGAGTGCGTCACCGGGCTCTCGCATCGCGTGACGGCGCCGCCGTACGGCAGCTTCCTCGACTACGCGCTGGGCGATCAAGATCTTATTGGCGGGTTTGAACCAAGAGTCGGCGAGCACGCGGTGCGCATCGTCGCGGTGCAGGGATATCCGCAGGCGTCGCGCGCGGGCCTACTCGATGCACTCGATCAATTGCCCTACGCGTTTCGGTGGTCGAACCGGATCATTCCGCTCTCGCGGGATACGGCGGCGAAGCTCCTGCGTCGCCATCAGCTGAATTGGTTCAAGAAGCGGAAGGGCGCGACAGCGTGGGCGCAAGAACTCGCGGCCGGGAAAGGAAACACGCCGACGCAGGACGACGCGCTCTTTGAGGACAACGACGCGCGCGCGATGGCGAAGGATGCGCAAGATGCAATCGCCGAGAATGCTTCCAGCGCCGTTCGATTCGCCGCCTTCACGCAGGTCGCGGTTGTGAGCGATCCTGATCCTACGCGCGCCAATTATGTCGCACGAGAGATACTCAAGGCTCTGAGCGAGTCTGGCTTCACCGGCCGGGTAGAGACCGTCAATGCGCTCGACGCGTTTGTCGGTAGTATGCCGGGACACGGTCACGCGAATCTCCGGCGCCCATTGCTGCACACGCGTAACATCGCCGATCTCCTTCCGCTCTCGAGCGTGTGGCCGGGCCTTGCTCACAACCCAAGTCCGCTGTTTCCACCGAAGAGTCCGCCGTTGCTGTGGGCCAAGACCGATGGGTCGACGCCTTTCCGCCTCAACCTCCACGACTCCGACGTCGGGCACACCCTCATTCTTGGGAAGACCGGCGCGGGCAAATCGGTGCTCCTCGCGACGATCGCCGCGCAGTTCTTTCGCTACCCGCGCGCGCAGGTGTTCGCGTTCGACGTCGGCTACTCGATGCGGCCGCTCGTGCAGGCGACGGGCGGGGCACACTACGATCTCGCCGCGGGGCGGCCAGACGCGCTCGCGTTCCAACCGTTGGCGCGCATCAACGAGCCAACCGAGCGCGCGTGGGCCGGCGAATGGTTGGAGACGGTGCTCGCTCTCCAAGGCGTCGAATGGACGGCTGCACTTCGCACTCGGCTCGACTCCGCACTGGCGCTGCTGGCCCGTACGGATCAGCCGTATCGCACGCTGACGGAACTCGCCGTGCATTTGCAGCACGACGCGCTCGTCGCGGCGCTCCGGCCGTTCACCGTCGCCGGTCCCTATGGCGAGATGCTCGACGCGGCGCGCGACGACATCGGCATGAGCGAAGACGATGACGCGCGCTTCCAGGTCTTCGAGCTCAAGCACTTGATGGCGCTGGACGACAAAGCGGTGTTGCCCGTCTTGCTCTATCTCTTCCGTCGAATCGAACAGCGGCTCGACGGACGTCCCACGCTCATCCTCCTTGACGAAGCGTGGATGGCACTTATGCATTCGCTCTTCGGCGCCCGCGTCGCGCAATGGCTGTACACACTGCGCAAGCAGAACGCGGCCGTGGTGCTCGCGACGCAGAGCGGAGCGCAGCTCGAGCGGCTGCCGAATCGTGCGGCGATTCTTGAGTCATGCGTCACGAAAATCTGGCTGCCGAATCCGGACGCGCTGTCGCCCGCATCAGCCGCGCTCTACCGAGAGCTGGGATTGAACGAGCGGGAGATCGCGTTGCTCGCCGAGGCCACACCGAAACGGGACTACTACTTCACGAGTCCGCGCGGTCGGCGTCTGTTCGAGCTGGGACTCGGACGCGACGCGCTCGCGATGCTCGCGCCATCTCTCTGACGCTGATCCAAGGATTCGCGAACGCTACACGATTTGCGAGGTACCTCATGATGACGCGGATCGTGCTGTGCACGCGAAATCGGGGTGTACAAATGAGAAACAAACACGTGAAAGCGGCGATAGTCGCGGTGGTCCTGACGGGGCCGCTGCCATTTACCAAGGCGAGTGCTCAATTCGGTTTGCCCGGATTGCCCCAAGTGGTGATCGATCCGTCCGCGATCGGGAAGCTGGTATCGCAACTCAATCAGCAGCTTCAGCAGATCCAGATGCAGCGCAACCAGCTGCAGCAGCAGGTCCTGTCGATGCGGAAGCTCGCGAATCCACCGTTGCGACAGATCTCGGGCGCGATGAGTCAGCTAGACCAGCTGATGCGCGATGGTCAGTCGCTCGCGTACCAGGTGCGCAATCTCCAATCGGAATTCAATGCTACGTTCCCTGTGACGCGAGCGATCATCGATTGGCCGACTGAAGAGCGCGCGCAGGCCCAACGCACGATCGCCACGCTTCGCGCGTCCCTCAATGCCGCGAGCGTGCAGGCCTCGTCGTTCACGACCGGGCTCGACCGGATCGCGCAGATGAAAAGCGCCGTGGGCGCGGTGCAGGGACACGAAGCCGCTCTCGAGCTACAGAATTCCGCCTCGATATTCACGGCTGAAGAGCTGGTGCTTCTGCGACAGGCGCTGATGAGCCAAGCGAACGCGCAGGCGGTCTACTACGCCCACCAGATCAACCAGACCGCCCAACGCGACGAGACAATTCGCGCGCAACTCTCGGCCGATGCGATACGTGGGGCGGTTCGTCCCGAAGTCAGCCTCCGCGTCGTCCCGTGACCTTGCCATGTCTCAAAGTCTCTCGCGTCGTCACGTCGCCGCGGCCGTAATAACGCTCATCGTTGCCAGCGTGCTAATAGTCGGCGCGCTGTGGGGACAGGGTGCCGCGCCGCCACAGGGCATGCTCGATGGTGTTCGTGACGCCTACCGCAATGCATCGAGCGGCTGGCGCGCCCGGCTTCTTCCGATCGCCCAATCGACATTTCTCATTCTCGCCGGCATTGAGTTCGCCGTCTCAGGGATGATCTGGTCGCTCCGCCGCGATTCCCTTGATGAGATCGCCGCCAAGTTCCTCCTCAAGTTCACGCTGATCGCGTTCCTTCTCGCGGTCCTAACGGCGTTCACGGCGTGGCTGCCGCCGATCATGAACGGCTTTGCCGCCGCCGGCGAGCGAGCGATCGGCCGAGGATTGGTGAGTCCATCAACCGTGGTCGACATCGGGCGCGAGACGGGCGCGAAGGTCCTCGAGCAATTGAATCTCGGTGTGATGCTCCGGGACCCGGTCATGGCGATGGTCGCCGCGCTCGCGTCGATGATCATCGCGCTCAGCTACGTGTGGATCGCCGCCCAGCTCGTACTCGTGATGGTCGAATCGTACATCGTCGTGCTAGGCGGCGGCGTCCTCTTCTTTGGCTTCGCCTCATCGCGGTGGACCGCATCCTTCGCTGAGAACGTCGTTGGATACGCGTTCTATGTCGGCGCGAAGATGTTCCTACTCTACCTCATCGTCGGTGTTGGAGCGGATGTCGCACGCAGCTGGATCCCGCTCATTCAGGGCAGTGATTTCTTCGGCCGAGCGAGCCCGATGATGGAAGTACTTGGGGGTGCAGTGATGTTCGCGGTCGTCGCCACGGTCGTACCGACGCGCGTCGCAGGTCGCCTCACGCACAATCAGAGCTTCGGAATCGCACACGCGCTGCGTGCGCTGAGCTGAGAATTCCTGGGTTATTCGCGAGTCCGGCGATTTCTGCGGCAAGTATTCGCATAGATAATCCGACCATCGCGCATCGGCGATTCCGCCCGCCTGCGCGATATCCCGTTTCACTAGCGGCCCTTGTCGCAGAACACGGTGAGATCATTGATGCCCTCCTCGACATCAGAGATGTGGTTGGAAGCTTGCGGAGGTAGTTCGCAAATCCGAGTTCCTTGCGTTCTTCAGCTCTGAGTGTTTTCTACTTTCTCCTCGCCCTTCTTGAAGCCGGTGCCCTGATACCATCCTTCAACGGGTCGGCGTTTCGCCCTGACTCCACCAGTTCCGAACTCTCGTCCCGCGCTTCGTGATATTCGGGTCGCAGAACGGCGGAATTCTCATGACGCTTTGGCGCAGAGGCATACAGTGGGTAGCCGCTCGCGCGCCCTTCCATCAGCTGAGCACGATCGACAATTCAGAAAAGACGCAGAGAATCTGCAGGGTTTGCCTTGAGCACTCGCTTCGCCGGCCAGTACGTAGCTGCAAGTATGACGACCGCTGATGCGACGCCACCGGCAAGAACAAACATCTTATCGGGCGGCTCCAGCCCCGAAAACGACACGCGTATTAACCGATCAAGTACGAAACTACAAATTACACCTAGGACGATGCCGAGCGCTCCTATGACGACCGTTCCGCCGGCAATAGTCCGCAGCAGCATCGGAGTGGGCGCGCCAAGCGCGAGTCGAATACCAATTTCTCGCGTCCGTACGCGAACGGCGTACGCTACAATTCCAAAAGTCCCGATGGCGGCAAGCGCAGCCGCACAAATCGCGAGCCCCGATAGTGCTACGGCGTTTAAACGTGGCATAGCGATCTCTCGATCGAGTTGTTCAGAAAGACTTTGTATGACAGGAAAGCGCGCTTTGCGCAACAATGGTCGCATGTCGGTGACGGCCTGGAACAACCTCGGGAAAATGACTCGCGACTCGCCTTGGTTGCGGATCCAATACTCTCGGAATGGACTCGGCAGCTGCGCGAACGGTCTGTACAGCAGCGGCATCGATGATGTTGGCCCGATTCGAGAGAATCGCACATCGGCAACCATTCCAACAATGGTGAGTTGCTCAGTGTCGCCGCCGCCGTTGCGCAGCACCAATGTTCTCCCGATCGGAGATGCACCCGGCCAAAGCTTTTCGCCGGCACTTCGGTTAACGATGCCAACAGAGGGCGACCCTTGCCGGTCGGCTTCTGTGAACGCTTGGCCGAGTACGATGGGAACGCCGATCGTCCGAAAGTAGTGCTCGGTGACGGAGACCTGGTTGATTTCGCCCCATGATTGGAGAATCCCCTGCTTGGAACCGGACGCATACTGCACTCTATCTTGAGGCGGGCGCGCTTGGGCTGCCGCAGCAAGCACACCGCGTATCCCGGCAAAGCCATCGATATCGGTTGCAACCCTTCGGCGCAGAGTGTCGACTATTCCCTGTCCGATGGAAGGCGTCACTTGGTTCTCAGAAGGAAAGACAATTCGAACCAAACCCGCCGGATTGAATCCGAGCTCGACCTGATTGATGCTCAGCAACTGCTGAATACCCTGCAGAGCCGCTGACGTCAGCAATACAGCACCGGCTACTTGGACGACGATCGCCGCGCTCTGCATCGTCCGGCGCCATTCGAATCGCGCGGAGAAAGAAGACCGCAAGCGATCAACGATGCTGGGTTGCCTCATGGCAAGCGCTCCCGCAACGCCGATCGCGCATGACACGACAATGGCAAGCCCAAGAGCGAATAGCACGACGCGGCCATTCAAATGGACTGGAACTCCGGCGAAACCGAGCCGCTTCGTGAGAAGTTCCATAGCCGAATACGCGACCCAGAGCCCGCCGGTGGCGCCGATCAAACCGAGTACAAGGATGTCCGTCAGAAGCTGCGCCATGAGGCGCAACATCCCAGCGCCTAGAGCGGCACGCGTAGCCAGCTCCTCGTTCATTGCCGCAAGTCGCGACAAGAACAACGTCACGATGTTGGTCGAAGCCAGCACGAGGATGAGAATAGCTACCGCCACCAACAGGAAACGCCGATCGGTGACTCCAGACCAGGCGCGCTGGTCGTCCCGTAGCGACAATACCTTGGCGGTTGCTCCTCTAAGTAAAGCATCCTCGCCTGCCTGCGACGTGAGCACCGCGCGAACTTCGCGGTCTATACTCTCGTGACTTATGCCGGGTTTGAGTCTCGCGAGAATCCAAGAAGCTCCGCCAGCGTGAGGCGCAACCCAAACGCCGGTGTTTGCCGGTACGTCGAAGCGCCGCGGCATTACACCGATCACCCGGAAATTCTGTGGAAGGCCGTCCGCATCGCCGACGAGTGTAACTTGGCGCCCGACGACTTTCGCGTCAGCATTCAGCGCGGTTCTCCAGAAATCGTAGCTGGCGACGAGGGCCTGCTCCGAACTCGGCCAAAGGTCGGGTGGCTGAATGACTCGGCCGATCATCGCCTTTACGCCAAGCAGCTTGAAGTGCTCGGGCGTCACTTCCGTCGCACGGATGAAATCAGTTCCCACTTCGTCCCGCATAGCCAGGCCAAACGACCGATAGGCACTCACCCCGGCGAGAGAGGGCGATCGAGCAATCCGTCGGGTCAATGCTTCTGGGCTCGGCATCCTACATCCGCCGCAGAAGCCGCTCAGTGAGCGATACAGTTGGATCGAGACGAGTCGGTCGGAATCCTCATAGGGCAGGGCGCGGAAGTCGATGACGTCCTCCAGCGCGAATACGGCAACTGTGGCACCGAGTCCGATCGCGAGCGATAGCACCGTTGAGAATGCAAACCAGCGATGTCGGTAGGTGCGCCGCAGCGAATGTCGGACCTCGTAGACTACTGTCTCAATCCAACGGCCAACGGTTGAAGGGATCGCAGAAACAGTTCGTCTCGCCAAAGCGAACCCGTTCAAAGGAGACTTAACGTTGACTACCCCGGCCTTAATGCGCCGCAGTAAAGCGTCCTTGTGGTACTTCCCGAAATGACTACGGTCGTTTCCCACGGAGTCTCACGAGCCTTGCCCTTCCCAGAACAATAAAGGCAACTACGCTGCTGCGCTTCACGGGTGATCTTAATAGTCGACAAAGGCGGAGGCTAGCCGTTTATCTCTTACTTCCTGTTTCCGAGCGAGCGCGAAGTGGAGAGCGGATCACCGAGGGTCGTGTGCTACCGTTGTCATGCTCCGATTTGACCTCGTGAATTCGCAGGGCCTGGCAGACCCTTTCGCGATGGCTTGACGGTGCTAGGCCGGCCTACGCCTACGGCGCCGACATGGCAACACCGTGTTGGATGTGCACCCCTAGTCCCGGGCCCGTAACTCAACAGGCCGGATAAGGAAATGCGCTTGAGCTCAGGGTCCAAGACACGTTGTTCGCATCTTGCGCGAGACCGACGCACAGTAGAGCCATATGAGTGCTACCTCTCGGAGTGTGCACGCGCTTATCTACCGGCGTTACGCAGAGCGGCGGCGACAACGCGCCTCAAGGTAGCTTCGTCGTCACCGACTACTCTAGTTCCATTAATGAACATAGTGGGCACGCCAGTCACCTTCAAGCTTCGACCTAGAGTGATGTCATCCTGAATCTGGCGGTGCACCTCCGGCGCCAACATACACTTATTAAACGCCGTAGTGTCGTCAACGCCGGCGCGTCGCGCAGCGGTGTTCCAGCTCCCTCGACTGAGACTGTCGATAAAGGTCAACGAATCTCTATTGGCTTGGAATACGTCGAAGAGGCCCGCGAGCTTTCCTGCACGAGCCGCGCATTCCGACGCGCGCGCGGCATCCCCCGAATACATGGCCAAAGTCAAAGGGAAGTGGCGGTACACGACGCTAACATCTCTCGGATGTTCCCGTAAGATGGCACTCAAGGTGATCCACGCTTGTCGACAGTGCGGACATCGAATATCAGAAAATACAACGATTGAGACGCTGGCAGAGTCCGGTCCGAGATGCGGGCGTCCAGCCGCCAATGGTTTCCAGTCCTCAATAGCGGTGACAGCAGTTCCCGCTGGCGATGCGAATGTTCGCTTCGCGATCAATCCGACGGAAATAACTGCTGTGATTGATAGCAAAACGGCTGCGATGTTAACGAACCGATTGACGACTGACATCGTGTCTCCCTTGCGTGGCTCGCAGGAGTTCGACCGAAGATTCATCCGCTGCAGATCCTGCTCGGGCTTTGACCGCCCCGGCATAGCCCAGGCCGTACTAGTAGTTCACGAACGTACCTCTACGCTATTGCTATGAGCATCCGTAAGTAACGAAGAGTGGGTTTGCACAGCAGCTGTTGCAAGATCCAGAGCAGCAAGCGTAACAGTCACCGGGAACAACACATACGCCTGCGGCCTGGCATTCTCTTGCGGTAGTGGCAGTGGTAGCCCCCATTGTTCCGAGCGTCGTTAAACAAGACATCGCGCAAATCCAGAGCTTCTTTCGCATGGTCGCCTCTCTCTTAGTATGGGACGTTGTTCTCGTTGCGGGGCGGTCAGAACCGGAGTAGCGTAAACTGGCGAGCATCGCGCCAGTTTGGTGTTGCGCGAATTTGCCAACGCACGCGCGCCGCTGCCGCCAGGACGACGACGATGGACTGTTGGCAGGCGCCGGCCGCTGTCGATGAACACTAGAAACTCGTGTGCGGGCGAGGAATCCAGTGATACGCGTGCTGACGCCAGCAATGCGGATATGGACTCCTTCACTGTATACGTCTGCCTAAGGATGTTGCGTCCCACTTTGTAGGGGTTGCTCGCAAATTGTCGTTGGTAGATGCAAAAGCGCGCTTGTATTGTCCGCGAACTCCTGCAACAGGTCAGTCGCTCGTTGCGTAGTAATATCTCGCAGGCGCGTCTGTGCGAGTCGGCGGCCAAGACGCATTAGCGTGTGTTCATGCACTCCAAGCGAGCGTGCAACTGTGCGCCACGAGCGCTGCGGCGTTTTCTTCGCGATCGCGCGCAGCAAGACGAGCCATTCGACGAAATCCTCGAGCCTTGGCTGCGCCCCCACATGGGAGCGCCAAGAATGCCAAAGGGTCGAGCGATCTCGACCTACGCGCCGAGCGAGATCTCCGATCGACACGATTGGCTGCTCGTTCTCCAAGAGCTGTATCAATGCGCTAGCCAGAATATTCGGGAGTGTCGTGCTGTCCCGACAACGCAGCGCCAGGCGTCTCAATACTCCTCGCGTGTGCGCGTGGCGAATGGCGCTGGTCACCGCGCCTGGCCCATCTTCGAGGCACACCGTGATGGCGATAGGCAGAAGGCGCATTCGACTGCGTCTGTATTGCCCACAGCGCACAACAAGCACAACTGACGCGTCATGTTGCAGCATGGAAAGGCTACGAATCCGGGCCGCCGTCGCGGGCTCCTCTGGTGTGCGCTCTACTGCCAGCGAGCAATCAGCTTGTCGCAAACTGCTAATGAAGTCGTCCCAATCGCGGCAGAACCGCGTAGTCGCTCGCGGAGGTAGGCAGGCAGCTAGCAATTCCAGATCCTGCCACCTCGTGGCGATGCAGTGTAAGAGCATCGCGTCTCCCTGTGAATGAAAGCGGGCGTGGCGGGACGGGACCGTCACATATCGCGGCGGCTTATGGGAAGCGGCGATGGCGCCTGTAGCGCAAGCACAGCCCGATGAGGGAGACGCGTCAACGCCTGGGTAACGCGCGACGCATGGAATGAGCCGCCCGCCGTCGAAACGAGGAAGCGACGGCAACGCAAATAGTCTAGCGCGATTGACCGCTCATGGTCCTTATCAGAGAGGAATGGATCGGGAGTATCCGAACAGTTTCTACGTCAGCGCGTTGTGCTAGATCGTGGTGCGCACGCGAGTCAAGGCAACCGAAGCGGCCGTCGGAGGGCAGCCACACGAGCCCTCCAAACTAGTGCCCAACTATCGCGTGCTCACCGCATCGTAGCGTTACCTGTCGGCGCATTTGTTCGCACCTTTGTTGAGAAAAAGAAAAAGCGACGGCGCCCGGACCCAGCGCATTGTATTTAGCGGTGACGACTGACGGCTGATGTCGACGGAGTTCGACACAAAGGCAAACTACGACGTCTAGGCGGTGTCCTCAGACGCTCTGCGGATAATTGGAATCGCCCGTATGTGCATTTGGTCTGCAGGGCGACGAGCCTGTAGAACGACAGGCTGACAGAAAGTCCGGCGTATACTTCATCGTGGGTGTTGGAGCCGATGTCGCACGCAGCTGGATTACGCTCATTCAGGGCAGTGACTTCTTTGGGCCAGCGAGTCCGATGATGGATGTCCTAGGTGATGCCGTCATGTTCGCCCTGGTCGCCACAGTCGTACCGACCCGCGTCGCCGGCCGGCCCACCCACAATGAAAGTTGTGGAATCTCTCACGCGCTCCGATCGCTCGGGTGACGCGCCGAAACGCGACCAACAACAAGCCACCGCTCGCGTCGTTCTACGCGAGCTTCCGGTTGATGTAGTTGAGCACTGATCGCGCAGCATCGAATGACCAGTGCGGCCTCCGCGATCGCCAGAAGTCCATCATTTGGATGAGCCATGGAGGCCTGATTGCGGATCGGATTTAGAGCATCGACGATCGTGGCAAGGGCACTCTGCACGCGCGCGACGTCTTCTTTTCGCGCCAATCCTGTCTGGAGAGCCGGCACCAGCGTTCGAAGCAGTTTCAGTAGCCGAGTCGCGTCAGCTCCATCGTCGGGGGCGAGCCCATGGTGCAGGCACAGCGACCGTAGGTACCCGTGAAGGGCGGTGTGTATGCGATGTACCCCACTCGTCTTGCCATGCTCTCGGATCAACAAGTCGGCGTCCCGAATCGCGCGCTCGACGGTGGCATTCTTCACCCCGCGGTCATCGACCTGGACGGCTTGGCCACGCAAGCGCGTGACCGCGCCCGCTAATTGTTCCTTCACGCGGGTTCCTGTCGGTCTCTGCTCCTCAGGTCCGCTGTCAACCGGCAGAAATCGAAAGACACCGTCGACGATCTTCGCCTGCCTCGCGCAGGAGAATCCCCGGAGATAGCCGCCATCCACGCGGATGTAATCGTGGACGAGACTCATCATCTCGGTTTCGGAAAGACCGGCGTCAGCGCGCATTCGCGAAGGGCGATCCTCATGTGCGAGGTAGAACGCTTGAGCTCATCGCTAGGTACATCCGCGATGAGGACCACTAATCGGACGTCGGCAATTTCTGCCGGCTCGGTGGTGTCTCGCTCGGAGGGTTCGATGCGATTCGCGAGAGCTGTCGACCAAAGTAAGGACGAGGATGCGCCGGCAGCGACGGAGTTTCGCTTTCTCACAGCGCGTCGCGAGTTTACGAACGCTTTCGGCGATCTGGCACAAGGAAAACGCAACTGGCAGCTCGTCGCCTTCGCGCTGCTGGCGATCCTGGGCGTTGTTACGATGTCGTTCGTCCGGCTCGCATCGACGTCACGCGTGGTGCCTTACGTGATCGAGGTCGACAAGCTCGGGCAGGTCGCGGCGATCGCCCAGGCCAATGAGCTCAAGGCGCCGGATGCCCGACTGATCGCCGCACAGCTCGCCGAGTTCATTCGGAACGCGCGGACTGTCCTTCCGACGCAGGCGAGCCGGGCACAGGCGGAGATGCTCCGGCACGCCTACGGATTCGTGGACCAAGGCGCGGCCGGATTCCTCAACGAGTACTTCTCGAATCCGAAGAACGACCCCCGCGTGTTAGGCGGCCAGCTCTCGCGCGAAGTCCTCGTGACGAGCGTGCTTCGCGTGCCCAAGTCGGAGACCTGGAAGCTCCGCTGGAGTGAAACGGAGTCGTCACTGGTTGCCGGAGTGCTCACACGGACGACGGCGTGGGAGGGGTACGTCACGGTCCGTCTGTCACCGCCGAAGACCGTCGAGACGGTGCAGCAGAACCCCCTCGGCGTGTACGTCACCTCAGTCAACTGGACGCAGATCGCGGAGAGCACTGCGTCCGCTCGCGGGCAGACCGATAACGCGAGCGCTAGTTCGAACGGAAGCAGCAACGGAGGAACACCATGAGCGCGAGAGAACGCACTGCAGAGGCTATCGCCACGTTCGCCACGTATTTCGCGTCGCATGTCGCGATCGTGTCGGCTGCGCTCGTCGCGGTACTCGCTTGGCCAGGGATCGCGGCCACCCGCGTTGAGGCGCAGGCGGTCGTGCTGGGCCAGAGAGAAGGTGTAGGGCACATGGCGAAGAATGGCGCGCCCGAGCTGAAGGTCTCACGCGCCCTCGCCGATACGACGGGAGGCAAGCGCGATGCGATCGTCGATGCCACGCGTGAGTACCAACGCTCAGGCATCGCGAGAGTGATCGAAGAGGGCAGTGCGCTCGTCTTCCCCTTCGGTCACTCGCAACCGACGGTGACATGTGCCCGACTCCGCGCGTGCGTAATCGAGCTCGAGCTCGGCGAGATCGTGCTCGACAAGATCACGGGTGACGCCGTGCGGTGGGACATCGCGCCTGCATTCGCGGGTCCGGAGGGGAAGACGACGCTTGTCGTCGTGAAGCCAAAGGATTGCGATCTCACGACCAATCTCGTGCTCTCGACCGATCGTCGCATCTACGACCTCACGCTCGACTCGCCGCCGTGCAAAGCGAATGGTGGAAGCGCGACGACGAATCCACGCGACGCCTACTCGCGTCGTGTCCGCTTCTACTACCCTGACGATCTCGTCGCGCGCTGGTCGAAGCCCGTGACGCCGCCGGCGCCGGTCGCGCCAGTGATCGCCACGGCGCCCGGCATCGAGTCGCTCGATTTCGCATACCGCGTACAGAAGGACAAGGAGTTCCCATGGTCACCGGCACAGATCTTCGACGACGGCGCGCGCGTCTACCTCAAACTCCCCGACTCCGCTCGGCACGGCGAGTCGCCGGTCCTCTTCGTCGTCGGTGATGACGGAATTCGTTCGATCCTCAACTACGCGATCGCGAACGATCTCTACGTCACCGATCGCCTCTTCCGCCGCGCGGTGCTCGTGACTGGCGTCGGCGGCGCGGAGCGTCGCGTGACGATCGAGTACACGGGTCACGCGTTGGGAGGCCGGTGATGAGCGATCACCTTGATTCCTCCGGCGATGGTAGCGAGACCACTCAGCCCGACGCTCGCGCCGGTACGGGCGAGGCACGCAGCGACCTGCGTCCGCGCGAGCCGATTGCGAAGGGACTCAATCGGAACGCGCTCACCGTCGCGGCCGTCCTCATGGGCATCACGGTGCTCACCGTGATCGTGATGTTTCAGCCATCGCGCTCGACCACGTTGCCCACCGCGGTGAGCACCGAAGCGCCCGCTCCATCGCAACCGACCTTTCTGGATCGCCCGCTTCCTCGACCCGTGGTTCCGGCCGATAGCTCGGGGACGTTGATACCGCCCGTTCTTGCCGGTCCGAGACAACAGCCGCCTTCCGCATCGTCGCCGGATGGCCGCGACGGGTCTTCGTACACGCCATCTTCGAGCGCCCCTTATGCGGTGTCGGCCGAGAGCACCGATGCGCTGAGTCGCGGGCGAGCGCTCAACATGGCGCGCGAGCAGGCGTTTCAATCCGCCTTGGCGAGTGGCGTCGTCGTCGGCGGGTCGCAGGCGGAACAGCGTCGCCTCACGGTGAGCAGCGAGGCACCATCGCTGGACTCGGCGGACAACAGTGTGCAGCGCCCGACGCAATCGACCTCTCCGGCATTCGCCGAACCGGCCGCTGCACCTGCCCAAGCGCTTTCGCGGTCACCCTCCGCTGCACCGGCTTCCGCGTCGTTGCACAGCTTCGTCGCGCGCCTCGAGCGGCCAGCGTCGCCTTACGTTCTGAGCGCGGGTACGATGGTGCCCGGTGTGCTGATCACGGGCGTCGTCTCCGATCTGCCCGGCGACGTCGTCGCGCAAGTGAGCCGCGATGTCTACGACTCGCGCACGGAACGCATTCTTCTGATTCCGAAAGGCTCGAAGCTCGTCGGCACTTACGATAACCGCATCGTCGCCAGTCAGTCGCGGCTCTTGATCGCGTGGACTCGATTGATCCTACCCGACGGCCGCAGTCTGACGCTGCCCGGTCTTCCACTGAAGGATCTGAGCGGTCAGACCGGCGCCCAGGACAAGGTGGACAATCACAAGCGACGCGTCTTCGGCAGCGCGGCGCTCCTCTCGCTGATCGGCGCGGCCGTGCAGCTGTCGCAACCGCAGCAGTCGAGCGTGCTGACGCCGCCCAGCACCGGTCAGATCCTCGCCGGCTCCGCCGGCCAAGAGCTCGCCCAGGTCGCGACCGAAATTCTGCGGCGCGGCATGGACCAGCCCCCGACGATCACGATCCGCCCGGCCACGCCATTCAACGTTTTCCTCAACGGCGACCTCGTCTTCGATGCGGCGTACGCCGCGACGCCGCTCACGGCGATGCGGTGAGTGGTTGAGAAGGAGCGAGCGATGCGAGCGCGGCACGACATCGCGACGCAACTCGGCATGCACGACGATGCCGAACGACCTGATCTGCGCGTGGGGGGAAATGGCCGCGCGCTCGTCCTCTTCATCGTACTGGGAGTGGTGTTCTCGTTGTGGCTCTCGACGCAGTACGTGGCCAGGCGGTTTGGCTACCATCCGAATCTCGGGCGAGCACTCACCGTTCTCCACGTTCGCGGGCGCGCGTGGCCGCTCTACAGTCCCGAGCGCGTCTTCGTGTGGTATGCCGCGTACCGGCAGATGGGTGCCTTTGCCGGCGTTTTTCGTACTGCGTGGATCGTGCTCTTCGGCTCGACCATCACGACGACTGTGGGAGCGCTGTCCTTCGCGCGGCGTTCGCGCGAGCGGTTGCCCTCATCGTCACATGGCTCGGCGCGCTGGGGCAACGGCAATGCGCTGCGTACGCCGAACGGATTCATCGTCGGCCGACTCGACGGGGAACTCCTCCGCTACGCCGGTGAAGGGCATGTGCTCACTGTCGCGCCGACGCGATCAGGCAAGGGCGTGAGCTCGGTCATCCCGAACTTACTTTCGTACCCTGGCTCGATCCTCATCACGGACCCGAAGGGCGAGAATTTCGCGGTCACCGCGGCGTGGAGATTGAAAGGACTCGGGAACACCGTCTACACGCTGGACCCGTTTGGCGCCGTCGGCGGAGAGGCGTCGATCAATCCGCTGGATCTGATCGACGACACGAGCCCCGACGCGAACGACGATGCCTGGACGCTGGCCGACATGCTGGTCATGCCGGAGACGCGGCGCGGTGGCGAGCAGACGTTCTGGAACGAGGAGGCGCGCGCACTCTTGGCCGGACTCATTCTTCACGTCGCGACTCGTCTCGAGAAAAAGCGCATGCGAACGCTAATCGACGTCCGCGCGCTCCTCACGCTGCCTCCCGATACGTTCGACGAGATGCTTAGAGCGATGAGCGTAAGCGACGCGGCTGATGGCCTCGTCGCGCGCGCCGCGAATCGCATGCTGCAGAAGGCGGAAAAAGAGCGGAGTGGCGTGATCTCGACCGCGCAATCGCACACGCATTTTCTCGACAGCCCGCGCATGGCCGACGTGCTCGGCACGTCGTCGTTCGACATGGCGGAGCTCAAGCGGAAACCGACAACCGTGTACGTCGTGCTGCCGCCCGAACGGCTCGACACCTACGCACGGTGGATGCGGCTCATGATCGCGACCGGTCTGCTCGCGATGACGCGGACGAAGACGCGGCCACGGGAGCGCGTCCTCTTCCTGCTCGACGAGTTCGCGCACTTGGGCAAGCTGGCGCCCGTGCAGCGCGACATCGGGCTTGTCGGTGGATACGGCGCGTCGTTCTGGTTGCTCGTGCAGGATCTCGCGCAGCTCCGCGCGACGTATCCGGATCAGTGGCAGACGTTCATCGCTAACTCGGACGTGCTGCAGGCGTTCGGGACGAATGATTGGGAGACGGCCGACTACCTATCGAAAATGACCGGCGATGCGACGATCCGGGTAACGAGCGAAAACAAGTCGAGCGGCGTGAGTCGCGGACGCAGCAGCAACCGCCAGGAAGGCTCAGCGCTGACGACATCTAACGATGCACGCCGGCTTCTCCTCGCGGACGAGGTCCGGCGGTTGCCGCGCGATGCGTCGCTCCTCTTCGTGCGTGGAGCCGAACCGATCCTCGCCGATCGAGTGAGTTATCTCGAGGACGCGGAGTTTCACGGACGGTGGAAGGAGAATCCGCTCTATGGCGCTTCGTCAGTTTTATAAGGTGCATGTGCTCGGCGCCTTGGTGTTCGCATCGGGTTGCCTTCCGATAGGCCTCGCGCTCGCTGGCTTCCGCTTGCAATGGACGGACAGCTTGCCGAAGGGCCTCTATCGCGACGTGCATGTCGCGACGGTTCGACCCGGCATGCTCGGGATCTGGTGCTTGCCGGTCGACGCTGCACGCTTGGCGCGCGAGCGAGCTTACGTTGGACGTGGATCATGCCCCGCCGGCGCGGAGCCGGTTGGAAAGCTCGTTCTCGCCGCCACGGGCGACTCGGCGCGGTTCGATTCCAGCGGGGTCCGTATCAACGGCGTAGTTGTTCCGGACACTCGGCCACTCGCGCGCGATTCGCGTGGTCGTGCGCTTCCACACGCGGTCTTCCGCACATACGCGCTGGCGCCCGATGAAGTGTGGCTGTGGTCGCCGTACACCCCGCGCAGCTTCGATTCTCGCTATTTCGGACCGGTACTCGTCACATCGCTCGTCGTCGCCGTGCGGCCCGTCTGGACAATGGCGCCTTCACCGCATTAACGCGGCCTGAGGCCGATTCGTGTTGGGGCCGTGCAGGTCGGCTCCGCTGTGCTCAGCCGTCGGTCCAACCGATGCCCGGAAGCCATACGGCGCGATTTGCCCGACGCGAGCGCGCCGCCTGCGATGCGGTCCAGATGAATGACCCGATCTGTTCGACAATCTGCGGGAGCGCCGCCACCTGAGTGAGCCGGCTCCGCATCAAGAACGCACGCCACTGACGGGCCTTGTCGGTGCCAGCTCCAAAGGCCGGAGTCAGCGCGATCGGTTGCTCGATCGGCAGCGGCGTCCCTCGGCGCGCGAAGGTGTTGGCGATGGCGGCGGACAACGTTCCGCCGTCGAACGCATGGGCTTCGCTCAATGTGAACAGATCGTAGAAATCCTTCATGCGCGTGTTCGCGATGCCGAGCGTCACCATGGCTTCGTACTTCTCGGCCACCACCGTTTCGGGTGGGTAGACTCGAATCACCGGCGACGGCGATCCGAGCAGCGTGGGGAAGATTGCCAGTTCCGGGTTCGCGCGTCACCGCGTCGCCGAACCCAAAGTCGATGCGCATGGGGATGCGCGCGTTGCCGAGCATCGCGAGGAGTGCGACCCGCAGTCCGGCATACTCGTTCGCGTCGCGGATCGGCTCGACGCGAATCGAGTCGGCGAGGAAGACGAGGCCGTCGTTCTCGACGGGCACCGCGCACACGGCCTTGAGCGTCGCGATCATCGCTTCCGGGGACGGGTCGCCCTCCGCCAGGAAATCGACGTCCCGAGTCGGCCTGTGTATCTCTCCTTCCCAGAGATAGAAAAGGACCGCGCCCTTGAGCACGAACCGATCGTGCGCGTCACTCCGACCGACGCGATAGAGGAGGCGCTCAACACCGAAGCGCGCGAGCACGTTCTGCAATTCGTCGCCACGGTCCTTCGCGAGGTTGAGCAACCGGTGGCGAATCGACGCGGACAGATCGGTCGGGTTCTTGTTGCTCATCGCAAGTAGTTGAATCCGAAACGCGGCTGCGGCACGCTAGCGCCCTCGGATCGTGATGGCTTCGAGGTATGGCCGCATCACATTCGATACTCGGCAGATCGCAGCGTATTTCGACAACTCGTCAACGGAACTGCGCCGTGATCGCCACACCTCTTGCAGCGCCTCGATTGCGACATCGATGCCGATCTTCCCGCGGTACTTGAAGCAGTCGGCTACAGTCTTCGCCGGACAATAGACGGGAACCGCCACACCGTCGACTTTGTGCCTCTCGATCCCGGCAGTCAGCGCTCGCCCAGAAAAGCGGACAAAGTGGAGAGGAAGATCTCTCACGATTGGGGCGCGCGCTCTTCGATCGATCGCGAGCCACACCTCAGTCGGATTCTGCGTGGTGAGTTCGTGGAATCGAAGCGCCGAGAGGAGACATATCACGCCACCGGGGACGCGCACGCTGGTGAGCGCAAGAGTCTCCTGCTCGCCTCGCGCTGCATTGGAGAGGGCGTAAAGCCCGCGGGCGCGTCGCTCGAGCTTTCCCGTCGCTTCGAGCCGGCGAAGCACTTCGCGCGAGATGCCGAGCGGTGCCAGATCGCGCGCGCGGAGCACGTGCTCGCGTTGGGCGAGGGAAAGAACGCGAAGCTCGTTGGAAGCGCGAGGCATGTGCCGTTTCGTCGGCATATAGCAATATATGCCGACGTTACGACACACACAAGTCCGCCTTCGCGCGCTACATCCGGTCGGCCGTGAAGATCGAGGCGGGCGCTAAGTCTGCGCTCGATCCGCACTCGGCGGCAGTGATCACGCCATACGTCGCCAACGATCTGCAGCAACTCGATCTGCGCATCGCGAACGTCACTACCGTCAACGCGGAACGCACCTTCTGGGACAAGGTGCTGATCTACGACGATGGTTTGACACGCGCGGTACGCTGCGTCACAGCGGACCGCGCGTGTCGCGACACTACTATGATCTTTTCGAATTGGCGCGGTCAACTGTCGGCGTGCGAGCACTTGCTGATCGCGCTCGCTCGGGATTGCGCGCGGCATGCGCGAATGTTTTTCAACAGTGCCGACCTCGGTCTCGACTACGCGCAGCCGGGAATCGTTCGCGCTTGTCCCCACCAGAGAAATGCGCGATGCTCTCGAGCGGGACTACGCGGCAATGGCGGGTATGATCTTTGGCGACGTTCCGGCGTTCGATGCTGTCACGTCGGCGATCGCGAAACTCGAGCGAGCGGTCAACGAGTGGTGGGCGAGATACCGGAGCGGCGGTTGCCATTCCGCAGAACGCTCGACGTCGCGTGCCGGCTTGTGAAGTGCGGTTGGCCCTCGCCAGCGGCTGTTCGCCGACGGATGCGAGATGGTCGCCTCGCGTTCGACGCCAGGCGGATCGGCTATCGAGGATCGGGCGGTACGCACACGTATGAGATTAGCGCGACATACTTTGGAGATCGAGCGAGTATGCGGCGACGCTCGTGCCGGATCTACCTATTCGCTCGACCCCGGCCGCTGTGGTGGCCACCAAGTTCGCGTGCAGCGAGCTGCTCCGGTACACCGACTCCGCTTACGTAAGCGTCGTGCACATCCACACCATCTCAAGCGGCGGCGGTGGGCTACGCCAAAGCGAATGGTGCCGCACGCGGCTAGTGCTGGGACGCAGAGTTTCCGCCCTTGTTCGGCGGCCCATTGCTCGGGTGACCACAGCCATTTCGCAGCCGCCCGATTCAGCTACGATCGCCTGTGCATGCCCGCCGTCGTGCATTCGGCGAGGAGATGCACAACTCAGGTCGCTCGGATACGTCGCGCGACGTCGTCGCCACTGAGAAGCACCCGTCGAGCCACTCCCTTCTGTCCGGGCCCTACTACTCCTGCCTCTTCAAGTCTCGCCAGCAGTTCATTCGCCCGGGCCATACTAACGCGAAGCTCGGTCTGCAACAGGACAGGCGTCGCCACAGCTCTGCTTGTAACAAGGCGCGCGGCCGTCGCGA
Organism: bacterium; assembly: GCA_040002475.1. Classification (GTDB taxonomy): domain Bacteria; phylum Gemmatimonadota; class Gemmatimonadetes; order Gemmatimonadales; family Gemmatimonadaceae; genus JAQBQB01. The sequence continues at coordinate 7,431 of JBDUEJ010000070.1, read as the reverse complement.
CCGTGAAATCCGTGATAGGCACGACAGTCGACTGAGTATCGATCATCGAGGGTGAGGCCGCTCCTGATCCGCCGTCCGGTGCCGTTGGGGGCACGCCCAGCGATGGCGGTGCAGTGGGAGCACGGGGATGCCTGCCATCACTCAGAACCGATGGCACTGGTTCGGACCGGCGGCTGGAGGATAGCGCCTTCGCTTGCCGCGACTGGTGATCGTTCCGGACGGGGTGCACCGCTGCGCTCGACTTGTCCTGTTTAGGGGCTGAGGCTGCGTACCGTTGCAAGACCTCCGCAACTCGAAAGCAGGCGTCCGCGCGCGAAGTATGGAACAGCTCGCGAAGGCCGGTACCACTCTCCAGCGAGAGCGCGCCATACAGATAAATCGGTAGCTGACGATTGTCGCGAAAGCGTCGATCAGGCCCTCCACCCTTGTTGACAAAACGCCAGGTGGTATCGACCGGTGTTGCGTCGCGAGGCCGTACCGAGTGCTCGATGAATCGTGTCGTTTCGGCGCTTGCGTGAAGGTCCGCGTAGGAGACCGCACCGAAACGACCGGCCGAGAATACCAGGAGGCGATCGGGGAAGAAGTACAAGGCCTCTCGACCAGCGGGAAGTATTGGGACGGAGAGACTGCATGCCACGCGTGGTGGCACACCAACCGAATACCGAATGTCGGTCGCTCTGACGAGCGCCTCGGCGCCGGCGTTTCGTTTCCAGTCCACGTTCCCGCCTCGTGCCTCGATGTTTCGAATGAGCGACACATTCGAGAAGGCCTTAAAGGCCTCATCAAGTTCGGCCCAACGCGCTTCGGCCTTCGCGTCGAAGTCGTAGGTCAGCAGGAGACGAGGTCGAGCGTCCCACCAGACCGCGACCAGAACGGCTAAAGCGGCGGAGACAACTGAGGCGATCCGTAGCCAGGCGGCCGTGGTCGCGCCGTACGCGAAGGCCAACCCAACGAGCGCCAATAGACCGACGATCCACTTTGAGCGGACGCCGCGATTCGCGGCATTGAGCTCGTCAAGGATCTGATCGGACGTCGCGTCTCGCATTTGCGCGACGTCCGCACTTTCGATCGGCATGAGGTCCGCATTCTGATTCCAGTCGGTCTGGTGCGGCGAAGGATATTCGTGGTCCGCGGTCCTATAAGGCCGTCTGGTGGATGAGCCACCACGGAGCGACGCCCGGTAGTAGAGGCCATGCGCTCCCATGTGCACGTACGCCCGGCGTGGCCCGCTGCCGATTCGAATCCCTCGCGTGCCAACCGAGTATCCGATGCCCGACTTGGAAAAATTGAGGCGCACCGGGCCTAGTGATAGCGATTTCCGAAAGTAGAATCCCACCAGCGGTCTCCGTTGTAGCGCTCAGCGAACGACAGTCCGCACGGTTGCTCCATCGGTGCTGAGTATGGCAACCCATCGTGCCCGCTCGCAAAGCATGCCTGTCACCCGTCCTCTCCTTTGTGCATCTGCGGTCTCTCCATGACTTCTCCGACGCTTTCAGGATCGAGCGAACCGAATATCGCAGGGGCTGTCTCCGGCGCGGATGGCTCGCAGCCGCGCGTTGAACCGGATGCACAGCTCGCGGCCAAAATTCATGCGTCTGCTGAGAATTGGCGTCGGAAGCTGCTCGATCTCACGAAGCGCAACCGGCTGCTCAACTTCCGTTCGACGAAGGTCTCGACGGTGACCATTGTCGATGAGCAGCCTGCTGAGGTCTTTCGCCGCCTTTACCTACTTCAAGGTGCGATGCGGTTCAAGGCGGCACCTGAGACCGCAATCGCACCTCCCGAAACGAGCGACTTTGGTGGCATTTCCGGCGGTCAGCCAGTCGTCGACATACTCAGCGATACCATCCTTGATGATGAGGATACGAAGGACGACTTGCACCCCGAGTTTGTGCCCTACGATGTCGGGGCACTCGACGAGCGACATACCGACGAATGGCTCCAGACGACGGCTGACCCGGATTCGCTCGACACGTCCCTCCGTCGCATCGAAGAACAGGCACGCACGACAATAGAGGAACAGGGTGTCAACACCCTGTTTCTCGCCGTCGGCATGCTGCACTACCGCGAGTCTCCTGACTCTAGCGAGTGGTTCCGTGCTCCGCTTGTCCTCGTACCGGCTGATCTCGTCCGCAAGACCGCACGATCGGGCTTTACGTTGCGCGCCGGCGACGACGACCCGGTCGTCAATCCGGCGCTCGCGGAGTTTCTGCGCCTTTCGTTTGGCGTTGTCCTGCCAGCGCTACCGGATTCGAGTGCCATGCTGGATGACTACGATCTGCAGCACTTCTTGACCAGCGTGCAGACCGCGATCGCGGGTCAGGCGGGATGGACTGTGAAAACCGACCTTTATCTCGCGCTCTTCAATTTCCAGAAGTTTGTGATGTACAAGGATCTCGAGGCGAACGCAGCCGCACTCGAACAGCACCGGCTGATTCGACAGCTTGTCGGACGCACGGGTTCGTATTTCGGCACGGTGCCTGACGAGATTCGTCACATGGCCCTCGACGAGGAGTATCCGCCGGAGGCCACATACCAAGTCGTGGACGCTGACTCCTCCCAACTCCGAGCCATCGCGGCAGTTGCCCACAACTATGACTTGGTGCTCGAAGGGCCGCCGGGCACGGGGAAGTCGCAGACGATTACCAACCTGATCGCGCAGGCGCTTTCAGTTGGAAAATCGGTTCTCTTCGTCGCCGAGAAGATGGCCGCACTCGAGGTCGTGCATTCCAGACTCGTCGCCGCTGGTCTTGGGGAGTTCTGCCTAGAGCTGCATTCGTCGAAAGCGAACAAACGAACGGTGATGCGCGCGCTCGCCGCCGCTCTCGACGCATCGCTGCAGCGCCCCACCACCCTGACGGTCTCGACTGAGCGCATTCCCATCGTCCGCGCAACGCTCGGTGACTACGTGAGCGCGGTGCATGCGCCGTACGGAGTGCTCGGGATCTCCCCCTACCGAGGTTATGGCGAACTGGGGATCGTTCGCGATGCGCCGAGGCTTCCGTGGGTGGATCCAATAGAACACGTCACGCGCGAGCAGCTTGCACAAACGGTCCGAGATCTTCGCGACCTAGCGCGCGTCGCCTCAACGGTCGGCGCGCCTTCAGCGCACCCGTTCGCCGGCGCATCGAAGACATTCTATAGCGAGGCCGATCTCGAAACGGTGACCGCTACGGCAGCGAATGTCGAGCGACTTCTCGGGGACGTCATCGCGCGGTCCGCGAAGGTAAGCGAGGCACTGAGCCTTCCCGGGCTTCAAACGTTCGCGGATGTGGAGACCGCCGCGGTCGTTGCCGACGTACTCGCACGGTCCCCAGGTGCACCGCTCGCCGTGCTGCAGAGCGACGCCTGGAATGCGCCGCCGCCCGCGGCTATTCAGTTGATCGAGCAAGGTCGCGAGCTGGATCGGCGGCTAAAGGAAGTCCGAAAGCTTTTCGGACCGGAGGTGCTCGAACGGCAACATTCGGAGGATATCGCGTACGTACGACAAAAGGCGGGCGGCGTGTTCGGTTTTTTGGCCATGCTCGATGGCAGATTCCGATCAATCAAGAAGCGCTGGCGTGGCTATCGCGCTCAAGGGTACGAGCCTTCGGTGACGGAGCAGGCGGCCGAGATGCAGCAGGTAGATCAGACGCTTGCAACTCGACGTTCCGTTCGAGCGGCGGATGCTGCAGCGCGAGAGCTTTTCGGCGAACTGTGGCAAGGTGATCGATCGAACTGGGACGCCCTCGAGCGCTACGTCGCATGGGTCGTCGAATTTCGCGGGAGCTGTGTCAAGCACGGCCTGTCAGGGAATGCGATCGAAACGGCGACTCGCGTCCAACCTGATCTATCGCCTGTGGTCGCGCTGCGCGATGCTGCAAACGCCGCGCGTCTACGGGTCGCCGCGTTGGAACACGCGGTCGGCTTGAGTGACGGACTTCTCATGCGTTCGCCTCTTCACCTCATTCGGGCCCGGACCTCGGCGCTACTCGGGGGCATTGGCTTGGCACCGAGATGGGCGGCGTTCGAGGCTGTGCGTCAGACGGTCGCAGCCGGCATCGCAGGAGCTCTCCTGAGGAGCGCGATGGAGGGCGAGGTCGCCTTCGAACAGTTGCCGGAAGTCTTCCTGCGGGCCTTCTACCAGCGTTGGCTAGATCTTGTCGTTCAGGAGCGACCGTCGCTGCGGAGCTTTGACACGCTCACACACGAAGAGCGCGTGGCCGAGTTCCAAATGCTCGACGAGCGCGTACTGCTTGAGAACCGGGCTGCACTGGTGAGTCTGCTGCGGGATGCAGTACAACATCGCCTGCAAGAGCCAGCAGCTGTGGCCACAATGCCAGTCCTCCGACGTGAGATGGTGAAGCAGCGAAATCTCATGCCTCTGCGCAAGACGATGCTGCAGGCCGAACCTGCGATCCGGGCGATCAAGCCGTGCATGATGATGAGCCCGCTTACGGTAGCGCAGTTGCTTCCGGGCCGTACGCCAACGTTCGATCTCGTGGTTTTTGACGAAGCGTCGCAGCTCACGGCAGAAGACGCAGTCGGTGCTGTGATTCGCGGGCGTCAATTAGTCGTCGTCGGCGACCCGAAGCAGCTTCCGCCAACGAATTTCTTCTCAGTGATGAGCGGTCAGCAGTCGGCTCCGCTAGGTGATGATGGCCAGCCACTCTACGAGGATGCCGAGAGCATACTCGAGGAATACATGGGGTCTGGCGTTCCCATGTCGCGACTCAAGTGGCATTACCGGTCTGCGCACGAATCGCTGATCACATTCTCCAACGTCAGCTTTTACAACGCCGACCTCTACACCTTTCCCAGCGTCGAAACAGGTTCGGATACAGCAGGACTTCAGTTCGAGTATGTGGCCGACGGCATTTACGAAGGAAAGGGACTCAATGCGCTCGAGGCTCGACGTGTCGCGGACGCTGTCATTCGTTTCGCGAAAGAGCAATCAGAGCGGCAAGCAAACGGTCAGGCCGTTGACTCGCTCGGTGTGGGCACCTTTAACCTAAGACAACAGCTCGCCATCCAAGATGAGTTAGAGCTTCGGCGCCGTGCCGATCCGAGCATAGAGTTGTTCTTCGCACGCGGCGGCATCGAACCCTTCTTTGTTAAGAACCTCGAAAACATCCAGGGCGACGAGCGCGACGTGATTTTCATCAGTGTTACTTACGCCAAGGCGGCCGACGGACGACTCCGCTACAACTTCGGGCCGCTGAACGGACAGAACGGGGCGCGAAGATTGAATGTGCTCATAACCAGAGCGCGGAAGCTGATGCGTGTCTATTCGTCGATGAAGGGCGATGAAATCAGCGCGGCTGCGACTACGACGCCGGGCCCTAGACTCTTGCGTGAGTTTCTAACCTATGCCGAGACGGGGCGAGTCGAATCCTCCGTGGCCACCGCGATCGCTGGTGCGGACTCGCCCTTCGAACAAGAAGTATTGCGCGAACTCTTGTCGAGAAACATTTCGGCCGTGGCGCAGATTGGCGCAGCCGGATACCGCATCGATATCGGCGTGATGGATCCTGCGGCGCCTGGCCGGTTCCTCTGCGGGATCGAATGTGATGGCGTCGCTTACCACAATTCCGAGACTGCACGCGATCGTGACCGGCTCAGGCAGCAGGTGCTCGAAGCGCGCGGTTGGACCATTCATCGGGTCTGGAGCACGGATTGGTTCAAGGACCGATCGGGTCAGATCGAGCGACTCCTGACGCTCCTCGCCGCAGACCAACGGCGCGCGATCGAGGAGGCCGAGGAAAATCGATCGGCTCAGGCCCGTGCCGCCGAGCAGGCGCACGAGGAGAAAATGCAGTCGGAGCGCGCTGCGGCCGAAGCTGCTACGCTCGCAGCCGCCGGACCGATTCTCTCGCGCTACGTTCGCCCAGTGGCCGAGCCCTATATGATGACACCGGGTGAAGGGCGATACCAGGGGAGCGACTTTCTGGCGGCGCCAACGAGCGAGATTCTCCAAGCGGTGCTCGCCGTCGTTCAGGCCGAATCTCCGATCCATCGGACGGATCTTTTCACGCGAGTAGCTGGCATCTGGGGGACCCGAGCTGGATCGCGAATCGCGACGAGAATCGATCAGGCTTGCTCGCACGGGGAACGCGACGGGCTGCTAGGCCGACGGGGCGACTTTCTGTGGGGCGCGGCCGGGCGGTGCGCAGTGCGGTCGCGGATCGGGACGCGAATCCCTGCCGATCGGATTGCGCCGGAAGAATATCAGGCCGCCGTGCTTCTGGTCTTAAAGAATGGGCTGGGATTCACCCGCGAACAGCTTACTACTGAAGTGCGATCGGTGCTTGGCTTCAGTCGCACCGGACCCGCCCTCGAGGAGGCAATCAATTCTTCAATCTCTGCGCTGCTCACGATCGGACAGCTCGGAGAAGGGAGCGATGGGATAAGGAGTCGCGCTTGATTGTTGGCCAGCGGTAGCCTCGATGCGGTTCGAGCGCGAATGGTGTTCTGAATTGCGAGGTTTTCACCTCTCGGAAGCCATGGGCTCTTCGCTTGCTATCAAGCCCGACCAGAGACTGGCGAATTGCGCGCTAGCGACGCCTGTCGCGGGCTGTCTGTTCCTGCTTTCGGTTGGCGTTACATCGCGAGGTCTGCCGTTCACTGCGCTCGGCGAGTCACTGCCGCGCGCATGGTGACTTCGTCGCGCGCTTCGTAGCAGGGAGCGGAGTTCCCGCGTTCGGCTTGTCGTGTACCAACTGAGCCCACTCTGTTTTATATGAAAGACAGCCGCGCCTACGCGCGGCTCGCTAGCCGCGTCGCGCTGGCGCGCGGTGGGCGCTTCGCGCCTGCTGATTCAGCGAGGTGCCGTCGGCGGCCTGCTCGCCCGTCGCTTTCCTTGCTGCGTTGCGGGATCGCTAGGACGATGCCAGACGATCAAGAATCCGGGATCAACAGCCAATGCGAGCGCGAGGGCTTCGAGCGTAGAGAAATCGACGCCGCTGACTTTTCCGTTCTCGATCCGATTTACCGTTGCTCGTCTGATATGAGCCCGCTCTGCAAGCTCCGCTTGCGTCAGGCCCTTGGCCTCGCGCAACTCACGAACTCGCAGAGTAATAGGAGTCATGTTGGAGTGTACGCTAAAGCGCGCTCTTTCGCCACAATGGCCAAGCAATCGTACAATCGATAGATCGCTATAAGGTACAATCTATGACTTGACAAAATGTACCTTATAGCGTACATTACTCTGACGATAAAGAGCCAGCCCGTTTCCCCGCAAAGAGTAGCGGACTGGCTCCTACAACCCCGAAGGGCCGCACCCGCATAGTAAGATCGGGCCGCCCTTCGAACAACCCCGGAGGGAGCATGTTCGCACCCGACCCACGCTACACCCCCAGCATCGCAGCGAACGCCCGAAACCCGCGCACGGTTTTGCTCGAGTCGCCCGAGTCGCCCGAGTCGCCCGAGTCGCCCGAGTCGCCCGAGTCGCCC
>JBDUEJ010000069.1:0-26771 GCA_040002475.1 bacterium | reverse complement strand
CCAAACTGTTCGGCGGCGCCTGGCCCACCTCGCCCGACCCCAGCGATTTCCACGATCTATTGGGCATCGACGTCTACGCCCCAGGTGCCAACGTCTATCGCAAGCCAAACGGCACGCCGTGGCCGCTGGCGCAGGACAAGGGCCAAATGCTGGTCTCAATCGAGGACTACACGCGCCGAGAAGTCGTGGTCGGCGAGTATGGTGGCCAGCTGGCTTCGTTCGAGTGGGTCTTCTCCCCACGCGGCGCCGACGGGCTCCCGGTCCCTATGTTCGACCGCGCGACCGGCGCGGTGGACTCAGCCGTAATCGCCTATTGGAAGGAGCACTACGACGTGGCCGAGCGGCTTCGTCGCCACTGGCCGGAGCTCAAGCGAGATCTCGACGGCAAGGTCCACTTAACCGTGGGCTCGGCCGACACCTTCTATCTCGACGGGTCGGCGCGCCGGCTGGAAGCGACGATGAAAGGGCTCGGGGCCAAGACCGACTTTCGCTACGTCGCAGGGCGCGGGCATTTCGACTTGTACAATGTGGGCGACGAGCGCTGGGGCCTGTACCAGTCCATCGCGCGGGAGATGTACGCGCTCGCCAGGCCGGGATCGAAGCTGCAGGACACCAACGCCCCTGCGCCGCCGGCGCCGGCCCGCTGAGGCGGCCAGCCGCGGCGCCGCGCTTGACCGGTCTCTCGACGCGCTTCATTATCCAGATCGTACATCTAGACTCTGGATAGACACATGCCCGACGCGCAGCCGGTCAGCAAAGGGACGCTCGACATCATCGTACTCCGCGCCCTGAGCTGGAGTCCGATGCATGGCGTCGAGATCATCGCCTGGCTCGAGGAATACACGAAAGGCCGACTCGAGCTCGACGACTCCGGCGTCTATCAAGCTCTCTATCGCATGGAAGGACGCGCCCTCGTCAGCGCCGCCTGGGGCGTGACCGACAACAAGCGCCGGGCGCGCTACTACAGCGTCACTGCTGCCGGCACCGCATATCTCCGCGCCGAAACACGGAAGTGGGTGCGCTACACGGATACCGTCACCGAGTTGCTCACGCGTCCATTGCCGGCCGGCGGCAGCCGGTGATCCGGCCCGGCATTCGTCGTTTGCTCGCCTTCGCGACGCGCACGCGACGCGGGCGTGAACGCGAAGTGAATGAAGAGATTCGCGTCCACTTCGAGCTCCGCACCGAGCAGCTCATGCGCGGCGGCCTGTCGCGCGAGGACGCGCTGCGTCTCGCCGAGCAGCGGTTTGGGCCGCTCGAGGAATCACGAGACCAACTACTGAACGCCGCCGCGGCACGGGAGAAGCGAATGACCGTGAACGATCACATCGAATCGATTCAGCAAGACGTCGCGTTTGCGCTGCGTCAGCTCCGCCGCTCCCCCGCGTTCGCCGTGACGGTCATCGTCACGCTCGGACTCGGCATTGGTGCGAATGCGACGATGTTTGGCGTCGTTGACCGGCTGCTGCTTCAGCCGCCAGTCGGCGTCGTCGATCCGGCGCGCGTCGTGACGCCGAGCGTCCAGGCCGGACACAGGATGCAGCACGTGCAGGACCGGCTGTCCTATCCAATCTATCGTGATCTCAGAAACACGACGGACGTCTTCTCCGAGGTCGGCGCGTGGGATACCAACGCCCTCACCGTCGGCGACGGGCAGAACGCCGTTTCGATTGCCGGCATCATTGCCACCGCGAGCTATTTCCGCGCGCTCGGCGTGCGTCCGCTCCTCGGGCGGTTCTTCACTGATGAGGAAACTGACATAGCCCCCGCGCCGCGCGTGATCGTCCTCGGCTACTGGTATTGGCAGCGCCAGCTCGCGGGCGCCGCGACTGCCGTCGGGAGCACGATCGTCATCTCCGGTCAACCGTTCACCGTGATCGGCATCGCGCCGCGCGATTTCAACGGGCTTGGACTCGGCGACGTCGCCGCGTGGGCGCCATTCACGACGTCGACATCGGCCGCCGACTTCGCCGAATGGTCGCACACTCGACAGCGCTTCATGCTGAACATTGTCGCGCGCTTGAGGCCTGGCGTGTCGTTGCAGGCGGCAACAACACAGGGAACCGCCGGGCTGCACGCCGGCTCGCGATTGGATTCGTACACCGACGCCGACATCCGCGACCGGAACGAGCAGTTGATGCTGACGTCCGCATTGCCGCGCGACGCGCGCGGCGGGCGCGCCGAGGCGCGCGTGGCGACGCTGGTTGCCGCGGTGTCGCTGCTCGTGCTGATCATCGCGTGCGCGAACGTCGCGAATCTGCAGGTCGCGCGCGCGATGAGCCGCCGGCGCGAAGTGGCGATTCGCCTTGCACTCGGCATCAGTCGCCGGCGGCTGTTGAGACAATTGGCATTGGATGGGTTGATTCTCTCCGTCGCCGGCGGCGCGGCGGCGCTGGTGATCGTCGCGTGGGGCGGCGGCTTCGTGCGACGATTGTTGCTGAACGGCGCCAGCGCGCAGGTGTCGCCGGTGAATTGGCGTGTCATGGTGTTCACGGCGGTCATCGCGGTGCTCACGGGCGTCGTCACCGGCTTGTTGCCGGCGGTGCAATCCACGCGCGCCGATCTCTCGCGTGCGTTGCGCACCGGCGGACGCGGCGCGCATGGCAGCTTCTCGCGGACGCGTTTCGCCCTGATCGGTGTGCAGGCCGCGCTCACGATCGTGCTGCTCGTGGGCACGGTGCTGTTCGTGCGCAGTCTCTGGCGGATCGAGGCTGTGCCGCTTGGCATGGAAACCGGGCGCATCCTCGAAGCGCGCGTGAATTCGTCGGGGCGCGACTACTCGAACGAGCAGCGTGTGCGGGACTACGAGCGGCTCGAGCGTGCGGCCGTTGCGATACCCGAAGTGGATGGCGCCGCGATGAGCATGACGAAACCGTTTGGCTCGTCGAGCGGCGTCGAGGTCGTCATTCCGGGCCGGGACAGCGTGCAGACCACTCGGACCGGCGGGCCGTACTACAACGCGGTGAGCCCCGACTTTTTCCGGACGATGGGAACGCGCGTTGTTGGCGGTCGTGCATTCACGATTGGTGATCGCGCCGGCGCTGCGCCAGTCGCCATCGTGAATCAGACAACCGCAACACTCTGGTGGCCGAACGAGAATGCCATCGGCAAATGCATCAAGATCGGTGGCGACTCCATGCCCTGCTCGGAGATCGTCGGGGTCGTCGAGAACACGCGTCGTCAGGCGATCATCGAAGATCCAACGGTGATGGTATTCACCCCACTCGGCCAAGGTCCATCGTGGGCGACCCCGTACACGCTGTTCATCCGTACACGGCAAGCCGCACCCGACGTCGCGACGTCCGTCGCGGCGCAGCTTCGTGCGGCGGCGCCCGGCGTTCCGTACACGTCGGTGCGCCCGTTCGATGATTCGATCAACCCACAGATGCGGTCGTGGCGACTCGGCGCGACGATGTTCGGACTGTTCGCGGGGGTGGCGCTCCTACTGGCTGCTGTTGGGCTCTATGGCGTGATGGCGTACGACGTCACGCAGCGGACGACAGAGATTGGCGTTCGCATGGCGCTGGGCGCGCGAGCGGTTGACATCGGGCGGCTTGTCGTCTGGCGTGGCGTGCGCATCGCGGCCGTCGGTGGCGTGATTGGTGTCGTGCTTGCGATCGCGGCGGGGTCGCGCGTGAGCTCCCTGCTCTTCCAGACATCGGCCTACGAACCGGTTGCGTTCCTGCTCGCGGCGAGCGTGCTGTGTGGCGTGACGCTGTTCGCGACGCTGGTACCGGCACTGCGCGCGACACGCGTCGATCCGAATACGTCGCTGCGCGCGGATTAGGGAACGAACGACGGGATTATGACGCGTGGTTTTCCGCCGAATGATGCGCGTCGCGGCGGCGCAATGTCGCGACGCGCGAGTGGATACTGCGCATCGAGGTCGAGCGAGCGGCTGACCTACGACCGGACCGCCAAGGCCGTGACGAACCGCTCCGACAAATCGGCGGGCCCCGCCCCGGGCACCGAGACCGCCGGCCCTCTGGAGTAACGAACGCGGATCCGGCCATTCAACGAGAGCGCTTCTGCCGTGACTTTTGATCGACCGCGCGCATCTGCGCGAACGCGATATCGAACGCATCGAGTGCCGTTTTCTGCAGCGCGGATCCGGCGTTGATCACTGAACGTCGTAGCTTGCCGGACGCCGCTCCAAGGTTGCACCGGGCGCGGTGGGCGCCATCGCAGACTGTCCACCGGCGGCGCAGCGTATGAAATTCCCTTGAACGCGCGCGTCTTCCCCTCGCGTACGCCGGCAATCAGCCCTGAGCGAATACGTGCGGTGTCCGTTGAGGTGAGCTGTATCGCCGATGCTCGAGTTGGACCGACGAGCAGCAAAACACAGATGGCAATGCTGCGCGCGTAGTTCATTGGCCCGCGCGCCTGCCTGGCACCGACGGCGCGGTGATCGGTTGATGAGCGGTGGTTGTCATTTCGGGAGCGGCAAAAGGGATTCACAGCGAAGGCGCGACCGGGTTCGTCGCTCGCACATTCACGGGAACGAGATTCCGCCGCCCACTGCGACATTTTGCCGTCCGTCACCCTTCCTACGGTCTCATTTGCCCGATTCGGCCGATTCGCATCTCGCGACCGGTGCGCGGCCGTTCAGCCTTGCGGCTTGATCAGCTGCCGGAACTCCGGGTCATTCCGAAGCGGCGCGAACTCCTGCTCGGCGTGGAAGTCACCGTTGCGTTTCACCCCTTCCAGAAACGACTGCTTGAATAGCTTCATCGCGTCCGGGAAATCGCCGAGCGCCGCGGACATCCGGGCGAGGGAGTAGGAGGTAGCCCCGTTGTCATACGGGCGCTGAATCGCGCGCAGTCGGATCATCAACCGCCTCGCTTCTGCGTGATCGCCTCGGCGCGCGGCCACCAGTCCCAGCGTGAGGTTTGCGCCGAGGTGGTTCGCCGAATCCGCGACCAGTCGCATGAGCAATGGTTCCGCCGCGTCGTACTCACCAAGTGCGTAGAGTGTCCGCGCGCGCTGATAGCGTGCCGAAAACGCCCGTCGTTTGTTGTCCGGCAACGCGGCGTTTGCATCGAGCGCATGGAGCAGCGTTTCACGCGCTTCCGTGTGGTGTCCGCGCGCATCGAGTTCAAGCGCTATTTGCACGAGCAATTCCGCGTCCGATTGCACGCCGCTGGCGGCGGCCATGACCGCCAGCGCTGCGACACCCGCCGTCACCGAGTCGATCTGGCCGAGCGCGGTGAGTGCGCGCAGTTCGGTCGCGCGCAACCGCGCGCTTTCAGGATAGAGTGCGAGTGCCGTGCGCGCGGCCTTGAGCTCCTGCTTGTACTCTCCGAGGAGGTGATTCGCGGTCGCGACGTTAGTCCATAGCGCGATGGCTGGCCAGCCCGAGGCCGCGCGACCAAAGGTGTTTTCAATACGCGCGGCGGCCACAAGCGCCTCACGCGGGAATCCGGCGTGCAGCGCGTCGTTGGCGTGCAGGTAGTGCGACAGCTGGGAACCCGGCGTCGCGCTGGCGATCGCGCGCGCACCAACCAGCGCGGCCATGTGGTTCCCGTCGATCCATCCGCGAAGCTGATCGAGCTTGGCTCGATCAACCGGGCTAAGCGTGGCACGACGTTTTTCCAAACGACGCGCGACGGAGTCAGCAAGGGCCGGCTCGCCCGCGTTGAGGTGCGCGGCCGCCATCGCACCCAGGGGATCGGTGTAGGTGGAATCGAGTGCTGCGGCCCGCGCATAGTAGCGTATTGCCTCGTGCCAGTCAGCGCGTTCGAAATACTCTAAAGCGACCACCTGGAGGGCATATGCATCATAGGTCGGTGGCGACGCGCCACTGCGGACTACCTCGGTGCGAGCGTCATAGTTGACGGCAAGCGCTCCCAGCACCCGCTGCCGCAGGGGTTCCAGCATTGCGCGCGGATCAGCTCTCGGTGCGCTGACGAGCGGCATCACGCCTATCACGCGCCGCTGCGCGACGTCGATGACACGCGCCTGAATGCGGATCGAATCACCGTCCGTGTAGCACTGGCCGGAGACGACCACGTTCGCGCCGGCTGCGGCCGCTACGTCGAGAAGCGCCGATTCGCCCTTGGTTGCAGGTGGCGTGATGCTGGAGAGGACTTCAACAATGTCGAGCGGAACAAGTCCTTCTTCGATGTAGTTTGCCGCAACGCGACCGAGCAGTGTCAGTGCACTGTCGGCCTGCTCGCTCTCCATCGGCACGACGAGCACGCGAGTTACGCGGGAAACGGGCTGGCGCAGCGCCGTCATGCCAATTTGTGTCGACGCAATCGGAGCGTGAGCCGTCGTCACCGGAAGTTGCGCGCCTGCACTCGGTGACGACAGTTGAATGCTGTCCCGCGCAAGCACGCCCGCAGACGCCTGCGTTGATGGTTCTGATGTGGTGAGGGGTGGCGTTGATCGAGTCAGTCCAACGTTCGCGTTCTGGTGTTGTGTGTTCCATGCAGCGACCAGCACCAACGCGGCGATTCCGCCGCCGACCAGCCATCGACCCGACAGCGGTTTGCGACCGGTCGGCGCCACCGCCACGCGATTGCGTTCCGACACCGCAGCGTGCGCACCTATCACGTCTATCGCATTCACCACGTTCGCGGCGCTGGACGGTCGATCTGCCGCGCGCTTTTCGAGCAGCTGCATCACCAGCGCACACAATGGCGCTGGAATGTCCGGTCGTCGTACATGCAACGGCGTTGGCGTTACCGTGAGGTGCGCAGCAAGCATCTCGGACGGGGACCGCGTCGCGAACGGGTGCGCACCCGTCAACAACTCATACCCGATCACGCCCAACGCGTAAAGATCCGCGCGATGGTCTATCGCGGCATCACCCGCCGCCTGCTCCGGTGGCATGTACGCCGGTGTGCCGCGCGGTGCGAGCGTGCGTAGTGCTGCGTCCTCACCCTTCGCATGACCGATAGCAGCTCGCGCGATCGCGGACGCGATACCAAAGTCGGCGAGCACGGCGCCGGTCGCATCGAGCAGCACATTTTCCGGCTTGACATCTCGATGCGTGACGCCCTGTTCGTGCGCGTACGCGAGCGCTTCGGCGATGTCGCGCAACAACAGTCGCGCTTCGTCTATTCCGTACTTCGCTCCGTGCGCCAGACGGTCACGTAACGTGCCGCCCCCCACGTATGGTGTGACAAAGAAGAACTGACCGGCCGCCTCGCCAGAGTCGTAGAGTGGCAACAGTCGCGGATGCCTCAGCCTCGCGGTGATCTGAATCTCCCGGGTGAATCGTTCCGCGATCCGTCCGGAGGCGAACGCAGAAGCGAGCACCTTGACGGCAACCGTGCGATCATGGCGGCAGTCATGTGCCACATACACGGTGCCCATGCTCCCCCGACCGGCTACGCGTTCGATATTGTACCGACCCTCGAGTGCCGCTCGCAGGGTCGCGTACGACTCGGTGTCATCGGCGAGAGCCCGGAAGGACAATGTCGCCGGTCGGTTAATCGCATGCTCATTGCCGATGAGTGATTCACATTCGAAGAGCATCCCCGCGAGCTCTGCGTGCAGCGCGTTGTCCTTCTGGCGGATGTCTTCGAGAAATGCTACGCGGGCATCACCATGGAGCGCGAGGGCCGCGTCGAGGATCGGTTCGACAGTGCGCCACCTCTCCGGCGACAGGAGCGGTGACATAGTCGGCGCTGCCAACTGTCGCGCGGCGAACTCGAGATTCGCTGGTCTCTCGGCCGAGTCGTCATTGCTATCACGGTTCTGCATGCTGCTATGTCCCGGGGCCAAGCGCGTCTCACGCGCGGCGTGCACTGACGCCGCGTCCACAATTGTTGCATCAGAGAACATGAAGCGAGCAGCGACTGCGCGCAATGAATGCGACTCGCACCACCCAAGGCCGTCGAGGGTTGCCCGCTACGGTGCCAGCGCCCGCTGCAGGAGCATGCGGGCTTTGAGCCAGTCGCGTTGGACCGTGCGAGGTGTCACCTCCAGCGCCTCAGCAATCTCCATGTCCGTCAGTCCACCGTAAAAGCGCAGCACGACAAGGCGAGCGAGTCGGGGGGCAATCGCACCGAGTTTGTCCAGGGCATCTTCGATCTCGAGCAATGCCGCCGGTTCATCGTCGGCGGCCAGCGCATCGTGGTCCAGTGTCACGCGTGTTACGTCGCCGCCGCGTTTGGTGGACGCGCGGGCGCGGGCCCGATCCACCAGAATGTGGCGCATCGCGACAGCGGCTGCTGAAAGAAAGTGCGTGCGGTCTCGCCACTCGCTGTCGGGCCCGGCGGAGAGCTTGAGAAATGCCTCGTGGACGAGTGAGGTCGTATTCAGCGTGCCGTTTCCGCCGGGGCCACCAACGTTCCGCAAACGGCGGTGGGCGATGGCCCGCAGCTCGTCGTAGACGGTTTGATTGATCTCCGCCGCGCGCGCATCGTCGTCACCGCTCACGTCGGGTCAGCCCCTTCCTGCCATCGAGCGGCGTTTTCCACTCCGGCACATCAGCACCGGGTCACGCGTCTGTTCGTGCGAGTTGACGAAAGCACTGAGTGGGGGCGAATGGAGTCAGGCGCGACCTTCGAGGCGCAACGTCGCTTACTCGGGGGGCCCTCGTACGTCGATGAAATCAAGGTCGTCTCCAAACGACCGCGGCGCAAACCTCACGATGGAACGCGATGTGGCCTTTGTGAAAAATCGCAGCCGCGAAAATGTCGCGACGACGGGCGGAATCTCGTTCCAGTGAATGTGCGAGCGGCGGACCAGTGTCCCGCCTTTGCTGTGAGTCTCCCTGCCTGAGGTATGCCATGATCGCGCGTCTACCCCGCACGTTTCGCAACGCACTGCTCGCCGTCACGACGTACACCGCCTGGTTTCTTGCGGCACCGAACAGCGCGACGGCCCAGGCTTCCCAAGCCGCCGCTTCATCGCCGCGCCGGTCAACGTCCGGCCCGCCCGTGGTCACGATCACGGCAACTGACTACGCGTTCGCCGGGCCGGCCGAGATCCCGGCCGGACTCACGACGTTTCGTCTGGTCAATAACGGCCACACCCTGCATCACGCGCAGATCGTTAAGCTGAACGCCGGAAAGAGCGCCGCGGACTTCGCGCAGGCGTACGTCACGAGCTTCGGCGCGTCGGGCCCTGAGCACGGGGGCCGGCCATCGTGGGCGCTCGCGCTGGGCGGGCCGGCCGCAACGGACCCTGGCCAGACAGGAGAGGCCATCGCGAACCTCGAGCCTGGCAACTACGCGCTCATCTGTGACATCGTGTTGCCCGATGGCGTGCCGCATATCAAGAAGGGAATGGTGCATGCGTTCCGTGTCGTGCCGTCCTCCGCGCCGAGCGCACCCGAGCCAAAAGCCGACGTGGTGATCACGCTCAAGGACTACAGCTTCGACCTGTCGGCACCGCTGCGAGCGGGTACGCAGACCGTCAGGGTCAACAATACGGGCCGCGAAACGCACACCACCGTCCTGTTGCGGCTCGCGCCCGGGAAGACCGCAGAAGACTTTCGACAGTGGGCAGGGACGCTTGCAGGGCCCCCGCCTACCACAGCCTCCGGCGGCGGTGTCGAGCAAATGGACGGTGGTCGTCACGCCTTTTTCACCGCGAAGCTGACGCCCGGTGAGTACGCGCTTGTGTGTTTCGCGGCTGACTCGACCGGCAAGCCCCACCTCAGCGAGCATGGGATGATGCGGCAGCTGAGCGTGCGGTAACGGCGCGCACCCGCCGATTGGGCCAAGGCGAGCGTGGCGTGTCAAGGCGGGGTGCGAGAGGTTGGCGGATGACGTCGGCGTGCGTGGCGCGCACCGGGTGGCTGGCGCCCACGTTGACGGCGAGCTTCAAAATGCTTGCGTTACAAGCGGCACTGCGCGAATTGATGGGGAGTGCGGCGCCAGCATGGCGTGGCGGCCAATACTCATCATTCGCTATTTGCTCTGAGCATCACGAACTCGTCGCCATGCTTGGACGGGTTCCTCCCTTCCGTCGGCGTTCTTCGCCCCCACACCCATTCCGTTTGTTGACACGCGCCCGTTCCAGGATGCTCGAGTTAGCCCTCGTTGCATCGTTCCTGGCGGCTATCACACTGCCATTGGTTGTTCGTGGGCTTTCCCTCGACCGTGTGACGCTAGCCGAAAATCGGCGTTTGGCCTCGGCGCCCGCTTGGCCTCGTACTCAAGCCGACCTTCTGGCCGTATCGGAACAATTCAAAGCGTTCTGGCGCCTGCCGCCCGTGGGCTCTTCGCGCATGCTATCTCCGAGAGCGCCGCCTTGATCTACGCGCCACTCGCACTTCGCACCGAGTCGCGCTACGGTCGGCCGTCTGAGGAGCAAACGGGTGCTGCACTCGGCGCAGACATCAGCGTGTTGCGCGCGGTACCGGCGGCCGAGTTGCTGCAACGCGCGGCGACACGGACGGACGTGGTGTACAGCGAATCCGGCAACGGTTACTGGCCATTCGTGGACGGAGCGGTACTGCCTGACGAACCGGCGACACTCTTCGATGCGGGTCGATTCCACCGTGTTCCACTGATTGTCGGAACGAACTCCGACGAAGCCACGTTGTTCGCGTCCTTCGAAACATCGCCGCTGGGAAAGTCGCCGCCCGACTGAAAGGAGTACCTCGCGCGTCGGCACCGGGGTGCCGAATCGCTGGTGCAATCGACGTATGCTGTGACGACCGCCGAAGAGATTGTGCCCGCAGGGATACGGTGGGTGAACGACTGGTGGTTGCATGGATCTGGCCGCGCGGTCGCACGCGCCGTGTCGCAGCGTGGAGTGCCGGTGTACCTGTACAGCTTCAGTCACCGCCCGCCCGTCCAACCGATCCCAGGTCGGAGCATGGGGGCGTATCACAGCGCCGAGGTGCAGTATGTGTTCGGCGCGTTACGCGGGCCGAAAGACAAACCGTCGCCGTTTGACGCCGTCGACAGCACGCTCGCGGGCGCAATGAGCGGCGCCTGGTTGCAGTTCGCGAAGAGTGCGAATCCAAATGGCGCCGGAATTCTGCAGTGGCCACGTTATGCGATCTCGTCGGACCAGCACATCGAGTTCGGTGATATGATCACCGCCGGATCCGCGCTGCATAAAGCGTCACTTGATGCGTTCGATATCGCGTTCGCGCAAATGCGCGCGGTCGATCGGAAGTCACGGCAGAAACGCTCTCGTTGAATAACCGCGAGTACCGATGTTCTCGCTTGCGGGGCGGCGACAATTAGTTGGCACTGCGGCTACATCACGCATCGGCACACTTACTTCACGTCTGTGGACGCCGAACGTGTAGGTAGCGCGGTGCCGGAGGTCGCTGCGTCACGCGAGCGGCGGTCCCATCGTCGTGATGCCATACTTCCGGTGCAGCGCCTCCAGCACATCCATGGGCGGCATCCCGCCCGCCGGCGTCGCCGCAGACATCTCCTCGAACATCACACCAAATGCGCCAGGGAAGTTCGCGATGAGGAGGCGCGCGTCCGAGGCCGTGAAGTTCTGGTAGGCGTGCACGACGCCGCGTGGAGAGTACACTGTGCCGCCGGGTCCGACGGTGTGTCGAACGCCGTCGAGTTGGAACACGAACTCCCCCTCCAGTACGAAGAACAACTCGTCTTCGCGCGAATGGCGGTGGAGCGGCGGACCCGACTTCGGCGGCGCGACGAACTCGAAGAAGCACAGCTGTCCGCCTGAGTCCGCGGCGCGGACCTTGGCCAGACCCCGTTCACCGACAACATTGAGCGGCCGCGGTGTCCGCCCCTCACTCGCGGTCAGGACGAAAGGACCTGTCTGCGGCGCATCGGTAGAAATGCCTTGCGCGGCGGGGCGGCTGTTCAGCAGACCCGGGACGAAAGTCGATCCGAGAAACGCAGGAACCGTGGACTCCAGGAATGCGCGACGCAGCATGGTGGGAATCTCCTGATAGGGTGAGTGCGGTGAACCAGAGTTAAACGAGCGGCGAACGATTGCCCCCCGGGCGGTCACGCCGTCATTGGCGGCCCTAGCGTGGTGATGCCGTACTTCGCATCGAGTGCGGCGAATACCTCAGGCGTCGGCGCCCCCTGCGGCGACGCCGCTGCCGAAAGTTCGACGAAGAAGTCGTGGAACGCTCCAGGCGTCGTCACGATCAGCAGCCGTGCATCGCGATCCGTGAAGTTCTGGTAGGCATGCACCACCCCGCAGCGTAGCCACACCGAGCCGCCGGCGCTGACGGAGACGCACTCACCGTCGAGCTCGAACACGAGCTCTCCGTCGAGGACATAGAACCATTCGTCTTCCCGCGTATGCACGTGACGCGGCGGACCGGACATCGGAGGGGCGACGAGGTGGAAGGCGGCAAGTTGACCCTCTGAGTCGGCAGGCGAGACCTTCACGAGCATCTCCTCGCCGACGATGTTCAGCGCGGCCGGCGTGCGCCCTTCGGTCGCGGTCAAGCTGAACGTGCGCGCCGCGGTGTGGCTGTGGCTCAGGGTTGACATGATCGCTCCAGTTACGAAATGGGAAGAAGTGCGGCGCGCGAGAGCGCCGCGGTGAGAACTGCGTCCATCGCGCCCACGCCCGCCTCGCGCGCCTGCTCCGGCGCGAGCTGTCCGCGATCGCGCAGCATCTGCCAGAACGGGGCGCTGTAGATCGCGAGACATGAGGCGATGAGGCGGTCCCCCTCGTCCGGCGGGAGGGCCTCCAAAATCCTGGCGAGGCTCCGTCGGAAGGCCGCACGTCCTTCCGCGGAGCCATGGGTCGGGTAGTCGGTGCTGGCCGCTGCGGAGATCACCGCGCGGGTGACCTGCGCGTGCTCCTCGAACTGGCCAAAAGTCACACCGAGCGCGGGAAGAATGTCCGCCTCGCTCTGCGGCCAGCGGACGCCGGCCGCAGAGCGGATGCGCTCCCACAGGGCGAGTGTGAGATCCGTCCGCGCCGGAAAGTGCCGGTACACAGTCCGAGCGGCGACGCGCGCGCGCTCCGCCACAGTCTCGTGGGAGAACACCGGAGCCGGGTCTTCGCGCAGCATATCGAACGCGGCGTCGAGGATGGCTTGCCGAGTTCCAGCGCGTTGGCGTTCAGCCGGGGAAAGTACGTCATGGTCACTCATGACAGTATACTGTCATGGTGTCAGTGCACTGTCAATAGGTGGGCGTTGCCTGCCGCTAGGGGAGCCTTTGCGTACAAGGTCTGCGGCAGGCCGCGCTACGCCGCCTCACGAGTCGAGACCGAGCCGACGCAAGAGCGACACAAAGCGCGAGTCAGGATGCAACGGCACGAAGGCCGGCTCGACGGCGAGCTGCGCCCTGAGAAACGGCACGCGCTCGGCGTACGCGCGTTCCAGCCATTGAAAGACTGCATCGACGTCTCCGAGTCCCATGTACGCCATAGCGATATGGAACGGCGGCGGGTAGGAGTCGGGCCCAGGCGCGAGAAGCTCTCCCATGAGCGTGGTCGCGTCGTCCGTGCGGCCAACCAGAGCATACGCGTACGCCAGTTGCGCGCGATCGACAGGCATCCCGCTCACCGCTGCGCGCTCGAATTCGGCGACGGCCGCGCGAGTCGCATCCTTCATCAGGTACGCGTGCCCGAGATAGCAGCGCGCGAACGAGAACTCCGGTGAGATCTGCAGCGCTTCGCGAAGGTGCTCGATCGCTTCATCCGGCTCTTCGACGCTGAGACACAGGCGCCCCATCGTCATGTGCGCGTCCGCGAGCAGCGGGTCCGCCGCGAGGGCGCGCGTGAGCTCTGCGCGGGCGTCCGCGAAGCGGCGCCGCGCGAGCAGGTAGATCGCGTGCAGGTGCCGCGCGTCGCCGTGCCCGGGCTCGATCACGAGCGCACGCGCGAAGGCCTGCTCCGCGGCGACCCAGTCCACGTTCCAGGTGAAGGCGATCATCGCGCGCATCCACTGCGCGTCGGCGAGGTCTTGGTTCAGCGCGACGGCCCTCGCGGAGTATACGCTCGCGCGCTCCATCGACGGACCGACCGGCCTGCCGCCGAAAAGCGCGCCGAGTATGTGCGCGTTGCATAGCCAGGCGTAGGCGGCTGCAAAGCCGTCGTCCATCGCGATGGCCTGCTCGAAGTACCCAATGGCGCGCGAGAGGTCGTCGCGCCCCAACCGGCGGAGCGCGAACTTTCCCTTCAGGTACAAGTCGTACGCCGCGAGGTTCGCGGTTCCGGGGTGCACGAGCCGCCGCTGCCCGGCCGCGAGGTGCAGCTCGAGGGCCCGAACCACGGCTTGGGCGATTTCCTCCTGCACGTCGAACACGTCCGTCAGCGTCCGGTCATACCGCTCCGCCCAACGCACCGTCCCCGCGGCATTAACGAGTTGGACGCTCACCTTGAGCCGATTCCCGGCGCGGCGGACGCTCCCCTCGAGCACGGCGTCGACGCCGAGGAGCGCGGCGACGGCGCGGACATCGAGCCCCTTTCCCTTGAGTGCAAAGGACGACGTGCGGCCTGTGACCCGGAGCGCTTGCACTTTGCTCAGCGCTCCGATTAGTTCGTCGGTCAGCCCGTCGCTAAAATGTTCGGCCTCCGGATCACCGCTCGTATTCGCCATTGGGAAGACCGCGACCGTCCGGCCGGCGGCGCGTTCGTCTTCGGGCGCGGGGCCGACCGGCGTCGCCGACTTTGGTCGGTCCCTGGCGTCCGCAAGCGCGAGCCCACGGGATGACACCAGTGCGCCGAACGCCTCGACGATCGTGCGCGCGTCTAAGGGCCTGTCGGCGGGGTCTTTCGCAAGGCAGCTCATGATCAGCGCCGCCAGCGCCTGCGGCACGTCGCTCCTGAGCTGTTCCAGCGGACGCGGGAGCTCGGTGAGCTGTGCGACGAATATCGCGTGTGGCGAGCGGGCGGCGGCGAACGGATGCGCGCCACCGAGGACCTCGTAGGCCACCAGCCCCCATGAGTACAGGTCCGCTCGCTCGTTCACCTCAGGGTCGCCCGCGGCCTGCTCGGGCGCCATGTAGGCCGGCGTGCCTAAGGACGTGCCGACTACGGTCAGCGACGGGTCGCCCGGCGGCCGCGTCGACTCCGTGCGTGATGCGCTGAGGGCCTTCGCGATGCCGAAATCCAGCACGACCGCCGTCCGCCCCGACAGGATCACGTTCTCCGGCTTTACGTCACGGTGAACGACGCCGCGCGCGTGCGCGTACTCAAGCGCCGTCGCAATGTCCCGCAGCACGGCGAGCGCGTCGCCGAGTGAGACGGGGCCGTCGGCGAGGCGCCGACGCAACGAGTCGCCATGCACGAATGGCATCGTGTACCACGGCAGGCCGTCTCCCGCACTGCCGGCCGCGAGCACGGGGACGATGTGTGGCTCCTGAAGAGCCGCAGTGAGCCGGATCTCGCGGGTAAAACGCTCGGCGCTTACGCCCTCGGCCAACTCCGGTGCGAGCACCTTCACGACCACGTCGCGTTCGAGCGCCACGTCGCGCGCGAGGAACACGCGTGACATTCCTCCGCCGCCCAGCTCGCGCCCCAGTGTGTACGCCGAGCCGAGCGACTCCTGAAGCTGCTGGCGGAGTGCGTCGGTCAAGGAAGAGCGATGCAAGGAGGGTAGTCGCGACCCCTCATGCGCCTACCGTCCCTCTCCAATATCACCGCCCTTTCCCGCGACCCCGCTGTTCGGCGCCTCATCGTCGCGTTTCTTTGCGTCTTGCGTTCCGGAATAGGAATTTGATTCTCGGTCGTCGAAGTATGCGCGCGGTGCCGCGCAGTGCAAGAGCGTCATCCGTCATGGGTCACCGATCCGGCAATCGAGCACGGTCGCGAGATACAACCAGCCTTCGCGCGTCGGGATATACGTGATGTCGGCGACCCGACGCGATTCACGGTCACGCCGTTCACATCGAACCGGCCGGCAGTCCCTCGGGCTGCAGCTCCCGGTGTACGCGGGGGGCTCCGTACGTCTCACCGCTCGCCGCATGAATGATCCGGACGTGCGCCATGAGCAGTTCGTCAATCAGCGCGGGCCAACTCGGCGGGCGTTTGAGCGACGCGTAATAGCCCGAGGGCGACACCTCGAGCACGCGGCACATGAGTCGCAGTTGGAACTCGCGCCGATGGCGAGTGATCACGGCGTACCTCAACGCGACTCCTTCGCGAAGTACACCGCCACTTTTTTTGCAAAGGCTTGCTCCTGGCGCAGCACGGCGATCTCGCGGCGCAGCCGGCGATTCTCCTGCTCCATCGACTCGCCGGGCATCGCGGCATCCGATCCGCTCTCGCTGCGCTGCTGTCGAGTCCACGCCCGCAACTGATCCGGCCGTACGTCGAGCTCCCGGCCGATCTGCGTCGCTCACGCCGTCCTGCCACTGCTTTCTTGTTGGATTTCATAAACCACCTCGCCCCGAACTTAGGGCGTGTAAGGCGTCCACGAAATCGGGTCAACTCCATTCCGATTGGAGGAAGGCGGCCCCAATATCCCTGGCGCAATGCACAGCGCCCTTCGGGTTGCCCGCATTAGCCTCGCGCTGCATGCTAGCCAGCCCTAATTGCTATCGCTAACCTGCCATCGATCGTCATCATGACTAGCACCCGCGTTATCGGCCCACGCGATCGCCGAATTGTCGCGTTTCGAGCGCGACGCGCCCGCTCCGGCGGCGTCGCTGTCGTGCTACTCCTGATTGCTACCGCGCGTTCCGCTTATGCCCAGCGAGACGGGGCTCTTCGCCCGGCGCACGCGGTTCACATCGTCGCCCGCGAGTTCTCATTTGACATGCCTGATACACTTCGCGCCGGACTTACGACCCTCCGGCTCCAAAACGAGGGGAAGGAGCCGCATCATCTAATGCTATTCCGGCTTGATGCAGGAAGGGGCTCACGCGACGTCTCGGCTGCCCTCGCGCGGGATGGTGCGTATCCCGCGTGGATGCACGCGGTTGGTGGCCCGAACGCCGTCATGGGCTCGAGGCAGTCCATCGTATCCCTCGTGTTGGCGCCAGGCACCTATGTCGCATTTTGCTTCATCCCAAGTCCGGATCAGGTGCTGCACTCTTCGAAAGGGATGCTGCAAATGATCACCGTAATCCCCATGGCGGATCCGCCGGCAGTGCTTCCGCGTGGGGATGTCGTGATCACGCTGCAGGACTACGGTTTTAGATTCTCGCGGCCCCTCACGCCCGGGCATCATCGCATCGCCGTGACCAATCAGGGGAAGCAGCCGCACGAGCTCATTCTGTCGCGACTTGCGCCGGGCAAGAGCACCGCCGATTTCGTCCGGTGGATTGAGCGGCAGGGCGGCCCGCCGCCCGTCGAACCCTACGGTGGGGTGACTGACATTGCTCCTGGCACGACGGTGCTTCTCGAGGTGGATCTCGATCCTGGCCGCTACAGCCTCCTGTGTCGTGTGCGGGACGCGGCAGACGGTCAGCCGCACGATCGTCACGGGATGACAGCAGACATCGTCGTACGGAATTAACCTCCGTGATGCTCGTGCCGCGCGGCGATCCGTGTTTCGGCCATCCAGTGAGGTTGTAGAGAAAGCCCGTTAGAAGGGTCTCACAGACGATCCTCACGTGTTCGATGCGGAGCGAGCCACTAAGTGTTTGTGAAAGCGACGCTGAGGCGTGGAGGCGCACATCGG
Organism: bacterium; assembly: GCA_040002475.1. Taxonomy (GTDB): domain Bacteria; phylum Gemmatimonadota; class Gemmatimonadetes; order Gemmatimonadales; family Gemmatimonadaceae; genus JAQBQB01. The sequence goes on along the minus strand of JBDUEJ010000069.1, from coordinate 9,280 downwards.
ACGCCGGTGGGGGTGACGTTCGACTGTGAAAAGGTTCGCGGGTCCGATCGTGGCGGCGTTCTGAGTGATTCGCGCACTACGGCCGACACACCGATTCGGGAAGGCGGTAGAATCGCATCGCGTTCCCGCACAGAATGTCCGACTTCTGCTCAGCACTCAGGAAGTCGGCCGCAAGAATGGCGTCGATGCCCTTTCGAGCATTTCCAGCCGGAGTGTCGGAGCCGAACATGATCCGCTTGCCAAACCCCGCTTCGACCAGCCCGCGCAGGTGTCGATAGTACGCCGCGCGCGGCACCAGGCCTTCTTGTTGTAGCACGCCAACGTCGACGTACACCCCGGGATGGGCGTACAGCAACGCGATCATCTGGTCGAGCATGGGCCAGCCGGCGTGCATCACGTTGAGCCGCAATCGCTTGTGGTGCATCAATACCTCTTCGAGCAGCATCGGGTTGCCATACGCCGCCCGGTACTCCGGGAACTTGAATGGGGTTGTCATGTAGGCCGCGCCCGGCGGGCCGCTCCCCATGTGTATCCCGACCGGAAGATCAAACTCCTCCGCCATCGACCAGTACGGCTCGAGGCGCGCATCAGTTGGCGACATGCCGGCGTATGCTGGAATGAGCTCGCCAAACGCACGGACTCGGCCTGCCTTGATCTCGCCGCGGAGCCAGGTCGTATCCGGAAAGGTGGTGGGAGTCGCCATGCCGGGCGCCCCTCCAAACAGATCGCGGCCGTGATCGAAGATGAGACCGAGCGATGGGAGAAACCGCTCCCGATCGACTGATTGCCAAGCGTCGAGCATGGTAGGATTGAGCTCAATCACGCGGTAGCGCACATTGAGCGAGTCGGGGCGCGACAGGGCCGGCGGGGGAGTCGCAGGACCGTGATAGTGCACGTCGATGACGGGCGGCCGCGCCGCGACTGTTTGCCCGGGCAAAGCGTGCGCGACAAGCGCCGCCAACATTCCCGAGCGAAGGATCAGTGGTGTGGGTTTCATTCCGCCAACGTGCCCTCCGATCCCGAACAAACAAGCACGGAACGGCACGCGTGCCGCACGCTCATGGCATCGCGTCCCATCGCGCGAACAATCTCACAGGGGATCATTTCACCAGCCAGCCGGCGAAGCGGTGCCACCATTCTGTGGCTCCAATGGCAGTGCGCAGCGGCACGGACGCGAAGAGCGCGGCCCCACCCCATAGCGACGCAGGATGCGACCGACCGCGCGTAGCGCGTTCGTAAACAGGCGCGAGCAACACGATCAGGAGCGAACTGGCCACGATCACCGGGACGTTCCCGCGTGCAAACGGCAAGCGCGTCACCGCAGCGAACACGATGGAAATCGTTGCCAGCCACATCAATCTTTTGTGAACATCCCGTTTTCGTCGCCAATAGAGTCCCATGGCGACGAACGCGGCGAAGCCAACGAGATCACCGATCGGTATTGCCAGGAATGCGAGCGCCGTCATTCCAGGGGCCGGAGCGTAACCAGTGCGCGCGGCCTGCACGGCGACCGCAAACCCCAGAGCCAGCGATACCAGTGCGAGTCCGATTCCAATGACGCCGAGCCTGCGATGCAGACGCCTGCGTTCGGCGGCAATTAACGCGGCTTGCGTTGCAAAGAGGACGAGCCAGCTCACGTTGCACGCGGCATGTACAAGGACAAGACCGGTGGTGGGTCGCGGCCGTGGCGATGCTCCGGGCAGGAAGGCTGGCATAAAGCCGACGCCCACCAGTACCATGGCGAACCCGGCCGCTGCCAGAAAAAATCGATTGTCGATTGCCGGGTCCTTTGACGCACTTGGCAGATTGAGCGGTTCGGTGGGTCCGCCCCCGGTTCGTTCAGCGAAAGAGGTTGTCATGCAGGCACCGTGCAGGCGCGCGGCGCATTTTCGAAAGCACGGAACGGCACGCGAACCGCACGCTGCATCTCGCAAAACATTCGCGGGCAACTACCTTAGCGCTGATGATCGAGAAGCCGATTGATCGAACGCTCATTGTTGAGAGTCTGGACCGCGTCCTGTCGAGCGTCGCGTTTCGCACGGCCGAGCGCTCAACCTCCATCCTGCGCTTTCTTGTTTTGCAAACGCTGGATGGACAAGCGGAACGGCTCAAGGAGTACACCGTTGGCCTGGAGGCGCTCGGCCGAGGCGTCGCGTTCGATCCTCGCACCGATCCCATCGTGCGGGCGGAGGCGTCGCGTCTTCGCAGTCGACTCCAGCGATACTACGCGACCGACGGGAGCGGTGATGCGGTCATCATCTCTCTTCCAAAGGGCACCTATGTGCCGGAATTTCATCGTCCGGCCCCGGCGCCTGTGCCGGCTGAGCGCAGGACCGTACGTCCGAACGCGCGGCTGGTCGCGGGTTCGCTCAGCATCGCGGCTGCGCTCGCGGTCGGTGCATGGACGATGCGTCAGCGGCCGCAGCCCGAGGGACGACCGCTACTCTCTCTCGACGTGCAACTGCAATCGCACGGAATCGTTGCTTCTGAGGTGGGCACAGACGTCGTCCTTACGCCTGACGGCTTGAGCGCCGTTTTCGTGTGGGCAGATTCAGCCGGCACTGCCCGCCTTCGGACCCTTCGCTTCGACGGATCGTTGCCGGTTGATCTCTCAGGAACGGAAGGCGCTCGCGGGCCGTTCATTTCACCCGACGGACGCTGGGTAGGCTTTTGGGCCGATCGCAAGCTGAAGAAAACAGCGTTGGAAGGCGGATCGCCAACGGTGCTGTGCGACGCTTCGGACCTGCTGGGTGCGAGCTGGGGCGAAGATGGAACGATCGTCGCGGTTCTGAATAGTGCGGGCCAACTTGCCCGCGTGGCATCGGCGGGTGGATCGCCCGTGCCCATTCTCGATCTCGCGGTTGAGGGGGTTTCACCGAACTGGCCTCAAGTTCTTCCCGGTGGAACGCACGTGCTGTACACCGCGCTCGGGCCGCTCGGCGCCGACCGCGCGAATATCGAGCTGGTGTCGGTCGCCGATGGCCGGCGGAAGGTGCTCGTCAAGGGCGGAACATTCGGACGATATGTAGCGCCCGGGTTTCTGACATACGTGAATCAGGGCACCCTGTATGGCATTCGGTTCGACATGGACCGGTTTGAAACAAGAGGCGTGGCCGTTCCGATTGTCAGGAACGTCGCATATTCGGGAAGGTTTGGCTTTGCGCAGTTGGACTACACGCCAACCGGCATGCTCGCGTACAAGCCAATGATCGGCAGCGGCAACACGGTTGTCGCGATGCTCGACAGCGCTGGACGAGCAACGCCGCTGATTGACACCCCGGGTCGCTACGTGTGGCCCTCCGTGTCGCCGGACGGTCGCCGATTGGCCGTTTCAGTCACAGCAAGTGGCGTCAGCACCCTCTCGATATCTGAAATTGCAGTCAACGGTACCGCTGCCGCCGGCATCACGGTGGCGGGGATTGGAAACGCGATCTGGAGTCGTGACGGGCGCTACCTCGTCGGCATCGGCGCGTCCGGTGGTCTGTCGTGGGTTCCTGCAGCGGGAGGCACGCCGCACCCGATTTCGAGTGTTGCGGTTCTTGGCGCGCCGTGGACCTTTACGCCCGACGGGCGCCAACTTGCGTTTCACGCGATGTCTCCCGCGACGGCGCTGGACCTGTGGACCGTGCCTATCAAGGAGACGAACGCCGGGCTCACCGCGGGACACCGGACACCGCTTCTGCAAACAACGTTCTTCGAAGTGTATCCGACCTATTCCGCTGATGGACGTTGGCTTGCCTACGCATCCAACGAGTCTGGAACGTGGGAGGTCTACGTGCGCTCGGTGCCCGACAATGGCAGCAAGGTTCGGGTGTCCAGAGCGGGTGGCCGCATTCCACATTGGTCGAAGACCCGGCGTGAACTCTTGTTTGGCACTGACGATCAGCGCGTGATGGTCGCGTCGTATGCGATCGTGGGCGACAAGTTCATTGCCGATACGCCGCGGCGGTGGACTGAACGCCGCTTGGGCGACACGGGTGTGTTTCCCAATTTCGACCTTACCTCCGATGCGCGTCGCATCGTCGCTCTGATTCCAGCAACGTCTGCCGGTGACAAAGCGGCGGAGAATCATGTCACGCTGATGTTCAACGTTGGTGACGAGTTACGACGGCGCTTGCCGTGATTGCATGAACTATTTTGCCGAAGGATGAAGACGGACGGCCGACGCGTCGAACCCACTCGTTCCTAAATTCCCGTTTTCTCATATGTACTCCCTAATCGATTGGCGATGCGTTGTCGGCATCGCGCGTCATTTCGATCATGGTCGGTCGAAACCCCGCGCTCGCGAACAGGCGCTGCGCCGCTTTGTTGCGTGTTGCGGTCGACAACACGATCTGTGGCGCACGGCGTGACGTCAGCGCGGCGATCGTCGCATCGAGCAGTCGTCGACCGACGACGCCGCCACGACGTGCCGCCTCGACGATGATGTCTTGGATCACGCCTGCCGGACCGCGGAGCGCCATGTAGTCGTATCCCTCGACCGTGGCGTACGCGTAGCCGATGACATCCCCATGGTCGTCGGCCACGAGGATGATGACGCTCGGATCGGCGAGCTGACTCACGAGGAACGCGGCGTAATCCGTCGGCGTGCGATTCCTCGCCGGAAGAAAGCGGCGCTCGTCGAATGCATGGTGCATCTCCACGAGCAGCGCGCCGAGTGTGCCGAGACGTGGGAGATCGGCGCTCGTGGCGAGGCGGATCACGATGGCGAGCGATGCCGGAGTTGTCATTTGCGTTTTACGGGGCACGACGGAGCTCAATCAACAATTCGAGCCGCCGAACGAAGCGTTACAGCGACCAGCAGTTTGCGAAGCAATTTAGGTGACGCCGATCGGCATACCGTTGCCGGCAGTCTCATGCGGGCCTCGTTCAGCGCTCAACACTGACACGGGCGTGTGATCGCAGCCCAGGCCCTCGCCCGTTCTCTCGTCACGTTTGACATCGTCACACCACACGTTATCATCTGGGTTGATCGTCTCGTTCCGGAGTGCGGACACCGAGGCGCTCGCGGCCGGTCGCAAGACGCGGCGGTTTGCAACCATCGAATCCGTCGCACGCTGCACGCTGCGGCAGCTGGAAATCGCCGGCCGCCTCGACGACCAGCGAGTGCCGCCGGGCAACCGATTGGAAGCGCTCGAGGGCGAGCGGGCCGGACAGCACGGCATTCGAATCATGGGATCATGCGTCCCAAGCATCACACTTTCCCGGGAGCACATCAGCATGTTCACCGATCCCTACGCGACACGCAGAATCGCGGTCGCAGCGCCATTCGCAGCGATCGCGGCCGCCATCTGCACCGTGATGCTCGCCGCCCCCAACGAAGCGCGCGCCACCGCTGCTGATTGTACGGCGGCCAAGGCTGCCGCTACGCTGCAGTCGACGACACCCTTTCACGCCACCTACGTCGTCACGGCAACCCAGCCTGGTTCCTTTCCGACGGAGCATCACGAGGAGATCTGGGTCGGCAACACGATGTACACGTTGTTGAAGGACGGGCGCTGGATGAACGCACCTGTGAGGCAGAATCCGATGCAAGGCTTTACCGGTCCCATCCCGGGTTTCAGCGACTGCCGGCCCGTGCCCACCGCGTCGATTGGCGGAGAAATGGCGACGGGCTATGACGTCAAAATGGAATCAGGCCGGCGAGCGAAGATCTACATATCACCGAAGAGCGGCCTCCCCGTTCGCGATCTCGTCGACCAGGACATCCTGCTGGTGACCTTGGACTTCAACTACACGAACGTGAAAGCGCCGCGGTGACGTGCGCGCCGCCGGCTACTCCGCCGGCACCGCCACTCTCGGCGACACCGCCACCGTTTTGTCTTCATATGAGAACTCTAAGCAATATTTGACGAGTCGCTTGGCTCGATGCACGCGACGCCGAGGCCGTTCCCTCGCGCTCGCCGCCATTCGCGGCTATTCGCCCCGCAATGCCAGCACCGGGTCGACGGTTGCCGCATTGCGCGCCGGGATGTAGCTCGCCAACGCCGCAATCCCGACGAGCCCCAAAGCGACGACGCCGTACGTCATCGGATCAAGTGGGCTCGTGCCAAACAGGAGCGAGGCCATCAATCGCGTAAGGATCGCAGCACCGGCGACGCCGAATGTAATACCCATCAGTCCGAGCATTGCCCCCTGACGAACGAACATGAGCCGCACTTCGCTCTGCGGCGCGCCGAGGGCCACGCGGATCGCGATCTCGCGGCGGCGTTGCGTCACGGTATACGCAATCACTCCGTAGATCCCCACAACGCCGAGAAACAGAGCCATCCCCGCCGCGACGGCAAGCATCGCGACCGTGAAGGAGGTAATGTCCAGCGAGCGTTCGTACACGTCGCCGAGCGTGCGCACGCGCGTGAGCGGCACGCCCGCGTCGATGGACCGGATGACATCACGCGCCTCCGTGAGCAGGCTCGCCGTCCCCGCGCGATTCGTCCTGATGGCGAAGGTGACCGACCGACGCACGTTCAAGGGCTGTCCATAAAATGATTCCATGAACCACGGCCAGTACACGATCGAGGGCGCCCGCTCGTCGAGACCATCGTCGTGGACGTCATCGACCACACCGACGATCTCGCGCCATGGGCTTCCGTCCCCTTCTCGAATTCGCTTTCCGACCGCGGCTTCGGGGCCGCCCCAGATTTCGCGCGCGAGGTTCTGGGAGACAACCGCGACGGGTCGATGTTCATCCATGTCGGTCCATGTGAAGTCGCGGCCGGCAACGAGGCGCGTGCCCATGGTTCGAAACAGGCCCGGCGCCACGAATCTGAACCAGCGGAGGACCGACGGTCGGTCACTTTCACCGGGCGCAGCATCTTGACGCACGATGTCCGAACGGTTTCGCTCTCCCGCCATCGGCACGTTGCCCGTGAATGACACGTCGGAGACACCCTGAATGTTCGCGAGACCGTCGCGCATCGAGCGCTGCAATCGAGCCACTTGCTCGGGATCAGCGACGTGCGCCTCCGGGATGGTCACGCGCATCAACTGGACGTGCGGAGCGTCCGTGAAGCCTGGCGCGACGGCTCGGAGTGCCAGAGACGTGCGAATCATGAGACCGGAACCCACCAGGAGGATCAACGCCAACGCCACCTGCACCACGACGAGCGTGTTTCGTGTTCTATTTCGCTCGCGACCGGCACTCGAGCTGCGGTCGCCGCCGCGAAGCGCGAATGCGATGCTCCGACCGGTATACTTGGCCACGGGAATGCCGCCCGACACTGCCGCCGACAGGATCGAGAGCATCAACGTGAAAGTCACGACGATCGGATCGAGCGTGATTTCGTGCAGACGAGGAATCGTGGCTGGGCCAATCGCGATCAGCACGCGAAGGCCGGTCCACGCCAACAGCAGGCCCATCGCTCCCCCGGCAACGCCAAGCACGAGGCTCTCCAGCAGCATCGCGCGCGCGAGACGCGCACGCGTGGCACCGAGCGCCGCTCGGGTCACCAGTTCGTGATGGCGCCCTTCGGCGCGAACGAGCACGAGGCTCGCGACATTGGAGCATGCAATGAGCAACACGATTGCCACCGTGCCCATCAGCACCCACAGCATGTCGCCGACGCCGCCCACCAACTCTTGTTTGAGCGGCTGTACCAAGGGCGCCATTCGTGCTTTCACGAATGCTGAACGATCGATTCCTGGAAAGGAGGGCCATGCATTGAGCCAGATGGGCAGCATGCGCCTGAGATCGGCGCTCGCTTGCTGCAACGTCACACCCGGCGACAAGCGCGCGATCCCTTCGTAGCTGAAGCCGCCCAGTGTCAACGACCCCGGATCGATGCGCAACGGCAGAATGAGATCGGGCGTCTCATTCAGAAAACGGAAGCTCGCAGGCATCACCGCGATCACGGCTCGCGGCCGGGCGTTGATCGTGATCTGGCGCCCGATGATCGACGGGTCGCCGCCGAACCGGCGCCGCCAATATCCGTCGGTGAGGATGAGCGTTTCAGCTGAGCCGGGTGTATCGTCCGCCTCCGAGAACCACCGTCCCATCGCCGGTTGGACTCCGAGTGCCGGCAGCGTGCCAACGCTCACGTTGAGGCCCACGGCTTCCTCGGGCAGGATATCGCCCATCACGTTCTCGGTGCTGCGAGACCACACTCCAATGTGCCGGAACGAATGATTCTCGAGCGAGTACGTGGCCAGCAGCGCGCCCGACATTCCCACGGGCGCGCTGGCAGTCGCGTCGAGCGATGTGTGCTTGAGGCTTACGAGTGCATCAGAGTCCGGAAAGGGCAACGGTTTGATGAGCACACTATGAACCACGGAGAACACCGCGGTCGTCGCGCCGATGGATAGGCTGAGGGTCAACAACGCGACACAGGTGAACATGGGCGTGCGCCGCAACGCGCGGACGCCATAGCGGAGATCCTGCATCGAGTCCTGAAGAAGCACGAGCCTCAACGCTTCCCACGTGCGCATGGTCATTGGAGATTCCTCGGCTGGGTATAGCTCGGTGAACGCGCGCGCGGTCGCCGCGACACGCTCGGCAAGACCTTGGATTGCTACATCGCGCAGCGTTTCCATCCAGAAGGTGAGTACGCTTCCACCGTTCCGAGCGACGGCGCGGCGCTCATCACGAAAGATCTCGATGAGATCCCGAGCGAACGCTCGGCGGAAGCTCGCCGGGTAGAGGCAGAGGCACGCACGATAGAATCGCTCCCCGGCGTTCAACGACGGGAGTCGAAAATCGGCCATCAGCTTCCCGACCATTGACCGGGCATCGGGCGCTATGCCCGGAGCGCGGCGCGCGCAGCCGCGGCAAGCGACGCCATTTGCTCCGCCTCCGCAGCGATCGCCCGCCGGCCGAGTGACGTAATGCGATAGTACCGGCGGCGTTCGTCGTCCGCATCTGCAGCGGGCCGGCGCGCGGATTCAACGACGAATCCCTCGCGGAGCAAACGCGCCAGAAGTCGATAGAGCACGCCGGCCCGGAGGTCGACGCGGCTTTCCGATTGCTTCAGCGCCTCCTGCATGATCGCGTACCCGTGTCGCTCGCCCTGGAGAAGAACGAGCAGGACGACGAACGCGTCCGGCTTGAGTGGAGCATGTTTGTGCTGTATCGGCATTGTGTCTATAAACAAAATGTGTATATGCAGATCATACCTATTGTGGATCGTGATTGTCAAGGCGCGCGCGACGCATTCGCTTTGCCGAGACCTCCGAGGACTGGAGAAGTCCAGCCTCCACGCCGTTCACGCATACGCGATTCCACGTCGCTCGGCGGCCTGACTCAGCCTTCCAGCGCCACGCGAGGCTCGACGCGCGCGGCTGAGGC
>JBDUEJ010000068.1:0-28273 GCA_040002475.1 bacterium | reverse complement strand
TGCTTGACGGGCGTCTGCTTGACGGGCGTCTGCTTGACGGGCGTCTGCTTGACGGTCGCCTGCTTGACGGTCGCCTTCTTTGCCGCCGGCTTTTTTGCCGCTGCTTTCTTTGCTACCGGGCGCTTTGCGACCGCTTTCTTCGCGGCCTTCGACCGACGCTTGCTTGCCATTCGCTCCTCCCATGCTGAGCAACGCGAGTCGAGACCGACCTAGTGGTGTTGTGTTGGTAGCGACTGCGAGCACCGGGGCGTCGAGCTGTCGAATCGGATCGCGAGCGCGCGAAACGTTCGAGCTTCCGTGTCGACGGATCAATGGCGTTCGTAAGGCGCGACGAAGGCGTTGGACTAGTCGGAAATCACGGGCGGGGCGGCATCGCCTAGCGTGGCGACGGGCGCATCGGCGCGCACGAGGCGTGATTTGTGGGCCGAAGATCAGGGGCTTCGGCTATTTGCGCAAGAGGCCGATGGATGAGCGCGGTCGAACTCATGAGGCCGCCGCATGTCGCGCGCAATGGACGTCCGAAAGCGAGCCCGTCGACGGGGTTATAACTATTCTGTTATGAGCGTTCTGGTATGGCGGCCACGTAGAGTCGAACACGCGGTCGCTCGTCTCGTCGAACATGCTTTCGGCTCGCGGACAAGTTGTCCACTCGCCGTTTCTAATTTCGCCGAATCGCCACCGCCGGATCGATCCTCGCCGCGCGCAACGCCGGCAGCCAGCATGCGCCGATTCCCACCGCGGCCATGCCCAATGCCACGCCGACCAACGTCACCGGATCGGTCGGCTCGACGCCAAACAACAAGCCGCGAATGAAGTGCGTGCCCGACGCCGCGCCGATCACTCCAATCACCAGTCCGGCCACGAGCAACACGCCCCCCTCCCAAAGAATCATTCGCTGCACACGCCCGCTGTCGGCACCGAGACTCATGCGGATGCCAATCTCATTCGTACGCGCGCTGACCGAGAACGCGAGCACGCCGGCGATGCCGACCGCGGCGATGATCACGGCCAAGGCTCCGAATGACGACACGAGTGCCGCGTTCAAGCGCCGCGGTGCGATACTTTCGTCACGAATCTGTCCGACCGTCAGCACGTTCTCGACCGGCTCGCGGGGGGCAATGCTTCGCACGAGTCGCGTGGTCGCCGGCACGAGCGACGAAGCTCCGTTGTCGCGATCTGTGCTGGCGCGAATGACGAGCCCGGCGCCTTGGAAGACCGGCGCCTGCGTGAATGGCTGAAAGATGACGTTTCGCGGCTCGGCGTCCAAGCCACCGTCCTTCGTATCACCGACGACGCCGACGACCGTCTTATACTCCTCGTGCATCCCGACGAACTTGAGGACCTCGCCGGTATATGTGATCCGCTGGCCGATCGGATCGCGATCGGGGAAGAATTTGTCGGCGAGCGTCTTGTTGATGATGATCACGCCCGCCGACTTCTCGACATCTGTGGTCGCGAACGCGCGACCTTTCAGGATCGGAATACCAGAGGCGCGGAAATACCCCGGATCGGCCGAACGATATTCAGCGTGCGGCTGCGCTTCGCCAAGTCCGAGTTGGCGTCCCTCGGCCTTGATGTCGAGCGCGAATTGGGTCGAGCGGAGCGGCATCGTCGATCCGAGCCCGACGTCCTTCACTCCGGGAATGGCGCCGATCTCGAGCCGCATCCGATCGTACATCGCGCGCGCGTCGACGTCGCTCCGCTGGCCGATCGCGATCGGCACTTCCATCGTGAGCACCTGGTCCGACGAGAGTCCGTCGTTGACCTGCGACAGACGCGCCATCGTGCGCGTCAGCAGCCCGGCGCCGGTGAGCAGCACGACCGACACGGCAATCTGCGCCACGACGAGCCCGCGCTGTAGCCGTTGGCGACGCACGCCGCCGCTCGACCGATTCGTGCCCGCCGTGATCCACTCCGCGAGCGCGCCTTCCTTGGCGAGCGTTGGCGCGAATGAAAAGAGAATTGCAACGATGAAGCTCAGCAGCAGCGTGAAGCCGAGCACCACGCCGTCGAGCCGAATCTCGTTCGCGCGCGCCGAATAGCGCTCGGCGAGCGCGACGAGCATGCGGACGCCGCCAATCGCGATCACCAACCCAAGGATCGCGCCGCCCAGCGCGAGGACCATATTCTCGGCGAGCAGCAGCCGGCGGAGCCGCCCCGCGCCGGCACCGAGCGCGGCACGCACGACGAGCTCCTGCTCGCGTCGCACGCCCCGCATGAGCGTGAGATTGGCGACGTTCGCGCACGAGATGATCATCACGAACGCGGCCGCGCCCATGAGCAGCCAGAGTGTGAGCCGCGCCTTTTCACCGAGCACTTCCTGGAACGGCGTGAGCGTCACCTTGTAGCCGGAGTTCTTGTCGTACGACTCGGGATACGCGCTCTGCACGCGATCACGAATTGTCTTGACCTCGACGCGCGCCTGCTGCACCGTCGCGCCGGGCGCGAGCCGCGCGATCATTTCCGTCATGCGGTGCGTGCGACCCTGGACCATCAGCGCGCTCGTGTGATGTTCGCTGATGACCATGTTCATCAGCGCATCCATGCGCTGCGGGAAGGTCGGCGCGGACTGCACGATCCCGACGATCGTGACGGGCTTGTTGTCGACGGTGATCTTGCGCCCGACCACGCCCCGGTCGCCGCCGAAATGCTTCATCCAGTACTCGTACGTCAGCACCATCACCGGTGAAACCGCCGTGCCGTCGTCGCTGTCGTCGAGCAACCGGCCCATGACCGACGACAGGCCCATGACCTTGAAGTAGTTGCCAGTGACGAGGCCGACGCTGATCCGCGACGCTTCCTTGTCGCCCTGAAGCGTGTACGTCATCCCGGAGTACTCGGCGATTCCGCCCAGTGTCTTGGCACCGTTGCGGAAGTCGAGGATCTCCGGCACGGAGAAGTCGATGTTCTCGCCGCCCGGGCCGTTGATCGATTGGCGCAGGTAGACGAGGCGGTCGCCATCGCGGTGCGGCAGCGGCTTGAGCAGCACGCCGCGGACGACGCTGAAGATCGCCGTATTCGCCCCGATGCCGAGCCCAAGGGTCAGGATGACGGCAATGGCGAACCCGCGGGCGCGGGCAAGACTGCGGAAGGCGTAGCGAAAGTCTGCGAACATGGCGGTCGGGGTTGGCAGAAGAGGGAGGTTGGGGTCCGTCGACGACGGCGTCAATGCTCTCTATGTCCACGACGTTCGAGACTGCCTCAAATCGACACCCGGGCCGCTCTCGACGAGGAAACTTGTCGTGGTCGACGCGAATCCATTGGTGACCGTCGTCGATCTGACCCACGCGCGGCGGGCGCCGCCACCTCGGGCGATTCGAACTCAGCCACGCAGTGCCGCCCCCGCCTTGCTCGCGTGCCGCGATCCTGGCTTACTCCCGTGCGCCCACCAGTTGCCGGAAGCGGGGATCGTTGCGCAGCGGCGCCCACATGGGATGCGCCCTTAGCAAAGCCACAGAGACGTTCGGGGGAATCGCAAGCAGCCGCGCGAGCACCGCGATCGCCGCGCCGAGTCGGCATTGACGCGAGCGAGTGTCCGCTCGCCGCGCACCCGGTGCCAGTTGGCGCGCCAGAGCAGGTAGTCGTCTAGCGAGCCGCCGAATGTGCTGGCGGTGAGGCGCGTGAACATCGTGTCCGTCGCGCCAGGCGGGAAAAAGTACGGTGCGTCAAGACGCAACCGCAACATCAGCTGGCCGACGTCGTCGTACGGCACGGCCCAAGTGACGCAGACGTTCCGGGAGCAGTAGCAGCGCCCGTTGCGGGCCGAGTGCGGGATCTCGACTGAGGAAGTGTGCGTTGCGTAGTTGAGGCGGGGCGTCTGCAATGCGGGCGCCCCGCGTCTCATGCCGGTCCGTCCTCGCCGCGCACGGCCGCCTCGATCTTGGCGACGTCGATCTTCTGCATCTTCATCATCGCCTCAAACGCGCGCTTCCCCACATCGCCGCCCCGCGCCATGGCATCGGTCAGGACGCGGGGTGTGATCTGCCACGACAAGCCCCATCTGTCCTTGCACCAGCCGCACGCGCTCTCCGCGCCGCCGTTGCCGACGATCGCGTTCCAATACCGGTCGGTCTCCGCCTGGTCGTCGGTGGCGATCTGAAAGGAGAACGCCTCGCTTTGCTTGAACGTGTCGCCTCCGTTGAGGCCAACGCACGGCACCCCGCACACGGTGAACTCGACCGTCAGGACGTCGCCCGCCTTGCCGCCTGGAAAGTCGGCCGGCGCCTTGTGCACCGCGCCGACCGTGCTGTCGGGAAAGGTCCGGGCGTAAAAGCGTGCCGCCTCTTCCGCGTCACGGTCGTACCACAGGCAGATCGTATTTTTATTCATCGTGACTCTCCGCTGTTTGCCGCCGACTCATCGCTGTACGTGGCATTCACTCCCCCTGATAGTGGCACATAGAGCCTGGCGATCGGCAGAAATTGCGCCATCGGTGCTGGACATAGCCGATGCGTCGTTCCCGGCCTCGGCGAGCGAGGCGCTCTGCCTGATGAGGCGAGGGCCCATGTGCTATGCCAGGCCCGGTCGAGCAGGCTCGACCGATTCCCCCCTTCGCATCGATCTGCAGCTTCAAAACCGTCCGCGGCCTGCCTGCCTTCTTCTCAACGCTCGCCTGACGAATCAACTCACGCGCCTTCGCCGCCACCTCGGCGTACTTTGGCCGCGGACGATCGAAGTCGTCCTCGGCTCGATGACATCGGCTTTGCAAGACGATGCACCGTCGAAACGTCCCGCGCGTTGTTCCACGCGTCGAGAACGGAGTCACTCGGGGTGCGCTTCCGACGCGAGAGGCGACTGAAAAGGCGCGTGCGCCTCGCTGTCCGCGACGATGGCACGACGTCTAGTGCGCGCACGCGACACCGCGTATCCTACCTTTCGTCCCTCGGACCTGATCCACTCTCGCTCGTCGAGCAAACTGCCTGAAGGAGGTCATCGTGACGACCAAACGCATTGCCGGTTCGCTCGTGGTCTCCATCATGCTGATCGGCGGCCCGTCGCTCGCGCTGGCCCAGGGTGGGAGCATGGCGGGAATGGCCGGCATGGACATGGGCCGTGAGATCGTGATCCCGAAAGGCGCCCTCTACACCAAGGCCGACGTCGAGTTCATGCAGGGAATGATCGCGCACCACGCCCAGGCGATCGTCATGTCGCGCATGGCCGAGTCGCACGGCGCCAATCCGCAAGTGCTGAAACTCTCGAACAAGATCGACCAGTCGCAGGTGCCGGAGATCCGCATCATGCAGGGCTGGCTCCGGCGCTACAACCAGTTCGCGCCCGATACGTCCTCGTGGCACCACGTGACGATGTCGGGCATGCTCACAACCGCGCAGCTCGACGAGCTCGCCGCGGCCAAGGGGGTCGACTTCGACCGCGCGTACCTCCGCCTGATGATCCAGCACCACGCCGGCGCGCTGAAAATGGTGGATGACCTCTTCAACACCTCGCTCGCCGGACAGGAAGTGGATGTGAACGTGTTCGCGAACGACGTCGTCACGGCGCAAACCACCGAGATCGGCATCATGCAGAGGTTGATAACCCAGCTGCCGGCGAAGTGAACGAAGTGAACCACCGTCGCGGTTGCCCGTCCTACGACAGCCTACAGCAGCCTACAACAGTCCTACAACAGTCCGACACCACACACCGGAGTCCGTCGATGCGCAGTCCAAGCAGGCTAATCGGTCTCATTGCGATCCTTGTTGCGCCGGCACTCCTGCCGGCGCAGACACTTCCGAGCACCACCGATCCGCGGAGCACCCTCAAGCCAGGCCGGTTCGACGCCGGAGTCGCGGCGAAGAACATGCGCCTCGTCTCGTTCTCGCGGAAACCGGCGCAGTTCGACACGGTCCGCGGCCTGACGTTCATCAACTCCGACGTGGCGTTCGGCGGCCACTACGCCTACCAGGGCAACTTCGCCGGGTTCACGGTGTGGGACGTGAGCAAGCCGGCAAAGCCCGTCGTTGCGGCGGTCGTGGAGTGCATCACGTCGCAGGGCGACCCGTCCATCGTGGGCAACCTGCTGTTCGTCTCCGCCGAGGGCGCGGGCAATCGGAATGACTGCGGCAAGGGCGGCGTGCAGGACCCGAAGGACCACATGGCCGGCGTGCGCATCTTCGACGTCTCCAATCCGAAGGCGCCCAAGCTGATCAAGAACGTGCAGACCTGCAAAGGCTCGCACACGCACACCGTCATCCCGAGCCCGACGGATCCCAACATCGTCTACCTCTACGTGTCGGGGCAGCAGGCTGCTCGGCCGGAAGCGGAACTGGCCGGGTGCAAGAACGGAACGGACGCGGCCGACTCAACCAACTCGCTCTATCAGCTCGACATCATCAAGGTGCCGCTCGACCACCCCGAGCAGGCCGTGGTCATCCCGGGCGCGCGGATCTTCACGGGCCTCGACGGATCCCCGGAATGCCTTACGCTCTGCGCTCCGGCGAACACCCGCCGCCCACCGGGCGGCCGCGGACGTGGCGGCGCACCGGGCGATTCGGCGGCCCCAGTCGCCGCGCCGCTCAACACCGGCCCGCGCAACTGCCACGACGTGACGGCGTACCCGGCGATGCACCTGCTTGCCGCCGCATGCTCGAGCCATGCCATCATGGTCGATATCTCGAACCCCGAGAAGCCCGTGCGGCTGTCCACCCTGACTGACACCAACAATTTCCAGGGCCGGCATACCTCCGGGTTCAGCAACGATGGCAAGAAGACTCTCTGGACCGATGAGTGGGGTGGAGGCACGGGCCCGATGTGCCAGGCGGCCAGCATCATGGAGCTGGGCGGCAACACGATCGTCACGGCCAGCGCGGACTACAAGACGCTGAAGCAGCGCGCGTACTTCAAGCTTCCCGCGGCACAATCCGCGGAGGAGAACTGCGTCTCGCATAACGGCGGCATCATCCCGGTGCCGGGGCGCGACCTCTACGTGCAGGGCTGGTATCAAGGCGGTGTGGACATCATGGACTTCACGGACGCGGATCATCCGTCCGAGATCGGGTACTTCGACCGCGGCTCGATCGATCGGCCGGCGCCTCCGCCGTCGAGCGATTCCGCTCGTGGCGTCGAGCTGCCCATCGCGGGCGGACGTGGTGCGGCGGCTGGTGCGGCCGGTGCGGCCGGTGGTGGAGGGAGAGCTCTTCGCGGCACGATCGGCGGTTCATGGGGGGCGTATTACTGGAACGGCTACATCTACTCGTCCGAGCTCGACCGCGGCTTCGACATCTTCGAGCTGACGCCGAGCGCCAAGCTTTCGGCGAACGAGATCGCGGCGGCAAAGCTGGTGAGGCTGAAGGAGTACAACCCGCAGAGTCAGCCGAAGATTGAATGGCCGGCGGCGTTCGTTGTCGTGCGCTCGTATCTCGATCAGCTCGTGCGCAACAAGGGACTGGCCGCAGCGCGTACGACCGCGATTTCGGCAGCGCTCACCGCGGCTGAGAAGCAGACGGGTGCGGCGCGCGGTGCGTCGCTCACGAAGCTTGCCGGGCAGGTGGACAGCGACGTGGCCGGCGCGAAGGACGGAGCGCGGGTGACGTCGATGTCCGAGGCGATCAAGGCGTTGGCGGCGGTTTCGAAGTAGACCGCGCGCGGTCCGCAGCGGGTGGGAGAAAACGAAAGGCGCCCGGATCCGGGCGCCTTTCGAATATCTACTCCTATCTACGCCGCCGTAGCTCGGCTAGCGGCTCCAGAGCACGAGCGCCCCACAGGTTGCGGCGCCACGAAGCTCGGCCGGCACAGTTTCAGGCCGCGCGTAGAGCTCGACGCCTGAGAGCTGTTCGGCGAAAAGCTTGTCGAGATCGGGCGGGTTGGCGCCGGTGAATGGATAGATCCGAAGGCCGTCGCGGACGACCGTGGTGTAGCAGGGCGAGGACGCTTTCGCCGGCGACTGCGCGGCGAGTCGGGACTCTCCGTGCGGACCCGCGGCCATGAACGCGCCCGCATCGGTCTTGAGGAGATTGGCAAGTGGACGCCCGGTAGCGCCGTCGAGTTGCGCGCGGGTGAAGAATTTGCCCTGCCCCTTGGTTCGCCGAGCATCGAACCCGGCGAACGTCAGGTCGGTCTTTTGTCCCTTCGTCTTCGCCGTGTCCGACGCCGGAACCGGGAGGAGCTCGAGCTGGATGGGCTGCCTGACGTTCGCGCCGGTATTAAAGTTGTCGAAATACGCCTGGTAGCCTCGCGCGACCACCTCGACGATGTGCCCGCCATCGAGCAGGTCGGGGATCCGCACGATGCCGGCGGAATCGGTATTTCCCGCCTCGATGGTGTGATCGACGGTGACGACCGCGCCGCGAATAGACACGGTGTCACCCGCCCGGCGCAGGCGGAGCACCACTTCACGGGTGTCCTGTGCTCCGGCCACACGGGTCGAAAGCACTGCGGCGCCGACAGACGCCAGATAAAGAAATCGCGCGATTCGGTCCATGCATTCAATTATGGCGCCGACATGCCGCTGCCACAATCGGGACGGCGGGATTTGACCCCGAGCGATTGGTGGATCCACGCGTCGCGTTCCGCTCGAATTTCGCCCGCGCTATTAGAATATCGAAATGAGTGTTCCGTCAGAGGAAGGAGTTCACGTGTCCGCGCGAGGGCGGCGCCAGCGCCATTGCCGCCGGGGTCGTACGGAGCGAGTATGCGTGGCATGAGCCTACGACGCCTGCTTGCGCTGGCATTTCTCCTCCCGTGCGCGCCATCTCGCGGGTTCTGCCAGCTTTCCTCGGGAAGCGTTGACGCGCCCGCGCTCCAACGGCTTCTGCGTGCCGCGGAGGCCGCGCACTCAGACGCCGTCGTCGTCTGGAAGGATGGCCGAAAAGTCGGCGCGTGGTACTTCGGTAAAGCGCCAAAGCGCATCGAAGCGATGTCCGCGACGAAGTCCATCGTCAATCTCGCGATTGGCCGGCTGGTGACTACGGGTGCAATCCGGTCGATCGACGATCCAGTGTCGAAGTACTATCCCGAATGGAAGCAAGGTCGGAAGCAGGCGATCACCATCAGGCAGTTGCTCGACCATACGTCCGGAATGCAAAGCGAGGGAAGCCAGGAGGTCGAGTCGAGCCCTGACGTCGTGCGGCTCGCGCTCGCGGCAGAACTGACGGACGCGCCGGGAACGCACTTCTACTACAACAACAAGGCGGTGAACCTTCTCGCCGGCATCGTGCAGAAAGCATCCGGCAAGAAGATGGATGCGCTCCTCCGGAGCGATGTGTTCGGCCCGCTCGGGATCACCGACTTCGTTTGGGTGCGAGACAGTGCCGGGAACCCGTACTCGTACGCACGCTTGCAGATTCTTCCGGAGGACATGGCGAAGTTGGGTCAGCTGGTGCTGAACCGCGGACGGTGGAACGGAAAACAGTTGATTGCGCCCGAGTGGTTCGACGCGATCATGCGAGGCTCGGCGGCCGAGCCTCGCGTTGGACTTCTTTGGTGGCTCATCCCGCAGCACACAACGTTCGTCATTGACGACGATCGCATTCGTTCGCTGGCGTCTGCGGGAGCCGATACGGCTTTCATCCGCATGGCTACGACGGCGAGAGGACGCTACGAGTCGGCCGAGGCGTTCAATAATGGGCTGCGCGTCGCGTTCGGCGAAAAGTACTGGGAACCGTACAGCGAAGCTCGCGCTCGCACGCGTATGGATCCGGAACGTCGAGAATACGACCGTATGATCGGCTATGAGGCGAATGGTTCATTCGGGCAGTACATCGACATCTATCCAGACCAGCGGCTCGTCGCGGTGAGAATGATCGCCGTAACAGAGCGGTTCAGCATGCAAAACGACAGCTTCGAGAACTTCCGCGAGCTCGTTCGAGCGCTGGCTCCGTAGGCGACTCCGGTGCGCAAACGACGCGCTAGCTGACAGGCGACACCTTGCGGTGCGGACCGATGTACGCCAGGCCGTCGGGCGTTTCCCCGAACGTGCCCGCCCACGCGAACGCCACGTCGAGCTCCACGTCGGGTACGAGGTCCTTGAAGCGCTCGACGAGCCGGTTGGTCTTTTTTTCGAGGAGCCGGTCGCGCCGCATCGCATTCCGGAACGGCTCGTCCTCGCCCCCCACGATAATCCGACCATCGGGAGTCGTTCGTAAATACATGTATGGGTCGGCGTGCTCCCAAACGATCAGGTCACGGAGAACGTGCGCATGCGTCTCCGACAGCGGCTCGCTCGCGAACGCATACGTGCTCACCAGCTCGGCGACGCGGAGCTCGAGAAACTCCGCGGTCTCGTATCCCGTGGCGACCACGACGTGACTCGCGTCGATGACGTGCTGGCGGTCGGTGCGCAGCACCACACGCTCATTGGCCGGTTCGACGGCGAGTACGGCCGTGCGATCGAACACCCGCAGCCCGCGACTTGCCGCGTCGGCGAACAGCGCGTGGACGCGGCAGGGGGTTGTCGATTTGTTATGCGAAATAGCGTGCAGGCGTGGTGCCCAGCGTCGCGCGAAATGCGGCGACGAAAGCGCTCGGGCTTTGAAAGCCGGCTTCGAGCGCGACCTGTTTCACCGCGCCGCCGGCGCCAAGGAGGCGCAGCGCGTACAGCAACCGCGCTTGCCTTCGCCAACGGCCAAGCGAGAGCCCAGTTTCTACTTCAAACCCACGCTCGAGCGACCGCCGCCCGATGCCGAAACGCGCTGCCAGCTCCGTGTGACTGCTTCGGTCTGCGGGCGTTTCTGCAACATGGTCAGCAACGCGCCGGAGCACCGCACCTTTTGGTAGCGGGAGATCGAGACCCGGCGCAGGATGTGTATGCAGTTCATGAACGATGAGCTCCGCCATTGCAACATGCGTCGGCTCGCGCTCGTCGAGCATTCCAATCTCGACCGCGCGCTGTATGAGCGCGCGCAGCAACGGCGATACCGTGATGACGCCGCTCCTCGATGGTAATGCGTCCCATCGGTCAGGCCGCAGATAGAGCGTCTCGAGCGAGGTCGAACCCGAAAAACGCATCGCGTGCGTTACACCCGCCGGGGCCCACACCGCCCAGCGCGGAGGCGCGACCCACGATCCGTGCTCTGTCTGTACACTCGTGACTCCAGACGCCGCGTAGATGAGCTGGCCCCAGGCGTGAGTATGCGACGGGAGCGACCGCCCGTTCGAGAATCGGGCAGCAAGGGAACGAACCAGGAAATACTGCTCGTCCTCAGGCGTGTGGGATTTCCTCGACATGCAATGTCACAATAGCAGGATTGCGACGCGCGATCCAGTTGCCTACCGTTGCTCTCCATGACAAACAATCTTTCGGGCTTCGCCATTCACGCGGACGATGTGGCGCGCTGCCGCCGGTTCTACGAAGCGGTTTTTGGATGGAGGTTCGAGCCGTGGGGCCCACCGGAGTTTTACATCGTGCATACCGGCAACGAAACGCAGCCAGGTGTGCAAGGGCTCATGCACAAACGGCAGGAGCCGCGCGGTGTCGGAGGGCCGAATTGCTTCGAGTGTACGATCGCCGTCGATGATCTGGACGCGATCACCAAGGCCATTGCAACGAACGGCGGACGCATACTGATGGACAAGGCACCGATTCCGACCGTCGGCGTACTGACCAAGTTCGAGGATACCGAGGGCAATGTGCTCGGGGCCATGGCCTACGAGCGAGCGCCAAACGCCTAGCGATCTACTGTCGGTCGATCGGCTCGAGATGAAAGTGATGAGGGCGCGTGACCGTGGCGACGCAATATCGGGGCGCCGCCCGGTCACTCGTGGCCATGCTGATCCGCTCAGACCATAGGCGGATTCGTTTCACGCTCGGGGTGACGATGACGCGAGAGCGCATCGATGAATCCCGACGCCACGTCTTTGCTCATCGGCTCCGCCAGGATCAATCCCGGATCCGGGTCGCCGCTCTCGAGCACGGGCGAAATGCCGGCAGCGTTGAGGAGCACGACCGATTCCCCGATGGCGAGAATCGTTTTGCAGTGGCGATATTGGTTGACGATGAACTCGGTCGTGCGACCGTCGGCAGCGAGAGCATTGAGACATCCATCACCGGCCGGAAGTACGAGTCCGTCGAACAAAACGGCTGGCGCGTTTTCCAGCGACTTGCCGGCGTCGATCGTTCCACCGCCCGCGATCTTGATCGGTCCCACTCTTGGGCCCACATAGAAGGGAACGGCGCCTGCTGCCTTGAGCGCGGCGTACACGGCGCGCAACGAAGGCCCGTCGACACCATCGGCGACGAGCATCGCGACTTGGCGCGTCCGAACGCCGACCTCGCCCGGAATGGCCGTGAGTGACAGCGCCGGCGATACCGTTACTTCCGGCTTTTGAGGATTCTCCAATACACGCGGCAGTGGCTCCGGAAGATCCATACCGAGCCCACGGGCGACCTGGGCCGCCAAAGCTTCGTCGACGTTGCGTAGCGACGCGACCATTCGGCGTCGAATCGACGGCACGGTCACCTTGCTCAGCTCAAAGCGGAATCCGCCGACGATGTGCTGCTTCTCCCACTCCGTTTGGCTGTTGTAGAAGAGCGTCGCCTGCGTGTAGTGGTCGGCGAACTTCTCCGGCTTGCCTCGCAGCTTGTCCTCCAGCATTGGTTGGGGAAACGAGACGAACCCCTTGGCGCCGGCCTGGAAAGGACACCCACCCGCCAGAGAATTCGGCTCGTACGCCACACGGCAAATAGCGACGAACCCAGCGGCGACCGCCGCGACTGTACGATTCTTGCTGTCTGCGACGCCTGCGTTCATGCCTTCATGCATCACTTGGCAGACGCGTCATGTCACCGCGAACAGCCGAACAATGGCAAGCACCTCGCCGCACACGGCACCAGGCGCCCTGCGCCTGTGCGCCCGGCAGTATACGCCGTGTATGAAAAAGCTCGACCGCCTTCCCTGGATCGATGGCTTCGTCGTGACCGGGTACGGCGTGCGCGTGGGCGTTCGTGTCGATGACGCCGCGTTGCTGCCACTCCTGCGCGAGCGACTTCCACCAGGGGCCCGCATCTCGACGCTCGGCGTCGTGGATCGCATGCTGTCGGTGAGGCAGGGCCGGCCGTCGACGCGTCCCGGCATTCGCAATTACAAATTGCTGTATGCGGATCACGTCGTGGCGGTACGCTCGCACGACCTCGATGACGTGTTCGAGTCGTACGACACCCACGTCCAGATCGCGATGGCGCAGTACGCGCGTCCGAAATTGTTCGTCCACGCCGGCGTCGTGGCGTGGAAGGGCAGGGCCATCCTCCTTCCCGGCAGCTCACGGGCCGGGAAGACGCATCTCGTCGCCGAGCTCGTCGCCGCGGGCGCCGCGTATTTCTCGGATGAGTATGCGATCCTGGATCGCAACGCGGTTGTTCATCCCTTTCCCAAGCCGCTGTCACTGCGCGCGCACAACGCGGCCCGTCAGCGTCACGTGCCGGTCGGCGAGATCGGTGGTATCGCCGGGCGGAAGCCGCTGCCTGTGGGTCTCGTCATCATGTGCCACTATGAGCAGGGCGCGCGTTGGCAACCGCAGCGACTGACGCCCGGCGCGGGCGTGCTCGAGCTGTTGTCGAACACGTTTGCGGCCCGCCACCGGCCGGAACAGGCGATGGCCATTCTCGAGCAGGTCGCGCTGCGCGCGCTCGTATTGAAGAGTACGCGTGGCGACGCCCGTTCCATCGCCCACGAAATCCTGTCGACCTGCGCAACGCTTTCGCTGTCGGACCGTTCGCCCGTTCTCGCATACCCAGAGTGAATCCCTTTCACGAGTAGGAGATGGTCAATGACGCATTCTGTATCTCGACCGCTGGCACGAAGTGAAGGACTCATTCTGCGTGAGCTCGATGGCGAAACGCTCGTGTACGATCGCGAACGGAGTGAAGCGACGTGCCTGAATGAGGTCGTCGCCAAAGTCTGGCGACGGTGCGATGGGGCGACGACGGCAGAAGGCATCGCGGAGACGATCGATGAGGAACACGGGATTCGCGTCGACGAGCGCTCGGTCTGGCTTGCGCTCGAGCTCCTCTCGAATGCGCACTTGCTCAGCGCGCCTGTGGAATTGCCCTCCGAAATCGTCCATGCCCGAACCCGTCGCCAGTTCCTTCAGCGAGTCGGCACGACGGCAGCGATTGCCGTTCCCGTTCTCCTGAGCATTACCGTACCTACCCCTGCTCAGGCGGCGAGCTGTGGCGCGATCGGCGCCTTCTGCGAGACCAATGTTCACTGCTGTTCGGGTTTGTGCGTGGGAATCAGATGCCTCTAGACAGGTATGCGTAGGCGATCGTCGGAATCGGAATTGAATACGGCCTCTAACGCGCAACTCGTTGCCGCCACCTTGGCGGGTGCGTGGCGCGCGGACGGTTTGCCGCTCCGTCTGAGTCGCGGCGACCTCGCGCGAGTATCTCCGCTCCTGATGGAGTCCGGCGCCGCCGCACTTGGTTGGCGACGTGTCCACGCCACACCAGCGCTCCGCGATTGTCCGGAAGCCAACACGCTCTGTCAGGGCGGCCGCCTCCTTGCGCTCGAGGACGTTCGCAACTGCCGAGCGGTCGAGCACGTTGTTGCGCTGCTGAATGACGCGGGGATCGAGCCACTCATTGTCAAAGGCTGGTCGGTCGCACGCGCCTATGCGGACAGCTATTTACGCCCGTACGGGGACATCGATCTCGTGGCGCCGCCCGGACAATACGACGCCGTCTGCGAGGTTCTTCGGCCACACGCACTGCCGAAGCGGAGCAAGCCCGAGATCGGGCAAATGGTCCTGGACTGTGGCATTGCCTGGAAGGTCTGCACCGTGGACCTGCACCGGCATCTCAACTCGGCGCACATGCCACCGGTCGAGACACTGTTCGAGCGCTCGACACACGTCAGCGTGGGATCGGCGCACGCTCGGCTGCTTTGCATGGAAGATCAGCTCCGGCATGTCATTACGCACTTTCTTCGGCACGGCGCGTGGCGACCGCTGTGGTTGTGCGACGTCGCGGCGTTGGTCGAAGGACTCCCAGCCGATTTCGATTGGACCCGCTGCCTGAGCGACGACAGGCACATCGCGGACTGGATCGCCGCGACGATTACGTTGGCGCACCGACTGCTCGGCTGTCGGGTCGGCCACGTGCCGGCGAGCGTTGCGGATGTCGCTGTACCGGCATGGTTCGAGCGAACGGTATTGCGCGAGTGGGACGCTCCGTTCCCCATCCAGCTGTCGAATACACCGGCGTTGCAAATCCCACGGCGGCTCAGCGACGTGCGATTGTGGTTGAGAGCGCGGTGGCCCAATGCCGTCCGCGCCACCGTCGGTATTCGAGGCGCGTGCAACACTGCGCCGCGCCTGCCGTACCAGATTGCTCACGTCGGCATGGGCATTCGGCGGTACATCGCCGCGGTGGCAGCGGAACGCCGAGCGCGCACCAGGGCGTAGACGAGCGGACCACGCGCCGAGACGCCGAAGAGCAACGGCTCGAATGGATTGGCGCCCGTGATCGCGTCGCCAGACCCTGTTTTGTTGGACGCGTTGCTCTCTGAGAGCGTGCTGGCGCCCACGTCCGGCGTTGCCGGTTCAATCGAGAAACCGGTCGGCGGGGCGACCGCATTTTCTCTCCCAAACTCGCCAGGCGTGTTGGGGTTGTGGGGAACTGCGGCGACGAGCTCGTCGGTCGCCGCAACTGTGCCTTTGGGCATTGGGGATTTCTTCTTTGCCATGGTATCTGGTTGAAGGAACCGCCATGCGGGCAAGACGCATTCCCGAAACCCGGCCGCCAAGAAGCGCGACCTCGCGCCAGCGCGACCTCGCGCCTGCGATCTACCGTTCGCTGCTTTCGGAACGCCGCGCGATTGCGGTGATGCATTCGCCTGAAGCGATCGCGGTTCACGGGCACGAATGTGGCAATCGGTCCGGTCCGTCAAATCTCCGACGACGGCACGGAAACGGCAGCGTTGCCGATTCCGGTGACATCGGAGCGCGCGGCGAGTGTCGCACGGACGTCGGCGATCCCGAGCCCCACGGCGCGAAGCGCGACGAGCATGTGATACAACACGTCGGCGGCTTCATTCGCGGCGCGTTCGCGATCCTCGTCGGCACACGCGACGACCAGCTCCGCCGTCTCTTCGCCGAGCTTCTTCAACCGAAGGTTGCGGTCTCCGAGCAACCGGCGCGTGTAGCTCGCCGCGGTCGCATCGGCCGATTGGCGTGCCCGAATCGTGGCATCGAGTCGATCGAGGGCGTCGACATTGATGGCACCCGCCGCGTCGCTCCCGAAGCACGTGACAACGCCAGTGTGGCACGCCGGTCCCGATTGCGCGACGATCGCCAACACCGCGTCGCCGTCGCAGTCGTCAAACAACGCGATGACGCGTTGCACGTGTCCACTCGTCTCGCCTTTTCGCCAGAGTCCTCTCGTGCGCGACCGGTAGTGCATCTCTCCGGTGGCGATCGTCCGCTCGAGCGCCTCGCGGTCGGCATGGGCCACCATGAGCACGGCACCACTGCGCTCGTCTTGCGTCACGACCGTCACCGACCCGTTGCCTTTGACGAAATCGAGTCGATCGAGATCGGCCGCGCTGTCGATGCGATTCACGTGCTCGATCCGGGATCGGACGTCTGCAGCGCGAGGATCTCGCGCACGTGCGTGGCGAGCGCGGCGTTGGTTGCGATGGCGTTTCCGCCGAAGGCGGTGGGGCGTCCGGCCCAATCGGTGAGCACGCCCCCGGCTTCGGTGATCACGGGGAGGAATGGCGCCGCATCCCACGCCGCGAGACTGCCGTCGGTCATGACTTCGGCACGGCCAGTGGCGACGAGCAGATAGCCGTAGCAATCACCCCAGGAGCGGCTCATCTGCGCTTGCGCGGCGAGCCGTCTCCACGCTGGCGCGCATGCCGGCGCAGCACGAAACTGCTCGCTGGTCGTCAACACCGTCGCATCGGCGAGACGGCTCGTGGTCGAGACCGCGGCGCGTGTGCCGTTCCACCAGCAGCCGAGACCGATCGCGGCGCAGAGCAGTTCGTCGAGCGCGGGGAAGTAGGCGGCGCCGGCGATAACGTTACATCCTTCGGCGACACCAATGAGCGTTCCCCACAGCGGAACGCCCTTCACAAAGGTCCTGGTTCCGTCGATCGGATCGATGAACCAGCGACGTGCCGCGCCGCGATCGAGCGCGCCCATCTCCTCGCCGACGATGTCGTCGTCAGGAAAGCGGCGCGCTATCCAGTCGCGCGCCGCGGCTTCGGCCGAACGATCGGCGATTGTCACGGGTGAGCCATCCACCTTGGATTCGACGGCGATGTTGGACTTGAAGTAGCCGTTCGCCACGCCGCCAGCGAGGCGCGCCACGTCGGCCACCGCTTCGAGCAACAACGGTCGGTCGTTCATGCCGGGACCTGTCGTACGGGAATGCCTGCCCGCGCGAGCTGTCGCTTGATGTCTGGCAGTGTGGTAAGCTCGTCGTGGAAAATACCGGCCACGAGGGCGGCCGCGGCACTCGTGTGCGTGAAGACGTCGACGATGTGCTCACCGCTTCCGGCGCCGCCCGACGCGATGACCGGTATCGTGACGGCGTCTGCCACGGCCGCCGTCAGCTCGATGTCGTATCCCGTCCGTGCCCCGTCATAGTCGATGCTCGTGAGGAGAACCTCGCCGGCGCCGAGCTCGGCGCAACGTACCGACCAGTCGAGCGCATCGAGCCCGGTCGGGCGCCGTCCGCCGTGCGTGTACACCTGCCACCCGCCTCCCGTGCGGCGCTTCGCATCGATGCTGGCGACCACACATTGCGATCCGAACCGATCGGCGGATTCGGTGATCACGTCGGGCCGCTGCACCGATGCTGAATTGATGCTGACTTTGTCGGCGCCGGCGCGCAGCGTGTTGCCGACGTCGTCAGCGGTGCGCACGCCCCCTCCGATGGTGAGGGGAATGAACAATCGCTCGGCAGTTTGCCGGGCGAGATCGAGCAGAGTTGCCCGGTCGTCGGCGCTCGCCGAGATGTCGAGGAACACGATCTCGTCGGCGCCGTCGCGCTCGTACTTCGCGGCGAGCTCCGCGGGGTCGCCGACGTCGCGCAGCGCGACGAAGCTCGTCCCTTTCACGACCCGGCCGCCGGCGACGTCGAGACACGCAATGACACGCCGCGAAAGCGTCATGGATCGACGCGCACCACGACCGCGCCCTTCGTGCTGAACACCGCGCCGGTCTCGCGGAGCGCGTCACGAAGCGCGAGACCGAGCGCCTTGAATGCCGCCTCGATCACGTGGTGACGATCGCGGCCGCGGAGCACGCGAAGGTGAAGTGTGGCACCCGCGTTGTCGGCGAACGAGCGCATGAAGTGATCATACATGGTCGAGGGGAGGCGACCGGCGTAGTACGCGCGCCCGCCCAGGTCGAGCGCGCACTGAACGAGCGCATCGTCCATTGGAACCGTTCGTTCGCCATAGCGCGCGCAAGTCGCCGGCGCGTGCGCTGCTATCGCCGCTCCCAATCCGATCGCGACGTCCTCGATGAGGTGATGCCGCAGGTCGCCGCGCGCCATGATGGTGAGGCCCACGCCGGCGTATCGGCCGAGCGTCGTCAACACGTGGTCGAGAAAAGGCACCGACGTGTCGATCGCCGACAGGTCGGAGCCGCCGGTCATCGTCAGGCGAATCTGCGTCTCGCGGGTCGAACGCTCGATGGTCGTCACTCTGCAAACTCCTGCGCGACGGCGCGCGCGTTCAAAGTTCCGGTATACAGCGCCATGCCAATGATCGCTTCCGCGACGCCGCGCTCGGCGAGGGCGCGCAGGTCGTCCAGCGTCGTGACTCCGCCCGACGCAATGACGGGATGCGTCGAAACGCGCATGACGTCGTCGATCAACGCGAGCTCGGGTCCGCGCATCTGTCCTTCGACGTCGACGGCCGTAACCAACACGCCGGCGAGTGGTAGTCCGGACAGTGTGGCAAGCGCACCGGTGACAGTCATATTCAATGTGTCCTGCCAGCCACGAGCGACGACACGCCCGCTACGCACATCGGCCGCGACGACGATGACAGTGGGGAAACGCGCCGCCTGCTCGGCGAGCCATTCCGGCTCCTCGAGTGCCTTTGTGCCGAGGACGACGCGTGTCGCGCCGGCCGCGAGCAGCTCGTTGATCCGATCACCCGAGCGAATGCCTCCGCCAACCTGCACTCGACCCGGGGAATCTCTCAAGATCTCGTCGACGACCCGCGCGTTCGAGCCGGACCCGATGGCCGCATCCAGGTCGACGACATGCAACTGGCGGAAGCCGAGCGCCGTCCACTCCCGCGCCACGGCGAGGACGTCTGGTAGGCGTACGCGCTCGTCGGCATACGATCCGCCCACGAGCTGCACGCACGCTCCGTCGCGCAGGTCGATCGCCGGCGTCGCGATCATTGCGCGCACTCGGCAAGCGCCGCAGCGAGAAACCGGACGCCCGCCGCTGAGCTCTTCTCCGGATGAAACTGCACGCCGACCGTTCGCGACGTGCGCACGATCGCCGGAAAGCGATCAGCTTCGTGGGTGGACCAGGCGACCACGGAGCCGGCGCTCGCCGGCCGAGCGACGAACGAATTCGCGTAGTACACGGCCTCGATCGGCGAGCGTTCGAGAAGCGCATCGTCGAACGCTTCGATCGTGTTCCAACCGATCTGCGGCACACGCGTCGCGACGAGTCGCTCGATGCGGCCGGGAATGAGGCCCAGTCCCGCACCCGCACTCTCGTCGCTGCCGTCGAACAAGAGTTGCATGCCGAGACAGACGCCGATCGCGGGCAGCCCGTGGCGCAGCGCGTCGCGCATGGCCAGACGCGCTGGTGCGAGACGGGCCGCCGCGTGGCCGAACGCGCCGACACCGGGCAGCACGAGAACGTCGGTGTCGAGACAGCGCATCGGATCCGTTTCGGTCGTCACCGACGCGCCGGCCAATACGAGAGCCTTCTCGAGCGAATGAAGGTTGCCGGCGCCGTAGTCGAACATCGTCACTCGCATACGGCCATCGCTTCATCGAATGCCGCGAGTGCCGATTCGATCTCCGGCCACGGACCCACGGAGATGCGGAGCGCACATCCGCCCGAGGCTTGCAGCGCCGCCGAGACGGGACGTAAGCCCTCAAATGCTCGTACGGCGACCCCGTGGGCTCCCTCTCGCATTCGGCGCGCGACAGCCGGCGCACGGGAGACGGGAGCGAAAACGAAGTTGCTCAACGACGGCGTGACGTCCAGTCCGCGTGCCCGCAGCGCAGCGACAAGCCGTTGCCTGTTCGCGATCGTCAGGCCGATGTGTTCGCGCACCCAATCCAGGTCCTCCGTCAGCGCGGTGATCGCCGCCCGCTCGGCGAGCCCGCTGACCTTGTACGGTCCGCGCGACTTCTCGATGTCGGCGACGAGCGCCGGCGCGCCGATCGCGTATCCCACGCGCAGGCCGGCCAAGCCGAATGCCTTGGACATCGTTCGCACAATCAAAAGATTATCATAAGCCGAGACGAGGTCGAGCGCGGTGGAGTCGCTGAACTCCACGTAAGCTTCGTCGATGATCACGATGCCGCGGGCGCCCGCGAGGACCGCCTTGATGGCGGCGCGCGCCACCGTCGTTCCGGTGGGGTTGTTGGGCGAACAGAGATAAGTGATGCGCGGTTCGCCGGCCACGAGCGACTCGACGTCGATGTCGTAGGACGAGCTCAGGGGAATGCCCGAGTACTCCAATCCGTTCATCGCCGCGAAGAGCGGTATCATGGGGAACGACGGCTCGGACATGACCACGCGATCGCCCGGCTCGGCGAACGCGCGAATCGCTGAGTCGAGCACGTCGTCGGATCCGCAACCGGTGACGATCATCGACGGATGCACTCCCGCGTAGTCGGCGAGTGTGCGCTTCAACGGCGTCGAATATACGGCGGGGTATCGCGACGCGAGCGCAACGCCGGCGTCGCGCAGCTCGCGCAATGCGCCTGGCGGCACGCCCCATCGATTCGTGTTGTCGCTGAGATCGATCGATGCCGGGCGGCGGTCGGGCGCGTAGAGCTCGATGCCGCGATACGCGGCGCGGGCGTACAGCGGCGCGGGCGATGTGTCTGTCGTCGTCACAGTGTGCTCCAACGCCGAGCGGTCGAGGCGTGCGCCGGAAGCGATTCCATGTCGGCGAAGGTGCCAACGTCGCCGGCGAGACTCGCCGCGGCGCGCGCATTCACGATCTGGTATGTCGTCCAGCGCACGAAGTCGAGCGACGAGAGACCGGAATACGCGCGCGCCATGCCACCGGTGGGCAGGACGTGATTCGCGCCAGTCATGTAGTCTCCGAAGGCGACCGACGAGGTTTCGCCGAGAAACACCGTGCCGGCGTTGCGAACGAACGGCAACACGAACGCGGGCGACTCGACCGCCAGCAGAAGATGCTCGGGTGCATACTCGTTCGCGAACTCGATCGCCGCTTCGACGGAATTGACTTGCAAGACGCCGCCCTGCGCCGACAACGCGGACGCCACCACGGCGCGTCGCTCGGCGTTGCGCGCCGTCGCGTCGAGCGCGTGCTCGATCGCAGCGGCGCCAGAGCTGGACGTCACGAGCGCGACGACGCAGGCTCGCGGATCGTGCTCCGCCTGCGCGACCATCTCGCCAGCGACGGTGCACGGATCGGCGGAATCGTCGGCGATCACCACGAGCTCGCTCGGTCCCGCGGGCGAATCGATGCCAACGTCGCTCACGAGCTGGAGCTTTGCGGCCGCGACATACGCGTTGCCCGGTCCAACGATCCGATCGACACGCGGAACGGACTCGGTGCCGAGCGCCATCGCGGCAATCGCTCCCGCGCCACCGATCGCGAACACACGATCCACGCCTGCCAACTCGGCGGCAGCGAGTACGCCGCGGGGAGGTGTGCCCGATTGGTCGGGCGGTGAGCAGACCACAATCTCTCCCACCCCCGCCACGCGAGCGGGGACCGCGCCCATCAACACGCTGCTCGGATAGCTCGCGCGTCCACCGGGCGCATAGACGCCAACACGCCGCAACGGATCGGGACGACGGCCGACGATCACACCGGGTTCCGTCTCGATCTCCAGCGCGGTGGGCGCGAACGCCCGGTGCACGGTGGTGATGTTGGCAATCGCCCGCTCCATCGCGTCACGCAAAGCGGTAGGCAGCGCGTCGAGCGCGCGCGCGCGAACCAGACGCGGCACCTCGAGACGCTCCAGCGCGACGCCGTCGAACCGCTGGGCCATGTCGCGCAGCGCGTCGTCACCTCGAGCCCGAACGTCGGCAACGATTCGCGCCGTGTCGGCAGCGATGGTCGAATCGGCCGCATGGGCGCGAGCGATCAACGCGCGCCGACCAGAGGCCGACAGGTCAGAGAGCGCTCCGCGGAATCGCAACCACGAGTTGTGTGATGGTTGCGCGCTCATGGCACGAGCCTCTCGATGCGCGTCACGAGCACGCCGGTCGCGCCGATGGCGCGCAGGTCGCCGATCGTCTGATAGATCGCTGACGCGGGCACCACGGCATGGACGGCGACATGATCGCCCCCGTTCAACACGTCGATCACGGTGGGCCCGCCGAGTCCGGGAAGAATGCGACGCACCTCGGCGAGCTGCTCGCGGCGAATGTTCGCCATGACGTACCGCTGGGCCTTGGCGCGGATCACGGACTCGAGCGCCGATACGAGCCCGCGAATTTCCCGTGAGCCCGCGGTCGCGTCATTCAACATCTTGAACGTCGCGCGCGAGGCGATGAGCCGGGCCGACGACTCGAGAACGGTGGCCACCTCACGAAGGCCATTGACGCGCAGCGTCGATCCCGTCGACACGAGATCGACGATGACGTCGGCGATTCCCAAGTGTGGCGCGATCTCGGCCGCTCCCGACACTGGTACGATCGCGACGACGTGCTTCGTATTGGCGAAATAGCGGGACGTGAGCCGGGGGAACGCCGTGGCGACTCGCACACCCGGCGGCAGATCCTCGACACAGTTGATGCCGCTGTCGTCGGTGGCCGCGATGCTCAAGCGGCAGCGGCCAAGCTCGAGATCGAGCAGCGAGACGACGTCGCGCTCCGACTCGCCAACGAGATCCCACCCGGTGACGCCCAGATCGGCGGCGCCGTCGGCGACGAACTCGGGAATGTCCGAAGCTCGAACGAAGATCGCGTCGAAAAGTCCACCGAGCGACGCCGACAGCGCCCGCGTGTCTCGCGTGCGAACGTCGAGGCCCGCGTCGGTGAACAGCTCGCGGGTGTCGTCGGCGAGTCGGCCCTTGTTTGGAAGTGCGATGCGGGGCATGCGTTTGTGGTAGCGGAAAAAGAAAAAGGCCCGTCGAATGACGGGCCGCAGGTTGAGAACGCGAGTTGTAGTGGTGTGACCGCTACCTACACGCGCGCCTCCCCAGGGCCCGAGGGACCATGGTGATGGAGATGCGTGTGCGCGCGGCTGGTCTGTTGCATGACGGCAACGTAGGCACCGCGATTGGTATTCGTCAAGGCTTCTTGGTCGACGCGCTCGAAAAGCCCCGCGAGGCTATGTCCACTCGGTGATCGGCTCGCCCTCGTCGTCCTTGAACTTGCCAATGATGATCATGATGAGGTCGACCATCGTCCAGATACCGAGCCCGCCCAGCGTGAACAACTGGAGGAAACCTGTGCCGATTTTTCCGGCATAGAATCGGTGGGCGCCGAACACACCGAGAAAGAAACAGAGCAGAAACGCAGGCATAATGCGCTTCTCGGACGCCGACATGCCCGTCGGCATTGGCTGCATGACGCCACATTTTGGACACACGGCGGCCATCGCGTCGATGACGACGCCGCAGGTCTGGCAATATTTCGTCTGTCTCGCCGGCGCATACGTTCCCATCGAAGCAGCCTCTCGAGTCTAAGTCGGATCGTGCAGAGCAGCGAAGAGTGTTTTCGCGAACGCTGATCCAACAAGGTGGCGCGAACCGGTCGGTTCGTCCAGACCGTTCGGCTGCCAAGTGAGGAACCACGCCCTTGACTCGGCCGCTCCGCCGAGCGTAGCCTCGGGTGGCAATGCGAGATGCGGCATCGAAGTGCCGCCCGCAAGAATTCGATGACAGGGCTGGGGCGGCGCGATGCTATCCTCGGGCATGCGCTCTCCAATACTCGAGGCGAGGAAAGGAACACGATGGCGATGCCGAACACCGCGCGACCGTGGACGCTCGAGGAACTTCACCGTCTCCCGGATGACGGAAACAAGTACGAATTGGTCGAAGGGGATCTGTTCGTGACCCCCGCGCCAACCGAGGATCATGAAACCATCGCGGCGCGGCTCGCGGATTTGCTCGGTCCCTACGTCGCGGTACATCGGTTGGGCAGGGTCTATCGGCCGCGAGCGATCATGCGATACAAGGGTTCGGAGGTCGAGCCCGATCTCATGATTCGCGCTGAGCGGATGCGGCCGAAGGAATCGTGGGAGAACGCGCCCATGCCGGTTCTCATAATAGAGATCCTCTCTGACAGCACACGGCGACGAGATTCCGCGCAGAAGCGCGAATTCTACATGAAGTCGGGCATCCCGGAGTATTGGATCGTTGACGGCGAGCGGCATTGCGTTACTGTCGTTCGGCCGGAACGCGAGGACATGGTGGTTTCGACGACGCTCGAGTGGGCGCCGCGCGGCGTACAGCCCGCGCTGTCGATCTCGGTCGAGGAACTGTTCGCCGACGCCGGGGAGCAGTGACGCACGCCGTTTGTCGGTCCGTTTCCTTCGCACCGGCCCCGTAACGAGATGATGAAGCTTCTCGGAGCTCGGCGCGTTTCGTCCTCGAGGTCAGTCGGAATTGTCGCCGCGAAGGATTGGTTTTGCGGAGGGCGTACGGCGTTCGGCGGATCTCAATGAGTTCCATGGTGTGAGGGCGCCCGCCGTTGGGCGTCAGCGCCTAGCGCCAGCGTCCTTCCATGTAGAACCATCCTCCGCGGTCGTGTTCCCAGCGACCAGGCTCCCACACACGATATCCGCGTTCTGGGAGAACCCAACGTCCGGGCACCCACTCGTAGTCGTTCCGCCGCCAGGCCCAGTGACCCTTCACCCACACATGCTCGCGGCTCGGGCCTTCGCCCACAACCTCGACGCGTTCCGCCGGCGGCCCGCGCACCACGTACTCGACTCCACCTCGCGGACGAGGATTGGCTGCGCACGCGCCGAGCGTTCCGGCGGCAACCGCGACGGCCATCACTCGTGTCATGACGAATCTGTTCAATATGCACCCCACGCATCCGATGTGTCGTCGTTGTTTCGTTTTCCTTCCACGAGTACGACGTACGGTGCGCGCTGATGTTAAATCGTGCTCGACCACAAGTGCGGGCGCGCTGTGCGTGTGTGACGGTCGTCACGATTTCCGCACGGTGCCGGCGACAACGGACGTGCTCTACTCAACGAGCCAGCGTTCGCTGAACGAAATGATTGGCGCGCTCGGCCGAAACCGTGCTTGGATCGGAAGGCACCCGGGCCAAGGAGGTCGAATTCGTCCAGTGTTTGCTCGACAGCACGCTGAGATGTGAGATCGGCCAAAGACATTCCACGGTTCTCCCTACGCGTGCGCCGCAATCCAACAAACGACGTTCGCCAATCGCATCTGTGGAACCGAACGGCACGTAACCCCAACAGCAGCGGCGATGCATGGCGAAGCTCAATGCTGTTCAGTTTGAGTGGAAGGCACGTCCAACGGCGGGTGGCCTCGTGGCCGAGTCATACCATTTCGATACGGGCACGAACGGGGATGGAACGGGCCCAAACTGACGCGTGGACGGTATTGCTTCCAACGGAACTGATTTGATCGTGGTGTCTCGGTCGCTCGGTTTGAGCTTATTCATATGGACAAATCGAAACGCCCCCTTCTGGAAGCCGCGACAACTGCGGCGATCATCGACGCGTTCCGCGATGTTCACCGAGCGTTTGGGTTTGGCTATCGGGAGTACATCTATAGCCTTGCGATGGAGCGCGATCTGATTGCCAAGGGCTGTCGCGTCGACCGGGAGGTCGGGATCATGGTGTACTACCGTGGTGAACCGCTGGCCCCGCAATCGGTCGACATGATCGTCAATGAGAAGGTCATCATCGAGAATAAGGCAACGGAGCGCCTCCCGGCGCACACCCCATCCCAATTGTTTAGCTACCTGTGCTCAACGAACATCGAGGTCGGGTTGGTGCTGCATTTTGGTCGCGAGGCCAAGTTCCATCGGATGATCTGCGAGAACCGTTTCAAGCGCCGGCCGATATAGGCCGGGAAAGAACCCACGAACCGGCCCGTTCGTGCCAGTTCAAGTCCGTTGGTGCCCGTATCGATTGGTATGACTAGAGGACGGCGCGTTGCGTCCCAGCATACCAGCCCCACTAAATCCCTTGCGATTCTCCTCGACCGCCGAGCAGACTATGGTCATTCCTGCGACTCTCATCACCGCGGTCTCAATTGCAACCGGCGGATCCACGCGTTGTGACCGATCAGGCGCGCGCAGCTCTACCCGTGCCCTTGCAATCGCCCCCGGCCGCGGAGCAGACTATCGCCATGCCAGCCACTCGCCGCCGCCATGTCTGATCACACGCTCTCTCGTCGCGAGCTCATCGCGACCCTCGCGTCCGCCGCCGTCCTTCCCCTCGTCGCCTCCTGTGCACGCGAGAATCCCTCCACAAGCACCGCGACGTCTGAGACGAACGCCATCGCGCTTTTGGACGACGCTGCCGAAAACCTTCTTCGCCTCTCGCCCGAATCAGCCACCTCCCTCGGCGTCGACACCGGCCCGCGAGCCGCGCTGCGTTCCCAACTCGCCGACCGCTCCGCCGCCGGGCGCCAGCGCGTCGCCGGCCAACTCAAAGCCGACATCGCCCGCGTCACCGCCTTCGACACCACCGGCCTCTCGCACGCGACGCGCACCAGCTTCGACGTGGTGCGGAGCGCCTATGGGACATCGCTCGAGGGCTTCGCGCTGCCGTACGGCGACGTCGCGGTCGGCGGCTGGCGCAACACGCCGTACGTCGTGATTCAAAACGTCGGCGCGTATCTCGACGTCCCGCGCTTCCTCGACTCGGATCATCGCGTCGAGAACGCGGCTGACGCCGAGGCATATCTCGCGCGCGTGCAGTCATACGCCAAGCAGCTCGACGGCGAGCTCGCGCGCATCCAGGCGGCGCGCGCCGCGGGTCTCGTCCCGCCGGCGTTCCTGCTCGACAAAGCAATCGCGCAGATGACGCTCTCGCACAAGAACGCGCGGGAAGGCGGGACGCTGGTCGAATCGCTTTCTCGCCGGTCCAAGAACATCCCCGGCGACTGGATGGGACGCGCGCGCACGATCGTCGCGCAGGAAGTCGCGCCGGCGCTCGAACGACAGCTCCGCGAGCTTCAAGCGGAGCGCGCCGTCGCGACGAACGACGCCGGCATCGCGGCCCGCCCGCATGGTGAGGAGTTCTACCGCTGGGCACTCAAGGCGTCGACGACCACGACCATGTCGCCCGACGAGATTCATGAGCGCGGCCAGAACGAGCTCAAGGAGCTGCAGGGCCGCATGGACGCGATCTTGAAGCAGCTCGGGTACACAAAGGGCAGCGTCGGCGGCCGTATGAAAAGTCTCGCGACGGATCCGAAATATAAATTCTCTGAAGGCGACAAAGGCCGCGCGGAGATCGTCGCGTTCATCGGCGCGCGGCTCGCGTGGATCAAGGCGCAGATGCCGCGCGCGTTCAACACGGTCGTCAACCCCAACATGGAAGTGAAGCGCCTCCCTCCCGAGGAGGAGCCCGGTGCGCCCGCGGCGTACGGCGGCGCCGGCTCGATCGACGGCAAGATCCCAGGCCGCATGTGGATCAACCTCCGCGCGACGGACCTCCACAGCAAATACAGCGTGGGCGATTTGACGTTCCATGAAGCGATCCCCGGTCACGTGTGGCAGGGCGAGTACACGCATCAGATGCCGCGCATCCGGCAATTGCTCGCGTTCAACGCGTACACGGAAGGATGGGCGCTCTACGCCGAGCAGCTCGCCGACGAGCTGGGCGCGTATGACGACGATGTCGTCGGGCGGCTCGGCTATCTGCAGTCGCTCGCGTTTCGCGCGTGCCGGCTCGTCGTCGATACGGGCATCCACGCCAAGCGATGGACGCGCGAGCAGGGCGTGCAATTCTTCGTGGACTACAACGGGTCGAATCCGCTCGAGGTCGCGAGCGAGGTCGATCGCTACTGTTCGTGGCCCGGCCAGGCGTGCGGCTACAAGGTTGGCCACAGCGAGATCAACCGGCAGCGCGAGAAGGCCAAGTTGGCGCTCGGTGCGAAGTATGACCTCAAAGCGTTCGACGACACCGTCGTGCGCGGTGGCGACGTGCCGCTCGACGTGCTGGCGAAGAATGTCGACGCGTACGTGAGGGTGCGCCCGGGCGGCGACTGA
>JBDUEJ010000067.1:0-28342 GCA_040002475.1 bacterium | reverse complement strand
CGGCGCCGCCGGTGTCGACGCCCATCGCAATGTCGCCCGACTGCTTGCTGATGAATTGAATCACGTTCACACCGTCGGCGTTGAACGCCTCGGCGGGGTCGGTGTAGCCGATCTCGCGAATGGCCTGTCGCGCTACCTTCTCGTAGTCGACCGTGGTCTTCGACGTGATCTCGCCTGCCAGCACCACCTGCCCACTCTTGCAGAGCACCTCGCAGGCGACACGGCTCCTCGGATCACCAGTCAGATGTGCGTCGAGAATAGAGTCCGCGATGTAGTCACAGACTTTGTCGGGATGTCCTTCGCTGACCGACTCCGACGAGAACGTATATGTGCTCATGAATGATCTCCGCGCGTGACGCGCACAAAAAGAAAACGGCCCCGACAGTTGTCGCGGGCCGAAGATCACCACACGACTTAGACGGGATTGGGCGGGGGCGCGTGTGGCCGCCGCTGCGCGGCCCGTCAAATCGGGGAAATCACCGCGCGAAGTACAAGCTAAAGACGCGCCAGATTCCGTCAAGCGGGAAAAACGGGTGACCACCCGCCAGAGCGGTCGGTTTGGCCGAGAGTTGACGGTCGAGTCGCCCCTTTGTCGTTCCGTGGTTCCAAACTGAGGCAGTGATGCTGAAACGACGTTTTGCTCCCGCCAGGTTTGCAGTTGTCGCGCTCGCCGTTGCGGGCGCTTGCTCGGCAAACGATCCGATCAACCCAACAACGCCTCCGGCAACGCAAGCGCCGGCTCGTGCAGCGCTGCCACGCGACCTGACCGCCGCCGAGCGCGGCGTGCTTGGCGCATCGAACGCGTTCTCGTTTGGGCTGTGGAAGACCATCAACGCGGCGCAAAAAGACTCGAACGTTTTCGTCTCGCCGCTCAGCGCGTCGCTCGCGTTGGGCATGACCATGAACGGCGCGGCGAATCAGACGTACGACGAAATGCGCTCGGCGCTCCGTTTTGGCGATCTGTCGCTCGGAGCCATCGACACCGGCTACAAATCGCTCATCGGGTTGCTGACGTCGCTCGATTCGTCGACCACAATGGAAATTGCCAATTCGATCTTCTACCGATCGGGATTTCCATTCAACCAGCCGTTCCTCGACGACGCCGGCAAATACTTCGACGCCGACGTGAAGTCGCAGAATTTTGCAGACGTCGCCGGCACGTTGTCGGCGGTGAACGGTTGGGCAAATACCAAGACGCACGGCAAAATTCCAACCGTATTGCAGGGCGTCGATCCAAACGACGTGATGTATCTGATGAACGCCATCTACTTCAAGGGAAGTTGGCGCACCCGCTTTGATCCGAACGACACCCACACGGCGCCGTTTCATCCGGCGACTGGTCCCGACCAGACGGCGGCGCTGATGCACCGTGAAGGGACGACCGCCTACATCGAAACAGACACGTATCAGGCGGTGGACCTCGCATACGGCGATTCCTCGTTCACCATGACCGTGTTGCTCCCCAAACCTGGCAACAACGTGGAGTCGGTCGCCGCATCGCTCACCCCGGAGTCGTGGCAGTCGCTCACCAAGTCGTTTTACCCAAGCCGTGTGAACCTGTTTCTGCCCAAGGTCACGATGTCGTGGAAGCGCGGACTCATCGACGACATGAAAGCACTGGGCATGCGCGCCGCGTTCGTGCCGAAGGGCGCCGACTTCACCCGCATGTCTCCGGCGGGCAAGGACCTCTTCATCTCGCTGCTGCAGCAGAACACGTTCGTTGCCATCGACGAAGTGGGAACCGAAGCGGCGGCCGTCACGATCGTTGGCGTCACGGTGACATCGCTTCCACAGACCTTCGACATGCGCGTGGACCGGCCGTTCGTGTTCGTGATTCGTGAACGGCTGTCGGGCACGGTGCTGTTCATGGGCAAGATCACGCGAATGCCGCCCGCCTGATCGCGCAGTCGTCGCGTGGAACGATCTCGGCTACGGAATCGAGATCAGTCCCACGACGCCGCCAAGGTCGTCGCTGGCGCGCGGCAGATTCACCGGCGCAATCCATTCACCGCCGTCAACGCGGAGGGCGATGCGGTGCAATCCCGGCGTGACGGCGCGCTCCAGGCGCCACACGCCGTCGATGAGCTCGAGGGGAACGGGACTCCAATTGGTGAAGTCGGCCATCAACTCCACACGCGTTGCGCCGGCGACGCGAACGTCCACCCGTTGGCGCCCATCGACCGCGCGCTCGGCGGTAACACGCGCCCCCACACGCTCGACTCGCTTTGGAATCTCCGCGCGTGGCCGTGCCGCGATTCGTAGCGCGACACTGGCGTATCTCGTCCGCGGCACCCCCCGCACCACGTCATCCAGGGTACGACCGACGCTCATGACCACGGCCGAATGCTGCGTGAACCACGCGATCGCATCCGCCGACCCCCACGCGTCCACGCCGGTGATGCCCTGAAGTCCCATGCGCACGCCCGCGGTCGCACCGAGGGAGAATACGCCCTGTTCGTGTCTCCATGTGGTCGCGCCGTCGGCGTACGACAGGGGATGCGCGGCGGTAGCCATACTCGCTATGACAGTATTGATCGCGGCCGTTCGCCGAACCCCCGACACCGTTGCGATCAACTGGTCGTTGGTCCAGCTCAGCCAGCCGTCCGCCTGTCCGTGATAGAACGCATTCCAGGAACGGTCGCGCGCTATTGTCCCGGCGCCAAACCCAAACGCGCCGCCGTGCGCGCCGCGGTCGAATCGCACGCGCGGCATCAACTCACCGCTCAGCGTGGGCAACTCGCTGCTCTCGCCAAAAGAGCTTGCCACGCCGGCAAGCTCCCAACGCGCCACACGCCCGTGCGATCCGAGCAACGAAGCGAGGACAAGTCCCTGCGCCGTCCAGCGATCGGTTCCCGAATGCGCGGCCAGTCCGCCGACGCGCAGCCAACCGCGCTCGCCAATCGCGTCGAAATTCGTTCCGAGGGTCAGAGCGCTCGACTCGGGAATGCCTGTTTGCTGGAGGCGCGACGCTCCGGCATCCGCGGTCAGCTGCCACTGCCCGCGCAGCGGTGAGGTGGCAACACTGGCAAATAGGGACAAAAGGACGAGCCGGGTTCGGCGCATCCTCCAAATTAACGGTAGGCCGCGGTATTAGGGTTTCTTAGGAATGCTACCGGACGTGAAACCCGACGCGTCGGCCGCGGCCGCAGCCCCCGGGGGCGCGAGCACCGCATTCAGACCACGCGTCCGAATGTCGAGCGCGCTCAGTGCCTGTGCGCCGTGGTGGACGTCCGAGTCGACGTCGTTCCCCAGTGTCGCCAACTGATCGGGCGAGACGCCGCGCCGCATCAGGTTGACCACTATTTCAGCCGCTCGCTTGGCGTTCACGCCGCTCACGACCAGCTGCGAGAGAACGCCGAGCGGAACTAGCAGCGATTGATTGGCGCTCGCCGCCCGCACGGCACGAAGCTCAGCGGGCGATGCGCCAAAAAGGAGCGCGTCTTGACCGGCCACGATGTCGAGCATTGTGGGATGCGGCGCCAGTGCGTCCCGAGCGATCTCGAGACGCGATGCGAGCTTCTGCGCCGCCGCGACAATGACCGTCGGCTGCGCGTGAAGCGTCAGCCCCTGGCGGACCTTGGTCAGAATAGGGTCGGTCGGCAGACCTTTCTGCTCGACTGAGCCAATGATCTTCACGATTTGGTCGTTGGCGCCAGGGTCGCTGGCAAAGAACGGCGCGATGCCCTGCGCTGCTCCACGCTGGCTGATCACGGCTACTATGCCGGCCAGGAATATCACGCGCCGCATCATGGCCGCCCCACGATGATCACCGAGCCGTTCGTGCCCAGGTCGGGGTCGCGCACCTTCGGTTCGCGCGGATCGAGCGTGAACAGCGAGTCGTCCACCATGAATCCGTACACGTGACGCCCCGGCAGAATTGGAACGATCGCCGACCATAGCATGCCGTCGGACGAGCGCGTCATCGGCGCCTTTGCGGGATTCCAGTTATTGAAATCACCCACGACGGAAATCCGATGCGCATCCCGGTTCTCGAATACGAATTGCCGCGGAATCAGCAGCACATCCGAGGCGCTCGACCCTGCATAGCGCGTGGCCGATGGCGTCACCGCCGACGCGACGGTCGGGTCCGCACGCATGGTCGGGCTGGAATGCGACGCGAACGCGCCCCGCGCAATGAATCCCATGATCGCCGCGGCTGCCGCCAAACCCGCCACACTCCAGATCCGAATCCCACGGGCGCGCGGCGTTGTGATGAACGTGGGCTCATCGGCCGGCGCGACGCGCGTCGCTGCTGCCGCGCCGACAATGCGGCTCACCGCGTCGCGATCGTTGGCCGGCAGCCGACGCAACTCGTCGATCGCTCGGCGAACGACGGGATCGAGCTCGAAGTCGCTCATTCGCGGCCTCCGGTCCGAGTGAGCCGGGCTCGCAACAGGTCACTCGCTCGCTTTACGCGCATCTTGAGCGCCGATTGCTTCACGCCAGTCATGCGTTCGATCTCGTCGTAGGAAAAACCTTCGATATAGTGCAACAAGAAAATCTCTCGATTGTAATCGGGCACATCCGCAAGCGCTCTGCGTACGTCTTCGCCCCACTCGTGATCAAACTCCCGCCCTGGAACGTCAGGCGACGGCAACTGATCGAGTGCCTTCTCGTCGTCGTCCGACCTCGCCGAATGCCGGCGAAAGGCGGTGTTTGCCGTCCGACAGCAGTTGCCGAGAATCTGAAATAGCCACGACTCAAACCGCTGGCGTTCCTCGTACCTCGGAAGCGCTCGGTAGAGTCGCACGAACGTCTCCTGAACCATGTCCTCCGCGTCGTCCGGATTCCGCAGCATGGCGCGCGCAAAGCGTAGGCACCGTTGATAGTATGCCTCCACGATGCCCGTGAACGCGTCGATGTCGCCGAGCTTGGCGCGGCTGATCGTCGTCGAATCCAGGACCGCGGTCTGCGCTGGACGCTGCAGAGGAGAAGTGCTCAGGTAGTGCCTCGACTCACTGTTACCCGCCTAACCGAAGGTCAAGGGGCTCCGGTCACTGTGAATCTACCCGTCCGCGCCGCGGTTGATTCCGGCCCCGTTCGGTGACGTAGGCGTAGCCTCTGCTCGATGAGACAACATTCTCGGGTATGTCAATGCGCGGCAGACCGGCGATTGGAGACCTGCCGGTCTGCTTTCTGCATTCTTGGACCATCAGCCGGGATCTTTACGCGGTGCTGTAAACTGACGTAGCTGCGGGCGGTGGCAGTATGACGATGACCCGGTCGAAGCCGGAGCGAGAGAATGAGAGGGCGCCCGCACGCGGGCGTCCGATCATTGTGCTCGCTGAAGATGACGAAGATACGCGAGTTGTTTACGGGCTCATTCTTCGGAGTGTCGGATATCAGGTCGAGGACGCAACCCGCGGTGACGACGCGGTGGAGTTGACGCGTTCGTTGCGGCCAAATCTGGTGCTCATGGATATCGGTCTTCCCGGCCTCGACGGCTGGCAGGCGAGCCGTATCCTGAAGTCGGACGCACGCACGAGCGCGATTCCGCTCATCGCCTTCTCGGCGTGCGTCGACTCGACGGCCGACCTCAACCGCAGCGCGACGTTCGACGGGTTCATTCTCAAACCGATCAGCCCACGAGAGCTCGTCCGGCGCGTCGACGCGTATCTCACACTGCTCGGCGCCGGCCCGCGCCGCGCCGCCAGCGCCGACAATCGGTGGGATCCTCGCGCCGGCGCCGACGCCTCGCGATGAGCGATCTTTGAAATGACAAACGGGCGCTCACGGGCGCCCGTTGTCATTCTCCTCACCGCGAGCGGCTACACCGCGTCCGACAGGCTCGTAAAGTTGAAGTCGCGGACCTTGAGCGCCGGCATCACGACGTCGCCACCAGCCTCGGTTCCCGCCACGCGCGAGGTCTTGCCGAGCGCGTCGAGGTTGTTGAGCATGAATAGCGGCGACTCGTTGAAGCGCAGGTTCTTGACCGCTTTGGAAATCTTGCCGTTTTCGATGAGGAACGTTCCGTCTCGCGTGAGGCCGGTGTAGAGCACGGTTCGCGGATCGACGGGCCGAAGATACCACAGGCGCGTCACGAGAATTCCGCGCGGTGTCGCCTTGATGAGATCTTCGATCGACTCGGTGCCGCCGGCGAGTTTCACCGCATTCGTGCCGGCGTCGGGTTGCTTGCTGTTCTTCTGCGCCCAAAACCGCGAGTACGTGAGCTTTTCCAGAACCCCGTTCTTGATCCATACCTGCCGGCGCGCCGGTAGGCCTTGGCCGTCGAACGTGTTGGTGAGCAGTTCCGAATCGGCGGGATCGGAAAAGAGATTGACGCGCTCGTCCGCGATCTTTTCGCCGAGCTTGGTGCCGCCGCCCTGCTTCGAGAACGCGCTACGGCCTTCATCCGCCGAACGGGCGTCGAGCGCGAATGCGAGAAGTTGAACGAGGTCTCCCACGGCCTGCGGCTCCAGAATGACCGTATAGCGTCCCGGTTCCACGGCCACAGGATTGCGCGACAACCGCGCCTTCTCGATCGCATGCTGTGCGA
The DNA here is from genome assembly GCA_040002475.1 of bacterium. Lineage (GTDB taxonomy): Bacteria > Gemmatimonadota > Gemmatimonadetes > Gemmatimonadales > Gemmatimonadaceae > JAQBQB01. The sequence continues at coordinate 21,846 of JBDUEJ010000067.1, read as the reverse complement.
CGCCTTTGACGTCCAGCCTCGACCAATCAGGATGGTCGGCCCCGGCCCATCCCGATCCCGTGCCGTCGGCCGTGCGCACAGTGAGGGTGTAGTTGGCCGACGTGCCGGATTGATAGGCGAACAGTCCTTTGTTGTTGCCAATCGCGCCGGCGCCGATGCCCGTCTGGAGAAAGCCGGCGGCCTTGAGATCGCCGGCCGCGCGACACGGCTCGATCGCCACACGCGCCGACTCGGCGCGGCCGTCAGGACCGAGATTGGCCGTCGAGTCGAAATACGATTTCACGTCACCGTACTCCTGCGGACCGAGCGGCGGCATCGACTCGGGATCGTCGGGCGCCAACTTCGCCAGCGCTTCCGACTGACGCACGGCGCGCTCGAGACTCGCGTCGCTCGCGTCGTTGGTCGACACGACGGCGTGCTTAGGTCCAAAGGCACTCTGGATGTTCACGTTCGCGGTGGACACACCGCCCGCGGTCGAGATGCGGTTATCGGCAAAGCGAACGTTCGCCGCGTATCCGCCGCCAATGTTTACCTGAATCGAGTCGGCCTTCGACAGCTTGATCGTCCGCTCGATGAGTTGCTGCGCCTGGTCGCGGGTCATCACGCGCGGATCGGCTCTCATGCTTTCCTCCCCGTGTTGATGACGTTGATGTTGCGGAAGCGCGCCGGCACGCAGCCGTGACTCACCGCGCCGACCTGCGGCGGCTGGCCTTTTCCGTCGAAGAAGCTCGCGCCCATCATGTAGCTCGACTTTCCGCCGATCATGTCCATCGCGTTCCAGAACTCCGTCGTCTTCATTTGGTACGCCACGTCCTTGAGCATGCCGGTGATCTTGCCGCCCTTGATCTCGTAGAACACCTGGCCGCCGAACTGCGCGTTATAGCGCTGCTGGTCGATCGAGAACGATCCGTCGCCAACGATGCCGATGCCGCTGTCCGTCGCGGCGATCAGGTCTTCCCACTTTTTGTCTTCGGCGCCCGGAAGCAGCGAGACGTTCGGCATGCGCTGGAACTGCACGCTGCTCCAGTTGTCGGCGTTGGCGCAGCCGTGCGACTTGATCGGCATGTTGTTCTTCTTGTAGTACGCCTCGAGCCACGGCGCCTGCTCGCGACTGGTCTGGTAGTCGTGGAACATGCCGTCCTTGATGATCAGGAACGACTCGGCCTTCACGCCGTCGTCGTCGTAGCCGATCGTGGCGCAGCCGCCTTCCTGCGTGCGGTCGCCCTGAATGTTCATGAACGTCGGACCGTACTTGAGCGTGCCCAGCACCTTCTCCGGGGGCGAGACGAAGCTCGTGCCGGCGTAATTCGCCTCGTATCCCATGGCACGGTCCAATTCGGTGGGATGTCCGATGGATTCGTGGATCGTGAGCCAGAGATGCGACGGATGCAGCACGAGATCATAGCGACCCACATCCACGGGCTTCGCCTTGAGCTTCTCGGCAGCTTCTTCGCCCCATTTCTTCGCGTTGCCCACGAGATCCGCGGCAAGGATGTACTCCCATCCGCGTCCGGCAGGCTGAACGACGTTGCCGCGTGATTGGAAATCGCTAAAGTCCGCCGAGACGGCGGTGGCGGTGAACGGCACCCAGCTTCGCACCACGGTTTGGGTGATGAGCGAGCCGTCGCTGTTCGCGTAGTTGCGATCTTCTTTCACGAAGAAGAGGAAGCTGTTTACGAACTTGACGTTCGCGACTTTCATGGCTTCGGTGTTCGCGTCGATCAGCAGCTGTGCTTTCTGTTCGATCGGAATCGTGAACGGATCGACTTCGAAGGCGCTTTTCCACGTTGCGTTCGGATACGACTGCGACGCGGCAAGCACCACCGGGGCGGCACCGGAAATCCGATTGGCTTTGGCGATCGCGGCTGCTTCGCGCGCGGCAGCAACGACGCCGTCTTTCGTGAGATTTTGCGACGCGGCAAATCCCCACGCGCCGTTGACCAGCGCGCGAATACCGATGCCGATCGAGTCGGTGTCGCCAACCTGCACGATCTGCTTCTCGCGGGTGCCGACGAAGTTCTGCCGGTATCTCCCAATGCGCGCGTCGGACCACGTTGCGCCGGCGGCTTTCGTGGCCGTGAGCGCTTCCATGAGAAGTTCCTTGATTGGAAGATCCTCGAACGCTCCGACGCCCGGCGGATAGAGCGGCGTCGCACCGAGCGACGCCCCGAATCCCGGATAAAACGCCGAGCCGGCCGCGGCGAGCGCCGCCGCGGCACCGGTTTTCTTGAGGAAGTCGCGTCTACTGGTCATGAGGACACTCGCACAGGAGATATGAGACTTGGACCCAATGCAAACTGTGCCTGCGCACGATCCGAGGGCAACATGTGAAATCGCAGCGCCAAGTTTGGGATCTGTATGGCTGCGCGGGGACGTCGCGGCCAGACCGGCCCACTCGGTAGGGAAGGGCCCGAGTCACGGCCGCGGAAGACGCGGAATGGCGGAATCCCGAGCGAATGTTCAAACAAGAAAATTCGCCTCGTTGCGAGCGTTGCTTTCCGTTGCGGTCCGTCATTCCGCGGGTTCCGTGGCGAACACCCGGAATCGTCCCGACAACGGATTCTCGACGGCAAAGCCACGGGCATTGTTGACATGGGGAACGAACGGCTTTACCATTCCATCCGGATATACGGATACAATGACAACAGCCGTCCTCGACCGACTCAGCATTCTCGCCGAACCAACCCGTAGTCGCATCCTGTTACTCCTTGACAGGAACGAACTTACGGTCGGTGAGCTGTGCTCCGTGCTCCAGCTGCCGCAGTCCACGGTCAGCCGCCATCTCAAGCTGCTGGTCGACGACAGTTGGCTCGTCGCACGCGGCGAGGGCACGACCCGCTTTTACAAGCTGGTTCTCTCCCAGCTCGACGGCGCCACGCGTGATCTGTGGGCGGTGGTTCGATCGCAATTCATCAACGCCGCCATTGCCGCGCAGGACGCCCGCCGAGCCGACGGCGTGCTCGCCAAGCGTCGCGACAAGGCGCAGATCTTTTTTCTCAACTCCGTCGACGTTTGGGACAAGATGCGCGCCGACATGATCGGCACGCGAACTGATCTCCTCGCGCTTCTCGATCTCCTCGACGAAACCTGGGTCGTCGGGGACCTCGGCTGCGGCGCCGGACACATCGCGGAGGCGCTCGCGCCGTGCGTTGGGCGTGTTATTGCCGTGGACGAATCCGGTCCGATGCTCGTCGCTGCGAAGACGCGGCTCGAGTCGCATTCGAACGTCGAGCTTCGCGTCGGCACCATCGAGTCGCTTCCGATCGACGATGCGGCGCTCGACGCCGCCGTCCTGTTTCTCGTCGCGCACTTCATCACCGATCCAACGAAAGTGATGCGTGAGATTCGACGCGTGCTCAAGCCCAACGGGCGGCTGCTCATCGTCGATCTGATGTCGCACGACCGCATCGAATACATCGTGCAAATGGGTCACGTCTGGCAGGGCTTTGACGACTCCCAAATGAAGAATTGGTTGGCCGACGCCGGCTTCACCGCCTGTCGGTTCCGCGCCCTCCCGTCCGATCCGGAAGCGAAAGGCCCGACACTGTTTGTTGCATCAGGCAAGAAATCCGCGCAGTAACGCATTCACATCCTCACATACTCACGCAAAAGGACTCTTCACAATGGGCGTCGCCGAGTTGATCGAACAGGAGAACACCGCCACTGATCGTCCGCCGTTCAAGGTTGCCGATCTCTCGTTGGCCGAGTTTGGCCGAAAGGAAATTCGCCTGGCGGAGCAGGAGATGCCCGGCCTGATGTCGATCCGCGACGAGTACAAGGGCAAGAATCCGCTCCAGGGCGCGCGCATCATGGGCTCGTTGCACATGACCGTGCAGACGGCCGTGCTCATGGAGACCCTCGTGGACCTCGGCGCCGATGTGCGCTGGGTGTCGTGCAACATCTTCTCGACGCAGGATCACGCCGCGGCCGCGGTCGCCGTCGGGCGCAAGGGCACTATAGAGAATGCTAAAGGCATTCCCGTCTTCGCCTGGAAGGGTGAGACGCTGGAGGAGTACTGGTGGTGCACGGAACAGGCGCTCATGTGGCCCGACGGCGCCGGTCCGAACATGCTGCTCGACGACGGCGGCGACGCCACGCTCCTCGTGCACAAGGGCGTCGAGTATGAGAAGGCCGGCAAGATTCCCGCGTTCGACGAGAAGAACGACCCTGAAGAGTGGGGCGTCATCCTCGGCTTGTTGAATCAGGAAGCCAAGCGCAATCCTGGCCGGTGGACCAAGGTGGCAGCGGCGATTCAGGGCGTCACCGAAGAGACGACGACGGGTGTGCATCGCCTCTATGAGATGATGAAAGCCGGCACGCTGCTCTTCCCGGCCATCAACGTCAACGATTCCGTGACCAAGTCGAAGTTCGACAACATCTACGGCTGCCGTCACTCCGTGGTGGACGGACTCAATCGCGCGACCGACGTGATGATCGCCGGCAAGCTCGCCGTCGTGTTCGGCTTTGGCGAAGTGGGCAAGGGCTGCGCGCAGGCGCTGCGCGGTCAGGGCGCGCGCGTCGTCATCACCGAGATCGATCCGATCTGCGCACTCCAGGCGTGCATGGAAGGCTACCAGGTCGTGACCATCGAGGACATCCTGTCGACGGCGGACATCTTCATCACGGCGACGGGCAACTTCAACATCATCACCGCCGACCACATGGCGAAGATGAAAGACAAGGCGATCGTTGCCAACATCGGCCACTTCGACAACGAGATCGACATGGCCGGCTTGAAGAAGGTGAAGGGCCTAAAGCGGATCAACATCAAGCCGCAGTACGACGAGTTCGCGTTCCCCGACGGCCACTCGGTGATGATTCTCGCCGAGGGACGGTTGATGAATTTGGGATGCGCGACCGGCCATCCGAGTTTCGTGATGTCGGCGAGCTTCACCAATCAGGTGATGGCACAGATCGAGGTGTTCACCAACCCTGGGAAGTACGAGCGCAAGGTGTACGTGCTGCCCAAGCACCTCGACGAGAAGGTGGCGCGGTTGCACCTCGACAAGCTGGGTGCGCGGTTGACGGTGCTGAGCAACGAGCAGGCGGCGTACATCGGCGTGCCGGTCGAAGGGCCGTACAAACCGGAGCTGTACCGCTACTAGCGTCGTCCAGAGGAGCGAAGCGACGAAGGACCTGCTCTTGTTTCACGTGGTTCCCACCGCGTGACTCAAGAGCAGGTCCTTCGTCGCTTCGCTCCTCTCGACGACGTTACGGAACCACCACGCTCGGCTTCATCCCCATCTGCCCAGCCGCGAACGCCCATTGATCGGCGAGCTCGGCGATCCGCTTGTCCGTTGGCAGATACCCGTGCGATCCCTGCGTCTCGATGCGAACGAGAATCGGCTTGTCGCACCCCTGCGCCGCCTGCAGCGCCGACGTCAGCTTGAACGTGTGACTCGGCACCACTCGATCGTCGTGGTCGGCGGTGGAGAGCAGCGTCGCCGGATAGCACGTACCCTGCTTGACGTTGTGAAGCGGTGAGTACTTGATGAGATACTTGAATGCCGTGGAGTCGCTCGACGTGCCGTACTCCGCCGACCACGCCTGCCCGCCCGTGAACTTGTCGTAGCGGAGCATGTCCATCACGCCCACCGCGGGAAGGGCAACGGCAAAGAGCTCGGGCCGCTGCTCCTCGACCGCACCGACGAGCAATCCACCGTTCGACCCACCCTCGATGCCCAGCTTGGCGGGCGACGTGTATTTCTGCGCGATCAAATACTCGGCGGCGGCGATGAAATCGTCGAAGACGTTTTGCTTCTTCTCGAACATTCCCGCCTTGTGCCACTCCTCGCCGTACTCATTCCCGCCGCGCATGTTCGCGGTCGCGTAGATCCCGCCCTGTTCGATCCACGCCAACACATCCGGCGCAAAGCTCGGCGTGATGTTGATGTTGAAGCCGCCGTAGCCGTACAACACCGTCGGGTGCGAGCCGTCGAGCGCCATTCCCTTTTTCATCGTCACGAACACCGGCACCTTGGTGCCGTCCTTCGACGTGGCGAAGACCTCGCGAGTTTCGTAGCCCGCCGGATCGAACGCCTTGAGCTTGGGCGGAACGAACGCCGTGCTCTTGCTCGTCGCCGGGTCGAAACGGAAGACCGTCGACGGATACAGCGGCGACGTGAAGCGATAGAAAAGCTCGGGTGAATCGGCGCGCGAGCTCATGCCGGCGAGTGAGCCGACTCCAGGCAGTGTCAACGCGCCCAGGGCTTTCCCGTCGAACGCGAACATGCGAACGCTCGACTTCACATCCTCGAGATAGTTGATCGCAATGCGGTCTTTCAGAAACGCCGTCTGGTCAATCACGTTCTTCGTCTCGGGAACCACGACGCGCCACGTCTTCGAATCGGGGTGCGCGGCGTCGAACGCGACGATCCGGTAGCGCGGCGCACCGTTGTCGGTGGACATGTACAGCGTCGTTCCGACGTTGCCGATGATCGAATACGCGGCATCAGCCTTGTCGAACAACGGCTTCACCGGCGCGGCGACATTCGGATGGAGCGGGTCGCCAAGATCGAGCAGCGAAAGCCGATTGTGCGGATCCGTCCCGTTGACGACGTTGATGTAGAGGAAGCGTCCGTCGTCGCTCGTGCCCGAGAACACGAACCACTCGGGATGATCCTTTCGCTCGTAGATCAAACGGTCGCTCGACTGCGGCGTCCCGAGCTTGTGGTAGTAGAGCTTTTGATCGCGAACGGCACTCTGCAATTCCTTGCCGGCCTCCGGCACCGGGAATCGCGAGTAGAAGAATCCATTGCCGTCCTTCGTCCAATTCACACCGCTGAACTTGAGCCACTTCACGGTATCGGCGAGCTGTTTGCCTGTGCCGAGCTCGCGGATGTAGACCGTGGCCCAATCCGATCCGCCCTGCGACTGACCGTAGGCGAAGTAGCGGCCGTCGGGCGACGGCACGAACAGGCTGAGCGCCACCGAACCGTCAGGTGACAGCACGTTCGGGTCGATCACCAAACGCTCGGCGCCGTCGATCGACGGACGAGAGAAGTACACCGACTGGCGTTGCAGGCCGCTGTTCTTCGTGTAAAAGATCTTGCCTGCTTCGCGGAACGGCAGACTCACCTTGGGATAATTCCACAGCTCCGTGATGCGCGATTTGAAGCGATCGCGCATCGGCATTGTCGCGAGATAGCGCTGAGTGACCGCGTTCTCGGACTTCACCCACTGCGCAACATCGGGCGAATTCAGGTCCTCCATCCACCGATACGGATCGGACACCTTGTGACCGAAATAGTCGTCGGTGTGCGCGATCGTCTTGGTCGCCGGGTAGGCGATCCGGCCTTGTTGTTGCTTCGCGTGCGCGGTCGCGGGGAGGACCAGCAGTCCTACCGTCAACAGGATGAGGGGCGCTTTCATCGTTGCCTCAAAGGGGAGGGTCGTCGGTACAATCTTACATGGTGTGCGCGCATCACATGAGACGCAGACACGAATGTTCGCGTCAACGACGCGGAAGCAGGCTCAGCGCGCGATCCAACTCGTCGACGAGAATCATGGCGTCATCGCCCGAAAACACCATTGGCGGGCGGATCTTTACAACGTTGTTGTAAGGACCGTCGGTGCCCAACAAAACACCGCGCTCTCGCATCCGGTTTGCAACGAACGACGCCTCCTCGCTCGCCGGCTCCAACGTACCGCGGTCCCGCACCAACTCTACCCCGAGAAAGAATCCCGAGCCACGAACATCACCGATGATCGGGTGTCGGCCCATCAGCCCGCGCAGTCCATCCAGCATTGTCGCCCCAACTCGGTGCGCGTGCGACTGGAGCCGTTCGTCCCGCAACACGTTGAGCACGGCGATCCCCACGGCGCACGAGACGGTATTTCCGCCGAACGTACTGAAGAACTCCATTCCGTTGTCGAAGGCTTCGGCAATGGCGCGCGTGGTGGCCACAGCACCGATGGGATGCCCGTTTCCGAGCGGCTTGCCCATGACGACGATGTCCGGAACAACGCCCTGATCGTCGAACGCCCAGAAGCTGGTGCCCATTCGGCCCAAACCCGTCTGCACTTCGTCGGCGATCGCGAGGCCGCCGGCCGCGTGAACGTGTTTGTAGACGTTGGCCAGGTATCCCGCGGGAAGCAGCAACTGCCCGCCGACACTCGGGCAGGTCTCGGCTATGAACGCGGCGAGTCCGCGACCCCGCAAGCGCAGACCACTCGCGATCTCGCCAACGGTTCCGGCATATCGCTCGCCGACATTGCCGCTGCCGCGCCGGTATACGCCGCGATAGTCGTCGGGCAGCGGCGCAACGTGAACCCACTCCGGAGCGCCGCGACCGCCCGGCCCGGCATGCTTGTACGGACTGATGTCGATCAACGTCGTCGTGTTGCCGTGATACGCCGAATCGAGCACGATCATGTCGCGGCGCCCGGTGTACGCCCGCGACAGACGGAGAGCAAGCTCGTTCGCCTCGCTCGCCGAATTCACGAAATAGCAGACGTCGAGCGACGGCGGCAACGTGGCAAGGAGTCGCTCGGCGTACTCCTCGAGCGAATCGTTCAGGTAGCGCGTGTTCGTGTTCAACACGCGCATCTGGTTTGCGGCCGCATCGACGACACGCGGATGACAATGGCCCACGTGCGGCACGTTGTTGTACGCGTCGATGAAGCGGCGGCCCGCGTCGTCGTACAAATACTGCCGCCATCCGCGAACGATCTTCACGGGATCGCGATACGCGATGCTGAGATTCCCGCCGATCGTCGCGCGACGCGCCGCAAGCGTATCGCCCGCCGAGCGCGCGGCGGGCGGAAATCGCTCGGCCGGCACGCCCACGAGGAGGTTCGGATCGGGACACAGCGCGCACCACGCCCGGCGATGCGCCGGCGGCGCGACGCCGGGGAAATCGGTGTCGAGCTCGAGAACGTCGGACATGAGCTGCAAATGCAGATGCGGCGTCCAACCACCGTTCTCCGTTGGGTCACCCAACGTCGCGATCTGTTCTCCGGCCGCGATCTCGCAACCAACTTTGAGTCTCTCGAGAGACGCGCGGCTCAGGTGCCCGTACAACGTGTAGAAAGTCGTGCCATCGGTCGTTGTATGGCGAAGCACGATCACCGCGCCGTAGTCCTGCTCTGCAGCGTTGTCGGCGAACGCGTGAATCACGCCCGGCAGCGGCGCGTAGACGGGCGTACCCGCCTCGGCGAACAGATCGAGCCCAATATGAATTGTCCGATGCTCGTCGATCGATCGCGGGCCGAGTGCAAAAGCGGGTGCGACGTACAGCAGGCGTGGTTCGTCGTATCGGCCAATCGAGACGCGGACGCCCGCGTCTCGCATTGCGGCGAACACGCGCCGCGTCAGTTGCGGCTCGGCGTTCTCGGCGGCGTCGCCGCTGACCAGCGGACTCGACACGCTGAGATCGAGCACAATGGCGGGCTCGCTGCGCAGGTCGACACCGAGCACCGGAGCGACATCTGACGTTCGCTTGAGAAACTCGACGACGCGATTCGTCGCCGGCATGCCGGGAACACCGGCGGCATCTCGCAACGCAGCCTCGGCGAGACGAAACGGAATGGCCGCCAGCGCGGGCAGAGTTTGCGCGATCGCCGACTGGCTCACGCCAAGGTATGCGTTCTCGGGTTGCTTCCGCATCTGCTCGGCGGCAATGCACACACTCGTGCACAGTCGAAGCACAACCAACCCGTAGAGTGCCGCGAGCTCATCCTGATTGAGCGTGATTTTTTCGGCAAAGCCGCGCATGATCGACGCCGCCACGCTCAGCGGATCCGGCGCGCCAAGAACGGCGTACGCTATGGCGATGGCGAGATCGCCCACTCGATAGCTGTGCACCATGTCGCCGAAATCCACGATGCCGGTGACCTGTTGTCCGTACGACTCCACGTCCACGCCGCCGCCGACAAGCACGTTGTAGTCGTTCAAGTCGCCGTGAATCGTCGCGCGCGGAAGCCGGGCGAGGAGCGGCGCCGTGAATTGGTCGTAGCGCGCGACGAGGCAATCGAGTGTCGCGGCGAGCGTGGTGCCGGCAATCAGTTGTTGGTGTGCATCGATGAGAGCGCGGCCGTTCGCCAGATCCCAGTAGAAGTCACGGTGGATCGCGGGGTGATCGAAGTCGGCCAAGCCGCGAGTGAGCGCGCCCACCTCATGCCCGAACGCCGTCCACAACCCTGTTCGTTTCGGGGCGTCGGCGAGTGGAGAGCCGGGCAGCCACGTGACCGCCCAGGCGAAATACCGCTCACCGCGCCGGGGCTGCACTTCAAAGAGCGTTGAGCCGTCGGCCGCCGGCACGACGTGCGGCGTCGTGGACACGCGCCGAGCGAGATGCGTGAGGACGCGCTGCTGTGCGACGAGAAGGTGTTCGTTCTCCTTGCCGTTGGCAATCTTGAGGACAATGCGGCGGCCGTCATCGTCGACCAGGAGGAAATTCTGATCGCGTTCACTCGTGAGCGCGATCGCGCGGCCCGTGATGCCGAAGTGCTCGCGCGCCAGGACCTCGGCGGCGGCGAGGTCGAACCGTGGACTGTGGTCGAGCATGGGCAGAGAACCTAGCGACACCCGGCGCTCACCGCTTCTCGCCGCGAATCTCCTTCGGAACTCGCCCCTCGCGCGCCGCGTGCCAGTCGTCGCCGCGCCGCACGACCTGATACGCGCGCTCGAAGCGAAGGGCCTGCGAGCGCTCCGAGCCGGGCGTGTCATACTTCTGCGCGTAGAGATAGACCTGAACGGAGTCGGCGCGCAGCGCAAACACGGGGGAAAAGCGGACGACGTAACCTGGACGCGCCGCGGTGCAGAGGGGGGCGCCACGCGTTCCCTGCAGCGGCGGCTCGCACGTTCCGCGAACAACGCCGCGCTGCCGAAGCTCGGCGGCCACGGCCGCCGTCACGCGACTTGTGGACGCCAAGCCGACGTCGCGCGGCAATTGTCGCGAATCGAAGAGGAGTGACAGCCCGGCGTCGTCGACCTGGAAGGCGGTTCGCGCCGCCGCCTCATACACGCGCGCCTGATCCGCGGCCGAGAGCGTTGCTTCGGCGAGTCCGCGGCCGCGTACTCCCGTCGGCTCGTCGCGATTGCACGCGCTTGCGAGCAGTACGCAGAGAGCCACCCTGCCGATCGCGTGAGACGTTCGCATAAGCGAGAAACTAGACAAGAGCCCCCCGGGCGCAAACCCGAGGGGCCCGTCATGCCGGCCACGGACACCAACGGCTAGTGGTGATGACGGCCGTCGTGGTCGCGCTTGTCGAACCGTTGGTCGAACCGGTTGTCGAACTGCTTGTCGCGTTTCCGGTCGAACTTGTCGTGCTTGTCGCGCTTGTCTTTGTCTTTGTTGATCCAGCCGTAGTGGTGACCGTTGCCGCGGTCGTTACGGTGATCAGCGCGAGCGACAGTGCGATCGTCGCGGTCGTGATCGCCATCGGCGCAGACGGTCCGCACCGCGCCGTTTCTCCCTGTCTCTCGAACGCAGCGCCGGCCATTGATCGTGAAGACTCGGCCGGTTGGTTGATAGACCGCGCGATCGCGCGGGTCGACGCGATCGCCGTAGGTGCTGCGGTGATTCACCGGACCCGGGCGACCCTCCGCCATTACCGGCGCCGCAATCGCGAGCGCAGCAAGGACGGCAACGATGTTCGATTTTCGCATGTACAAGCTCCTTGGGTGGACGATAAGGCCAATTCGCACACCCAATGCCGATCAGGAAATTTTCTGCCAGCAGGTCAATCTGTTGTGCGACAACAAGTTCCGCGGACGGCTACAGTCTTCCCTGCGTCAGCAGTGTCCGCGAGAGCAAACAGACCCGTCCACAGAGCGGGACGAATTGAGGCGAGCCGGCAGCCGCAGCGGCGCGCGCGACAGGTCAGGAATTGGCGGCTGTTCCGGGCTGCGACCGCCAAAACTGATAGACCACCACGCCGACCAGCAGGATGGCGACGCCGATGCCGGCGTTCTTCGGATACTGGATGATCGTTGTTGCCGACACAGCCCAGCACGAAACGACGAACACGATCGTGGTGAACGGATGCCACGGAACCCGCACCAGATCGCCCGCCTCAGCCTCGGTTCCGTCGCGACGCTCGCGCGCCCGAAAGACGAGCAACGACGCACCCGTCAGGCCGAAGAACAACACGTCGATGGAGACGACGTAGTTGAGGATCTGGTCGTACTTGCCGGTGAGCGCGATCACGCCGGCCCACACACCCTGCAGAACGATCGCGACGACCGGCGCGCGCGACCTCGCGTCGAGGCGACCGACCGCCTTGAAGAACACGCCGTCGCGGGCCATTGCGTAGTAAACGCGGGGCGCGGTGAGAATGCACTGGCTGAGAAACCCAGCCGTCGACACGGCAATGCCGAGCGCCAGCAGCCGCGCGCCACGGTCGCCGAGCGCTCGGCGCATCACCTCGGAGCCGGGCGTCGATGTGTTGGCGAGTCCGTCCACGCCGAGCACGCGGAGGCAGACGAACGTTACGGCGAGGTAGAGCACGATCACGCCGACGACGCCGATCAATAACCCGCGCGGAAGGTCGCGGCGCGGGTTGCGCATCTCGCCGCTCAGAAAGCTCGCGGTCTGCCATCCGCCGTAGGCGAACAACACCGGAACCATGGCGGTCGCGAGTCCAACCGCGCCGCCGGACGGGCCGTTCGTTGCCGACGCCATCGTCGGTGCGGGCGTGGCGAGAATGAAACCCACGCCGATCAACAGCGCGATGGCGGCGAGCTTGGTGAGCATCAGCGCGCTCTGCACGTTGCTTCCGGCGCGAACGCCGAAGCAATTGATCAGTGTGAGGATCGCGAGCGTCGCCGCGGCCACGACTTGCTCGGGAACGGCCCAGCCGGTGAGCTCGTGGAAATAGCGGCCGAAGATGATCGCGGCGCCGGCCATGCCGCCCGTCTGCACCACGAGGAGCAGCGTCCACCCATACAGAAACGCGACGACCGGATGATAGGCGTCGCGCAAATAGGCATACTGTCCGCCCACACGCGGTCGAAGCACCGCGAGCTCGGCGTAGACAAAAGCGCCCATGAGCGCGATCGCTCCGCCAACGACCCAGGCGCCCAGTGCGAGCACGGGCGTGTGTACCTGGCGCGCGACGACGCTGGGATTCACGAAAATACCGGCGCCGATGATGCCGCCCATCACGATCATCGTCGCGTCGAACGCGCCGAGTCGACGCGCAAGCGTGGGTTGGCCGGTGCTCGCGGCCTCGTCTGGCTCGTTTAGGTCGGACATGGGCCCCAAAGTAGCCCCACCGAGGCTCAGGCTCCACCCTCAATCGTCCGCGAAAGACGCAGCACGAAATCGCTCGCCTTCTCGTTGTTCGGCGCGTCGAGCCCGGGCCGGGGGAGCGGGCCCTCGTACGGCCGCGGATCTTTCGCCAGACGCTTATTCAAGAACGATAATTCCAGCGTCAGCGGAAGAACGCCGTCCACGCTGAGATCTGCGTGATTGTTTCCGTGAACATGCACCACCTCGAACGACTCTCGCAGCCTGGTCATCGTGGCGTTGAACTGTTCGCTGCAAATGTCGGTGTCGTGAAACTCGATCACCAGGCCCGTAAATAGCTGCGCCTGATCGGCGATATATGGCAGAATTCTGTACTCCGTCCCCTCGATGTCGATCTTGGCGAAAACCGACAACGGCTGTTGGCCGGCCTCGCGGATCACGTCCGCGATCGCCGCGCTCGACCGCGAAGTGTTGTACCAGATCCGTTTGCGCCGGTGAGTGACGTGTCTGCGGAAGAAACGAAAGTAGTCCAGCGCCCGGCGGAATCGGCGGAACGACGACGCGGCCCCTCGTGGATTGAATGAGAGAAATCGCAACGGAACGCTCACGGCCGAGCTGAGCGCGGCGCCCACGTAGCGCCGCGGTCCAATGGAGTGATCGAACGCGATCACGCGCAATGTTGGATTCAGTCGTACGGCGTCGCGCTCGAACGTCCAGTCGTCCGACAGACCGAACGACAGCATGGTGGACGCCGTTCGAATGGCGTCGAGCGGCACGACGTAGCCACCGTCATGCGCGGAGCCGAGACGCCCTAACTCACAGCACTCCGTGGGGCGGAGCAACTTTGGGTCAACCGTGTGCTCGAATGGCATCGCGCGCAGTATACCCCCGCGCGATGCCAATACGCTACAGTCGCGAACGAGCCCCCGGTGATCTCGGTTAGTCCGTTCGCAACGCCGTGGCCGGATCCACGCGAGTTGCTCGACGCGCGGGAATGAGGGTCGCCCCGACCGCCACGGCAGCCAACACCGCAGCCACCGTGAGGTAGGTCAGCGGATCGTTCGCGCGAACTCCAAAGAGTAGTTTTTCGGCAAACGTCCCCAGTCCGAGCGCGGCCGTAACGCCAACCACAATGCCCACGGCCGCCATAGCTCCTCCGTGACGCATCACCAGCACCATCAAACTACGCGGCGGCGCGCCCAGGGCCGTGCGAATTCCCATCTCGCGCATTCGCTGCGCCACCGAATAGCTCACCACGCCGTAAACGCCAACGATCGCCAGGAGCAATGCGGTGATCGCGAATGCGCCGACGAGAAACAGCGGGAAACGACGCATGAACACCGACGGCGATTGGCCGAGCAGGTCGTCCATCGTTGTGACCGGAGTGAGCGCAGCGTTGGGCTCCATGCTTGCCAGCGTGCGACGAAGGGCCGGAGCCATCTGCGCGGCATCCAATCTCGTTCGAATCGCCATCGCCATCGCGTTTTCGCTGGTCTGCGCGAACGAGAGATAGAGCGTGGGCGGAATTTTGTCCTCGAGGTTCCCGATTGGCACGTCGCCAACCACGCCAACGACATGCACGGTGTCGTTGCGGCTCGTCAGGAGTTGCCCGACCGGATCCTGCGCACCCATGTACGCCGCGACGAACGCGCGATTGACTACGACAACCGCCGGCGCCCTTGCAACGTCGCCACCACCGATTCCGCGGCCCTTCACGAGCGGAATGCCCAGGGTTCGGAAGTATTCGGGAGTCACCAGGCGATAGCTCGCGGTCGGTGTGTTCTCCGGCGACGGCTCGGGTTGGCCGACAATGCGAAAACCCATGGAGTTGCCGAAATCGAGAGGCAATTTGGAGGTGAACCCAACGCTCTCGACGCCCGGCAACTCGCGAATCCGCTCGGCAAAGCGCTGAAAGAAGGCGACCGTCAACGCATCGCTGGAATACTGGCTTCCCGGCAACACCACCGTCGTCGTCACGATCTGTTCGGAGCGAAAGCCCGGATTGATTGACAGAAGTCTCAAGAGGCTGCGGCCGAACAACAGCGCACCAGACATCAGGATCACCGTCAACGCGAGCTCGCCAATGACGAGAATGTCACGCAGACGACTCGCGCCGCCGATCGAACCGCGCCCGGCATTCTTGAGCGCGTCGTGCAGCGCTGATTTTGTCGACCGGAACGCGGGAACAATCCCAAAGCCCAGGCCGGCGACAAGTGATGTCAGCAAGGCATACGTCACGACGGTCGTGTCGAGGCCTGCCGCCATCAAACCCGGAATGGTGAGCGCCTGACGCGCCGGCACGAGGCCGACGATGGAACGCACACCCGCCTGCGCGACGATCAATCCAAGAACGCCGCCGCAAACGGAGAGCAACAGACTCTCGGTGAGCAGTTGTCGGACGAGACGACCGCGCCCGGCACCGAGCGCGACGCGAACCGCGATCTCACGCTGGCGATCGGCGCCGCGAATAAGCAACAGGTTGGCAACGTTGACGCACGCCACCAGAAGCACCACCACAACCGCGCCATATAATAGAATCAGAATGGGACGGACGGAGCCGACCAGCTCGTCGTGCAGCGCGACCACCTGCCCGTCCCGGCCGCTGTTGGAACGCGGAAACTCCACGGCGAGTGCGCGCATCACCGACGACATGTCGGCGCGCGCCGCTTGAATGCCGGCGCCGGCGCGAAGGCGCGCCACAACGTTGAGCCAATGGTTGCCGCGGACTTCACGCGTCTGCGCCGATCGATCGATCGGCGCCCAGAGCTCCGCGCCCGCCGCTCGGCCGCCGAACACAAAGTCTTTTGGCAGAACACCGATGATGGTCACAGGACCACCGTCGAGCGTCACCGATCGCCCGCTGATGTTGCGGTCTCCGCCGAACTGACGTTGCCAGAATCCATATGACAGCAGCACGACGCGCGCGGCGCCCGGCGCGTCTTCTCCTACCGCGAACGTACGTCCGACAATAGGACGCACGCCGAGCACGTCGAAAAAGTTGGCCGTGACGCGGGCGCCACGCACGGTCAGCGGCTGTGACCCGCCGAAAATGAATCCGCTGCCCTGATAGCCGGCCATATCGGAGAACGTCTTCGTACGAGCTCGCCAATCGACATAGTCCGGATACGACGCTTCGGACCGGCTGTCGACTTTGCTTTCGTACGTCTCCCAGAGATGGACGAGGCGGTCCGGGCGCGCGAACGGAAGCGGCCGGAGCAGAACGGAGTTCACGACGCTGAAGATCGCCGCGTTCGCGCCAATCCCAAGCGCGAGCGTGAGCAATACTGTGACCGTGAACGCCGGTCGAGCTCGAAGGCCACGAAACGAAAAGCGGAGATCCTGCCCGAGCGATGCGACCCACTCGCGCCACTCGCCCTTTCGCGCCGTCCGACGGTCGATGGACGCAAGCTCCGACCGTGCGGCTGAAAGGTCGCCGAACTCGCGCGTCGCGCCGGCTCGGGCGTCGTCCGGCGAATGGCCTTGGCGCATCAGATCCTCGATTCTCATCTGTAGGTGAAAGCGCACCTCGTCGTCGACCTCGCGCAGGATCGAGCGCGGCGTCGAGCGGATGCGCAGCAGGCGGCGAATTCCTTTGAATGCGGCCATGAGGACCTCGGTCAGGCGGTTTGGAGGATCTTGAACACGGCCGTGGCGTAGGTCGTGAAGTCGGCCGCCTTTTGGACGAGATGCCGCCGGCCGGCGGTCGTCAGCTCGTAGTATTTGGCCTTGCGATTGTTCTCGGAGAGTCCCCACTGCGACTCGACCCAGCCGCGCTCTTCAAGTCGGTGGAGCGATACATAGAGCGCGCGGTCCTCGACCAGGATGGTCCCGTCGCTGGTGGCCTTGATCCATCGCGCTACGGCATACCCGTGACGGGGTCCCCAAGAGAGGGTCTTGAGAACGAGGGTATCGAGCGTACCCTGGAGGAGGTCGAGATCGGTCGGCATTCTTTCCCCGGAAGTGTTCCGTGGAGTTAGACGCCGGGGAGCTCCGGATGGTTTGAAGCGCTCGAACCAGCGGGCAGGCCCTACCGAACCCTTTCGCCCAACCCCGCATCTAACAGGCAACACGTGACCAGACTAGCGATTGCCCTCAAGACCAATCAGGTGAGCGAGCCCGAAATCATCAGTCGGGTCCTCGCCGGAGACCGGATCGCAGCGCGCGAGCTGTACGACGCGCACTCGTCCCGGGTCTATCGTCTCGCCTTTCGGTTGACCGGGGATGCCGATCTGGCTCGCGAGTTCACGCAGGACACGTTCGTTCGCGCCTTCAGTCAGCTGGCCCGCTTTCGCGGGGACTCGGCGCTCTCAACCTGGCTTCATCGCATCACCGTCACGGTCGTGGCGAACGCAATGAGAAAGGTGAAGCGGTTCAGGGAACGGGAGACGGACCTCGAGGACGTTCACCCGATCAGCTCAGACAATACGGGAGTCGACCCCGTGCTGCGCGAGCGACTGGCCCGGGCAATCGACGGACTCTCAGAGATCTACCGAACCACAATCATCATGCACGACATCGAAGGCTATACACACACTGAGATCGCGGAAGTCCTCGGCGTGGCCGAGGGAACCTGCAAAAGCCGGCTGTCGCAAGCACGTGCGCAACTTCGCGCAACGCTCGCGGATCTGGCACCGGAGCTGGAATCATGAAGGAAGATCGCTTTGACGAATTGATGCGCGATGCCGCAGAGACGTATCGCAAGCCGGTAGCACCGGATTTCGATGCGATGTGGAAGGGCATCGAGGCCGAACATTTTGGTGGTCGCGTCACTGGCGGGCGTGAAGAGCGCGGAGTCGTTCGCTGGGCCACGAACCGCTGGGTTGGCATTGCGGCCACACTGCTCATCGGAATTGGCGTGGGGCGGGTGTCGACGTCGCTCGAGAAGAGCGCAAAGCTGCCTGTTGCCGCGGCCGTTCCTGAAATCTCGACTGCGTCCGCGAACACCGCCGCCGTCACCCACGACGAAAGCCTTGCGGCGCAGCCGTACGACCGTGAGACGTCGAAGTACCTAGGTCAAACCGCGGCGCTTCTCGTGTCGCTTCCCAACGAAGTGAAAGCGGGCCGTGCTGACGCGCAATTCGTATCGCGCGCCGTCGATCTGCTCACGACTACGCGCCTGCTGCTCGATTCGCCCGCAGCGAAGGATCCGGCCATGCGCAACCTGTTCGAGGATCTCGAGCTCGTGCTCGCGCAGGTCGTCCGTCTGCAGAACAACCGTGGCACCCGTACCGAGCTGGATCTCATTACCGAAGCGCTGCAACAGCGCGACGTCCTTCCGCGGCTGCGCACAGCAGTCGCTGACATTTCTGCGAATTGAGGAGAGGAGCGATGAAACGCATCACGCTCGCCAGTGTTTTTGCCGTCATCGTCACTGCGGCTTCCGCGGTGGCGCAGGATCCCACTCCGCCCACGCCACCGGCGCGGCCGGCGCCCTCGCCAGTACCCGTACCCCGCCCGGCAGAAGCGCCTCGCGCCGTGATGGTGCGGCCTCCGCTCTCCGACTTCGACATTGATCGTCTTCGCGATCAGGCGCGCGAGCTCGAACGGATGAACCGCGACTTCGATCGCGTTGGTCCGGCAATCGCCCGCGAAGCGTACGGCATCGACGTCGCCGCAATCGCCGATGCGGCTCGTGAAGCGCAGCGCATTGGATTCGACGCGGCTCGTGACGCACAGCGCGCCGTGATGATCGACCAGCGCGACATCGCCCAGGCTGTACGCGAAGCCAACCGCATCGCCATCGCCAACCAACCGGCATTTGATCAGATGGCGCGCGATGCGGCGCGCATTGGAGTTGAAGCCGCGCGCCAGTTCCAGGGGTACCCGCTATACGCACCCCAGTCTCCCATGCCGGCCATGGCACCACTGGCGCCAATGGCACCACTCGCGCCAATGGCTCCACTGTCGCCAATCGGTCCCGCCGGCTCGTATCGCATCTCGGACGACTTCGCGCATCGCCCGCCCGCCCCGTGGGCGCAGGGTGATCCCGCCGATTCACTCTATCGCATCGCACGCAACGCATTGAACGCCGGCGAGTATGGCCGCGCGGCACGCATGTTCCAGGAAATCTCACAGAAGTATCCAAAGTCGGTCTATCAGACGGACTCGCCCTACTACGAAGCATGGGCGCGGTACAAGATCGGCACGAACGACGAGCTGCATACCGCCGTGAAGTTGCTCGAGCCGCTCGTCGCCAAGGTGAGCACGACCACGACGACCAGCAGCAGTAGCAGCGGTAGCAACGGTACCACCATCTTGTCCGCGGCATCCGGCCAGAAGATGTATTACGGCGGCAGTCCGCGCGGTGCGAGCGACGCCGACGTGCTGACGCTCTACACACGCATCAATAGCGCGCTCGCTCAGCGCGGCGACCGCGATGCGGCCGACCGCGTCGCGAAGACCGCCTCGCGGATCGGATCCGCGGCGTGCGACAACGAAGACGTGCAGGTCAAAGTCGAAGCACTGAGCGCGCTGAGCCAGATGGACCCGGCATCCGGGATTCCGCTGATCAAGCGCGTGCTCGATCGCAAGGACGAGTGCTCGATCGAGCTGCGCCGGCGCGCCGTGTTCATGCTCGGCCGCCGCGGTGATGTCGAGTCGGCGAATCTGCTCGTCGCGACCGCGAAGGCCGATCCGTCGCCGTCCGTCCGCAGCGAAGCGATCAACTGGTTGCCGCGCCTGCCGGGCGACATCGGCATCAACTCGCTCGAGGAGATTCTGCGCAACGAACAGGACGAAAACATCCAGCGGGCGACGGTGCGCGCGCTGATGTCGAGCGACAACCAGAAAGCACGGTCGAGCATGCGCGGATTGATCGATCGCAAGGATGCGCCGGTGAATCTCCGCGTCGAAGCGATCGGCAGCTTCAACGCGGATCATGCCACGACCGACGACGCCTCGTATCTGCGCAACCTGTACGGCAAGGCGGACAACGATCGCGTGAAGGATGCGGTCATCAACGCCGTGGCCAGAATCGGCGGCCCCGAGAACGACACGTGGGTCCTCAACCTGGCGAAGAACACGGGTGAGCCGAGCCAATTCCGCTCTACGGCGATCTCGCGCCTCATGCGGTCGAACAGTGTTCCGATCGCCGACCTGGGCAAGCTGTATGACGCGGCCGACAACTTCTCGATCCGCCAGCAGATTATCGGCGTTCTGGAGCGGCGCAAGGAACCCGAAGCGACCGACAAGCTCGTGGACATCGCGAAGAACGGTACCGAGAACCGGCTCCGCGTATCGGCGATCAACTCCCTCGGGCGCAAGAACGACCCCCGTACCGTGCAGCTTCTGCAGGATATCCTCGACGGGAAGAAACCATGACGCGCATGATCTCGCGCACACAGCTCGCCACCGTCGCCGCGCTCGTCGCGGCGGCGCTCCCGGCGGCCGGCGCACAGTCGATCGAGAGTCGCATCAATTCGTCGCCCGACGGCCGCGTGCAGTTCAGCTTCGCTTCACGCCCAGGCATTTGCGGCAACGGTCGCACGTACATCCAGACGGGACCGAACAGCTACAACGGCACGTTCTATGGCAACTACAGCGATGCCATTCGCGCCGATCCATGCATCGCCGGGCCGGTGCGCGTGGTGATCGATCGTGCCGACAAGCTGCCCTTGTCGGTGCAGACATACGTCGGGCCCGCCGACTCCACGCTGCGCGGCGTGACCGACCTCGGTCACGTGCGCGGTCAAGACGCCGCCGATTATCTCCTGTCACTCTCGGCGAAGATCGACGGAAAGGCGGGACGCGACGCACTCTTCCCCGCGATGCTCGCGGACAGCGCGAACACCGCGGCCACGCTCGTCGCGATCGCCAAGAACTCGGCACTGCCTCGCGAGACGCGCCGCAGCGCGCTCTCGTACATGGGTCGCTCGACCGACGGCATGCAAACGATTCCGACGAGCGTGACCGAGCCAATTCTGGCGATCGCTCGCGACGAAGCCGACAACCAATCGGTGCGCCAACAGGCGCTGTCCGTACTCGGCCGCCTCGATCACGGGTCAGGGATTCCGCCGCTCATTCAGCTGTCGCAACAGACGGCGAGCAGTTGGTTGGCAAAGGAATCGATGTCCACGCTCGCTCGCTCGGGCGACCCACGTGCACGCGCGTATCTCCGCACGGCGGTGCGTCGCAGTGATCTGCCCGATGAAGTGTTGACCGTGGCGCTCCGGTCCCTCGGACAGGAGTACGCGACGGCGCAGGACGCAGCGCTCCTCCGCGAGCTGTACCCCACGCTCAAGAGCGACCGCTCACGGGAAGCAGTCTTCTCCGCTCTCGCCGACATCGGCGGCGCCGAGAACACGCGTTGGATGATCAACATGGCGGAGAACGGCAACGAGCCGCTGCAGATGCGTCGTCGCGCACTGGATGCCGCGAGCCGCTCCGGCGCGCCGATCTCGGACATGGTCAAGCTCTACGACACGACGACTGATCCGTCGATGAAGCAGACGCTGGTGGGGCTCTACGTCCGTAATGGCGAGAAGGCTGCCGTGGACAAATTGCTGGCCATCATCAAGGGCGAGGAGAATATCTCGGTCCGCCGCAACACGATCTCGCAACTCGCGCACTCCGAGGACCCGCGCATCAAGGCCGCACTGCAGGACATCGTCTCACGGTGAGAAGAGGATGACAGGCTACAGGCTCTAGGCTACAG
>JBDUEJ010000066.1:0-28467 GCA_040002475.1 bacterium | reverse complement strand
ATCATGACGTGACCCCCATTCCTGTACCAGAAACGGTGTTAGTCCGGTGTGAAGTGGCTCCGCTACTCTGTACGGCGTAGTGCGGTTGGTTAAGTGGATCGGCGAGCGGGTTAGGCTGCCGCAGCGAGTTGCGCGCGCGCAACATCGACCACGCGTTGAGCCGCGCATCGACACCCAAACAAAACGCCCGCGCTCTCGCGCGGGCGTTCTATTTTGAATACTCAGGCTCCCTACTCAAGCCAAGTCCAAGATCACGGCACGACCGGCGCCGTCACATTGTTCGGCGCGTAGATCCCGTTGAACAACAACTTGAACGTCCCATGCGGCTGCCCGCGGAACGTGATCTCCGGCCCAAACATATACAACTTTCCTTTGCCGTAGTTTGCCTCGATCGCCGCCGCACCACCCTCGAGGTAGTTCTGCCCCCACGCCCAACCACTGCGCAACGGCGTCGGCGAATCAAACCACGCAATCGCCTTCGTTCCCTTGAGCGCCGCATCCGGCTTGAGACGGAACACCGGGCTGTTATCAAAGAACACATCCAACTGCGCCGGCAAGCCCGCCGTCACCGGCGCCGCCTGGTCCACCGCCACACGCAAAATGGAACCCGGCACGTAGTACTCCTCGCCCACCAACCCACGCTCCGGCTGACCAGGCGCACGCACCGTGAGATGATTCTCAATCGGCAACCCGAGCGCGTAGCCAAGCGACGTCGCACTGCCCACCGTCACGATCGTGCCGCCCTCGTTCAAGAACGCCTTGAGCGCCGGCAACGTCACTTCCGGCGTCAACGTTCCCTGCATCTTCTGGAACTCGGCCGGGATCGGCGCGCTGGCGCGTCCACCACCACCACCACCGCCGCCACCACCACGACCGCCAAAGCCCGCACCACCCGCACCGCGGATCTGCGCACCGCTCGGCAAGATCAAGACGTCGAACTTGCTCTTGAGATTGCCCGCGTCGAGATCGTTCGGGTACACGACCGTATAAGGAATCTCGAAATTCTCGAACTCCAATCGCGTCCAACCAGACGGCATCGAACCGCCGTACTGATCGTACAGTGCGATGCGCTTGGCGGTGATCTTGGTCGCGTCGGCCGGACGCGTGGGCACGCCCACGAAGCTCACACCCAAGTCCGCCGCTGATTTCTGGATCGTCGGCAGCGCAGCCGCGGTCACGAAGTACGTGCCGGCCGGATAGGTCTTGCCGTTCGCCGTCATCGGCGACTTGGTCCAGTAGATCTCACCCGTGTTGTCCTTGAACACGCGGTTCAACACCGTCACGGCGTCATTCTCGGCGTGCGACATCAGGAAGCCGGCGGCGCCCTGCGCGCTGGCGACCGTGCCGGCCGGCGCCTTCGCCATTCCCTCGATGCGCTTGGTCGGCGCGTCGAAGGGCTCGAGCAGGCGATCGAACTGCACGCCCATATCGTAGGCGAGCGTCCAACCAGCGTTGTCATACGGACGCAGCGGCGGGCCGCCCGGATACGCAAAGTCGTTCGGGTGATCCTGCGGCTCCATCATGTCGAGCACGTGCGCGCGCGCCGCCTGGTTCATTTTTATGACGTACGAGTCCTTCGGATACTTCTTTCCGTTTACCGTGAAGTCCGCGGTCGCCTGATCGACATACACGTTCACATAACGCAGCGTGTTGACGAACTTGGTCGCCGTGAGGAAATCCGGCTGGTCCGACGGAATGATGTAGCCGCGCGGATCGCGTTTGTCCTTGGCGTGCAGCACGTCGTTGTAGGCGTGCATCTGTGCTTCGACGTTCGCGTTGCCGCGGCCGAACGGCGCCGTGGGATTGCCGACTGCACCACCCGGCTGATCGGGCGCCGGCGCTGCTGCCGCGGCACCACCACGACCACCGCGTCCACCACGACCGCCCGCCGGCGCCGCAGGCGCACCGGCTTGCGTCGGTGTATTACCGCCAGCCATCGCGACTTCGGCCGCCGCGATGCCCTTGCCGCTCACCGTCCAATGGTCGGTGCTGCCCGCCTCGATGGCGTGCTTGGCCATGAGATACTTGTCATACATCAACGTCTCGCGATAGCGCGACGCGAGATCGAAGATGGCGTAGTTGGCCGACACCGAGTAGTCGATCGACTGACGGAAGTGCCAGACCCCAGGCGTTACCGGCGCGGGAATGTCGCCGCGCGGAAGCTGCTGCGCGGGTATAAACGGAATCCGCTCGGGCGTCGGGTTGCCGATCGTCTCCGTGAGAATTCCGATGATGCCCTGGAAGTAGCCGATCGTGCGCAGACCGCCGTTCCACCACGTGGAGTAGCTCGAGCCGGAACGCATGGTGAAGCCCGGCTTGTTCTCCTCGAGCAAACGCTGATGGATGGCCGCGCCCACCATGTCGAGACCCATGACGATCATGGGATCGAAGTTGTAGTTGAACGGATCGCGGAACGGCGGCGAGAACATGACCGTGCCGGCCGGACCCGTCTGGTGATGGTTGTACATGATCACCGGATGCCAGTCCCAGAACATCAGATGGTTGATGTTCTTGGTCTCCGACAGGTTGGACATGAACGAGTCGCGGTTGTCGTCGTGGCCCGCGTATTTGTTGTACAGGCTCGGAATGTTCATGCTCCGCTGCAGCGTGTCCGCGTCCTTCATGTACCAGTTGGCCACGAGCTGCATGCCGTCGGGATTGGCGTGCACCGCGAGAATGATGTCGTCGCGCAAAATGCGCTGCGTCTCTTCGTCGTTGCGGCTGATGAGCTGGTACGACGTCTCAATCAACTGATTGGCGCCGAGGACTTCGGTGGCATGCAGGCCGCCGTCGAACCAGACGACCGCTTTGCCTTCTTTCGCCAGCGCGTGCGCCTGGGCATCCGTGAGTCCCTCGCCTTTGGCGAGCTTCATCGAGATGTCTTTATACTTTGCCAACAGCTTGAAATTTTCCGGAGAAGTAATGATGGCGGCAAGCTGCGGTCGTCCCTCGGACGACTTCCCCATCTCGATCACTTGCATCCGGTTCGACTCGGCGTCCACCTTGTGCCAGTACGCGATG
Source organism: bacterium (assembly GCA_040002475.1). Lineage (GTDB taxonomy): Bacteria > Gemmatimonadota > Gemmatimonadetes > Gemmatimonadales > Gemmatimonadaceae > JAQBQB01. The sequence goes on along the minus strand of JBDUEJ010000066.1, from coordinate 25,446 downwards.
AACTGGTCGTAGTTGGGCAGGAAGTAGTCGTCGCCGATGTTGTGGCCGAAGAACTCCTTCGGCGTCGTGATTTTGCCTTGCGCACCTGCGGTTGTCATGGCCGTCGCGGCGAACGCGAGCGGCAGGACGGCAGTACGCCAGTTCAGGAATCCCCGCAGCGACATCGAAAACCTCCGATCAGGTGGGAAAAGCTGCAGCGTCGTGGCCGAGCCGGTGGTTGGGGGCGGGCGACGCGGAAAAAACGGCCGTAGCCTGGGAAAGGTTAGCCTCTGAGAATACGCGCCAGAAGGGGTAACCGCTGGTGGGACAAGGCTCTCGACAGATGCGAGTGGAAGGCGTACGATGGTGGCCGGCGTGGACCGGCTCGCTTATCAGAAACGGAGAGTTCTCAATGCGTCAGTTGCACGCGGCCCTGTTCTGCTCCTTCACCGCGCTCGCGGGACCCCTGGCCGGTGCCCAAGCGCCGACCGCCAAGGAACCTCCGTACCCCAAGACAGGCATCGACTTTTCCGGCGTCGACCAGTTCTACAAGATCGCCGACATCCTGGCCAAGGACGTCGAGCCGTCGGAAGCCCAATGGCGTGCGCTCCTCGCCACGCCCGGGTATCGGATCGTCCTGATCGAGAACGACGAGATGCGCGCGCTGATCGACCTCGCGCTCAAGCCGTCGCGCAAACCCAAGCGCGACTCGGTGTTCAAGACCGACGGCGACGGCGCGCGGGTGCTCAACCACCTCATCACCGCCGCCCACAACCGGGCTGACGTCCTAAAGACGTGCGCGATCCTCGAGCGCTCGCTGCGGGACTCGATCGCCGCGGCCGTGCCGCGCACGACGCGGTATCTCCCCAAAGGAACGATCGAGCGCTTTCCTACGCCGCTCATCGCGTTCGCCGTGTTCGCCGACGACGGATTCGCCGAGGAGCCGGGCATTCTGCTCGATCCGCTGTACGTGCAGGAGAACGGGATCGTCGAGCTGCTGTCGCACGAGCTCCATCATTCGTACACGGGGATGATCCATCACGTCAAACGGCGATCAGCGTTCGAGGGGCAGCCACGACCAGCCGACCTCGATCTCTTTTTCGCCGTGATGCACCTCCGGAACGAAGGCATCGCCGACCAGGTGGACAAGCCGTATCCGCTGCCGTCGAACCCGAAGATGACCTGGTACGCCACAGGCTACAACGCCGCCTACGCCAAGACGCCGGCGGTGCTGCACACCCTCGATTCGCTCCTCGCGGTGGCCGCCGAGCATCCGGCGCAGGTGGGCGCCGCTGGCGCGCAAGCAAACAGAATTCTCTGGTCGAACGGCCATCCGAACGGCGCGTACATGGCGCGAACGATCGTTCAGACTTTTGGCATCGACTCGCTGATGCCCGGGGTGTACAGCCCGATCGCGTTCTTTCGCACGTTCGCCGCCGCCGAGGTGCAGCGCGGAAACCCGCCGCCGTTCTCGGCGAAGGCGATGAGCGAGCTCGCCGTACTGGAGAAGGGATACATCACCCAACCGTGACGCTCGTCCAGGCGCGACTACGCCCGCGTCAGCACCATCGGGCCGGCGTCGGTGATCGCCACCGTGTGCTCGAAATGCGCCGAGAGTGAACCGTCGAGGGTGACGATCGTCCACTTGTCGGCCAGCGTCTTGGTGGTGGGTCCGCCAATGTTCACCATCGGCTCGATCGCCACCGTCAACCCCGACACGAGCTTCTCGCGCCGCTTGGCCTTTCCGTAGTTCGGCACCTGCGGCTCTTCGTGAAACTCCACGCCAATGCCGTGGCCTACGAGATCTCGCACGACGCTGAAGCCCGCCGTCTCGACCACGGCCTGGATCGCGGCGCCAATGTCGCCGATGTGGTTGCCGACGGTCGCCGCGGAAATCCCCGCCTCGAGCGACGCCTGTGTCACGTCGAGCAACCGCTTGGTTTCCGGAGCGATGGTGCCGACGGCAACGGTGGTCGCGCTGTCGGTGAAGTAGCCCTTGTAGCCCACGCCGACGTCGAGCGAGACGATGTCGCCTTCATGCAGCACGCGCTTCTTGGACGGAATGCCGTGCACGATCTCCTGGTTCACCGACGAGCAGATGCTGCCGGGAAAACCGTACAATCCCTTGAACGCCGGCGTCGCGCCATCATGGCTGCGAATGAAATCCTCGGCGATCTGGTCGAGCTCGCCCGTGGAGACGCCCGGCTTCACCGCACCGCGCAACAGCTCGATCGTGGCGCCGAGGATTTTCCCTCCCTGCGCCATCAGGTCGATCTCGCGCGACGACTTGAGCTGAATCACTCTGCCAACGCCTTCAATGCGCGTGCCGTCACGTCCTGCACCGAGCCGAGCGCGTTGATGATGACGACCCTGGTTCCCTCGTTCATGTACCAGTCGAGCACGGGCATGGTCTGCTCGTCGTAGACGATGAGGCGCGTGCGCATGGCTTCGGGGTCGTCGTCCTTGCGACGCACGAGCGTGCCGCCGCACTTCTCGCACGTGTCGCCCACGTTGCGCCCGGTGTAGGGCGTTTGACAGTTCTGGCATACGGTGCGCAGCGCCAGGCGGCGCAGCACTTCCTCGTTCTCGACGTCGAGCGCGACGACCGCATCGAGCGTGCGGCCGAGCGACGTGAGCATTTTCTCGAGGCCTTCGGCTTGCGGCACGGTGCGCACGGCGCCGTCGAGGATCACGCCCTTGGCGTACTCCGCCTTTTGCAATTCCTCGGCGACGATGCCGAGGATCACGGCGTCGGGGACGAGGTCGCCGCGATCCATGAACGCCTTGGCTTTGTTGCCGAGCGTGGTGCCGGCGCGCACGGCGGCGCGAAGGACGTCGCCGGTGGCGAGTGTCGGCACGCCGAGCGACTTGGCCAGCAGCGGGGCCTGCGTTCCCTTTCCGGCGCCAGGTTTCCCGAACAGGACGATGATCATTGGCCTCCGAGACTTTCGTTGAATCAAAGGGCCCGGCAAAGCCGGGCCCTGAAGTGCCTCTGTGAAGAGCAGATCCCTCGCTACGCGCGGGATGACAGCATGCTCGGGGTCTGCTTTTCGCCGACGGGCTAGAAGCTGCCCGGCGCTCCCTGACGACCGCGGAAACGAACGCGGCCCTTCTTCATGAAACCGTCGTACTTGCGAAGCAGCAGGTGCTGATTCATCTGCTGAATGGTATCGAGCGCGACACCCACCACGATGAGCAGCGATGTGCCGCCAAAGCGGAACGGCACGTTCATGACTTCGCCGATCCAGATGGGGAGCAGCGCGACCGCCGTGAGGAACAGCGCGCCCGGCAGCGTGATCTTCGACACGACGTCGTCGATATACTCTGCCGTCTTCGCGCCCGGTTTGACGCCGGGGATGAAGCCGGACTGCTTCTTCAGGTTCTCCGCCAAGTCGACCGGATTGAAAATGATCGACGTGTAGAAGTACGTGAAGAAGAGAATCAGGATGGCGGACAAGATGTAGTACATCGTGGTGCCGGGCGCGAGCAGATCGGCGAAATCACGCATCCGCTGATTGCCCATGAACTGTGCGACGGCGCCTGGGACCACGATCACCGACTGCGCGAACACGATCGGCATGACGCCGGACGAGTTGATGCGAAGCGGAATGAAGCTGCGCGATGCTTCGCGCATGCGTCCGCGCGCCATCGTGCGTTGCGGGATCTGAATCAACACGCGACGGGCGGCCATGGTCACCGACACCACCGCGGCGACGACCGCCGCCATCATGACCACCAGCACGAGCATGGAGAATGCACCGATCGCGCCGGTGCTCATGAACGTGAACGACTGCATGATGCCCGGCCAGATGCGCTCGACGATCGAGAAGAAGATCATCAAGCTGGCGCCGTTGCCGATGCCGCGCTCGGTGATCTGCTCGCCCAACCACATCACGAAGATCGCGCCCGTGGTGAGGAAGAACGCCATCGACAACCGGAAGCCCATGCCAGGATTGGCCACGGCGCCCGGCAGCGACTCGGCGAAGATGGCAAAGCCATACGCCTGAACCGCGGCGAGACCAACCGTGGCGTAACGCGACCACTGGTTGATCTTTTTCCGGCCCTCTTCGTCCTTGGACATCTTGTCGAACTGCGGCACCACGGCCTGCGCGATCTGCTGGAAGATGCTCGCCGAGATGTACGGCATGATCCCCAGCGCGAACACCGTGGCGCGCGCGAGCTGGCCGCCGGTGAACAGATTGTACAGACCGAGCAACCCAGCGCCGTTCGACTGCGAGTTGATGAAATCCGCGATCGCCTGCGGATTGATCCCGGGTGCGGTGATGGCCGCGCCGATCCGGTAGACCAGAAGGCACAGCAGCGTGAACAGGATCTTGTCTTTCAGTTCGGGGGTTCTGAAGAGATTCTGAACCGCCGATGCAGCAGCGTTGGATTGGGCCATGGAAGTTTCTTACTCCTCGACGCGGCCTCCGGCCGCGACAATCTTGTCGCGAGCGCCGGCGCTGACCTTCAGCCCACGCACCGTGACTGCCTGCGTGATCTGGCCGTTCGCGAGCACCTTGACCTGACCCTTGTTCGACTTGATCAACCCGGCCTCGGCCAACATGTCGCGGGTGATCTCGCCGGTCATTCCCTCGAGCTCGTCGAGACGAATGATCTGCGATTCCTCACGGAACGGATTGGTGAAACCGCGCTTGGGCAAGCGGCGCGTGATCGGCATCTGGCCGCCTTCGAAATGCGGCTTGCCGCCGCCCGGACCGTGGTGGCCCGCGCGCGCCTTGATACCCTTGTGTCCCTTACCCGACGTCTTGCCGGTTCCGGAACCCGGACCGCGGCCGAGGCGCTTGCGGTTCTTGGTGGAACCGATCGCCGCGCTCAGGTTGTGGAGCCCGAGCTTGGTCGGCTCGCCGCCCTCGGACTTCTTGGTCTTCGCCGTCATTTACCTTCGCCTCCCTCGACCGACACCTCGACGAGGTGCCGAACCTGCTTGAGTTGACCCTTGAGGCCCGGGGTGATCTCCTTGACCACAACGTCCTGATGGTGCCTCAGGCCGATGGCCTCGAGCGTCGCGCGCATGCGCCACGAGTGCCCGATGCCGCTACGGACCTGCTTAATGCGTACGCTTCCGGTGGCCGGAAGGTTCTGCTTTTCTGTTTTGGCCGGCCCCTTACTCGGGTGCCAGACGAATGTGCGAGCCATTTAGACGGTCTCCTTCGCGGCAGCGGCCGGAACCGCGGCGACGAGCATCGACGGCGGACGGACGTGCGACGCCCGGCTCTTGGCGCGCGAGCGATACTGCAGGCTCGACACCTCGATGCCGCGCTCGCGCGCGATCTGCTCTACTGTGGTCAAATGCTGCAGGCCGTCCATCGCCGCGCGAACCATGTTGTGCGGGTTGGTCGAACCGAGACTCTTCGTAAGAATATCAGAGATACCGGCGCATTCCATGATGGCGCGAACGGCGCCACCAGCGATCACGCCGGCGCCGGGCGCCGCGGGCTTCATCAACACTTTGCCCGCGCCGTGCCTGCCGACGATCTCATGAGGAATGGTACCGCCGGTGAGCGGAATGTTCACCATGTTGCGACGCGCGGCGTCCACGGCCTTGCGGACCGCTTCGGACACTTCGTTCGCTTTACCGGACGCGAAGCCGACTTTGCCCTGCGCGTCGCCAACCGCCACGAGCGCGTTGAACGAGAACCGACGTCCGCCCTTCACGACCTTGGCAACGCGGTTGATGGCGATCACGTTCTCGACGAGATCACTGCCCTCGCCGCCGCGACCACGATCGTCTCCGCCGCGTCCGCCGCGATCACCACCGCCGCGGCCGCCGCGATCACCGCCGCCACGTCCTTCGCCACCGCCGCCGCCGCCGCCGGGACCGCCAGGTCCACCCGGCCCGCGACCACGACCGCCACCACCGCCACCACCGGGGCCGCCACGACCACCGCCGCCACCACCGCCGCGACCACCACCACCGCCGCCGCGACCACCGCGTGCGCCGCCGCCGCCGCTCCGAGCGCTGCTGCCGCCGCTCGGACCACGACCGCCCGAGGCGGGACGATCACTGCCGCCGCTGGCCGGAGCGGGCGAAGAACCTGCCGCCGAACCCTTGTTGTCTTCCATATTAGAACTCCAACCCGGCTTCGCGGGCTCCGTCGGCCACCGCTTTCACGCGGCCGTGATACTGGTACCCTGCACGGTCGAACACGACTTTCGTGATTCCCGCGTCCTTGGCTTTCGCGGCGATCAGCTTGCCCACTTCGAGCGACTTCGCCGTCTTTTTGCCGCTGGCAATCGCACCGCTCGACACCGTCATGAGCGTACGCCCCGCGGCGTCGTCCACGATTTGCGCGGTGATGTGCTTGAGCGACCGGAACACGACGAGGCGCGGCCGTTCGGCCGTCCCCGAAACCTTCTTGCGCACGCGGAGATGGCGCCGAAAGCGCTGCTGCTCGCGTGTCTTTGGAATGACTGGCATGGTTACTTGCCTCCCGCCTTACCGGCTTTGCGCCGAATGACTTCGCCGGCGTACTTGATTCCCTTCCCCTTGTATGGCTCGGGCGGACGAAGACCGCGGATCTCCGCGGCCACCTGTCCGACCAACGCCTTGTCCGAGCCGGCGATCGTGATCTGCGTTGGTTGCGGCGCAGTCAGCTTGATGCCCTCGGGCGACTTGTATTCGATCGTGTGCGAAAAGCCCAGCGCGAGCTGCAGGCCGTACGGCTTCACCTCGGCCTTGAAGCCGACGCCGGTGATCTCGAGCTGCTTCTGATATCCCTTCGTCACGCCCTCGACCATGTTCGCGATGAGCGACCGTGTGAGGCCGTGCAGCGATCGGTGATTTGTTTCTTCTGATTCGCGCTTGATGTTGAGTGTTGCGTCGTCGCGCTCGACCGTGATGCCGCCGGGGAGCTTGTGCGACAGCTCGCCCTTGGGACCCTTCACCTTCACCAGGTTGCCGTCGACCGTCACTGTGACCCCAGCGGGGACCGTGATGGGAAGCTTTCCAATACGTGACATGATGGCGTCTCCTCTACCAGACCACGGCCACGAGCTCGCCGCCGGTCTGCGACTGCCGCGCTTCCCGATCGGACATCAAGCCCTTGTTCGTGCTCACGATGGCCATCCCGAGTCCGTTGCGGACGCGCGGGATGTCGCCGACGCCGACGTACTTGCGCAGCCCAGGCGTGGACACGCGCTGGAGCTGGCGGATGACGGACTGACCGCCGGCATACTTGAGACGGACGCGGAGAATGTCTCTCCCTTCGTCGGTCTTGAGCGTGCTGAAGTCCTGAATGTAGTTGTTCTCCTTCAGAATGCGGGCGATCTCGGCCTTCATCTTCGACAGCGGCATATCGACGCGGCGGTGCTTCGATCCGCAGGCATTGCGGATCCGCGTCAACATGTCGGCAATCGGGTCACTCATGCTCATATGGGATTCCTACTCCTCTCGTATCCGTCGGGTGTCCGACGGACGTGGAGGATGAAGTGTGAATAGGCGCGGCACGGAACGATGAGCGGACGCGATGCGTCCGCTCGACGGCCCGTGTTCGACTACCAGGACGCTTTCCGCACGCCCGGGATCATCCCGGACAGCGACAGCTCGCGGAAACAGATACGGCACAGCCCAAAGCGGCGCAGGAACGCGCGCGAACGGCCGCACCGGCCGCAGCGGTTGTGCACCCGCACCTTGAACTTCGGCTTCCGCTTGCTCTTCTCGATCATGGCCTTACGAGCCATTTCAACTCTCTGTGCTGTTGGTGATTCGCTTCGTGAACAGTGTGTAGCTGGTCGTGCAATGTGCGTCGCAGTGCGCAGCGTAGTCTACAGGTACTGCCATCGTCAGACCTACGATCCTGAGACCTGAACAGACCTACAGTGCCCGCCCGCCCTTCTTGTCGTCATTCCGGAACGGCATTCCCAGCTCCTTCAACAGTGCGTACGCCTGGTCGTCCTTGTTCGTGCTGGTGACGAACGTGATGTCCATGCCGTGGATCGACTCGATTTCGTCGTAGTTGATCTCCGGGAAGATCATCTGCTCTTTCACGCCCATGGAGTAGTTGCCGCGTCCGTCGAACGAACGCGTGCCCAGTCCGCGGAAGTCGCGCACGCGCGGGATCGCGACCGTCACGAACCGATCGACAAACTCCCACATGCGGGCGCCGCGCAGCGTGACCGCGCACCCGATCTCCTGGCCCTGGCGCAGTCCGAAGTTGGCGATCGACTTCTTCGCCTTCTTGCGAACCGGCTGCTGCCCGGTGATCCGCGCAATCTCGTCCACGACCGAGTCCAACGCCTTGGGCTGCTTGATGGCTTCGCCCACCCCGACGTTGATCACGACCTTTTCGAGCATCGGAACCTGATGAGGATTCGTGAATCCGAATTGCGTCATCAGCTTGGGACGCACGGTCTCTTGATAGAAGATCTTGAGCCGCGGCGGGGGAACGGGCAGACCGGCGCCGGCGTGCGGACCGCGAGCCGCGACCTCCCCCTTTTTGCCCTTGCCCTTCGATCCGCCCTTGCTGCCGCCCTTCGAGTCGCCTTTGGGAGCGGCTTTGGGGGTTTTGGGTGCGGCGTCCGTGCTTTTTTCCTTCGTTGCCATAGTCTATTCCTCGCGCCTAGAGACGCGTGTCAGCGGACGCGCGGGATGGATTCCCCGCTCTTGACCGCGATGCGTTCCTTGGTGCCGTCATCGTCGATTTGCCGGCGCGTGCGCGTCGGAACGTTCTGCTTCGGGTCGAGCAACATCACGTTCGACGCATGCATCGGCGCCGGAAACTCCATGATCCCGCTCTGCTCGTCGGGCGTCCGCGCGCGGCGATGCCGCTTCACGATGTTCACGCCTTCGATCGTCACGCGGCCCGTCTTGGGATACACGCGCAGGATCTTGCCTTCCTTGCCCTTGTCGTCGCCGCGCACCACCCGGACGGTGTCGCCCGTGGTCACGTGGAGCTTGCCGCGCTCCGCGTTCACCTTGTGACGCTTGCGGTTGACGGCGTTCGGCCGGTCGGTCTTGCGATGCTTGAGAATTCTCATATCAGATCACCTCAGGCGCCAACGACACGATCTTCATGTACTTCTTCTCGCGGAGCTCGCGCGCCACGGGACCGAAGATACGCGTCGCCCGGGGCTCGCCTTCCTCGTTGATGATGACGACGGCGTTCTCGTCGAACCGGATATAGCTCCCGTCCTTCCGCCGTGTCTCCTTGGCCGTGCGCACGACCACCGCGCGCGCGACGTCCGACTTCTTCACCGTGCCGTTCGGCAGGGCATTCTTCACAGCCACGATCACGACATCACCCAGACCGGCGTAGCGCCGGCGGGTTCCGCCCAGCACGCGAATGACCTGTGCGGTCTTCGCGCCCGAGTTGTCTGCGACCTTGACCATTGATTCTTGTTGGATCATTGAATTCTCACTGTGTCGAAGCCTGCTCTGAGGAGCGCGAGCACCGTAGAGTTAACGCGCTCGACCAACGATCTCGATCACGCGCCACCGCTTGTCCTTCGACAGGGGGCGCGTCTCCGCGATCCGCACCGTGTCGCCGGTCTTGGCCGTGTTCTCCTCGTCGTGCGCTTTCACCCGCTTGGTGCGAGTCACCATCTTGCCGTACACCGGGTGCGGCACGCGGCGTTCGATCTCCACAACGATCGTCTTCTGCATCTTGTCGCTCACCACGAGGCCCGTGCGCGTCTTGCGCGAGGCGCGCGTGTCGGCGCTGTTGGCAGTTCCCTTCACATTGTTCATATCAGCCATTGGTCGGTACCTGCAGTTCCCGCAACACTGTCTTGAGGCGCGCCAGGTTCCGGCGAATCACGCGCAACTGCAGCGGATCCTCCAGCGGCTCGGTCGCACCGCGGAACTTGAGGCGGAACTGCTCCTCCTCCAGCTCTCCGATGCGCGTCACGATATCGTCCTGCGTCATCTCGCGAATTTCGTCAGCTCGCATCGGTGTGCGCCTCCTCACGAGTCACGAACTTCGTTTTCACCGGCATCTTGGCCGCGGCCAACGCCATGGCCTTCTTCGCAATCTCCGGCGTCACACCCTCGAGCTCGAACATCATTCGACCCGGCTTCACCACCGCCACCCACATCTCCGGCGAACCCTTACCCTTTCCCATGCGAGTCTCGGCAGGCTTCTTCGTGATCGGTTTGTCGGGGAACACCCGGATCCACACTTTGCCACCGCGCTTGATGTGGCGCGTGAGCGCAACACGGGCGGCTTCGATCTGTCGAGCGGTAATCCAACCCGGCTCCAACGTCTGCAGTCCGTAGGTGCCGAACGAGATCTCGCTCCCGCGATGGGAGAGACCCGTGGTGCGACCCTTGAACCGCTTGCGGAATTTGACGCGCTTTGGACTCAGCATTGATCCGTCTCCCCCTTACATGCCGGAGGAATAAGTGGTCCCGCGGCGATCTTCGACCTTCTCACCCTTGAAGATCCAAACTTTCACGCCGATGGTCCCGAAGGTGGTCTTCGCGGTAGAAATCGCGTAGTCGATATCGGCGCGAAGCGTGTGCAGCGGCACCCGTCCCTCGTGATAGCCTTCCACGCGAGCGATTTCAGCGCCGCCGAGACGGCCGCCGCACTTGATCTTGATCCCCTGCGCGCCCATGCGCATGGCGCTCTGCACCGCGCGCTTCATGGCACGCCGGAACGAGATGCGCTGCGCCAGCTGGCTGGCGATGTTGTCCGCCACGAGCTGGGCATCGAGCTCGGGACGCTTGATCTCTTCGACGTTGATGCCGACTTCCTTGCCGGTGAGATGCGCGAGCTCGTCGCGCAGCTTGTCGACCTCCGCGCCCTTCTTGCCGATCACCACGCCCGGACGGCCCGTGTGCAACGTCACGACGACTTTGCCCGGCTTCCGGTCGATGATGATGTCGGCAATCGCGGCATGTCCAAGCCGGGCCTTGAGATACTTGCGGAGCAGCTCGTCCTCTCTCAGCAGCGCCGGAAGCTCACGCCCCGCGTAGTAGCGCGACTTCCAATCCTTCGAAATGCCGAGTCGGAAACCGACCGGATGTGTCTTCTGTCCCATTAGCGACCTCTCCGAGCTTTTTCGGCGATTTCGATCTCGATGTGGCTCGTCCGCTTCTGAATCGGCGTGGCGCGTCCCATGGCGGCCGGCATGAACCGCTTGAGCTTTGGCCCTTCGTTGACCACGATGCGCTTCACATAGAGCGCATCGACGTCGATCGACGTGTTGCCCTCGCGCGCCGCGTACTCCGCATTGGCCACCGCCGAGCGCAGCGTCTTGGCGATCTGCACCGCCGCGTGCTTTTTAGAGAACGCCAAATACGCCAAGGCGTCATTCACGTTCTTCATGCGAATCTCATCGGCGACGAGCCGCATTTTGTACGGCGACTGGCGCGCCGAACGTTGCGTGGCGCTCGCCGGAGCCGCCTTTTGCTCGGCCTTGTGGCGCTCAGCGCGCTCTCTGCTCTTGTTGCTCATTTACTTCCCTCCTCGCGCCGCCGGCGCACCGCCACCTGACGCCGACGGAACCGGCGCCTTCTTGTCCACCGCCTTCTGGCCGGTGTGACCGCGGAAGAGCCGCGTCGGCGCGAACTCGCCGAGCTTGTGCCCGACCATGTTCTCCGTCACGTAGACCGGGATGAACTTGTTCCCGTTGTGCACGGCAAACGTGTGTCCCACGAACTCGGGAAGCACGGTGCTCGCGCGCGACCACGTCTTGATCACCCGCTTCTCGTTTCGCGCCGTCATCGCCTCGACCTTCTTGGCGAGCGCCGGCTGAACGAACGGACCTTTTTTTACGCTACGTCCCATGGGATCAGTCTCTTATTGAGTCGCTTTACCGCGCTTCCGGCCGCGGACGATGAGGCGCTGCGACGGCTTCTTCTTGTTGCGGGTCTTCACGCCTTCCTTCTTGCCCCACGGGCTGACGACGTTCCGTCCGCCGCGCGTACGACCACCGTGCGGATGATCCACCGGGTTCATGACCTCACCGCGGACCTTCGGACGACGACCCTTCCACCGGGTCTTGCCGGCCTTGCCCCACGAGATGAGCTCGTGCTCCTCGTTGCCAACCGTACCGATCGTCGCGTAGCAGCGACCGTGGATGAGACGCATCTCGGTCGACGGCATGCGAAGCGTGACGTACTCGCCCTCTTTCGCCACGACTTGCGCCGACATGCCCGCCGACCGGCAGAGCTGCGCGCCCTTCCCGATCTTCAACTCGACGTTGTGCACCGCCGTACCCAGCGGCATCTCGGTCAACGGCAGCGCGTTGCCCAAGCGAACATCCGAGCCCGGACCCGCCGTGATACTGTCGCCGACGTTCAGACCCTTGGGGTGGATGATGTAGCGCTTCTCGCCGTCGGCATACGTGATCAGCGCAATGCGCGCCGAGCGGTTCGGATCGTACTCGATGGACGAGACGGTCCCGACGATGCCGTGCTTGTTGCGCTTGAAATCGATGATGCGGTATTGGCGCTTGTGACCACCACCGCGGCGCCGCATCGAGATGTGACCGTGATTATCTCGGCCACCGCTCTTCTTGACGGGCTCCAACAGCGACTTCTCTGGCGTCGTGCTCGTGATCTCGGAAAAATCCGAGACCGATCGAAAGCGCGAGCTCTTGGTCACCGGCTTGAATTGACGAATACCCATATGAACTATCGGATCATTGTGAACGGCGATGGACTATCGAGGCGAAACGGCAGTCTTCCCTGCGGTGGACGAACCTTCGACGAACCTTCGACTAACCTTCGAAGATCTCGATCGTGTCGCCCTGACGGAGCGTCACGATGGCTTTTTTCCAATTCGGACGACGGCCGACGGTCTTGCCCATGCGCTTTTCCTTGCCGCGCTGGTTGGACGTCCACACGCCGGTGACCTTCACGCCGAAGAGCTGCTCGATCGCCGAGCGGATCTGGGGCTTCGATGCGTCGGGATGCACCTGGAAGGTGTATTCCCCGCGCGCCTGATAGGCCGCCGAGCTCTTCTCGGTGATCAGCGGGCGCACGATGGTGCGATGTAGTGTGGGCATGGACTACTTCTCCTTCTTCTTCGCCGGCGCCTTTTTGGCGGCGGGCTTTTTGGCGGCGGCGGCGGGCTTCTTGGCAGCCGGTGCCTTCTTTGCGGCGGCCTTCGCCGGAGCTTTCTTTGCGGGGGCCTTTTTCGCGGCAACCTTTGCGACGGCCTTCGGAGCGTTCTTCGTCGCTGTCTTCTTCGCGGCGCGCGGGGCTTCTTCACGCTCGGCGATCGGAGGCAACTGCTGTCCGAGCGCACCGGCTTCGATCAGCACCACGTCGGACCAAAGAATGTGGTAGGTCGAAACGTCGCCATAAGGCATCACGTGCACCGTGGGCAGGTTCCGGCCGCTCAGGAACACGTTCGGCTTGGCGCCATCGGTGAGAATGAGCACTTTCTTATCAGCCACGCCGAGCCGCTCGACGAGCGCCTTCATGCGCGACGTCTTGGGCGAGTCGTACGCAAAGAGGTCGATCACGAAGATCGCATTTTCGCGGGCGCGGGCGTTGAGCGCGCTCTTGCGAGCGAGTGCGCGCACCTGGCGCGGCACGTACTGCGCGTAGCTGCGCGGGATCGGACCGAACACCGTGCCGCCGCCCACCCAATGCGGAGCGCGCGCGGAACCGGCGCGCGCGCGGCCGGTGCCCTTCTGCTTCCACGGTTTCTGATTCCCGCCCGTGACGTATTTGCGGATCTTGGTGGATGCGTTGCCTTGGCGCTGGTTGGCGAGGAACGCCTTCACCGCCTGGTGCATCACCGGCATGTTCACGGTACCGTCGAACAGCGTCTCGGGAAGCGCGACCGCGTCGCGAGCCGTTCCCTGCGCCGTGTACGCCGCGGCCTGGAGTGTCGTGTTGTCAGCCATGAGGGGTACCGTTTAAGCCTGCTTCCGCACGACGACGAATCCACCGGTAGGACCGGCGACCGAGCCGCGGATGTAGATCAGATTGCGTTCCGTATCGATCTTCTCGACGCGGAGATGGGTCTGCGTGTGCCGCGCCGCGCCGTAATGGCCCGGCATCTTCTTGCCCTTGATGACGCGCGAAGGATCGGTGCCCGGTCCGATGGACCCCGGACGGCGGTGCTTCGTGTTGCCGTGCGTGTTGGGACCACCACCGATGCCGTAGCGCTTCACGACGCCTTGAAAGCCGCGTCCCTTGGACGTGCCCGTGACCTTGACCTGATCACCGACCGCAAAGATGTCGACTTTGATGATGTCGCCGAGGTTGTACGTCGGGATCTCGATCTTGGCGTTGCCCGGCTCGTCGAGCCGAACGCTGCGGAGAATGCGCGGCGTGGCGGCGAGGCCGGCCTTCTTTGCGTGACCAACCGCGGCGAGCGGTGCGCGATGTCCCTTGGGCGACTTGCCTTCACCCTTCGTGGCTTCGCGGCGCTGGCGCGCCTCTCCGTATCCGAGCTGGATGGACGCATGACCGGCTTTCGCCTTGTCCGTCACACCGAGCACCGGGTTGGGCTCAGCCTCGATCACCGTCACCGGGATCTGCTGCCCCTGTTCATTGAAGATCTGGGTCATGCCCAGCTTCTTACCGATAATGCCGATCATGTTCTGCTCTGGCTCCTCTGAGTCACTGCTCGCCATGTGGCGTGATAGCAGTTGGACTGTAGTCGTGCTTCTCTCGGTCACTGGTCTCAGGTCTGAGTGGTTCACAGCTTTGTCAGACCTACTATCCCGAGACCTTGGCACTCAGCCCGGAAGCAACAACCCGATTATTCCCTTTCACTGCCTGCCCAACGTACACCGTCTACTCCACCTTGATCTCCACGTCCACGCCGGCCGGCAAATCCAGCTTCGTCAGCGCGTCGACCGTCTGAGCACGCGAATCGAGAATGTCGATCAGACGCTTGTGCGTCTTGAGCTCGAACTGCTCGCGTGACTTCTTGTCGACGTGCGGCGAACGGAGGACCGTCCAGCGCTGCGTCTTGGTGGGCAGCGGGATGGGACCGGACACTTGCGCGCCCGTCTTTTCCGCTGTCCGTACGATGTCCGCCGACGCCTGGTCGATGACCGCATGGTCGAAGGCCTTCAGACGGATTCGAATTCTTCCTGCCATGATTGCGATCTCTAAATAAAGGATTCAGGATGAGAAGTCTGAGGCTACGACAGCCTCAGACCAATCATCCCGAGACCTACGCGAGAATCTTCGTGACCACGCCGGCGCCGACGGTGCGGCCGCCTTCACGAATGGCGAAGCGCACCTGCTCCTCCATCGCGATGGGTGTGATCAACTCGATCGTCATCTGGATGTTGTCGCCCGGCATGACCATCTCCGTGCCGGCCGGCAGCTCCACCGAACCCGTGACGTCCGTGGTGCGGAAGTAGAACTGCGGGCGATAGCCCTTGAAGAACGGCGTGTGACGGCCGCCCTCGTCCTTGTTCAGCACGTAGACTTCGGCTTCGAACTTCGTGTGCGGCTTGATCGTGCCCGGCTTGGCCAACACCATGCCGCGCTCGATCACTTCCTTGTCGATACCGCGGAGCAGGAGGCCGACGTTGTCGCCCGCCTGACCCTGATCGAGCAGTTTGCGGAACATCTCGACGCCGGTGACGACCGAACGCTTGTCGGAGCCGAAGCCGACCAACTCGACTTCCTCACCGACCTTGATGATGCCGCGCTCGATACGACCCGTGGCAACCGTGCCGCGGCCCGTGATCGAGAACACGTCTTCGACCGGCAGCGCGAACGGCTTGTCGATCTCGCGGACCGGCTCCGGGATGTACGTGTCGAGCGCGTTGTACAACTCGTCCAGGCGCGCGATCCAGTTCGCGTCGCCGGCAATCGCGCCGGAGGCCGAACCACGGATGACCGGAAGGTCGTCGCCCGGATAGTTGTACTTGCTGAGCAGCTCGCGCACCTCGAGCTCGACCAGGTCGAGCAGCTCTGCGTCTTCGACCAAGTCGCACTTGTTGAGGAACACGACGATCGACGGCACGTTCACCTGACGAGCGAGCAGGATGTGCTCGCGCGTCTGCGGCATCGGGCCGTCGACGGCGCTCACCACGAGAATCGCGCCGTCCATCTGCGCGGCGCCCGTGATCATGTTCTTGACGTAGTCGGCATGGCCCGGGCAGTCGACGTGGGCGTAGTGCCGCGCCTTTGTCTCGTACTCGACGTGCGACGTCGCGATCGTGAGGATCTTGGTCGCGTCGCGGCGGCCTTGCGATTCCGACGCCTTCGCGACTTCGTCGTACGGGATGTACTTCGTGCCGAATCCGCGTTCCGAGGAGATTTTCGTCAACGCGGCGGTGGTGGTCGTCTTGCCGTGGTCAACGTGGCCAATCGTGCCGACGTTTACGTGCGGCTTGTTCCGCTCGAACTTTGCCTTTGCCATTGTACGATCCCTTTGTGGTGAAATGCTTACTGGGAGGTCTCAGGATATCGGCCCCGAGGCGACCATCGCCTCAGGCCACCATCCGGTCACCCGACTACGACTTTACTTTCGCGACGATCTCTTCTGCCTTCGACTTCGGCACTTCTTCATAGTGCGCGAACTCCATCGAGTACACCGCGCGGCCCTGCGACATCGATCGCAGCTTCGTGGAATACCCAAACATCTCGGAGAGCGGCACCGTCGACGCGATCACCTGCGCTTCGCCGCGCTGCGTCATACCACCGATCTTCCCGCGCCGCGCCGACAGATCGCCGAGCACGTCGCCCATGAACGCGTCGGGTGTCACCACCTCGACGTTCATCATCGGCTCGAGAATCACGGGATGCGCACGCTTGGCCGCCTCCTTGAACGCCATCGAGCCGGCGATCTTGAACGCCATTTCGCTGGAGTCCACCTCATGGTACGAGCCGTACACCAGCTCGACCTTTACATCGACCATTGGATACCCGGCAAGAATACCGTTCTCCAACGCTTCCTTGATGCCCTGCTCCACCGGCGCAATGTACTCACGCGGAATCGCGCCGCCGACCACCTTGTCCTCGAACACGAAGCCCGCGCCGACTTCGGACGGCTCCATGTTGATCACGACGTGGCCGTACTGACCCTTGCCGCCCGACTGCCGGATGAACTTGCCTTCCACCTTCTCGACCCGCCGGCGGATCGTTTCTCGATAGGCAACCTGCGGCCGCCCAATATTGGCGTCGACCTTGAACTCGCGCATCATGCGATCGACGATGATCTCGAGATGCAGCTCGCCCATGCCGGAGATGATCGTCTGCGACGTTTCCTCGTCGGTGTGGACGCGGAACGTCGGATCTTCTTCCGACAACTTGGCCAGCGCGATGCCGAGCTTGTCCTGGTCCGCCTTGGTCTTCGGCTCGATCGCGACGTCGATGACCGGGTTCGGGAACTTCATCGCCTCGAGGATGATCGGATGATCATCGTCGCACATCGTGTCGCCGGTTCGCGTATCCCGGAGGCCGATGGCCGCGGCAATATCGCCGCAGCGCACTTCCTCGATCTCCTCGCGCTTGTTGGCGTGCATCTGCAACAGCCGGGACACGCGTTCGCGCTTGTCCTTGGTCGAGTTGTAGACGTACGTGCCAGACTTGAGCGTTCCTGAATAGACGCGGAAGAACGTCAGCTTTCCGACGAACGGATCGGTCGCGATCTTGAACGCCAGCGCCGCGAACGGCGCTTCGTCCGAGACGGCGCGCGTGTCGAAGTGCTCGTCGTGATGCGGCAGATGGCCCTTGATCGGCGGCACGTCCACCGGCGCCGGCAGATAGTCGATGACCGCATCGAGCAACGCCTGCACGCCCTTGTTCTTGAAGGACGCGCCGCAGAGCACGGGGATCATCTTACCGGCCACCGTCGCCTTCCGAATCGCCGTGCGGATCTCGTCCGTCGTCAGCTCTTCGCCGGCGAGATACTTCTCCATCACGTCGTCGTCGTTGGCGACGGCATGATCGATCAAATCATGGCGCGCCTGCTCGACCGCATCGTGATACTCGGCCGGAACATCCACGACTTCGAACTTCTTGCCGAGGGTGTCTTCGTCGAAGATGTACTGCTTGCGCTCGATGACGTCGATGTGACCGGTGAACAGCTCACCGGAACCGACGGGGAGCTGCAGCGGAAACGCGTCCTTGGACAAGCGGTCGCGGATCATGGTCATGCAGCGCGTGAAGTCGGCGCCGGTGCGGTCCATCTTGTTGGCGAAGATGATGCGCGGCACGCCGTACCGATCGGCCTGGCGCCACACCGTCTCCGTCTGCGGCTCTACACCGGCGACGGAATCGAGCAGCGTCACGGCACCGTCGAGCACGCGAAGCGACCGTTCGACTTCGACCGTGAAGTCGACGTGTCCGGGCGTGTCGATGATGTTGATGCGGTATTCGATACCGTTCCGGGTCCAGAAGGCAGTGGTCGCGGCGGACGTGATCGTGATGCCGCGCTCCTGTTCCTGCTCCATCCAGTCCATCGTCGCGGTGCCTTCATGCACCTCGCCGATCTTGTGCGCCTTGCCGGTATAGTAAAGAATGCGCTCGGTCGTGGTCGTCTTCCCGGCATCAATGTGGGCCATGATGCCGATATTCCGATAATGATCGAGCGAGGTTACGCGGGCCATATATAGAGTTTGACTTTGAGGTCGTGCGAGTTAGTGAACTGCGTCCTACCTAGCGGTGTTGCTGCTTTGCTGCGTTGCAAACAGGCGATCAAACCGCCACCAGCAAAAACGCGGGTGGACCGGGCGTCCTGTGAAAGGACCGGTGTCCATCCGCCATCGCCGGGTACGCTCGCCGCTGCCGCGCGAGTGGGGACCCAAGGCGCGCCCTGTCATTCGGGATGAGAGGTATCATCCTGAGCGAAACGAAGAATGATCCCTTCGCCGCGCTTGACCTGACGTCAAATTGTCCTGCGTTGCTTGTCGGGAGCTGTCACACTCACCCGAGTGTTTCAGCCGGAGCAGGCCCCTGCGTCATGCAGGCCCATAAGTGTCGGCGCGCAGTTCGCCGAAAACATCAACAACCATTTGCAACCACAACACTACCGAACCGAGTCTCGCTACCTTCCGTCGATGTTGAGAGCGGATTGGAGAGCAAAATCCCGTAGCCCCTTGAATTTATCGGCAATCACGCCGGTGTCAACCGGGAGAGACACATGATCCACGACTCGCCGCGACTACTGGAAGCCGTCGCCGATGTTGCCGTGCACGCCGGCCAGATCGCCCACTCGTTTTTTGGCCGCCGCCTCGACGTTGAACGAAAGACCGACGGCTCCCCGGTAACCGTTGCCGACCGCTCCGCAGAAGAGGCCGCTCGCGCGTGGATCGAGCAACGCTTCCCCAACGACGGCATCGTCGGAGAAGAATTCGGCGCCGTCCGGCCCGACGCCCAACGCCGCTGGATCGTCGACCCCATCGACGGCACAAAGGCGTTCGTCCGCGGCGTTCCACTCTGGGGAACGCTCGTCGCGCTCTGTGAAGGTGACCAGGCCATCGCCGGCGCCGCGCACTTCCCCGCCCTCGACGAAACGCTCGCCGCCGCACTCGGCGAAGGCTGCTGGTGGAACGGTAGCCGATGCCACGTGTCCGCCGTGACCTCGATGGCCGAGTCGCTCGTGCTGACGACGGATCCGCAATTCGCGGCGATGC
This sequence comes from bacterium, assembly GCA_040002475.1. GTDB lineage: Bacteria > Gemmatimonadota > Gemmatimonadetes > Gemmatimonadales > Gemmatimonadaceae > JAQBQB01. Next base: position 5,940 of record JBDUEJ010000066.1, on the reverse strand, counting down.
CTGATCGGCGCGCCGGCTGGGAACGCCTCGCGTCGGCCGCCGCTCACGCTCGCTCATGGGGCGACTGCTACGGCTACCTCCTCGTCGCCACCGGACGCGCCGAGGTGATGGTCGATCCGATCATGGCCGATTGGGATTCGGCGGCGCTCTATCCGGCGATCGTCGAAGCCGGCGGTTCATTCACCGACTGGCCGGGCAACGATACGCCTTTTGGCGGGAGCGCTGTGGCGACCAACCGCGCGGTCGGCGGCGCCGCCCGCGCTCTGCTGGCGGGGCCGACGCGCTGAAACGCTGAAATGCACCAATGCCAAAGCCCCGCCGAGCATAGTGCTCGGCGGGGCTTTGTTTCGCTGTGGCGTTGGAGCGACCGAACCTACCAGCGATAGTGCGCGAACGCCTTGTTCGCGTCGGCCATGCGATGCGTGTCTTCCTTCTTCTTCACCGCGTTGCCTTCACCCTTGGACGCCGCGATGACTTCGGCGGCGAGCTTTTCCGGCATGGACTTCTCGTTGCGATCGCGCGAATACGAGATGAGCCAACGCATGGCGAGCGCGGTACGGCGCTCGGGGCGCACTTCCACTGGAACCTGGTACGTTGCGCCGCCCACTCGGCGGCTCTTCACTTCGACGACCGGCTTGAGATTGGCCAGCGCCTGCTTGAAGACGTTCACGCCCGGCTGATTGGTCCGCGATTCAACGAGGTCCATGGCGCCGTAGAAGATGCGCTCAGCGGTGGACTTCTTCCCCTGAAGCATCATAGCGTTGATGAACTTCGAAACCGTCTGGCTGTCGTAGCGCGCGTCGGCGAGGATGGGGCGCTTGACGGAACTCTTACGGCGGCTCACTTCTTACCTCCGGCGACCTTCGCCCCAGCCTTCGGCTTTTTGGTGCCGTACTTGGAGCGGCTCTGATTGCGGCCGTTCACGCCCGATGCGTCGAGCGATCCGCGCACGATGTGATAGCGAACGCCCGGGAGATCCTTCACACGCCCGCCGCGCACGAGCACGATCGAGTGCTCCTGCAGGTTGTGGCCTTCACCGGGGATGTAGGCGATGACTTCGAAGCCGTTCGTCAAACGAACCTTGGCGACTTTACGCAACGCCGAGTTGGGCTTCTTTGGGGTGGTGGTGTAGACTCGCGTGCACACACCACGACGGAACGGATTGGACTTGAGCGCCGGCGACTTCTCTTTCTTCACTACGTCACGGCGACTGCGACGAACGAGCTGATTGATCGTTGGCATGTCGGACTGAAAGAATTCGAACGGGATAGCCCCGTGGATGCACTTCCCATTGCCCCAAGGTGGGCGAGGGAGACTGGGGAAAATAGCCGGAGAGTGGGGGGCGTGTCAACCGACCAACGCGCCTAATCGACGGTGGTTCCGTGAGATAGGACTCTAGGTCACAGGACTCAGGTCTGAGGATGATAGAAGAAAACCCAGCGCTGAGATCCGAGCTATGAGCGAAAGCCTGAAACCTGTAGCCTGCCCTCAGTGGATGCCGGCAGCCGTCGTCGCCGGCAGTGCATCCCGTCGCCTCACCGATTCTTCAAACGAGCCGAGCAGGTGTGCAACGCTGTTCGCGTAGTAGCTCACCAGCTCTCGCTGCCTCGGCAGCACCGAATAGCCTTCGCCAACCTCGACCAGCACTCGGCGCATGCGCAGCATCCGCCAGGCACGCTCGAACGTCTCCTCGATTCCGCCCTCGTGACGCACGACGCGACCATTGAGCTCCACCAACGTGTCGCGCATCTCGGCCATCCGCTCGAGCAGGGCGGCTCGGGAGATAAAATCGGCGTCGAAGGTCTGAATTGCCGCGCACGCGAGCGGCACCGGCGTCACAGGCACGAGCGCGCCGATGCGCTCCATGACCTGATCGGAGAGCGACTGCACTTGGGCAAGCCGTTCGGAGCGCGGAAGATCGAACAAACCGGGATGCTCGGCGAACCACGTCGCGACGGGCATCGGCGCACCGACAATCACCGCCGCGCGACCGTAGCGTTTCCAGCGACGCGAGACGAGGCGCGCCGAGTTCCACCATAAGTAGCGGGCGACTTCAAGGAACTGTCTTCGGCGGGACGGACGCACCCGGCCCTCGCGCGATGCCAGTTCGCGAATGAGCGACCGGTCCTCGAGCACACGGTCGTAGTTCACCGCCACGGGCACGATATGAATTCGCGAACGATACGCGGGGTCGCGCGCGATGCCGAGCACATAGTCGAACAGGCCGATCTTGGGCGACTTGAGCCGGCCGTCGCGCGTGAGTCCGCCTTCGAGAAAAATTCCCTGCGTCACTCCTTCGCGCGTGATCAGTTGGACGTAGCGCTCGAGCACGGCGTGGTAGAGCGGCTCGCGAAATTTTCGCCGGACGAAGTACGCGCCAAACGCCTTGAACATCCGCTCGAGCGGAAAGGCGCGCGCCCATTCACCCACCGCATACGAGATGGCAACGTCGCCGGCGAGCGCATAGCTCACGAGCACGTAGTCGGCGTTGGAGCGGTGATTCATCAGATAGACCAGCACGGCATCGCGCGGCAGCGCGCGAAAGGCCGCCCGATCCTCATGTTCGACCGTGACCTTGTAGAAGAAATTCAGCAGCTGTTCGCCGAGTCGATAGCCGAGTTGGTAGTAGGCGACGACGTTGAAGAACGGGACAATCTCCTGGACGTAGCGGTCAACGCACACCCACGCCGCGGCTTCCGTCGTACCGGTCGTGACGGCGTGCGCGCGGACCGCTGCCGCGATGATCTCGTCGCCAAGCAAGCGTTCGCGCACTGACTTGCGGCTGGCGAACTTGAAACGGTCCACGCGTGCGCGAAAGCGCAGCAGGGCGCGCCGACCCGACCGTCGCGCGTACGAGGCCGTTGTGATGACGGCGAGCATCAGGACGATCGGCACGACGAGCCACAGTTTCACCCGGAGACCATCGTCGGCCGTCGGCGCTCAGTCAAGCACAGCCGCCGGCGCCCACCCAAAAAAAGGGCGAGCCATCGCGGCTCGCCCTCTTTCCTTCTTACGAACGTACGACCTCAATCGCTTACTCAGCCGATCCCTTCACGCCGGGTCGCGGCGCGATCGGGAACTCGTCGTCGTCGGCCATCGAGAAGACGTTTGGCATTGTCTCCGCCATGGTCGGGAGCGGCTCGAAGCCTTCCGGCTGCGAGATCTCGAGCTCCACATCCTGGTAGCGGTACATACCCGTACCGGCCGGAATGAGGTGGCCGATGATGATGTTCTCCTTGAGTCCGAGCAGGTCGTCCTTCGCGCCACGAATGGCCGCGTCGGTGAGGACTCGCGTGGTCTCCTGGAACGACGCCGCCGAGATGAACGACTGCGTCGTGAGGCTCGCCTTGGTGATACCCAGGAGGAGAGGCTCCGCACTGGCCGCCGACTCCTTCTTCTTCTTCGCGCGATCGTTCTCATCGCGGAAGACCTGGCGATCCACATGCTCGCCCTCGAGGAACTCCGTCTCACCCGGCTCGAGAATCCGAACCTTCTGCAACATCTGCTTGACGATCACGCCAATGTGCTTGTCGTTGATCTTCACGCCCTGGAGGCGATAGACCTCCTGGACTTCGTTGAGCAAATACTCCTGAACCGCGCGCGGTCCCTTGATGCGGAGAATGTCGTGCGGATTCACCGGGCCTTCGGACAGACGGTCACCCGCCCGGACGCGATCGCCTTCGTGAACTCGCAAGTGCTTTCCGGCGCCGACTTCGTACAACTGCGCCTCGCGCGTCTCGTCCAGCGAACCGTCGTGGTTGATCGGCGCCACATAGATCTCGCGCTTGCCGCGCTTGATATCACCGAACCGCACCACTCCATCAATCTCGGAGATGGTTGCCGGATCCTTCGGACGGCGCGCTTCGAATAGCTCCGCCACCCTGGGCAGACCGCCCGTGATGTCGCGCGTCTTGTACGCTTCGCGGCCGACCTTGGCCAGCGTCGTTCCTGGATAGATGCGCTGCCCATCCTGCACGGTGAGCTGCGCGCCCGCCGGGATGATGAAGTCGCGCACGCGCTTCTCCTTTCCGCCCTTCTCCTGAATGATCTCGATGTGCGGATGGAGCTTCTTTTCACGATCTTCAATGATGACACGCTGACGGAGACCGGTGAGCTCGTCCAGCTCCTCGGACACCGACTCGTCCTCGACGATGTCGACGAACCGCACGACACCATCGACGTCGGCCAGAATTGGGTTCGTGTACGGATCCCAGGTGAAGATCACCTGTTCGCGCTTCACGTCCGCTCCGTCCTCGACCATCAGGATCGCGCCGAGCGGCACCTGCAGGCGCGCCGCGACGGCGGCGGCCTTGTCGCTCGACGACTTGATGAGAATCTCGCCTTCGTACGACGTCACCACCCGCTGACCCTCGGGGTTCGTGACGACCACGAGACGATCGCCGTACTCCGTGCTGCCGGCGACCTTCGACTTGCGCGCCGTCTGCTCGGCGATACGTGCCGCCGTTCCACCGATGTGGAAGGTTCGCAGCGTCAGCTGCGTACCCGGCTCACCGATGGACTGCGCGGCGATGATTCCGACCGCCTCGCCCAGGTCGACGACGTTCATCGTCGCCAGGTTGCGGCCGTAACACATTCTGCACAGACCACGCTTTGCCTCACAGGTGAGGACGGAGCGGATCTTGATCATTTCGATGCCGGACTCTTCGATCTGCGCGGCCTTCTCTTCGTCGATCAACTGACCAGCTTCGACGACGAGCGTCCGGCGTCCCGACTCGTCCAATTCATGCGGATCCTCGACATCTTCCGCCGCGAAGTTGCCGACGATACGCTCGGCCAACGGCTCGATCACATCCTCGCCTTCCTTGAGCGCGGAGATCTCGAGACCCTGGATGGTGCCGCAATCCTCTTCCGTGATCGTCACGTCCTGCGCGACGTCCACGAGACGACGCGTGAGGTAACCAGCGTCGGCCGTCTTGAGCGCGGTGTCGGCCAGACCCTTACGAGCGCCGTGCGTCGACGTGAAGTACTCGAGCGGCGACAGCCCTTCACGGAAGTTCGACTTGATCGGGCTTTCGATGATTTCACCAATACCACCGGTGAGCTTCTTCTGCGGCTTCGCCATGAGTCCGCGCATACCCGCCAGCTGGCGGATCTGATCGCGGCTTCCGCGAGAGCCGGAGTCGAACATCATAAAAACGGGGTTAAAGCCCTGCTTCGACTCGCGCATCGACTTGACCATTTCGTCGGCGATGTCCGAGTTCGCGTGCGTCCAGGTATCGATGACTTTGTTGTAGCGCTCGCCGTTCGTGATGTTTCCGGTCTGGTACGCGCGGGTAAAGCGATCGACGCGCTCCTCGGCTTCCTCGAGCAGTTGTGCCTTGGCGGTCGGAATTTCGAGATCTTCAATTCCGATCGAGACACCACCGCGGGTCGCGTTGGCGAAACCGAACTCCTTTAGACGGTCGAGGAAAGCGACCGTCGCCGCGAGACCCGCCTTGCGGTAGGACTCGAACACCAGCTCCGACAGCACCTTCTTCTTCATATCAACGTTCTTGTAGCCGAGCTCCTTGGGCACGATCGCGTTGAACAACACGCGGCCGGCCGTCGTCTTCTCCCAACGATCGCCGTCGGCGTCCTTGATGTAGAACATGAGCGCGCTGTGGCGCGTGAGACGCTGGAGCGCGAGCTCCATCTCGATCTCGGCGACTTCCACGAAGTGCCGGAGCGCCTTTCTCTCGACCGTGGTGAAGTTGACCGGCGCCTTGGTCGCGAAGTAGCAACCCAACACGATGTCCTGGCTGGGCTCGGCGACCGGACGTCCGTCGGACGGCTTGAGAATGTTGTTCGACGACAGCATGAGCAGGCGCGCCTCAGTCTGTGCCTCGAACGACAGCGGCACGTGCACGGCCATCTGATCGCCGTCAAAGTCGGCGTTGAACGCCGCGCAGACGAGCGGGTGAATACGAATGGCCTTGCCTT
>JBDUEJ010000065.1:0-29097 GCA_040002475.1 bacterium | reverse complement strand
GCGATCAAGAAGCAGGGCGTGCCGGCGAAGATGATTCAGTACGCCGGCCAGCCGCACGGCATCGCCGGCTCGTGGAACAATGTTCACAGAATGCTCAACGAGCGGGCGTGGTTTGACAAGTACGTGAAGGGCGGCTCGGTGAAGCAGGCGGGCCAGGTGCCCTGAGTCATCCAGAGGAGCGCACGCGACCCTCCCGTCATCCTTCGTCGCTAACGCTCCTCCGGATGACTTGGGGCGACAAATCGCTCGATCACGTCGTCCGCTTCGTCACCCGGGTGGGTGCGGCGAACGACGAGCATCGGAATGTTGGCGATCGACCTCGTCGGCGTGAGTATCGCAGAAAGCCAGTTCTCCTCGGCGGCGCCGGCTGGGATGAGGATGAGGCGTTGCACGCGCTCTGGGTCGGTCAGAGCGAACTCCATGGCGGCAACGCAGATTGAGCCCGCCGCGATGAGCGTCAGCGGCGGCAGGCCGATTCCGTCGATGAATCCACGAAGCCAGCCGGCGAAACGCGGACCGACAATGGGGTTGTCTGGAAGAATTACGCGGCTGCCGCGCGAGAGGCGCTCGAACAACTCCGGCCACACGATTTGGTCGCGCGCATCGACGACGCTCGCATCCGGCCCACCATCACCGACGCCGCAGTCGAGCACCAATACCGGGTGTCCGCTGCCGTAGCGCAGGTAACGGGTCGCGTGGTCGGCCGTGCAGACCTGCGCATAGCTGCCGGAGGCTCTAGCCGCCTTCCCGACGGCAGAAAATGTCTCATTCACGAGTCGAACAATCGCGACCACCGCTTACTGGTGGCTTACAGCGGAGCCGACCGGGCGTGAAAGAGCCTTACGGCGGGTGATACGCTCCCCGTAATCGACCTTGGACGCTCCGCGGTCGAGCTCAACGCGTCAGCGCGCATCGTGTACGGCGCACCGAAACCGCTGCAAAGGTGAGCGGATTCGACCACGTGGTGCTCGATTGGAATCCGGCCGGTCACGAACCTGAACATGTATACACGCTTCCGCATTTTGACTTCCATTTCTATTCGGTGTCGGAGGCGGAGCAGATGAAGATCATGCCGGACGCGCCCAACTTTGCCGCAGGCGCGGCACTCTTGCCCGACGCGCAGTTTGCTCCCGTCGGGTAAGCCGATCGTCGTGGCACTCAAGTCGCCGGCAAAGGATCAACGGCGAGTGATCCGCGCATTCCCACCGTGGTGAACTCGCCGGCGCAGTTCCCCACGTTCCCCACGTTCCCCACGTTCCCCACGTTCCCCTTGCGCTTCTGCAGGAGTAATCCTATCGTCTTGTAGAAGTGCACAGGGTAGAGCGCGTACCGCGGAGTGGCTCAATGATCGAGCGGCTGGAGACATTGTGGAGCGAGGTTCGCCACCGGTTTCGAGCGCTCGTTCGCCGCGACGCCGTCGAGCGTGACCTCGACGAGGAGTTGCGATTCCACCTCGATCGCGAATCGGAGAAATACGTCCGTCGGGGCGCGTCGCGCGACGCCGCTCGCCGGTACGCGACACTCGCCTTCGGCGGCGTGGAACGCATCAAGGACGACACCCGCGATGCACGCGGCATCGAAGTCGCCGAGCGCATCGTTCAGGACGCGCGCTATGCTCTTCGGTCACTCCGTTCGCGCCCACTGTTCGGTGTCGTCGTCATCGCCACGCTCGCGCTGGGCGTCGGCGTCAATGCGGCGATGTTTGGTGTGGTCGACCGCCTGCTGTTCCGCGCGCCCGCATATCTCCGCGATCCAGGGTCCGTGAATCGCGTGTACGTGACGTGGACCACCGACCGCGGCCGCGGTTGGCTACGGATCGCTGACTACGCGGAGTTCGCGGACTTTGCGCGCTGGTCGCGCAGCGTCTCGCAGATCGCCGCGTTTTGCCACTACTTCAGCCTCGCCGTGGGCACGGGCGACGATCTCAAGGAAAGCCCCATCGGCATCGTTTCGGCGAGCCTATTCGACTTCTTTGATGCTCGTCCTGTCGTTGGGCGCTTCTTCACGGCCCAGGAGGACAGTGTGCCGGCCGGCGCGCTGGTCGCGGTCCTCGGCTACGACTACTGGCAAAGGCAGTACGCCGGACGTCGCGACGTGCTCGGATCGACGCTCGCGATCGGCCGCGCGACCTACACTGTCATCGGCGTCGCGCCCAAGGGATTCGAAGGGATAAGCGATCGACAACCGCCGGTGGCGTTCATCCCGGTCGCCGCATACTCCTCGGGCCGTAGCGACAACGCGAGACTTGCGCGCTTGGCTCAACCGCACGAATGGTGGCAGAACTATGACTCGGAGTGGCTCGAAATACTCGTTCGACGCCGCCCCGGCGTGAGCGTCGACGCCGCATCCGCCGACCTGACGAATGCGTTTCGGCGCAGCTGGCTGGCGCGCGCCGCAATCGAGCCGAACCTCCCGTCGCTTGGGTTTGCATCGCCCGTGGCGTTGGCAGGCCCACTGCAACTCGGACGCGGTCCGCTCGCGGACGCCGAAACGCGAGTGGTCGTCTGGATCGGCGGCGTCGCATTCATCGTTCTGCTCATCGCGTGCGCCAACGTTGCGAACCTTCTGCTCGCGCGCGCGCTTCGCCGGCGTCGCGAGATCGCTGTCCGCCACGCGCTTGGCGGTTCGCGCCGAAGATTGATTCAACAGTTGCTCACGGAAACGCTCATTCTCGCCGCACTCGGCGGCACTGCCGGACTGCTCGTCGCGCAGGCAAGCAGCGCCGTGCTCGGGCGCTTGTTGCTCGGCGGGACCGGAGCGTTTGGCGTGTTGACGGATTGGCGAACGCTGGCGTTCTCGTTCTCGCTCATCGTCTTTGTCGCGCTCGTCTCGGGAATCGTTCCCGCGCTGCACCAGGGTGGCGAGCATCTCGCTGATTCGCTCAAAGCCGGCATGCGCGAAGGGACGTATCGACAGTCACGAGCGCGGACCACGCTGCTCGTCATTCAGGCCGCGCTGTCGGTCGTGCTGCTCGTGGGAGCAGGACTGTTCGCGCGCAGCTTGCATCAGGTTCGTTCGTTGCACTTCGGGTACGACGTTGACCCCGTGGTCTACGTGCGGACCAGCCTGCGTGCGACGAAGTTGACCGACGCCGAACGAAGCGCGCTCTCCGCCCGCCTTCTCGACGAAACCCGATCCATCCCCGGCGTCGTCAGCGCGTCGCGCATCGTTTCCGTGCCATTTGGCACGTCGGAATCGCGCGCGCTTTCTGCACCGGGCGCCGATTCGATTCGCCGGCCAGGACGCATCATGCTGCAGGCCGGGTCGTCCGACTACTTCGCGACCATTGGGACCCGCATCGTGCGCGGCCGCGGCCTCGCGGCGAGCGATCGCGCCGGCGCGCCGCCTGTCATCGTGGTGAGCGCATCCATGGCCAGGGCGCTCTGGGGAACACAGGATCCGATTGGCAAATGCATTCGTGTTGGCGGCGACACGATGCCGTGCAGAACCGTCGTCGGTGTCGCCGAAAACATCAAGGCGCACGATCTCAACGGCGCGCCGGAGCTGGCGTACTATCTGTCGGTCGAGCAGCGGGCGGTTTTGTTCGGCCCGGAAGCGCCCGCGCTCTTCGTGCGAGTCGCCGGCCGGGCGGATGATTACGTCGAGCGGATACGTGCACGGCTTCAGCCGCTCATGCCGGGCGCGTCGTACGTCATGGCGACTCCGCTGCACGAGAAGCTCGACGTCCGAATGCGCTCGTGGAACTTCGGCGCAACGCTGTTTCTTGCCTTTGGTGCGTTGGCGTTGGGGCTGGCCGCGATCGGACTGTACGCGGTCATTGCGTTCAGCGTCGCGCAGCGCGCGCACGAGTTGGGCGTCCGCATCGCACTCGGTGCTGGCGTGAGTGACATCCTGCGTCTTGTGGTCGGCGAAGGCATTGCGTTCACCGCCGCCGGGATTGTCATCGGCGGTGCGATCGCGCTCACGGCAGGCCATTGGGTTCAGCCGCTGTTGTTCGACGTGAATGCGTCTGATCCACTGACGTACACGCTGGTTGCGGCGGCGCTCATGGTGGTCGGCCTCTTGGCGAGCGCGATTCCCGCCGCGCGCGCCACGCGCGTCGATCCAACCGTAGCGCTGCGTACGGACTGACCCGGAGATTTGGTGCGATGACTGACGAGAAACTCGACCTGCCTCAAGGAACACTCGATCTGCTGATTCTCAAAGCGCTGTCGCTCGAGCCGCAGCACGGCTGGGCGATCTCCGAGCGCCTTCACCAAGTGTCGCGCGCCACGCTGCAGATCCCGCAGGGATCTCTCTACCCGGCACTCCACCGCCTCGAGCGTCGCGGATGGATCAAGGCCGAGTGGGGTTCGTCCGACAACAACCGTCGCGCGAAGTACTACGACCTCACGCGCACCGGCCGCAAACAGCTCGACACCGAGACCGACGCCTGGAACAAGCTCACCGTGGCGGTCTCGCTCGTGCTCGGCATGTCCTGACGCGTTTGATCCAACACGGAACCGACCATGATCAATGAGATCTGGAGCGATCTGCGCTACCGGGTGCGCGCGCTGCTTCACCGCGAGCGGCTCGAGCACGATCTCGACGACGAGCTAGGCTTTCACGTCGAGCGCGAAGTCGACAAATACGTCCGCTCAGGCATGCCGCGCGCCGAAGCCGAACGTCGCGCGCGGCTCGCGTTCGGCGGCGTGGATCGCATCAAGGACGATACGCGCGACTCACATGGCCTCGCGGTGCTCGACATCGTCGCGCACGATGTGCGTTACGCGCTTCGCAGCCTTCGCCTTACGCCGGGGTTTACCACCGCGATCGTACTCACGCTTGCGCTTGGCATTGGCGCCACCGCCGCGATGTTTGGTGTCGTCGATCGGTTGATGTTTCGGCCGCCGGCATATTTGCGCGATCCCGCGTCCGTCAACCGCGTGTACCTCGCGGCCACCTTTCGCGGTGAGCGGGGCACCTTTCATCACTTCGAGTACAAGCGATATCGTGATTTCATCGCCTGGACGTCGTCGTCCGTCGACGTCGCGGCGTTCGCGACGAATTCGATGGCCGTGGGACCCGCCTCCGATGCGCGCGAGATCATCGTTGGTATCGCCACCGCGAGCTTCTTCGACTTCTTTGACGCTCGCCCGGAGGTCGGACGATTTTACACGCACCAGGAGGACACCGTTTCGCCCGGACCACTCGTCGCCGTCATCAGCCATGCCCTTTGGCAGACGCAATTCGGCGGACGCAGAGACGCGATCGGCGAGGTCATCGACATCGGACCGCGTCACTACACGATCATCGGCGTGGCGCCGGACGGATTCGCCGGGCTCGACGTGGGTGCACCCCCGGCTGCGTGGATTCCGCTCACGCCGTACGCGTCGAGTCACAAAGGCTTCGACACCGATTACGACTGGGGATGGCTGGGAATGGTCGTGCGGCGAAAGGCCGGCGTGAGCATCGCGACATCCAGCGCGGACTTCACCACGGCGTACGAACGAAGCTGGCTGGCTGAGCGCGAGACTGCTCCGGCGATGTCGCCCGTGAGCGTCGCGCACCCGGCCGTCATCCTCGCGCCGGTGCAGATCGAGCGTGGTCCGGAAGCCGGCGCGGCCGGGCGCGTCGTCACGTGGGTGGCCGGCGTCGCGATCATTGCGCTGCTTGTCGCGTGCGCGAACGTCGCCAACCTGCTGCTTGCCCGTGCGTTTCGTCGCCGTCGAGAGATCGCGATCCGATTGGCGATGGGCGTCACTCGCGGGCGGCTCATCGCCCAACTCGTGACGGAGAGTCTCACGCTCGCCATTCTTGGCGGCGGCGCCGGGCTTCTCGTGGGGTGGTGGGGCGGAACACTGCTCGAGCGAATGTTTCAGCCCGACCACGCCGCGACGCCGTCGATCGCTGATCCGCGGACCATGGCCTTCTGCACCGCGGCGACGCTCGTCGTCGGCTTGCTTACGGGAATCGCGCCGGTGCTTCAGGCCACCCGAGGCGATCTCATTTCCTCGTTGAAGGCGGGTGTGCGCGAGGGCGGCGCCCATCGTTCGAAACTTCGCACACTGCTGGTCGTGTCCCAGGGCGCCCTGTGCGTCGTGCTACTCGTCGGCGCCGGCCTGTTCGTTCGAAGTCTGGCCCACGTTCACGCGCTGCCACTCGGCTACGACGTCGACCCCATTCTCGTCGTGCATCGGAACATGCGGGGGGGTAAGCTCGCACCCGAGGCGTCGCGCGCGCTTCAGCACCGGCTGGTACACGCTGCTCAGTCAACGCCCGGCGTCGAGGGAGCGACGGAGATGGTGAGCACGCCGTTTTACGACTATGAATCTACGTATTTGAAAGTGCCCGGCGTCGATTCGGTGCGCCGACTTGGGCCGTTCCAGCTTCAGTACGCGTCGCCAGGCTACTTCCGAACGGTCGGCACGCGTATCGTCGCCGGGCGGGGCATCACCGCGAACGATCGCTCCGGCGCCCCGCTGGTGATCGTCGTCAGCACGGAGATGGCACGACGGCTCTGGCCTGGGCGCAGCGCGCTCGGTCAATGCGTCCACGTCGGTGCCGACAGCATGCCCTGCAGCACCGTCGTCGGCATCGCCGAAGACATTAAAGAACGCAAAATGTCGCTCAAAGCCGAGGCGAACTACTATTTGCCGGTGGAGCAAGTGGAGAGTCACGACATCGGCGGATTGTATGTGCGCGTGCGCGGTAATGCGCGCGACCAGGCCGACGCCGTGCGCCGGTCGCTTCAGACCGTGATGCCCGGCGCATCGTACGTGTCCGTGATGCCGTTTGCCGACATCATCGACGGCGAGCGTCGATCGTGGCGCCTCGGTGCCATGATGTTCGCCGCCCTCGGCGGGCTCTCGCTGGTGCTCGCGTCCATCGGTCTGTACAGCGTGATCGCCTATGGCGTCGCCCAGCGCACGCACGAGTTGGGTGTTCGCATCGCCCTCGGCGCGCAGGTGCGTGATGTGCTCGGGCTCATCCTGGGTGAGGGATTCCGCCTTGCGCTCTACGGTCTCGCGATCGGCACTGGGCTGTCGCTCATCGCGAGCCGCGGGATTGCGTCGCTTCTGTTCAACGAATCGCCCCGCGATCCGGCGGTCTTTGCGGTTGTCGGCGGCGTGCTGCTGGGCGTCGGGCTGGTGGCGTGCCTGGTGCCTGCGCTTCGCGCTACGCGCGTGGACCCGAACGTCGCGCTGCGGTCGGACTGACACCGACCGTCATCCAGAGGAGCGCCAACCCCGCCGGCTGCCTACTGAATCGGGCCGCCTTTCTTCGTCTGCGGCACGCCGTCCGTCATCCACTTCGGAGCCGGCGTTCCCTTGAGATAGTGATCGAAGAACTGCTTCATCCGCTCCTGGAAGTCCTTCTGATTTTCCTTCTTCGCCAGATGGTGCGGCTCGCCGGGATAGGACAACAGAATCACCTGCTTGCCCCAACGCTTCGCCGCGCCGTACAACTCGAGACCCTGATGCCAATCCACGGCGTTATCGGCCGTGCCATGTAGGATCAGGAACGGCGTCTTGATGTTGCGCACGTTGTACACCGCCGACTGTTCCTCGAACAGCTGGTGTGAATCCCACGGGTTCGTGCCCATACGCACCTGCCCCACCTCGACAATTCCCTGCTGCAGCGTGCCGGTGCCCGGATAGGTCTCGTCGTAGAAGCTCACGAGATCAGTCGGCGGCGCGCCGGTGACGACCGCGGCGAACATGTCCGTCTGCGTGAGAATGAACGACGTCTGATATCCGCCCCAGCTGTGCCCTTGAATGCCGATGTGCTTGGGATCGGCGTAGCCCATTTCGATCACCTTCTTCACGCCGCTCGTCACGCAATCGAGCGCCGAACTGCCGGGCTTTCCGATCTCGTACACGATGTCCGGCTGGAAGATCACGTATCCGTCGCTCGCGTATTCGGCGAAATGCGGGCGGTCGTCGAACTGCGGCATGGGAAACTGGTTGTGCGTGTTCGACAGCAACTCATAGAAGTACACGAGCATGGGATACTTCTTCCCCGGTTGATAGTTCGCCGGAAGCGTCAGCGTCCCCTGAAGATGCTGGCCTTTAGAGTTCTTGAAATCGACGAGCTTCTTGCTGCCCCATGCGTATTCATCGATGAATGGATTCGCATCGGTCAGCTTGCTCGGCGACGTGAACGAGGTGTTCGACAGCCAATAGTCCGGTGACTGGGAGAACGTCTGCTTGGTGAAGATCACTCGATCGGCCTTCTCGGCCTTGATCGCACCGCCGACCGCCGCGTCCTCGAAAACCAGCGGCACGGGCTTGGCACCCGGCGCCAGCGTGTAGTAGCCGGACTTCTTCGTCCACTCGCCGTACGCCGACAGCAACAGCGGCTTGGAGAGGTCCACGCCCTCGTCTTCCTCGGCGCCCGGCGCGCTGAACGCGCCGCCGCCACCACCACGCCCGCCGCGACCGCTCCCGCCCGCGCGATCGAGACGTACGAGACGGAACATGATCTGCTGCGCGTCGCCCACACCGCCGGTGAGGTTCACCGGCTTTCCGCCGTCGAGCGAAAGGCTGTAGAGGTCGAAGCGATGATTCACGAGCACCGACTTTCCGTCCCTCGACCAGCCCGCCACACCGTATGTCGGCTTCTCATACGGATGGTCGTCTTCGGCGTCGATGAAGCTCATTTTGTCGCCGGCGCCGAGAACCGTGTTCTTGCCCGTCTCCGTGTTGTAGGCGACGATGTTCTTGTTCTTCAAATACAAGAACCACTTTCCGTCGGGAGAATTGCCCATGGTCCGCGTAAGACCTTTCTCGATCAAGGCGCGGTCGCCCGTTTCCGTGTTGACGCGGAAGTAGTCGGACTTGCTCCCGCCCCACTGCACTTCAGTGCGATACGTCGTGTCGACGCGGCCAATTGCCCACTTCGGTTCCGCGGTCGGCGTGACGTTGCGCATGACCTCGTCGGACACGCGAACGAGCTTGCCACTCGCCACATTGAACACGGCGGGCAAGGTGGCACGGCGTTCTTGCGTCAAGCGAATCACCTGCACCGACTGCACTTCGGCGTCCTTCCAATGCCACACGTCGACGTTGGCCTGCGGCTCGGCACCCGGTGCCGGGGTTGCTTTGTCGAGCTCCTGGTCCTTGAGGCCGACATAGACGCGCGAGCCATCGCGCGTCCAACGCGGCGCCGAGAATTCGCTCAGGACATAACCCTTGGGAAAGCTCGCGTCCTTCGACGGATCGTATTCGACCGCGCGCGGCTTCACACCGCTGACGTCCTGCCAGATGAGGAGCGTATTGTCGCGCTGCAAGTCCTCCTTCTTCTTATCGCCGCGGAGCACGGCGAGCGATGCACCCTTGTCGCCCCACGTGAGCTGATCGTAGTCCAACGCCGCGGAGCTCAGCACCTTCGATTGGCTCGTGGCCAGGTCGATCACCACGACGCCGTTGCCGTTCCGATCGGCGGCGTCGACGGTGTAGGCGAGCATGCGGCCGGCGTCGTCGAAGTCGTACAGGTTGGCGTTGCCGATGTTTTGCGTCAGCCCGGTTGCAAGCTCGCGCAGCACGAGGTCGGCGCCGTTGTGCTTGGCGGCCTGGTTCGCCTTGTTCGTGCGCACGGCCAGAAAATGCGAGCCTTTCGAGAATTTGAATGTGAGCGCTTCGGGCACCGGGAATTTCTCACCCGTCGACAGATCGAGCAGCTCGAATCGACGCTGGCCACCGGCGGCGGGCGCACCCGGCGCGGCCTGACCTCGCCCGCCACCGCCCCGACCACCGCGACCACCACCCGCGCTCGCCGGAGCGACGAAATACCCGACGTACCGCGAGTCGTCGGAAAAGACCGGCGCGGAACCGACGGGGATCGCGAAGGTCTTGCCTCCGTCGAGTTGCCGGACGGTCAGCGTGCCATCGCCCTCATTGGGCGTGATGACGTAGGTCATCCATTTCCCGTCGGCCGAGAGGGCGGCGTTGGCGATGCGATTCCACCGGCCGATGTCGGCGAGGCCGAGGACTTTCTTTGTCCCGGGATCAGCCTTGGGCGATCCCGGCGGCGCAATGCCACCGCTGTTCTGCTGCGCCGGGAGGAGCGCTGAAACGGAAAGTAAAAACGCGCAAACGAGTGCGAGGCGGGCGCGAGTGTCGCGGTGCAAATCGCGGTGCATAGTGTCTCCAGCGAGCCGGGATGGAAACCGCGCCGGCTCCCAGGCGGATGAAGCCCGAGAAAGCCGGTGGGTTGCCGAATATACGCGCCGGACCCGACTATCGCTCGCGGTTTCGCGGCCTGATCCCGCACGGAAGGCCTGTTGTCGCGCGACCCTATCGGACCCGCATATCTTGTCGCGGAGCGGTCGGACGCAGCAGACCGGCGACCCGCCTTTACCGACATGAGGCTTGTATGAAAAGAGGCACGGCGTTGGTGGTCGCCGGGTTGCAGGCGCTGACGGCGAACGTCTGCCTCAGCCGGCGCGCCGAGGCTCAGACCTCGCCGGAGCGCGCCGCTCGGGCTGTGGCCGATTCATTTTTGCCTTTGTCGCGCGGGAACGTTGGGATTCCGCGTCGGCGCTGATCGACCTGCCTCGCTTCGAGCCGTTTTTCAAGGATCGGTCCGGATTGCGCGCAGCACGCTGCCGGCGCCGGCGCAGATCACGGTCGAACAGATGATGTCGACCGATTCGACGATGCCGCGCGTCGTCGCCGAGTGGCAGGTGGCTCAGATGCACAGGTATCGCGGGCCGGAGTTTGGCGACATGTCGCAGGAGTTTGCTGGGGTGACTACCCAGCATGCGCTGTTCGCCCTCACTCTCCCCGACGGCGCCGCGCGGTGGATCGAGGCGCAGGATGAGCGAACTCAGTTCCGTGAATCGATGCGGCGCGCGGGCTGCCCCCTCGAGCTCATTGCGACGCGTCCGCAAGCACTGACGCCGTCCCACCGGCCAGCGATCAGTCCGCGCGCAACGCATCCACCGGATTGGCCCGACTCGCGCGCACCGCGGGAATCCACGACGCCAGCAAACTCGTCCCCGCGAGCAGCAGCGCGACTCCCACGAAGGTCGGCGGATCATTCGGCGCCACACCAAACAAGAGAGTCGTCATCACGCGGGTGGCGAACAGCGCGATCACGCCGCCGGCGGTAAGCCCAACCGCCGTGAGACGCAATCCGTGGCGCACGACGAGCCAGCGCACCTGCGACGACTGCGCGCCGAGCGCCACGCGGATGCCCATCTCGCGCGTTCGGTTTCGCGCCAGCTGAGCGAGGAGCGCATAGACGCCAACAACTGACAACACCAGACCGACCGTCGAGAACAACAGCAGAAGTGCCGCGAAAAATCGCGGGCGCGCGAGCGATTGTTGGCGCGTCTCGTCGGCAGTGCGCGCTGAGACCCACACGCGGGGCTCGAGATCGCGGGCGATGGCACGAACGGGGGCGGCGAGCGACGCCGGATCGCCCGCGGTACGTAAGAGATACGACCCACGAATACCGGACTGCCGGGTCGATTCGAATACTGTGATGCGCGGTGCGTTCTCGAGCGTCGCGTCGTGGACGTCCGCAACGACGCCGATGACCGTGTACCATTTGCACTTCGGCCCGGCCACCTTGTCGAAGCAGACCGCCTGGCCGATCGGATCTTCACGCGCGAAATAGTCCTTGGCGAGCGTCTCGTTGATCACGATGACCAGCGGTGCGCCCTTCCGATCGTCGTCGGTGAACAGGCGCCCCCTGCGCAGCGGCACACGCATGGTCTCGAAGTAATTTGGCGAGACGTAGAAGTGCAGCAACTCGGTTTCGTAACCGTTCGGCGCGCGCCCACGCGCGATGAAGTCACTGCGAGCAGCGTTCTGCATCCCCAGCGGGACAGAACCCGCGGCCACCTGTGTGACACCGGGAATCGCGCGTGCGCGCGCCATGAGTTGGTCATAGAATGCCGCCGGGTCGGATGCGACTGCGTATGCATTTGCGTTCACGGCCAACACGCCATGCGAGTCATAGCCGGGATCCACGCGCGTGATCTGCCAAAAACTGCGCAAAAGGAGTCCGGCCCCCGTCGTCATCAGCAGCGCCAATGCGACTTCTCCAATGACGAGCGCGTTGCCCCAGCGCTTCACCGTCCGACCCTCCGTCCCGCCGCGTGAACCACCTTTGAGCGCCTCGGCTGGATCTCTGTCGCGCGTCCAGAGCGCCGGCGCAACGCCGAACAACAGACCGGCCGCCGTGGTGATGATCGCGACGTAGAGCATTACCGCCCGGTCGACGCCGAACGTGTGGACGGGAAGCAGGCCTTTCGGCTGCAGTGCCACGAGTCCTCTCGTCCCCGCCCAGCCGAGCGCCAGTCCGCATGCGCCGCCAATCAGCGACAGCACGAGACTCTCCGTGACCGCCTGTCGAACCACACGTCCGCGGCCGGCGCCGAGCGCGAGGCGCAGCGCAACTTCACGCTGACGACCCGTGGCCTGGATGAGCAGGAGATTGCCGACGTTGGCACACGCGATGAGCAACAGGATCGCGACCGACGCGAGCAGCACGAGTAGCGGAAGACGCGTCTCGCCGACGATGAAGTCGTGCAGCGGTGTGAGGCCCGCGCTCGTGTTGGCGTTCACCGCGGGAAAATCCCGCGCGAGCTGCGCCGACACTCGCTGCAACTGCGCGTTGGCCGCAGCCGGCGTAGCTCCTGGCGCAAGCCGAGCAATGACCTCGATCCAGCGCGTTCTGCGCCACATCTCGTTCTGGCGAATGCTGGGACTCCAGTGCATTGCGCACCAGACATCCAGATTTTCGAACGGGAAGTCGAACGTCGCCGGCATGATTCCCACGACCTGATACGAGTCGTTGTCGAGCGTGATCGATCGCCCGACGATCGACGGGTCGGCGCCGAACTCGCGCACCCAGGCGCGATGACTCAGTACGGCAACAGGCGGGCGTGTGTCCCAGGTCTCCGCGTCCTCAAACGTGCGACCAAATTCGGCACGCACCCCGAGGGTCGAGAAGAAGTTGCCGGTGACGTCGGCCGTGTGGAGGCGCCGCGCGTCGCCGAAGCCCGTTAGTGTCACCGAGCCGCCGCCATACTCGTATCCGGCGACGTCCTGGAACGCGGGGATGGCGTCGCGCCAATCGAACATGTTTGGCGCCGACGCGTACTGACGATGCCAGCCGCGTTCCGCGCTCTCTTCCGTGACCTTGAAGAGTCGATCGGGATGCGGAAAGGGCAGCGGCTGCAACACCACCGCGTTCACCGCGGAGAACATCGCGGCGTTGGCACCGATGCCGAGCGCAATCGTGATGATCGCGGCCGCGGCAAGAATCGGTGTGCGACGGAGCATGCGGAACGCGAACCGTATGTCGCTCGCCAGGTCTTCAATCCAGCGCAGGCGCCGTACGTCGCGATGCTCTTGGCGAACGCGCTGCACGCCGCCGAAATGCGCGAGGGCCAGTCGTCGGGCGTCGTCGGGCGCGATGCCGAGCCGAACGTTCTTCTCCGTCTCGAGCTCGACGTGAAAGGCGATCTCGTCGCCAAGCTCGCGGTCGGCGCCGTGCGGGCGCATGAGTGCCCGAAGTCGGGCGCGGATTCCGCTCGAGATGCTCATGCGGCAGAGAGTATCACTACTCCTGTCGGAACGCAACAGGAGAGTGTTCGGACGGTGTTGGACGATTTTTTTGCGGGCGGCCGACGCATGGGCTTCGCCTTGGGCGCCCGACCCGCCATGTTCCGACGATGCGCATCGTCTCGATTGCCGTTGCCGCGGTTTTCGCCGGGTGCCCGCTCGCACCGGCGCACCACACGCCGCCCCCGCCCGCTCCCGTGGTCGAGCGGAGCTCCCGCCCACTGCCCTACCCGATCTTCGAATCGAACGCGTTCGCCCGCGCGGTCGCTCGCGGAACGCGAACGCGCACCGGAGAGCCGGGATCCAACTACTGGCAGCAGTTCGCGCGATATCGCATCGATGCCGAGCTCGTTGCGGCAACGAGTCAGATCAACGGGCGCGAAACGGTTCGCTATTTCAATCGATCGCCCGACACGCTCCGCACAATTTGGATCTACCTCAATCAGAATCTGTTCGCGCCCACATCCCCCCGAGTGGTCGCGACACCCGTCACCGGCGGCACTGAAATCCTGCGCCTCGCCGCGCAGGGGCAGGCGCTGGTGAAGCGCGACACGGGTACCGGCTATTCGATCGACGCGACCGTCATGCGCGTGGGTCTGCCCCGCGCGCTCGCTCCGCGCGACTCCGCGGACTTCGACATCGCGTGGGCTTTTCAAGTTCCGCCAAACGGCGCGCCGCGCGAAGGCACCACCGGCGACGTCTTCATGGTCGCGTATTGGTATCCGCAAATCGCCGTCTACGACGACGTCACCGGATGGCAGATCGATCCCTACCTCGGCGGTTCCGAGTTCTATATGGACTACGCCGACTATGACGTGACCTTGAGCGTGCCGCAGGGTTGGCTCGTGGGCGCAACGGGCGAGCTGGCGAATCCAGCCGACGTGCTCTCGCGTCAAACGCGCGACCGCCTCGCCGAGTCGAAGCGAGGCAGCGGCGTGGTCCACGTGGTGCGCGATCAGGACCGCGGCGTCGGCGCGACCAAGGCGACCAACACCGGTTTTGATGGTTTGCTCAAGTGGCATTTCCGCGCGCAAAACGTGCGCGACTTCGACTGGGGCGCGTCATCGAAGTTCGTGTGGGACGCGACCATCGCCGTGGTTGGCGATCGCGATCGCGACGGCAAGCCTGATTCGACGGCGATCAATACGCTGTATCGTCCGGAGGCGCGCGCCTGGTCGTGGGAGAAGTCGGCGGAATACGAACGCAGTGCCGTCGAATTCCTCTCGAACTATCTGTGGCCATATCCGTGGGTGCAGATGACCGCGCTCGAGGGGCCGGCGTCGTGCAGCGGAATGGAGTATCCGATGTTGACGTGCATCGGCGGTCCGCGCGACACACTGTCGCTCTACTCGGTGCAGATCCACGAGACGGCGCACATGTGGTTTCCAATGCAGGTTGGGTCGGACGAGCGGCGTTTCGCGTGGCAGGATGAGGGCCTCACGCGCTTCAACCAGGCGCAGGGAATGCAGGCCTTCTTCAAGAATTATGATCGCGAATCGATCGCGCGGGACGCGTACTTGGCGTTGGCCCGGACGGACGGCGAGGTGCCGCTGATGCGGCCGGGCGATCAGTACCCGTACGGAACCACAGCCTACAGCGTCGCGACCTACGACAAGATGGCGACGAATATGGTCGCGCTGCGCGCGCTGCTCGGAAACGATTCGTTTCAGTCGAGCTATCGGACGTACGGCTTACGTTGGCTATACCGCCATCCGACGCAATATGACTTCTTCAATACCTTCAACTCGATCGGCGGACAGGACCTGTCGTGGTTCTGGCGGACGTGGTGGTATGACACGTGGACCCTCGATCAGGCGATCGGCCCGGTCACGACGCTCGCGGGCAAGATGTCGGTGACGATCGAAGACCGCGGACTCGCGCCGATGCCGGTGCGGCTCGCAATCACGCGTGCCGACGGACAGATCGAGCGGCAGGTGATTCCCGTGTCGGTGTGGCTGAGCGGAGCGCGGAAGTATGTCGTGTCGTTGGATGGCGCCGCGACCGTCAAGTCGATCGAGATCGATCCTGAGCAGGCGTTTCCGGATGTGGATCGGAGCAATAACAGATGGGTGCGGCAATAGCCGAAAAACACTGCCATACCTGTGTAGTACAGCCAATGGTACCGGGACCCGCCGTCTGCGCTCTCCAATTCTTGGACGCATCGCGCGCGCCGGGATAGTGTGCCGAGCGCCATCGTCACGGCCCAATCGAAAGTCTTTCCAAAAGGGCCCCGAGTTGGGGGTAGTCTGCCAATCCTGATCCCCGGTACCGGAGTACCGTAGGTACTTGAGTGGCAGTTGAGGTTGCCCGCCGCGCTCGCCACCAGTCTGGAGAGATGAACCTCTCTCGTGCCGGCCGTCTCGCCCTGACCGTGCTGCTCGCCGTCTATGGCTTTGCCCTGCTTCGGCACCCCGATGCCGGCTCGATCATGGACAACGTGGACCTCCCGATTCACGAGACCGGACACCTCGTCTTCTCGCCGTTCGGCGAATTCATCCAGTTCCTGGGCGGCACGCTCTTTCAACTCATCATGCCGTGCGCCTTCGTCGCCTATTTCCTCAAACGAAAGGACCGGCACGCCGCATCGATCGCGCTGTGGTGGGTCGCGCAGAACTTCTGGAACATCTCAGTTTATGTGAAGGATGCGCGCGCCCAGGAGCTTCCGCTGGTCGGAGGCGGAGAGCATGACTGGGCATACCTACTCGGCCGCATGGGCTGGATGACGCACGACCAGATCATCGGTCAGCGCGTGTGGGCCGCGGGCGTGATTACCTATCTCGTCGCCATCGGCGGAGGACTCGTCGCTCTCACTGCACTTCCGGTTCGGAACGACGAGCCCGTGGATGCAGTCAGCGATTCGATTGGCGGTCTTTAGTGTCCCGCTCGCTCTCGTTGTCGTCTTCTGGTTGGTCAGGCAGCGTTCGAAACGTGGTTGATCCGCTCAGATTGGTGTTTTCACCGGTCTGATCACGCATCCACTCGTTGTCGACTGCTTTTTTCTTGAGCGCGTCATCCTCTGGGCCAGGAGTTCTCGAAGCGTTCTGGTCCTTGTTTCTTTTCCGGTCGCGGTCCGACATGCGTGGCTCCTGTAGGGGTCCAGCGAACAGGCTCGCACGCCTTGTGCCGAATGTCCCGATAGACGCTTCGATTGCCGCCCGTCGCAACGGACCGAGCGGCAACCGGACTATACCGGGAGAACCGGACGAATGACGATATTCGAATCACCAGAATCCGAATGGCGAAGCCGCATGCTGAGTGTCCTTCGCATTGTGGTCGCACTGCTTTTCATCGAGCACGGAACGCAGAAGGTTTTCGGATTTCCGCCAGGGCCATTGCCGCCATTCAATGCGATGTCCGAGGTCGGCATCGCGGGCCTGATCGAGATGACCGGCGGAATCGTACTGCTTCTCGGCCTGCTGACGCGACCCGTCGCCTTCCTGCTCGCGGGCGAGATGGCCGTCGCGTATTTCCAGCAACATCTGCCGAAGAGCTTCTTTCCGCTCGAAAACGGCGGTGAGCCGGCTGTCCTCTTTTGCTTTATCTTCCTCTACTTCGTCTTCGCCGGCGCCGGTGCGTGGAGCATCGATGCAATCCTTGCTCGAGCTCGCCGCGCGAACCAGCCAACCCTTTCGCATGACCGAACGTACGCACATCCTCGCTGAAAGCACGTGGAAAACCGTTGCGGCAACGCCGTACGAGGTCGCTGTTCTGCCCTGGGGCGCCACGGAGGCGCACAACTATCATCTGCCGTACGCCACGGACACGATTCAGTGTGATCACGTGGCGGCGCGCGCCGCCGAGCGCGCGTGGAGCCGGGGCGCCCGCATCGCCGTGCTGCCTACCGTGCCCTTCGGTGTCAACACGACGCAGCTCGACATCAAGCTCTGCCTGAACATGAATCCGAGCACACAAGCCGCGCTGCTCGGCGACCTCGTGTCGGCGCTCGACCAGCAGGGCATTCATAAAATGCTCATTCTCAACGGTCACGGCGGAAACGATTTCCGCCAGATGATCCGCGAGATTCAACCGACGACGCAGGTCTTTCTTTCCACGATCAACTGGTGGTCGTGCGTGGACGTGCGGCAGTTCATGGAAGAAGCCGGCGATCACGCCGGCGAAGCCGAGACGAGCGCGATGCTCCATCTCGCGCCGGAACTCGTTCGACCATTGTCGGAAGCGGGGTCCGGGAAGGCGCGCCCGTCACGTCTGCGCGGTGTTCGCGAAGGCTGGGCGTGGGCGCCACGGCGGTGGACACAGGTGACCGCCGACACCGGCATCGGCAGTCCGGCCAAAGCGACCGCCGAGAAGGGTGCCGCGTACGTTAACGCCGCGGTCGAACGCATTGCCGACTTCCTCGTTGAGTTGGCCGCGCTCCGTGCCGACGATCTCTACGAGTAACTCGGGCGACTCGGTTGGGGTGAACTTGTGTCATTGGCCGCGGAATCCGCGGAGCCGCGGAACAGACTGAATGCATCATTTCCCAACGAGCCGGGATTTTCTTTCTTGACCGCCGCTCAGGATCCCAATACCTGCGTCCCGAGCGGCAGTGCCTAAAGAAATCGGCTCGTTGCGCAGAGATATAATCCGTGTCTCTCCCATGGACTCTGCGGATTCCGCGGCCAACGATCACGGAGCCATCCCAACACCGCACGCCAGTCATGGCGCGCCCCAAAATCATTTCGGCTTCGCGGGAGCCTTGCTCGTCGACTCGGCCATCTCCGCGCGGAACTTCGCTGCGCGGTCGGGCTGCTTGAGAGAATCGTACTCCGCGACGAGGTCTTTGCGCGCATTCTGAAGAAAGCTCACCGCCGGATTGGCCTGTTTGGCGAGAACGTCGTAGCCGGCGAGTGTTTCGACTTGCGCCTCAGCGAAATGGTTTTGGCGGAGCAGCGAGCGCCCCAGTTTGATGCGCGCAATGCCAGTGTTCACATGATTGGGTCCTTGCGCGTCGGTGAATCGCCGCACCGCCTCGCGATACAACCCTTCGGCGCCGGCATAGTCCTTACGTCCCATGAACGCGCTCGCGAGGTTCGACGTTGCCAGACCGATCAGGTAGTGCTTGTCGCCATACACGGCGTGGTAGATCGCCAACATGCGGCGAAATTGCGTCTCCGCCTCGACCCACTGCTCGCGTCTGATCGCAATGTTCGCCAGCTCGTTCACGGTCGACGCTACCAACGGGTGCATGGGCCCGTACACGCGTTCGCGAATGCTCAACGCTCGTCGAAGGATGACCACGGCCTCGTCGTAGCGGTCCTCGAACACCAGCGCGCGGCCGAGCATCGTCAGATTGCCGGCCGTTTTGAAATGATCGGGCCCGTAGAACGCCTGCGTGATGTCCAGCGCCTGAAGATCGAACCGCTCGGCCGCCGCGTAGTTGCCGAGGTCGAACTGGGACGCACCCAGGTTGATCAGAATGTCGGCAACCAGCGGATGCCGCTCGCCGTACGATTGCCGATACATCGCGAGCACACGCTGATTGAGAGAATCAGAAATCGCGTAATGGCCTGAATAGAAATGGACGTCGGCCAGGGCGCTGAGACTGGCGGCAAGATCGCGCGTTTCCAGCCTGGCGCTCGGGGCTTCGTAGAGTCGGACCACATCCTGGAGCACCGGAATCGCCTTGTCGTACTGCCCGCGCTCCTGCAGCACGCGGCCCAACGCCGCGTCGGCCTTGGCGATCGCGGGGTCCTTTGGCGGCAACGTGCGCCGCGCAACGTCCAGTCCCTCGCGAATGAGCTGCTCCGCCTCCTCGAATCGTGCCTGGTCTACGCGCAACAGTCCCAACGCGACAAGATTCGCCGCCACGTCGCGGTGGTTCTCGCCAAACAGTGCTCGATGCTTGTCGAGCGAGAGGCGAAGCAGCGAATCGGCCCGCGAGAGATTCCCCAATTTTTGATAGATGCCGCCGAGCGTGAGATAG
This sequence comes from bacterium, assembly GCA_040002475.1. Classification (GTDB taxonomy): domain Bacteria; phylum Gemmatimonadota; class Gemmatimonadetes; order Gemmatimonadales; family Gemmatimonadaceae; genus JAQBQB01. The sequence continues at coordinate 9,654 of JBDUEJ010000065.1, read as the reverse complement.
AGCTCGGCCTGTACCTCCGGCTCAGCGTCCAGGCTCTGCGCTTCGCGGAGGCCGCGGTCGACCAGCGTGACGGCCTTGAGCGTGTCGGCGGGACCGACGGCCTTGTCGCCGCCCTCGAAGAGATTGAGGGTAAAGCGCTGGATTCGCTGCGCGCGCGCAACCTCCGTCAGCGCGGTGTTGCGCGCGATCGTCAACCGCACCGTATAAAACACGACGAGGGCCACGACGAGCGTGAGCACCGTGCTCGCCGCGGCGACCAAGCGCCAATGCCGGCGAACGAACTTGCCGAGCCGGTAGCGAACGCTGTCCGTGCGCGCTTCGAGCGGCTCCGCCTTCAGATAGTGATCAATGTCCCGCATCAGTGCGTCCACGGTCCCGTATCGCCGCTGCGGATCCTTGTGCATGGCGGTGAGACACAGCACGTCGAGATCGGCCCATTGGGCCGACGTTGCCGTTGGACGAGGCGCGCGCGGGGCATCGGCCGCCGCCGCCCTCTTCGCGGCCACGGCCGGCCGGTCGGCTTCACCCTCGACCAGGACTTTTTCCGCCTCGCCGGGCGTGAGCTCGGTCAAGTCGAACGGCATGACGCCGGCCAGCAGCTCGTACAGGATGACGCCGAGCGCGTAGACGTCGGTATGCATTCCCACGCGTCCGGCGCGAATCTGCTCGGGGGCAGCATAGGCGGGCGTCATCAGGCGCACGCCAGGGCGCGTACGATCGTCCGCCGCGTCCAGACTCTCGAGATGCTTGGCGATGCCAAAGTCCAACAGTTTGACGCCGCCTTCGCCGGTGACGAGGATATTCGACGGCTTGAGATCGCGATGTACCACGAGATGCCGGTGCGCGTGCTGAACCGCCTCGCAGACGTCGCGGAACAGTCGCAGCCGTTGCTCCATGGAGGCGGCGTGCGTGCGACAATATTCCGTCAAGGTCTCGCCCTCCACGTACTCCATGACGAACCACGGCGTGCCGTCGGGAAGCGTGTCGGCGTCGTAGAGACGCGCGATGAGTGGATGATTGAGCTGGGCGAGCGTGCGTTGTTCGCTGGCAAACCGTTCTCGGCGCGCCGGAGAGAGCCAGGCGTCGCGCAGGATCTTGATCGCGGCGACGGTGCCTAGGTCATCGCGCTCGGCGAAATACACCACGCCCATGCCGCCCTCGCCGAGCACGCGGGTGACGCGGTATGGACCGAAGTGGGAAGCCGGCGGAGCATAGGACGCCCACCCCACGACTTCGTGAGCCAGCGTCGCGATGCCGCGGTCGAGAACCGGGTTGCCGCGCGCGTCCGCGGCGAGGAGGGCCAGGGCCTCGTCGGCGAGCGACGGGTCATCGTCGCACGCCGAGGCCAGGTACGATCGCTGCTCGTCGGACGGCAGGTCCGCGGCGGCGTGAAACAAGGTTTGAAGCCGTTCCCAGCGAGATGCGTCCACTGTGCAGCCTCCTACTCCAGGTGACTCGGCATCGAGTCACTCAATGGGTGTCGGGGAGCTCTCCACGAAGTTCGTTCGCCAGCCATGCGCGCGCCGCGCGCCAGTCGCGCAGCACGGTCGCTTCCGAGATGTCGAGCAACTCCGCGGTTTCGGCGACGTCGAGCCCACCGAAAAACCGACTTTCTACGAGCGTGGCCTGGCGCGGTTGGATCCGTGCCAGGTCGGTCAGCGCTTCGTCGAGCGCGAGTAGATCATCGGCACCGGCGGCCGCTTGATTGAGGGCGTCATCGAAAGTGACCAGGGCTACGCCTCCGCCACGTTTTGCGGCGCGCCGGCGGCGCGCGGCTTCGATCAGCACTTGGCGCATGGCGCGGGCGGCGATGCGCTTGAAGTGAACGCGGGAGGTGCGAGCGACCCAGGGAGACTCTCGCAGCTTGAGCCACGCTTCGTTGACGAGCGCCGTTGGACTGAGCGTCGCGCCAGGATCATCTCGCCGAACGCTCGATGCCAGGCGGCGCAATTCCTCATAGGTGGCGCTGAACAGGTCGTCCAGCGCACGTGCATCTTGAAAGACGGCACCGAATTCGCCCATCTCCAGCCCATGGATCACAGCCGATCTCCGAACCATGACGGTTTTTGCGATGCATCTGCGCAAAGCAGTGTGACGGTTCGTCACGGGCAGCAACATAGCCTATCACGCGATGGTCCCGGTTCGCAATTGTTTGCACGTCATGCAGTCGCGGTAGAATCGTGAAAACTCTGGTTTGTATCGACGCTGTCGCTTATTATGGCGCGCGCCTCTGTGCCGCACGATTTTCCCGCGCGACCCCTCCCGCACGACCCTCCCGCTCGACCATCCCGCTCGACCCTCCCGCCTCCAGTCTCCGTTCCACACGCCTCACTCCCAGCAGCCAGGAGAATCACCATGCGTCGTTCGTTCACTAACACTGTCAAAATGTTTATGGCCATCGCGTGCGTCGCCGCGAGCGCACAGACTGCGGCTGCGCAGGCCAAGAGCAGCGGCGGGGGAAGCTTCGGTCTCGGCTCCACGGATATTGGGCCGGTCGTGGGCCTGGGCGGAATCGGCGGCGCAGGCGCGTCGTTCGGCGGTCGCTTCGAGCATGGCTTCAAGGCGCTTCCTGACCTGGGCAACGGTATTCTGGGCATTCAGGTCGCGGCCGACTACTACTCCTGGTCCTCCGGTTCTGGACTCTTCAACTACAGCTTCAAGTACATCCCGGTCGGCGTCACCGCGAACTATCACTTCAAGCTCGATGAGCCGAAGATCGATCCGTTCATCGGACTCGGATTGGGCTACAACATTATCAGCTGCAGCTATGACGGCAGCGTGGACGTGGGCTGCGGCAGCTACAACAGCGCCATCTACTTCATCGGACGCGTGGGCGCCCGGTACTACTTCAGCCCGAAGATGGCCGTCTACGGCGACGCCGGCGCCGGCGGTGCCACGCTCAACCTCGGCATCATGTTCAAGATGTAGTTCCGCCCTCAGGAAACTCTGAGCCCAGATTTCAAATAGAACGGCGTCACTCGACGCATTCCAATAGCGGTGCAGGCGCGCCCGAGCCAAGTTGATGGCATGGGCGCGCCTGTGCATTTGACGGAGAACGAGCGAGCCATCCTCGCCATAGTCTGCGACGCGTTCCATCCCCGACTGCACGCGAAATCGGGCGACGACACGACGCTCTTTGGCACAAGTGCATCAGATCTCGGCGTCCCGGCGGCGCTCGAAGCGTCAATCGCCCTCCTCCACTCGGCACAACAGGCCGAGTTGAGACAGTTGCTCAGGCTTCTCGACAACGCTCTCGCGGCGCTGCTGCTCGGCGGGCCGGCGCGCGGCATCACCGCCATGTCTCCCGAGCAGCGCGCTCGCCTCCTTGGAAAGCTGGCCACCAGCCCGATTCCCCAGCTTCGCGGCGGGTTTCAGGCGCTTAAGCGTCTGTCGAGCTTTCTGTTCTACTGCGTGACCGACGCGACGAACGAGAATCGTGTGTGGCCGGCGATCGGGTATCAGCCCTCACCCGCTCCGCGGGCGGGGGCGCCGTTGCTTCGTCTGACTCATATCGCCGCCCCCACCACGATCGATGCCGATGCATGCGTCGTGGGGTCGGGGGCCGGAGGGGGCGTGGTCGCCGCGCACCTGGCGTCGAGGGGTCTGCGGGTCGTGGTTCTCGAGGCCGGACCGGGCGACCAAGCCCCCGACTTCGCACAGCGAGAGCTGGCGAGCACACAGCGCCTCTTTCTCGACGGCGGGCTCACCGCGACGCGCGACCTCGGCGTCTCCATTCTGGCCGGCGCGTGCCTCGGCGGCGGCACCGCGGTGAATTGGCAAAGCTCTCTTCCCACGCCCGAGTACATCCGCGACGAATGGGCCGATCGCTCCGGCTGCCGGCTGTTTGTTGAAGAACGCTATACCAAGGCCCTCGACGACGTCTGCTCGCGGATCCACGCGACGACCGACGAGAGTGTGTTGAACGCGAACAACGAAATGCTGCAGGTGGGCTGCGACGCACTCGGATACGCCTGGTCGCGATTGGCGCGCAACTCGTACGGTTGCGATACGACCCAATGCGGCTACTGTGCCTTCGGGTGTCGCGTGGGCGGCAAGCAATCAACCACCGTGACATATTTGTTGGACGCGCAGCGCAGCGGCGACACGAGCATCATTCCCCTCTGCACCGCGCAAGTCGTGACGATGACGAACGGCCGCACCACCGGCGTGCGCGCGGTGGTGCGCGACGTCAACGGCGGGTCGTTCGACCTGGTTGTTCGCGCGCCGCGTGTCGTGGTGGCGGCGGGGGGAATTCAATCGCCGGCCCTACTGCTTCGATCGGGCGTTTCCAATGCGCAACTCGGGCGGAACCTCTATCTGCATCCAACCACGGCGGTGCCCGGCCTGTACGATCAGCACATCGAACCGTGGTCCGGGCCGCCGCAGACCATCGTCAGCAATCAATTCGCGACCATGTCGGGAAACTTCGGCTTTCGCCTCGAGGCGGCGCCCACCCATCCCGGGTTGCTTGGATTCGCCGTTCCGTGGATCAACGCCGACCAGCATCGTCGCGCAATGCAGCAGGCGCCGTACGCGAGCGCCATCATCGCGCTGACTCGCGATGCCGTTGGCGGCCAGGTGGGTCTTCGGCGCGACGGAAGTCCGATCATCGACTACGTGCTCGACCGGCCGCAAGCGCGGTTGATCGCGCAAGGAATGGTCGCCGCCGCGCGCGTGCATTTGGCCGCGGGTGCCATGGAAGTGTTCACGCTGCACACGCGCTCGATGTCGCTGCGTCGCACCGCCATCACGTCGACGCAGGACATCGAAGCCTTCTGCCATCGCGTGCTCAGCGAACGCGTGGACCGCAACTGGTCTCTGGTGTTCAGCGCGCACCAGATGGGCACCTGTCGCATGGGCAGCGATCCGCGAATGGCGGTGTGCGACGGGCGTGGCGAAGTGTTCGGCGTCAAAGGGCTCTACGTCGCCGACGCGAGCTCGTTCCCGGCGTCGAGCGGCGTGAATCCGATGATCACCGTCATGGCGCTTGCGACATGTATCGCCAAAGGAATCGGCTGATCGCGTTACTCGGCGTAGAGCCGCTCGATGACGCCGGCGTATTTCTGCGAGATCACCTTGCGTTTCAGCTTCATCGTGGGCGTGAGCTCGCCGCCGTCGATCGATAGCTCACCGGGCAGCACGGCAAAGCGCCGTACGCCTTGCACGTGTGCCAATCGCTGGTTCACGGCGTCGATCTCGCGCTGCAGGTACGCGGCAAAGCGCGCACACTCGGACGCTGCAACCGAATCTCGCGCCGTGCTTCCACACAACGACGCCAGAGCGGGAATTTTGTCTGGATCGAGCGTGAGGAGCACGGACAGATACCGGCGGCGATCTCCAATCACCACGGCTTGACTGATGAACGGAATGGATTTGAGCGCGCCTTCTACATACTGCGGCGCAATGTTTTCTCCGCCCGATGTGATGATGAGCTCCTTCTTGCGATCCGTGACCTCGAGAAATCCATCGGCATCAAGCTCGCCGATGTCTCCGGAATGCAACCAGCCCTCGGCGTCGATCGCTTCGGCCGTCGCCGCCGGATCCTTGTAATAGCCTTTGAACACGTGCGGACCGCGGATACAAATCTCGCCGTCGTCCGCGATCCGAACCTCCGCGCCCGGCAACACGAAACCGGCCTTCCCGGTGCGATAACGTCCGGCGATCGATGCGGTGGTGATCGCCGTACACTCGCTCATGCCGTACATCTCGCAGAGCGGGAGGCCGAGTGAGAGAAAAAATTCCAGCGTTCGCGTTGAGATTGGCGCCGCGCCGGTGATGAGCGTCCGCGCCCGGTCCAGACCGAGATGTTCGCGGACTTTCGAGAACACGAGACGATCGGCGAGCCCGTAGAACATGGGGGGCGGCGTCTTGCGTTGACTCGCGTATCCGCCGGCCAATCCGCGTCCACGCGCCCAGCGCACGATGCGCTTGCGTAGTGGCGGACTGTTCTCGCCGGCCGCTTCCATCTTCGCCTGTATCTTTTCCCACACGCGCGGCACGGCGAGGAAATGGTGTGGTCGCGCATCGCGCAGCGTGTCACCGAGCGTCTCGAGTGCCTCCGAGAACCAGACGCACGTGCCGGCGATTGTGCTCGCGTGCAGCGAGAACAACTGCTCAGCCACATGACTGAGCGGCAGGTAGCTGATGACGTGATCGCCGGGGTGCAAATCGGCGAGCGCTATCGCCTGCTCGAGCAGCCACGTGATGTTCGTGTGCGTCAGCATCACCGCTTTGGGAACGCCTGTGGTGCCCGACGTGTAGATGAGCGTGCAGACGTCGTCCGCATGCTGCGCCGCGATGCGCGCGTCGAGCTCCGCATCGGGAATCGAAGCGCCGAGGTCGAGGAAACTCTTCCAGGAGAGCGCGTCGGTGTCGTTCGGGTTGCCGTGCATCTGAACGATTGCGCGGAGATCGGGCAATTGATGGCGAACGGCGCGGAATTTGGCGAGTTGCTCGGCGTTCTCGACGAACGCGATTCGAGCGGCGCAGTGCCGCGCGACGTACTGACACTGCTCGGCGGTGTTTGTGGTGTAGATGCCCGCCGGTATCGCGCCGGCGGCGATCGCAGCAACGTCGGCGACGAACCACTCCGGACAGTTGTACCCGATGATCGTGACGTGATCGCCCGGCATCACGCCAAGTGAAATCAACGCGCGGGCAGCGGTACGTACGCGATCGTGGTACTGCCGCCAGCTGACCGTATTCCAGATCCCATACGCCTTGAATCGGAGGGCCGGATTGTCGTTGCGAGCAAGCGCGGTACGAACAAAGGCGTCGGTGACGCGAGTCGGCATGGTCGACGGGCGGGAGGATGTACGCGAAGACTCTACAACTTGGAACGCCCTGGCGCCACTTTACGTCATGTCATCAGAACTCCTTTCTTGACGAATCCTTCTCTTCCGGCCTCCATGCCGCGCAGAGGCGGCCCGGCGACTCGCGCCATCGGTCGGTTGGCGTTGCGTGTGCTTGGCTGGCAGATCGAAGGCGAGTTTCCCGACCGTCCGAAAATGGTGGCGATCGTGGCGCCCCACCGCTCGAATTGGGATTTCGTGGTCGGGATCGCCGCGAAGTTTGCGCTCGGCTTGGACGCGTCGTGGCTGGGCAAGCACACGTTGTTTCGCGGGCCGTGGGGCCGGTTGTTCAAGAGGTGGGGAGGCATTCCCGTTGACCGCCGTGCGGCGCACGACACCGTGGCAGCGGTGATCGAGACGTTCGCCAGTCGCGACCGACTGCTACTGGCGATAACCCCGGAAGGCACGCGTAAGCCCGGCGGCTCCTGGAAGAGCGGATTCTGGCACATCGCGCGCGGAGCCAGGGTACCCATCCTTCCAGTGGCGTTTGACTGGGAACATCGCACGGTGCGCATCCTGCCGCCCATCGAGCCGCGCGATCTCGACGGCGATTTGCGCAGCATCATTGCGATGTACGCCGATATTCGTGGCCACAACTAGCGGACGTTAGTTTTCATCATGCACCCTGCGATTACACGCGGCCTGCTCGCGCTCGCCGTCGCCACCAGACTTGCCGGACAATCCGCGCCGGCGCTCCGGCCCACGCGATCCGCCGCAGACGTCGATCCACTGCATCAAACCGGCGAGAATGTCACCGTCTCGCTCCTCACCATGGGCAACGGCAACCAAGTGTGGGAGCTGTTCGGCCACACCGCGATCGCGATCCACGACAACGTGAGCGGCCGAGACACGGTGTTCAACTGGGGCGTGTTCGATCCGCGGGTGCCCCACTTCATCGCGCACTTTCTGCAAGGGCTGAACTACTACCAGATGGGCGGCGAGACGCTCAATCAGCTTCTCGCCAACTACAGGTACATGAATCGCACAGTGGTGTCGCAGGAGCTTGCGCTTCTGCCGGCACAGAAGGACTCGTTGCTGCATTTGATCCAGGTCAACGCGCAGCCGGAAAACCTTCAGTACCGCTACGATTACTTTCAGGACAACTGCGCCACGCGTCCGCGTGATTTGCTTGACCGCGTGCTCGGCGGACAGCTTCACGCCAAGGCGAATGGCCTCACCGGTACCACGTACCGCTGGCAGGCGCTTCGGCTCATGCAGGGCGACAAACCGCTCGTCGTGGGCGTGAACATTGGGCTGGGCGAACCGTCCGACGTGGAGCTCACGAAGTGGCAGACCATGTTTCTGCCGCGCGCGCTCCACGACTTCGTCGGGTCCATACTGGTGGCGAACAGCTCGGGCGTGACCGTTCCGCTCGTCATCGATGAGCGGGTTTTGTATCAGTCGACGCGTCCGGTGGAGCTCGACGCACCTCCAAAGATGATCGCCTGGCTGCTTCCACTCGGGATTGTGGTCGCGCTCCTTTTCGCGTGGCTCGCCGTCCGCGCAGCCTCGGGAAGTCGCGCCGCCCGTGTCGTCGCCGCCGTGGTGATGAGCATTTGGTGTACGGTCGCTGGTCTGCTCGGCGTGGTGCTCACGCTCCTGTGGAGCGTCACCGACCACATCTTCGCGCATCGTAACGAGAACCTGTTGCTGCTGAATCCGTTGTGGCTTGTGCTCGCCGTGCTGGTAGTGCTTTCGATCGGCCGCGGACGGGCGTCGCGAGTGACGTACAATCTCGCCGTGACGCTCGCCGGTTTTTGCGTTCTCGCATTGGTTACGCACGTGGTGCTGCTGTCCCGCCAGGCGAACCTGGCGATCATCGCACTCGCGCTACCGCCGGCGTTGGTCATCGCGTGGGCGACCAACCCCAATCGTTTGGCGCGATAGCGCGAACCGATCGCAGACTCGGGCTACATACGACCTGCCGTCGGCGGCAGCAAGCCGTTGAGGCGCAGATAGGTCGACGTCACGGCGTAGTGATCCGACCAATCGGCGGACAGGATGATGATCGCCGCCGCGCGTGAAATCTGCGATCCGAAGAAGGGCACGGTTGCCGCAAGTTGGCTGTCGTCGAGATTTGCCAGCGCGGTGGAGCAGAAGGCGAAGGATGCCTTGACCTGCGCAACGATCGCGGCCTTGGGTGCGGTTCCCGCAACCTTGTCGTGCGCCGGCGCCGTGGTGCCGCCGATCAACCCGCACATCATCTCGTTGAAGTCGGCCATGTGAGCCATGTGGTCGCCGTACGTCATGTTTCCCGGCGTTGGTTTGTAGCTGTACTTGTCTTCCGGCATACGCTCCGCGCTGCCCGGAAAGTTCTTGCTCGCCGTCGCGAGCGAGTACTTGAGGGCCGCGGCGACGGGACTGGCCGACTGCGCCGAAAGCGGCAAGGCGGACAAGCAGAAGGCGGCCGCCGAGGCCGCGCGGAAGAGGAGTGTTCGCGTCATGGGAGAATCGGGTTGAGGGTAGTCACGCATTGACACGTCAGAGTGCGCATGCGGGGCGCCCGTCCGGAGATCGGCGGCGAATGAATCGGTCAACCGTCGGCACGGGTCGGTGAACTGGCGTTGGTCGCCTTTGTCCATCGAGCTCGCCAAACAACGCACGTGCCAAACAACGCACGTGCCAAACAACGCACGTGCCAAACAACGCACCTGCCAAACAACGCACCTGCCAAACAACGCACCTGCCAAACAGCGCACGTGCCAAACAACGCACCTGCCAAACAACGCACGTGCCAAACGGCGCACCTGCCAAACAACGCACGTGCCAAACAACGCACCTGCCAAACAACGCACCTGCCAAA
>JBDUEJ010000064.1:0-30294 GCA_040002475.1 bacterium | reverse complement strand
TATTCTAACCTAACCTCCTTAGGTTTGGTGACGATGCCCCCGGCCGATGGTCTCGACCTGCTTCATGGAACACTCAATTTGCTCATCCTCAAGACCCTGTCGTGGGGACCGAGACATGGGCTCGACGTCCTGCAGTGGATCGAGCGGACGACGCGAGAGAAGCTGCAGATCGAAGAGGGCGCACTCTATCCCGCGCTCCATCGCCTCGAGGACAAGGGCTGGCTCGACGCCGAGTGGGGTCATACCGACGCCGGGCGACGCGCGAAGTTCTATCGACTCACGCCCGCCGGCCGACGCCAGCTCGCGGCGGAGCTTACGAAGTGGTCGAGCTATACCGAGGCCGTCGCGCTCGTCGTCGCTGCAAAGGGAGTGCGTTCGTGAATCGCCGTGATTGGCCTGGCCTTCGCCGCGTATTCCGGCTCCCGCTCGGCAAGCGCCGCGTGCGCGCCGACGTCGACGCCGAGCTCGACTTCCATATCCAAGGCCGCATCGAGCAGCTCATGGCGGGCGGCATGTCGCGCGACCACGCCGAAGCAGAAACACGCCGCTTGTTCGGCGACTACACCCGCATCGAGGCTGAGATGGAGCACATTGACAGCGCAATGAATCGCCGGCGCTCGTTCATCGAGCGCGCCGAAGCGCTCGCGGCCGACATCAAGTACGCGGCGCGAGCCCTCTGGCTCCAACCGGTCTTCTCCAGCATCGTCATCCTGACGTTGACGATCGGCATCGGCGCGACGACGGCGATCTTCCATGTTGTCGACCGCGCCGTGCTCCGTCCGCTCCCGTATCCAGAGCCGGAGAACATTGTCTATCTGGGTTGGAGCTTCGGCACGGGGAAGGGCTCGGGCACCGGCGCGATCTCGCCGCGCAAATTTGTTTTCTGGCATGCACAGAGCCGGGTCTTCGATGGGCTGGCTGCAACACGCGCCTTCGGTGGAACGCTCGGCAGCGGCCCAACAGCAACCAGTGTGCAGGGTCTGCGCGTCACGGACGACTTCTTCCGCGTCGTGGGAATACATCCGTCGCGCGGACGCGCGTTCAACACCGAGGACTTCGCGGCCGGTGCGCCCGCCGTGGTGATTCTTGGTCACTCGGTGTGGATGACGCGGTTCGGCGGCGACTCCGCGATCATTGGACGCGTGATCCGAATCGACGACACGCCCTATACCGTCATCGGACTGATGTCGGCCTCGTTTGAGCTCGCGGAGCAGACCGATTGGTCGCAGTTCCTCGCGCCGCTGCGATTTACCGACGAGGATCTCGCCGACGGCGGCAACAACTATATGACCATGGGCCGCCTGCGGAGAGGGAACACGCCGGCACAGGTGGCGCAGGACATGGCGCTCGTGTTCGACCGGTTTCGCGCCGTGTATCCGGAAATCAACAAGCAACCCGACCGCGGGATGGTCGCGCGGCGGTACAACGAACTGTTTCTTGGCGGTCTGGAGCCTGTCCTTTGGATTCTGCTCGGCGCCACGCTGTTCGTGTTGCTGCTGGCCTGCGCAAACGTCGCGACGCTGCTGTTGTCGCGCATGCTGAGTCGGCAGCGCGAATTTGCGGTGCGCACGGCACTGGGCGCCGAGCGCGGACGAATCGTGCGACAGGTGTTGATGGAGGCGCTCGTGCTTGGCCTCGTATCGGCGGTACTGGCGAGCGCGGCGAGTGTGGTGAGTGTGCGAGCGCTCACGTCGCTCGTGCCCGGAGGAATCCTGCGCGAGGGACAACTGGGCATTGATCTCCGGGTGGTGCTGTACACAACGCTCATCGGTGTCGTGGCCAGCCTCGGAATCGGTCTGGGGGTTGCGCTGCCGGCAACGCGTATCGATTTGGCGAGGAGTCTGGGTGAAGCCACGCGCAGCGGTTCCGGGTCGCGGCGGCAACGCGCGTTTCGCAACGCCCTCGTCGCCACCGAATCGGCGGTCGCCATGCTGCTCCTGTCTGCCGCTGGATTGTTGATCGCCAGCTTTGCCTCGATCCTCCGGGTGGATCCGGGGTTCGCGCGCGACGGGATCGTCACCGCCCGCGTGGCGCGCGCACCAGCGGGCTATGATTCCGCGGCGGCGGTGAACGAATTTCAGCGACGCGTGCTTGAGCGCTTGCGCGGCACGCCCGGCGTGGCGAGCGCGGCAAGCGCGTCGTCGCTTCCGTTGCAGCGCGGGTGGAACCTCACCATGACGCTCGTGGGCAATGACGACGCGACCGAAGGCGGGCTCGAATGGCGTGCAGCAAGCGGCGGCTACTTTCAGACATTTGGCATACCAATTCTACAGGGCCGCGGACTGAGCGACGCCGACATCCAAGGCGGGCAGCCCGTGGTCGTCGTGAGCGAATCATTCGCCAAGGCGTACTGGCCCAACGAGAATCCACTTGGCCGGCGTATTTGGGTGGGGAAGTACAAAGGCAAGGCGATGGGCCCCGGTTTCGTAGAGCCTGCACGCGAGATCGTCGGCGTGGTTCCCGACATGAAGGACATGTCGCTCGATCAACTGCGGGTGCGGCACACCGTGTGGATTCCCATCGCACAGACGCCGCGCGCGCTTGTGCGCCTTCCGGTCTTCGTGGTGCGGACCACAGACGCCAACGCGGCCGCGACGGCACTGCGCGGGGCGATCGCCGAAGTAGATCCAAGAATGCCGCGGGCTGATGTGACATCGATGAACGACGTCGCGTCCGGCTCGCTCGTGATGCGCCGGTTCAGCGTCGTGCTGATGTCGATCTTCGCGGCGCTGGCCCTCGGGCTGACGAGCGTGGGCATCTATGGCGTGGTGCGATACTCCGTTGAGCGTCGCGTGCACGAAATCGGTGTGCGTATGGCCCTCGGCGCGCGACCGGGCACGGTTGTGCGACTCATGGTTGGCCAGGGCATACGGCCGGTGATGATCGGGTTGCTCGTGGGGCTTGGCGCGTTCCTGGCGCTGTCGCGCGTGCTCGGACAGATGCTCTTTCGGGTGAGCCCGCATGACCCGCTCACGCTTGTCGCTGTATCCGCGGTGCTGGCCGGAGTCGCCACCCTGGCGAGCTACCTGCCTGCGCGCCGCGCAACGCGGATCGATCCGCTGGCGGCACTCAGGTCAGACTGAAGTGTGCGAGCGCCTAGAGGGTCTGAAAACCGAAGCTTTCCAGGATGCCGCGGTCGTGCATGATCGCCACGAGCTTGTCGCCATATGCCGGGTCAGTCGCATACACGCCGGTGAGTGCGCGCGCAAAGGAGAGCGGGTCGTTCGGAAACGCGAGCGCCGCCGCGTAGATCTTCTTTCCGTCCGCTCGGGTGCGCTCGCAAATCAATGACGCGTGATCGGCGAAGCACTCGGCCATCGACGCGTAGGCGCGAAACGCGGCCTGCACTGTAACCGCTTTGCCGTTGACGAATTCGGTGGTCTGCTTGGTAATGGACGGCTCGCCCGCGCGCGCCTTGATGCCAAAGTAGTTGTGCGCATCGCCCATCCCGGACTTTCCCCAATTTGACTCGAGGAGGAACTGCGCGACAGTCACCGGCGCGAGGGCCGGCGGGCAACTCGTGATCGTCGTCGCGGCTTGCTCAGCGGCATCCAGTGCCGTCGCGAGTGCGTCGCGCTTCCAATTTTCCAGATTCATGTTCTTGCCTACGACCAATGTCGCCATGTGTCCCCCGAATCAAAAGACGTCGTGAAATGTGCGAGCCGCCGTTCGCATCTACAAGAAGGCTGCAAGGTTTGCGTGGGGTCAAACAAACTCCGCAAGAACGTCGCCCAGTGTCCGCGTCGCCTCGAGGAGCCGTCGTTCAGGAGAACCGCCAAAGCCGAGGAGCAGTCCGCTCCGACGCGCCGCGCCCGCGTAGCACGGCGACAGAGCGGTCGCGGTGACTCGACACTCCTGCAGCCGCCGAGTGACCGCGATGTCGTCGACTCCCGCCGGCAAAAAGGTGGCGACGTGGAGACCGGCGTCCGCGTTGTGCACCGTGAGAGTATCATGACAATGCCGTGCGAGGCCGTCGAGCAAGGCGCCCCGCCGAGCCGTGTAGACCGTCCGCATTCGTCGAAGGTGGCGGCTGAAATGCCCTTCGCGCAGAAAGTCCGCCAACGCGAGTTGATACAGCGTCGGCGAAAAGAGGTCGAATGCTTCGCGCGCCTCGATGAATGCGTCCCAGAGCGAGGCCGGAACGACGAGATAGCCAACGCGGATCGAGGGAAAGAGAACTTTGCTGAACGTACCGATGTAGATCACCCGCCCATGCGCGTCCATGCCCTGGAGCGCGCCGAGTGGCCGGCTCACGTAGCGATACTCACTGTCGTAGTCGTCTTCGAGCACCCACGCCTGGTTGTGTTCAGCCCAATCGAGCAGCGCAAGCCGCCGCGCGGCGCTCATCGATGCGCCGAGCGGATACTGGTGCGACGGAGTCACGTAGGCCGCGCGCACTCGCCGCCCGAGTCGGCGCAGCGCGGCGACGTTCATTCCATCATCGTCGACTGGAATGCTCACCAGGTCAGCGCCACTCGCCGCGAGCGCCATGCGTGCGCCGTGATAGCCCGGCTCCTCGACCGCAACCCGTTGGCCCGACGACAACAATACGGCCGCGCAAATGCGGAGTGCCGCCTGCGATCCGGAAACGACCATGACCTGCTCCGCCTCACATTGCACAGCGCGCGCGGTGCGCAGGTGTTCCGCGATCGCCGATCGGAGCGCGCCGACGCCGGCGGGATCACCATACGCCATCTGCGCGGGGGTGAGCGCGTGAGCGTGGCGAGCGACCAGGCGTGCCCAGGTCGCGTGCGGAAACTGGTCGAGCGCGGGGAGACTCAAGCGAAATGGGCGGAGCCCGCCTTCGTCGCGGGAGCGTGGCGCGACAGGCGTGTGCCGTCGTTTCGCGACGCGCGCGATCGCGTTGTTTGCGAGCGGAATCGACCGGAGCGCGTCGTCGGGGAGCGCGTCGCTCACGAACGTTCCGGAGCCCACCCGGCCGTCGAGATACCCTTCGTGCAGCAGTTGCTCATACGCCGTGAGCACGGGGAGTCGGGACATCTCCAATTCGATGGCCAGCGCGCGGGTGGATGGCAGGCGTTGGCCTGGCCGGAGTCGGCCGGCAAGGATTGCGCGCTGCAGTCCGTCGTAGATCTGTTGGTGAAGCGACACGCCGGCGCGGCGATCGATGGGCACGTGCGGACGAATGTCTGGGCCGGTGGCGATCTTCATATTGCGAGCTCGTAAGTGGCTATTGCAATAAGGTAATAAATGGCGATAGCGAGTGGGCCGCTTTGTCGCCATTGTTCACCCAGGCCTTTGGTCGTCGCCGGTTGAATCATTCCACTAAGCGAGCTCGCCCGCCTTTGTCTATCTCCGCCGCAGTCATCGCCCAGCCGCTTGGGCCGCGCGACGGCAAGCACGACTTCGACTTTCTTCACGGGAGTTGGCTCGTCCACAACCGCCGGATGCGCCGGCCGCTGTCCGGCTCGAGCGATTGGTACGAGTTCGACGGCACCGTCGTGGAGCGCCCAGTGTGGGACGGCCAGGCGAATTTGGAGGAGTACGAGGCTGAGGCGCCGAGCGGTCGCGTTCGGGGGTTGGCGTTGCGCCTGTACAACCCGCATGCGCGCCAGTGGTCCATCCACTGGTCGGGAAGTGCGACAGGCACTCTCGATTCGCCGATGATCGGCGAGTTCCGCGACGGCCGCGGTGAGTTCTACGGCCAAGACGCGTTCGAGGGCAGGACCATCCTGTTACGATTTGTTTGGACGAGCAGCGGCTCGGCAGCGTGTCGATGGGAGCAGGCATTCTCAGACGACGGTGGGCAAACGTGGGAGACGAACTGGATCATGGAGTTCACGCGTGCTTCGTGACCGAATCGTCGAGCTTCGTCAGTACACGCTGCATCCGGGCAAGCGCGACGTCCTGATCGACTTGTTTGATCGAGAGTTCGTCGAGGCTCAGGAGCAGACCGGCATGAGCGTGATCGGCCAGTTCCGCGACCTCGACGATCCGAACCGGTTTGTCTGGCTCAGGGGTTTCGATGACATGCCCTCACGTGCCCAGGCGCTCGGCAAATTTTACGACGGCGCAATCTGGAAGTCGCACCGGGACTCGGCCAACGCGACGATCATCGACAACGACAATGTGCTGCTCATTCGCCCGGCCAGCGCGCAGTCTGGTTTTGCGCTCGAGGGCAGGAAGCGCGCAGCGAACGCGGCGACGGGGAGCGGCGGAGGGGTCGTCATCGCGACCACCTATCACATCGATGCGCAAAAGGAAGCTGAGTTCATCGACTTCTTCGAAAGAACTGTGCAGCCATCTCTGGCCCAGGCTGGCTCGCCAGTGCTCGCGTCCTTCGTGACCGAGACGAGCGCCAACACGTTTCCCCGACTGCCGGTCCGGGAAGGAGAGCACGTGTTCGTCTGGTTCTCGAGTTTTCCGACGGCCGATGCCTATACGGGCTTCAAGGCTCGTCTCGCCGATTCACCGTGTTGGCGCGACTCGATCGCCGCGGAATTGAGCGCTCGAGTTCGGGAGCCATTCGTGCTGCGGCTTTCACCTACGGCGCGCTCGCTGGTCCATGGTTGAGCGCAAGCGTGCGATGGGGCGCGCAACCGTTCGCCTGCTGTTCGCGACGCTGGTGATCGCGCTCGGTTCTCGGGCGGCGATGGCGCAGAAACGAGACGGCCAACACGACTTCGACTTCGAGTTTGGCAACTGGAAGACTCACATCCGACGGTTACAGCGGCCGCTGACGGGTTCGAATACATGGATCGACTACGACGGCACGTCGGTACTGCGCACGGTTTGGAACGGTCGCGCCAATATAGGTGAGCTCGAGGTGAGCAACGCCGCGTCGCGCATCGAGGGATTGAGTCTGCGTCTGTACAACCCTGAGTCGCACCAATGGAGCATCTATTGGTCAAACAGCAGGGACGGCGTCCTCGGAACGCCGATGATCGGCCGGTTCGAGAACGGCCGCGGCGAATTCTACGATCAGGAATCGTTCGAGGGCGCCGCCGTGTACGTGCGATTCATCTTCTCCGAGATCACGCCCACGTCATTTCGTCTCGAGCAGGCCTACTCCGCCGACGGCGGCAAGACGTGGGAGGCGAACTGGATCGCGGCGTTCACTCGACCCAAGCCATAGCTGGAACACGCGTCGAGCATTCGACGTCACGAGAACCGAGTCGCTATCGCGTCGCCGTCGGCACGCGAGTCTTCGCGATCTTCACGAGCACGGTGTAGGCGGGGTCCACGAGCTGGATGATCGGCGCGCGCGCATTCTGCGATACGAATTGATACGCGTCGATGTCGGCGAGCCCCGTTTCGTGCTGCACCCATCCGACCATCGCCTTGAAGGCGACGCGCGCGGCGTCCTCCAGGGGCCGGCCGGAGCCAACGAAGATGATTTCGTCCGCGTTCTCGATGCGCGGAATTGGCGTCGGGCGCTTTTTTAGAAGTTCTACATAGACCTCCACATTCATCGCTCCTTCGATTGCCGCGCCCATGATCTCGCCGTCGCCCATGGCGTAGTGGCCGTCCCCGAACGACAGGAGCGCGCCGGGCACGTTCACTCCGAGAAAGACCGTGTTGCCCGCGCGCACCTCGGGGCAGTCCATGTTACCGCCGAAGTTGCCAGGCACGATGGACGTGCGCACTTCACTCCCGGCGGGGGCGACCCCCAGACAACCGAGAAACGGGGCCATTGGCACTTCCCACGAGCGCTTCCCGTCGCGCGTCGTGGTGCGCGCGACTCCGCGCGCAGCATCGATGTCATAGCGCCAGGTGGTCTCTGGAAAGTCGGGTCCAAGCATTGCCGTTTGGTCGGTGCCCACGAGCGCGCCGAACCCCGGACCGAACGACGACACGCCGAAAGTGCGCGCGGGTTCGAGTTTGAGAATGTGAATGGCGACGGTATCGCCTGGCTCCGCACCTTCGATGAAGAACGGCCCGGTCTGTGGGTTGTCGTGTCCGGGTGGCATTACCTTCGACGGCAAATCGGCCGCGGTTTTCACGACGCCGTCGAAGCAGTCCTCCGTCCACGTGACGATGTGCGTGCCGGACTTGATGCGTTGTCGGGGACTCGCGCCGCCAAAGGTGTAGACGAGCTCTTCGTGCTTGGGTGTCCACTGCAGGAGCGTTGCGTTGGCAGGAATTGTCGCGAGCAACGGGCGCGGCGTCGTTCCGGCGGCCGCCACGCTGGCGGCGGTGGTGCTGGGCGCAGCCGACGCGGCGCTCGCGCTATCGATGGTTGAGGAACCGCTTCGGCACGCGCTCACCACACCGGCGACGCCGAGCGGAGCGTGTACGAGGAACTGGCGACGCGTCGTCATGAATACGCTCAGCGAAGAGGGTAAAGTGGAAAGACTAGCGCGTGGGCGCCAGAGCCATGCCGAGCGCGCCGGCGTTGTTGCGCACGCGATCGTCGAGCGACAGGACGCGAAGTGGCCCGAGCGCCTCGGCAAAGACCGCGGCCGTTGCGAGATGCAGCGCGTCGAGCGTCCGCACCGGCTCGTGCGGAAATGCTCCGCGGGCGCGCTCCGCCACGCGATCCGAAATATCGAGCACGTTCCACGACGCCGCGGCCTCGTCGAGCAAATGGAGTCCCGCAAGCTCCTCGGCCGGCTTCAGTCGGCCGCTCTGTCGCGCTCTCGCGAGCGCCCGGCTGCACTCGATGACCGTCAAGGTGGAGGTCACCACCTGATCCGCATTCGACAACTCGTCCAGCACCGCCTGTTGCCCCGCTTCTCCCAGAAGCCAAGAGAGTATGGCACTGGACTCGGCATACACGACGGTCATTCGCCGCGGTCCTCGTCGATGAGCTGTTGAGCCAACCCCTTTTTCGATCGGAGAGGCGAAGCGACGTATTTGACGCCGGACCGCTCCGCGATGCGAAGGTGTCCTTCGGCGGCGAGTCTGGCGAGCGCGCGCTCCTGCGGCGGCACCGTCCACTGACCGGCATCTGGTCGACGAAGCTCGGCGACGACACGCCCTCGATCGGTGACGAGGAACACGTCGCCGGACGTCACGTCTCGTAGCACTTGGCTCAGGCGGGCTTTCAAATCGCGAATGCCGATTGTCTTCATGCTTCAATGTAGTCACGTGAGACTACTTTGTGAATGGGCCGACTATTGCTCGTTGCTGACGCGACGTGCCACGGTACGATCACGGCGTGCGCACCGCGACGCGTCCAACGACACGGACCCAATTGACACGCCCGTTCGCATCCCGCACGAACTCGATCGACTGACCGCGTTCCGTCCCGTCGGTGACGACGACGCGGTCGGGTCCAAAGAAGGCGACGGGCATTTCGGTCGTGGCCCGCCCATTGTTCGGACGCTCCTGCACGAACAACTTGCCGCCATCGGCGCGCACCACCACGGTGTTGCTCGGCCGCGCGTAGGTGCCGACGTACGGCGCGGGATCGGGTTGCTTCGCGAGCGGGTCGGCCGACGGCAGAGTCTCGACGAGCCCGCGGTGGGCGATGGCCTGATTCACCGCGTACGTCGCGCCAAGGTAGGACTTGAGCGCTTCGCGCTCGACGTCCTCGATGACGCGCCAACCGACATTTGAGTTCGTTAAAATGGCGATGGCAAAATTTCGCTCAGGCACGATCTCGAGCAGCAGAATGTGGCCGCTCAACGTCCCGCCATGGGACGCGGTGCGAATTGGGCCGACCGTGCGCAGATGCCACGCAATGCCGATGTCGTCGTCGGTACTCTGTTTACGCTGTTGCGGCGTGCGCATCTGCTCGAGCGATTCGCGCGTCAGCAGGCGCTCTCCGTTCGAAGCGGTGCCGTCGCCCATGTGGAAGCGCGCATAGGTCAGCAGATCGGTGATGCAAAGTCCCACGCCGCCCGCCGTGACGCTCGACGACGGCACGAATGGGCGCTGGAGTGTCGGTGTGCCATTGCGCGTGATGTGCCCGGCCGCAAACCGCTGGACGATGAATTCGCCGGCCGTCGTGCCGGCGTGCTCGAGGCCCAGCGGTTGAAACACCAGGTCGTGAATGGCGCGGTTGATCGACGTGCCCGTTGCCACCTCGATGACGCGCCCGGCGATGCTGAACCCCGCGTTGTTGTAGCTCCACGCGGCGCCTGGCGGCGCAACCTGCATGAGATCCGTGATCGACCCCACGAAGGTCTTGAGCGTCTCCGTGCCGCGGTCGGGCCCAGACACCTGGCCCTCCCATCCGCCGAGGTGCGTCAACAGATGCCAGACCGTCACGTCGCGACTCACGGTGCTGTCGCGCACGCGGAAGTCGGGGAGGTACGTGCGCACGGGTGCCTTGAGGTTGACCTTGCCTTGCTCGACGAGTCGCATCATCGCGGTCGCCGCGAAGGTCTTGGAGATCGAGGCGATGGGGAAGACGGTGTGAGCAGTGACCGGTAGCGGATCCTCGACGTTGGTGATGCCGAGACCTCGAATGCTCACAACGCCGCCCTGCACGATGCCGAGCGCGACGCCTGGAACACCGTACTCCTTCATCTTCGACTCGGCGAGTTTGGCGAGGGCCTCAAAGCGGGCGTCGGCGTTCGCCTGAGCGTGTAGCCGCGCGGCGCCAAGGCAGAGAACTGCCATCAGCGTTACCACCGGGCCGTGACTCATCCTTCGTTGATCAATAGTTGGACGCATGGACGCGAGTATGAGGCGACCGATCACGGCAGCACCAGAAGGGGAAGGGACGGGCGAACATACGCCCTGGCTTGGCGATTCGATACTGTGAACCTGGCCGCGCACGTCGACGAGGCCTACTTTCGTGCGCAATGAAACGACAGCTTCAATTCTGGTCCGCGCTGCTCGCCCTCGTGCTCGCGTCCGCGGGCCGCCGCGACGCCCTCGCGCAGCAGGCGCGCCTCGACACCGTCGAGCAGGGCACGATTCGATTGCACTTTCTTCTGCGCCCAGTGGGCATCGAGCGGTATGCCGTCACCCGTGCCGCTGGAACCCTGGCGGTCCAGTCCGACGTCGATTTTACTGAACGCGGCACGCGAGTGCGGCTCACGGGCGCGCTCGCCATGCGCGCTGATCTGACGCCGGAACACCTCACCGTCACCGGCAACAGCTACCGCGTCTTTTTCGTCGACACGCACGTCGACGTGCGTAACGGCGTCGCGACGGTGCGCGCGATCGGTGATTCGTCGACGGTACCGCTTGCCGGGTCGTATTTCACCGTCGACGGGTACGCCCCGTTGGCGATTCAGATGATGCTCGTGCGCTACTGGGAGTCGCACGGGCGGCCGACCTCGCTGCGCGCTGTGCCTGGCGATCCGACGAATGCCGTGATGGTGGCCCGCCGAGGTGACGACACGATTCTCGTGAGCGGAGCGCGGGTCGCGCTCACGCGCTACTCCGTGGACGGCGTCATTTGGGGACGCGAGTCGCTCTGGTTGAATTCCGCGGGACAACTTGCCGCGGTCACGACGTCGGCGGGAGGACTTCCATTCGAAGGCATCCGCGAAGAGTACGCCGCGGCGCTTCCCGCCCTCATGGCGCGCGCGAACGCCGACCGCATGTCCGATCTCGCGCGCCTCATGCGCGAGGTACGGCCGGTCGCGTCGGGAGATGTCGGCACGTTGGCGCTCGTGGGCGCGACGCTCGTGGATGGGCGCGGGGGGACGCCGATCGCCAACGCGACAGTTGTTGTCTCGGCCGGAAAGATCGCGGCCGCCGGCGCGCGTGCCACGGTGAAGATTCCGCCTGGCGCACGTACGATCGATGTGGCGGGGAAGACGATCATTCCCGGCTTGTGGGACACCCACGCCCACGCGTCTCAGGTCGAGTGGGGCCCCGCGTATCTCGCCGCGGGCGTGACGACGATTCGCGATATGGGTGGTGAGTTTGATTTTCTGCGCGCGTTTCGTGACGCGGTTGCGTCTGGCCGGGGGCTGGGTCCGCGAATGCTGCTCGCTGGACTGGTGGACGGCGCGAGCATGTCCTCGTTTGGCGTGGACACGGCGGCAACGCCCGAGCAGGCGCGATCGGAGGTGCGCCGCTATCACGACGCAGGATTTCAGCAGATCAAAGTTTACACATACGTCAAACCAGCGATCGTGGGGGAATTGTCGCGTGCGGCGCACGAAGCCGGTATGACCGTGGTGGGCCATGTTCCCTCGGGCATGACGGCGCGTTCGGTCGTCGACTCGGGAATGGATCAGATCGCGCACATGGCGATTCGTGTCGACACGATGACCTCCGACGGCCGCGACGCGCTTGCGTTCTTTGTCCATCATCAGACTCTTGTCGACCCGACGCTGTCGTGGGGCGAGTTGCTTGGCCACTCGTCGCGCGAAGCCGTGAGCGCGATTCATCCCGGCGTGCCGTCGCTACCGTTCGCGCTCCGGTCGCTCATCCTGAGCATTCACGCGCCCGACACCGATACCGCCGTCACGCATCAGCGAGTGCGCCAGCAGGGTGCCGCCGTGTATGCGCTGTATAAAGCCGGCTTGCCGGTCGTTGCGGGAACGGACAAAGGGGTTCCGGCGCTCAGCCTGGCGCGCGAGCTCGAGATCTATGTCGCGGGCGGATTTTCACCGATGGAGGCGCTGCAAACCGCGACGGCGGTTCCGGCTCGCGTGATGCGCGACGCCGAGGCGGGAACGATCGAGGCCGGGAAGCGGGCCGATCTCGTCGTGCTGAACGCGAACCCGATGGACGCGATCTCAAATGTTCGTGCAGTTCACCGCGTGATGACCGGCGGCCGGCTATACGATCCGGCCGATCTTTGGCGGAGCGTCGGATTTCATGTTCCGCCGGCGAAGAAGCACTAACTGACTCATCCGTCGCCAAGCCACACGAGGGCGATGCGCACGGCGTCGGCGAGAATGGATTCCGCGACACCGTCGAGCGCGCCATCGGGGAGTTGGACGCCGGCGCGGCGCAACTCGTCGGCGATCGTCTGCTCCAAGCACTCGATCTCTATCGTCATGTCGATCTGCTCAGCCTCGACGCTCTCATGCACGGGGCTGGCGATCATGCGAGGTACCTCGCGACGGCCATGCCAGCCGCACCGGCCAGGATGAGCGCCATGGCCGCGCTGCCTGCGAGGGCGCTCATCCGACGCAGCCGCGCGACGTCCGCGGAGAGTTGCGGACGCTCGGCGGCGGGCGCGCTCGCGACAGCGGCACCGAGCTTTGCGGCGCGCACTGCCGTGGGACGCGTGACGATCAGCGACAATAAAAATGCGCCGATCGCCGCGACTCCGCTCAGACCGAAGGTCATTCCGGACGCCGACGCGAAGTACCGAGAGGAAAGCCCGCCGGAGTCAATCCAGATCAATCGAAGGCCAGACAGGATTGTCAGGACAGCGACCAGCGGCAAGGCCGTGAAGAGGCGGCGCTTTTGCAACGCGGCGAAAACCTGACCGGCGTTGATGCCGGGCGTGGCAAGCGCCGGCGCGAGGAAGAACGTCGTGAAGACTCCGGCTCCGACCCAGACCATGCCTCCCAAAACGTGGATCAATCGCAGTACGAGCAGTTCAGCGGGCATTTGGCGTGTTTTAGAATTTTGTGAATGACGATATTCGGTGATCCCCCATGATAGGACTTCAAGTGCACTTGAAGTCAAGGCCGGAGTGGACTAGCTTCCCCTCATGCGCGCTCCTCCGCCGAGCACCGACGCCCAGGGCATGCCGGTTTGGATGACGGTTGGCGAGTTAGCCGCGCGCACCGGCGTCGCAACCTCGGCGCTCCGCTACTACGAGGAGCTCGGCCTGTTGAAGTCAGCGCGGACCGAGTCAGGGCACCGCCGGTATCCGCGGACCATGACGCGCCTGGTGGCGTTTATTCTCTTCGCGCAACGAGTTGGCCTGAGTCTCGAGGACGTTCGCCATGAGCTCGAGAAGCTGCCGTCGGGCCGCGCGCCCAGCGCAAAGGAATGGGGGCGGCTCTCTGCTGTTTGGGCTGAGCGGATCGACGTACGAATGGCCGAGCTCGAACGACTCAAGCGCGGGCTCACGGACTGCATTGGCTGCGGGTGCTTGTCGCTGGAGCGGTGTCAGATCCTCAATCCGCGAGATCGCGCGGCGGCGTTGGGCGCCGGGCCTCGCTATTGGATTGGCGACGTCCCCGCCGAACCCGGCCCGGCCAGAGTCAAACGCTCGGCGCCTTGAGATAACTCATAACAGGCGTTCGTCTCTAACCAGCGGCGATCGACGCACCGCGCTCCGAGTCAGGTCAGCTCCAGGTACTCGTGTGCGAGCCGAACGACCATCGATCCTTCGCCGACGGCCGAAGCCACTCGATTCATCGCGCCGGCGCGGACGTCGCCGGCCGCGAACACGCCCGCTATGCTTGTCTCGAGCGGGAGTGGTTCGCGGGTCTCCTTCCATGTGCGCGCGTAGGCGTCCGCCGCCTGCACGTCGCGTCCGGTGAGAACGAAGCCCCTGTCGTCGCGCAGAACTCCGCTCGGGAGCCATTCGGTGTGCGGGCGCGTGCCGATGAAGACGAACAGCGCATCGGCGTCCACCGTCTCGCACGATCCGTCATCCACTCTGAGGGTGATGCGCTCGAGGTGACCGTCGCCTTCGACGTCCTCGACCTCCGTCCTCACGCGAAGCCGGATGTTCGCAGTCTTCCCAAGCTGATCGATGAGATACTGCGACATCGTGTCGCGGAGCGAATCGCGGCGAATCACGATCTGCACCTCGCCGGCGTAGCGCGCCAAATGGATCGCGGCTTGACCTGCCGAGTTTCCGCCGCCTAGCACGAACACACGCCGACCGGTGAACGCCGGCGCTTCGGCGGTCGCGGTTCCGTAGTACACGCCCGCGCCAACGTGCTTTGATTCGCCCAACGCCGGATGCTCGCGATAGACCATCCCGGTCGCGATCAACATGGTTCGCGTCACGATCTCGCGACCGTCGCCAAGCGTGAGATGCTTGTAGCCGTCGTTCACCGATGCTCCGGTCACCTCGAGTGGCGCAAGAAACTCAGCGCCGAGTCGCCGTGCCTGCGTCAAGGCGCGACGCGTCAACTCGCTGCCGCTGACGCCGGCCGGAAACCCCAGATAGTTCTCGATGCGCGAGCTGCTCCCGGCTTGTCCGCCCGGGGAATGCCGATCGAGGAGCAGCGTCCGCAGGCCTTCTGATGCCCCATAGACTGCTGCGGCGAGTCCGGCGGGCCCCGCGCCAACGATCACGAGATCATAGAGATCGAACGCCGCCGAGAGCGGGCGGCCGAGTCGCTCGGCGACCTGACGTGGTTCGGGATCGCGGAGCAGCGTGCCATCGTCGAAGAACAGTGCAGGGAGCTCATTCATCACGACCCCGCCTGCTTCCATCAACGGACCAACGTCCTGATCCCGCTCGACGTCGAGCCAGCGATACGGAATGAGATTCCCCGCCAGGAACTCTTTGATCGCATGCGACCGCGGCGACCACTGGTGTCCGACCAGCCGCAGTCCGGACACTTCCGGCGGAGACGCTGCGTGCCATTCGTCGAGCAGATCATCGACGACGGGAAAGAGTCGCTCCTCGGGCGGATCCCACGGCTTGGAGAGATAGTGATCGAGATGCGCGTCGTTGATGGCCTTCACGGCGGCGTCGATGTCCGAGTATGCCGTGAGCAGAACGCGCCGCGCCAACGGGTACACCTCGCGCGACTTGGCAAGCAGCTCGACCCCGAGCATACCGGGCATCCGTTGATCGCTGATTACCATGGCGAGTGAGCTACCACGCGTCTTCAACTCGAAGATGGTGGCGAGCGCTTCCTGGCCGGAGCCGGCGCCCATGACGGTATACGGCTCGCGGTAGCGGGACCGAAGATCTCGGCGCACCGCCGCCAGCACCTGTGGGTCGTCGTCGACCACAAGGAGAACGGGCTTGTTCAGAATCAACCTCCGGCTGGACCTACATCGGCAACCAGAAGGGATACAGTAAACACTGTTTGCCCTGGTCGCGACTCCACTTCGATTTCTCCATCGTTGTGTCGCACGAGCCGACGGACGATGTCGAGGCCAAGTCCGGTGCCTTGACCGACTCCCTTTGTGGTGAAAAACGGATCGAAGATCCGCGCGCGAATGTCCGCGGGAATGCCGGTCCCATTGTCTGTCACACGCACCAGGACTCGCTGACGCTCGCGAGTGGCCGACACGTCGATGCGACCCGACGCGGAGACGGCGTCGAGGGCGTTGTCGATCAGATTCAACCAGATCTGGTTGAGCTCTCCGCCAAAGCCGCGCACGCGCGGGAAGTCGGGTGGAACGTTGACGACGACGGTCGCCGATTTCGCCCGCGCTTTTGACTTGAGCACCGTGACTGTGTTGCCAAGACTCACGCGAAGGTCCATTGGTTCGGCGACGGCGGCTTGATCCATGTGCGTGAAGCCCTTGATGGCCGCGACCAAGCCGGAGATGCGTACCGCGGCTTCCTGAATCTCCGAAGCAAGACCGCGAACGGAGCACCCGGCCGCGGCCCATCGAAGCGCGGCAAGCAGCGCGGGCCCGTCGACGATCTGCGCGAACTGGTCCAGGGCGTCGAGCGTGACGGCGGTATCCCCCAGTCCTTCCGCCAGCGCGACGTCGATGCCGTGATCGGCGAGCCAGTCAGCGATCGACTCTTCTCGCTCGGCCCGTTGGATGGGCGAGAGCACGCCGTGCACCTGGTTCGCCAGGCACGATTCCTTTAACGCATCGATCGCGGCGAACTGCGCATCCGTCAAACCGGGCGCTCGGAGCGCGCGCGTCGCGCTCTCGGATTCATCGAGCCGGTCGCCGAGTAGGGTGGCGCTGCGTTCGATGGCAGATGCGGGGTTGTTGAGCTCGTGCGCCAGACCGGCGGAGAGTTTGCCAAGCGATACCATCTTCTCGTCGTGCAAGTCGCTGGACGTGAAGGCTCGTGCGCGATCGACCATTTTGTGCACGAGGATCGATGTGATCTCGTGACATTCGCGAATCATCGCGGGAAAATGATCGCGGTGAACGGCGAGAATCGCCGACGGTTCCTCGGCGACGGAATCGCCCGGTGGACTGACCAGCCGTGAATACGGGAGCACCCCGGTGACGTCGCCCTCGCGCCACTCCATGATCTTGTACGGGCCGGCGCCGCGATCGACGTGCATGGCGACTCGCCCGGAGAGCAGAACGAACAGGCCTTCAACTACCGACCCCTTTGCCGTCAGGCGATCACCCGCGTTTAGCTGTCGAAGGGATCCGTGCGAAGCAACCCACGCAAGCTCCTCGCGAGGCACCGTGCCGATGGTCCTGTGCTGCGCGAGTCGCTCGATCAGCTCCGGTGTCGTCATACGGCCACGACCTCAGGCCTGATAGACGGTAGAGGCGCCGACGACGGTGCGAACGATCTGGATGTCCTTGATCTTGTCCTTGCTCACCGTGTGAGGGTCGTCGGCCAGCACTACAAAGTCCGCGAGCTTGCCAATCGTGATGGACCCTTTGAGCGATTCCTCGTGCGACGCGTACGCGCCGTTGATCGTATTGACCTTGATCGCCTCGTCCACGCTGATGCGTTGGTTGACGCCCCACGATGTGCCGTCCCATCCGGTACGCGTCACCATTCCTTGAATGCCCATCAGCGGCGCGAACGGGCCCGGGCTGAAGTCCGACCCCGCGGCCGCATAGATGCCGGCGTCGAGCATCGTCCGGTAGGCCATTGAGCGTTTCATCAACTCTTCGCCGTAGAACGGAAATTTGTCGGTGTTGTAGTAGGCGTAGGTAGTGAACATCGCTGGAACGGCGCCCACCGCCTTCATGCGGCGCACCAGGTCGTCGTTGATCAACGTGCAGTGCGTGATCTTTGGGCGCGCGTCGGAGCGCGGTGCCAGCTTCTGCGCGCGCTCGAACGCGGTGAGGTACATGTCGATGGCGACGTCGCCGTTGGCGTGGCAGTTCACCTGAATGCCCGCACGATGCACGCGCTCGATCCAGCCGTTGAGATCGTCCTGGGTTTCGGTGACGTTGCCCTTGTAGGGCGGCGTGATGCCTTGATAGGGAACGCTCATGGCCATCGTGCGTTCGGAAAACGAGCCGTCGACCGTGTGTTCGGAGGTCGCGCCGAACTTGATCCAGTCGTCGCCGAAGCCGGTCTGGATGCCGCCGGTGATCATCGACTCCAACACGCGGCCGCTCGCTTCGTAGCTCACGCGATGATGCAGGTCGCCGCGCGCGCGGACGTCTTGCAGTGCGGAGAGATCGCCGCCTTCGTGATGCACACTGGTGAGTCCGTAGCGAACGAACTGCTTGGAAATGTGCGCGAGTCCGTCGCGGTCGCGCTGTGCCATCTGCTCGGGCGTGAACGTGGCGCGCTTGCCGACGCGGCTCACCGCGCTGCGTGCGCGGTCGGTCACCCGGCCGTTGAGCTCTCCGTTGGCGTCGCGATCGAATGTTCCGCCCGCGGGGTTCGGCGTGTTTTTCGTGATGCCGGCGAGCGAGAGCGCCTTGCTGTTGTAGAACGACGTGTGTCCGCCGCGATGCTGGACAGCGACGGGGTGCTCCGTGGAGACCTTGTCGAGGTCGTGGAGGTTCAGCGGGCGCTTGTCTTTGAGCTTGGTGTCGTCGTGGAAGTACCCCTCGACCCACGTGCCCGGCGGAGTTTGCTGCGCCTTGGCTTTCAGCTTCGCGATGATGCTGTCGATCGTGACGAATTCGACCTCGAACGGATTACCGACGAGCACCTCGAAGAGCAACGTGCTGCCGCCGGCGTGATTGTGGCAGTCGACGAAGCCCGGCACGATCGTCATCTGCTTGGCGTCGAACGTCTGCGTGCGTTTCCCCGCGACGCTCTTGATGTCGCTCGTGCTTCCGATGGCGACGAACCGCCCGCCGATCGTCGCGAACGCCTCGGCGCGCGGAGCCGCCGGGTCCATGGTGTAGACCTTGGCGTTGACGACGATCAGATCAGGGTCGGAGCTCTGAGACGCGCTGGGCGAAAAGGCGGCGTTTGCGGCACCGAGCCACGGCCGAGTGGCTGCGCCGGCGAGGCTCGCTGCGGTGAGGCCCATGAACTCTCTGCGGCTGTGGCGATCGTTCATAACTGCTCCTGCTGGTCGGTTTGGCGTTTCCGAGCCATGACATGGCGGGGCGTTCCTGAGCCACAATAGAACGCCGCGGATCATTCGCCGCTACCCGAACCTGGCCGACGCGATTGTTCACACTTTTGCGCAAATGCGCGGCGCGAGCCGTTGTCGCTCGGCGGAGTTGGCGCGGAGTCTGTGTGCGGGGCTTGCCGCCTGTCGATCAGATGGACGTCGGCTGATGCGGCGGATGTGACGTCGAGTTGTCGTGGCATCGCCGAGGATGAATGGCGTAGCTACGGCTCGTGGGTGCGTGCGACATCAATGACGTACCGCATCGGCGAGCGGCAGTTCGTCGCGCTGACGACATTTCAGGGCTCGCTGACCTTCGCGCTCCCTGCCCGATAGCACGCGATAGCACGCGATAGCACGCCGCTTCGTTGCGGTGCACTCCGACGTCGAATCGAGACACGCGCGACCGTGACGGCGCTCACATGGGTCGCCGAGCCCAGGCTTGAAAGCCGTTCGGGTGAAACGAGTTCCGCGCGAACGAGCGAGTTTTCCACCGCGGTGCATCGATTGCGTTCGCTACGCGCACGTTCCACGGTGGAAACCATTTACCAGAGGTCTTCCAATGCACCACACCAGGCGTGTCACGTTCCCTCGCTTCGCGTTGCTTGTCTCCGCTCTCTCCACCGCCGGTCTTGTCGCGTGCAGCGACGCGCCGACGGGACTCAACTCCATCAACGGCCTCTCCGCGAGCACCGACAAGGGCGGCGGCGGGGGCGGAGGGAATGGGAAGGGGAACGAGAATGAGAACGAGCATCAGAATCAGAATCAGGGCCAAGACCAGGGGCAGAATCGCGGTCCGGGCAACGGTCAGAATAACAACAACAACAACAACAACAACAACAACAACAACAATAACAATCAGGATACCGCGCGCGTCGAGCTTCGAATTCGTCTCGTTAGGCCGGCGACCGCTGCGCCCGATGCGAACGCTGAAGGGCAAGCGAAGTTCGAGAGCCGTAGCTCACGCATGAAGCTGAACATCGAAGGCGAGCATCTCACGCCTGGCGATAGCGTGGATTTCTTCGTGAACGCCGTGAAGGTCGGTTCAGGTGTCGTGAATGCGGCGGGTGAGGCGGAGCTCGAGCTCGATTCTCAACATGGGCAAACAATTCCGGCGGTCATCGCCGGAACTACCGCTGCGGTGAAAGCGAGAGGCGGAGCGACGATCGTCTCCGGAACGTTCTAAACCCAAGAACGCAGTTGTACTTCTTCGGGGCGGGGCCGCGAGTCCCGCCCGGAGAAGTTTCTCCCGCGATGTACGAATCATCAGACTCGGCCGGACGGCGCCCGCGTGCGACGCGTCACACTGTATCGCAGCGAAACGCGACGCGATCGTCGTGAAATGATGCAAGGAACCAGCGCCGCGCACGGCGGGTTTGCACGTCATCTGTCCCATTGTCGCCGGAGACTGCATGACGCCATCCCGCCGGATGCTGGTTGCTCGCGCGCTGCTCGGCGCATTGACGCTCTCGAGTGCGTGCGCCCGAGACGTGGCTGCGCCGAATGTGCCAGCCGTTGTGCCGGTCGTGGCGCCCCCGGGCGCGTCGTTTCGTCGGGGCGGCCGCGACCCCGACTTCCTCGAGCCGGCCGCCGGTGCGCCGACCATCGCCAACCCGGTCATTCAATTCTGGGCCGTGAAGGGACGCGACGCGCGCGTCAAAATGGTCTATCACTCGCGGGCCGACCGACGCGGGAGAGACGGAGGCGGGGGAGATTCGGTCGTCTTCGCCGAATTCCGCATCCGCGACAAATCGCTCGCTCGGCGGCCCGACGGCAGTCCGATCGCCAACGGCGACTCGGTGCTCATCGCGATGACGTTGGTCGATGCGAGTCGAGGGATCATCGACTTCCAGCCGTCGGGACTGCGCTTCTCAGCCAAGGACCCCGCGTCGCTCGTCATCAGTTTTGAGAACGCGAATCTCGATCTCAACGGCGACGGCACGGTTGATTTTCGCGACCGTCTTCTCGAAAGCACCCTTTATATCGCCGTTCGCGAGTCGCTCGGCGCGCCGTGGATGCCGCTGCCGAGCAAGGTCAACTCGAACGGCCAGCAGGTCACGACGTCGGTCCTCGGTTTTTCCGGATATGCGATCGACTACTGACGCGAGGACGATGTGCCACGATTGTTTGTCCTGCAGTTAAGCGACTCGTTCTCGACTCTCTGGCCCACGCTGGCCCGCGAGTGTGGGCTGAGTCTCGAGGTCACGACATCGCCCGCGCGTTTTGAGACACCGAGCGACGGCGTGGGCATCGTCGCGGCGGGCGGAGAGGAGCATCACCTGGAGGCCGCGTTTCGAGACCTGTCGCCGCGATCGATGGAGGTCGCGGCGGTGGCGTCGCATGCCGAACCTCGCGCGGTGGTGGCGGCCGTGCGCGCCGGCGCGTCGGAATATTTTGCCTTGACCGGCGACATCGACCTGCTGCGGTCGTGGTTGCGCGAGCAGGCGGACGCGGTGCGTACACGACACCATCGATCGGCATTTGCCGAGACGCAGCGGGATAAGTATCAGTTCGACGGAATCCTGGGCGAGAGTCCTGCGCTCGTCGCGGCGCTCGACCGCGCGGCGCGAATCATCCCGCACTCGGGTGTGACCGTTCTCATCACCGGTGAGACCGGCACCGGAAAGGAGCTGCTCGCCCGCGCGGTGCACTACAACGGTCCGCGTCGCGAAGCACCGTTCGTCGACATCAACTGTGCGGCAATTCCTGAACAGTTGCTGGAGACTGAACTGTTCGGGCATGAACGGGGCGCGTTCACCGATGCGTCGAGCGCGAAGCCCGGATTGTTCGAGCTGGCGAACGGCGGCACGCTTTTTCTCGACGAGGTTGGCCATCTCAGTCCGCTCTTGCAAGGCAAGCTCCTCCGCGTGCTTCAAGAACGGCAGATTCGGCGCGTTGGAGGCGTGAAATCGCTGCCCGTCGACGTAAAAATTGTCGCCGCGACGCACGTCGACCTGCTCGCCGCCGCACGCCGAGGCGAGTTTAGAGAAGACTTATACTACCGCCTCAACGTCGTGCCCATCGAATTGCCGCCCCTTCGCGCGCGCCGAGAGGACATTGTCCCGCTCGCCCGCCACTTCGTGCGTCAGTTCGCGGTCGAGTACAATCTTCCGCTGCCGCAGCTCAGCCCTGCCGGGGAGCGGACGCTTCGCCACCGTCGCTGGCCCGGAAACGTTCGCGAATTGCGGAACGCCATGGAACGCGCGGTGCTGCTCACCCAGGGGCGACAGATTGCCTCGTGGGATGTGGAAGCGGAGGTCATGCCGGACGTCCGCGATGCGAACGGCATTCCATTCCCCGCGCCCCTCAATACCGTGATCGTCGCCGCCGTCCCCAGCATGCTCTCGATATGCGCGGGAAACAAGAGCGAGGCAGCTCGCCGGCTCGGCATCTCGCGCACTCGCTTTCAACGATTGCTGGATCACGGGGAGGCGGCTGCGCTCGATAGCGACGCCGACGCCGACAACGAAGCGGCGCCCGCGGTGCCACTCACCTTGCTCGGCGGCGCGCGCGCGGCCCGGGCGAGATCGCGCCAGTGACGCTGACCTCGACGCACGGCGCGGTATGCGCCGGACCCGAATCGATTGACGCCATCGTCGGCCGCGCCGAGGCGTTGCTGCGATCGGGCGACGCGCGCGAGGCGCGCGCCCTGGTCGTCACGTCACTGCCCGCGATCGAACGACATGGCAACCGTGCCGTGCTCCGCAAAGCCGTGAATCTGCTTGGCGCGGCCGATTTCGAGATGGGGGAGTTCGCCGATGCCGAGGCGGCGTTTCATCAGGCGCTGGACCTCGCGCGGCGCGACGGCGATGACCTCCTCCTCGCCCGCGCGACGAACAACCTCGGTGCGATCGCGAACGTCCGAGGCCAACGCGAGAAGGCGCTGGTGATGTACGCACTCGCCGTGGCCGCCTATCAGCGGCTCGGGCAGGCGCGCGGGCTTGCGCACGCATACCACAACATGGCGATCACGTTTCGCCACGCGGGGCTGCTCGACCGTGCCGACGAGCACGAACGACGCGCGATCGAGTTTGCGCGCGAAGCCCCCGCGCCGCACGTCGTCACGTTGGCGCGCATTGGCAGGGCGGAGATCAGCCTCCTGCGAGGCGACGCACGCCTGGCCGAGGCAACGGCGCTGCTGGTCGCGCGCGAGTTGATAGGCGTCCCCGACCCCATTGAACGGGCCAATGCACTGCGGGTCGCGGGCGCGGCGCGCCTTGCATTGGGCAACACCGCCGGAGCGCACGAGACGTTGTCACAAGCGCTGGCACTGGCACGCCGGCACGGCGTGGCGCTCACCGAGGCGGAGACGCTGCGCGTATTCGCCGAGCTACATGCGCGAAACGGCGCCATGTTCGAAGCGCGCGAGCTCGCCGGTCTGGCGATACGCCTGTTCACCCGGCTCGGCGCTCGCCGCGATCGCGATTCGCTCGAGGCGTGGACGGCTGCGTTGGGTGAGCGGCTTGAAGTCACACCCAGTCCGTAGCGGCTCACCCGGCGGCGGTCGTCCGTTGACACGTTCGGTGGCAATCCGCGAATGTGACTATACGAGTCCAGCACAACGGCCAAACACCGGAGGCATGAGCACCATGTATCGTGTCCGCCAACTCGATCTGCCATTCGTTGGCAGCTCGCATCAGTTCATCGGCAATGAGAACGGCGACGTCAACATCTCTGTGTTTCTTCTCAATGCGCTTCCCGGTCGCGGTCCGGGCCCGCATCGTCATCCATACGATGAAGTGCAATTCATTCGCGAAGGACGTGGAATGTGGAACGTGAACGGCGCGGAGTTCGAGGCCGGCGCCGGAGACATTCTCGTCATCAAGGCGGGCGAGGTCCACAGCTTCAAGAACACGGGTGACGAGCCGCTCGTTCAGGTTGACGTACACCTCAGTTCAACGTTCATTCAGGAGAATTTGCCGGCGGACGGCGATCGATGAAACGAGGACTCGCCGCCGTGACGGCCGTGGCCGGTGCCTCGTTGACGATCAGCTGAAACACGTCCGAGCGGCTGTAGTGGCCAACGACGTCAAAATCGAACTTCGCACGGCCAATGTCGTTGAGATCGAGCGCGGCTGTGAGAATAGTCTCACCATCGAAACACGGCCCGGCCAGGACCTTGCCGAGCGGATCGATGATGGCGCTGCCGCCGCGCATCAGCACTGCGTCCGGCGAATCGCCGAGGGAGACACGTACCGTGTCGGGAAACGCGCTCTTGCGAACGAATTGGCACGCCGTCAAGACGAAGCATCGTCCCTCGAGCGCGACATGCTGCATCGACGAGAGCCACGTGTCTCGATCATCCGCGGTCGGCGCGCAATACAGCGCGACGTTCTTGGCGTACATCGCCATGCGCAGCATCGGCATGTAGTTCTCCCAGCAAATCGCCGAGCCGATGCGGCCGTACGGGCTGTCCACCGCCGTCAATGTCGAGCCGTCGCCGAAGCCCCAGATCATCCGCTCCAACGCGGTTGGCATGAGCTTGCGGTGTTTCCCGAGCAACGTCCCGTCCGGACCGAAGAAGAGCGCCGTACAATAGCAGGTCCCCAGCTCGCGCTCGATTACCGGCATCACAACGTACGCACCGTGCGCCGCCGCGGCCTCGCCGAGTCGCTGCGTCTGCGGTCCGGGCACGACAATCGCCGCCTCGAGGTAGATCCGGAATTCCTCGCGGCCGGCCGCGTCGCGCGCGCCAACCACCAGACCGTAGTTAAGTCCCTTGGGATACCCGGGGATGAACGCTTCGGGGAAGAGAATCACCTTCGCGCCGGTAGCGGCGGCGTCTCCAATCAGACGGACGGCCTTGTCGACGCACGCCTCCGTATCGAACGGCATCGATCCGGCCTGCACGACGGCGACTATTACTGATGTCTCATTCGCGTTCGGCGTCATCGTGCCCTCCTCGTTGGACGCGCTGACGCACTTGCGGCTCCGCGCTTGATTGTTTTCGGCTTGATTGTCGTGCGCTTGGCCGGTGTCGCGACCGGCTTGCGCGTGCGCGGCCGAGACTTCGGTTCGACAAGTTTCCAGAACTGACGCTCGCCGATGATGGTTACGGCGTGGCCCTCCGACGCCAAGCGCCGTACCTCCATCAACTTCGAGCCTCCATCCACGCCGGCGATCTGCAGCGCGTTCGGCCGGCCGCGCACCAGCACGTCCGTCATCTGACCGGGCTTTGATTGTACGAGTGCGCCAGCCTTTCGTGCGGCGGCGATCGCATCACTTCGCGGGCGGCCGAGGAATCCCGTGAACGAGAGTCGCTTGCCCGAAAGACTCCCGATCCGGCCCAACTGAACTTCCTTCGGTTGCTTCCGCAGCGCGGCAATCAGATCGCGCGCGGCCTCATAACGTTTTCCGCGCACGCCGAGGCACCGATGAATCACTTCCTTCAGCTGATCACTGCACGGCAGGCGCCGGACGTCGAGGCTGCGCATCGAGCTGACGATGTCGCCGCGCAACAACATCGCCGCGAGTTGCCCCACCTGATAGATGTCGTCGCGCTGCTGCCAGCGCCGAACTTTTCCCCAGGCAATCTCCGTGGGCGCATTGAACGGATTGAACGCTTCGGCCGTGACCCCGCGCCGGCTGAGTTGATGTGTCGCGATGCCGAAGTCGCCCAGCTTCAACCGCTCGCCCTCGCACACGAAAATGTTGAACGGTGTGAGGTCGCGGTGCAGCGCTTGCCCTCGGTGGAGTACGTCGAGCGCGTGGAGGATGGCAGCAATCTCCCGACGCACGAAGCGTTCGGATTGCGGACCCTTGGTCGCGAGCCAAGCGCCGAGATCGCCGTGTTCCGCATATTCCATTGCAAGGCAGTACCGCATGCCATTGCCCTCGACCTCGGCGAACCGATCGTACACGCGCAACGCGCGCGGCTCCCGGGCGAGGAGCTCAGCAAAATACGCCTCTCGAAGCCACGCCGAGATACGATCGCTGATCTTGATGCAGACCTGCGCGGGGAACCCGCCCTGCGGAACGGGTGTCGCGAGGTAGACCTCGCCGAATCCGCCCTTTCCGATGAGTCGATCCAACCGATAGGTCCGACCGGTTTCGGAACTGTGTGCGGTTGGCGCGGTCGGTTGTGCGGACGGCCGGTTCTCTGGATGAGGAGCTCGCTCGGCGCCAAACGCGGCAGTCCGGCGGTGTTCAGTCACCATGCGCACTCACGGAAGAAGAGAGCGGTAGTAGTTGAGGCACGCTGACCCTGTCGTCAAGGCGTCGGCGTCTGGTTGCCGCTCCTCCCGTATCGCGACATACTGGCGAATGCCAGTCGTCCTGTTCGATCGAACGCAGCTTCCTTTCGCACCCTGGAAGAACGGCGGGGGGCGAACGTCCGAGATTGCGCGACTGCCTCGCGGGGCTTCGATGGATGCATTCGACTGGCGGGCCAGCATCGCCGAGATCTCGGCGGACGGGCCGTTCTCCGCGTTTGTCGGAGTCGACCGCGTCCTCATTCTGCTCGACGGTGACGGCGTTCGCCTGCGCTCCAGCGACGGACGCGTCGCCCATTCACTCGACGAACCGCTTGTGCCGTTCATGTTCTCGGGCGACGACGCTATCACAGCGTCGCTGATCGGCGGCGCGTCGAGCGATTTCAATGTGATGACACGGCGAAACGCCGTTCGCGCCGACGTGGCGGTGCTTCGCCGAGACGAAATGCTCGGCGAGTGTTCAGCCGGGCTCGTGTTGGCCCTGCGCGGGACGTGGCTTGCGAACGCCACGTTTCCCAGAGCGCAAACAGGGACGGTCCAGCCTGTCCATTCGCTCACGGCAAACACCGGCATGTGGTGGGACGGCGAGCCGCTGAAGTGGAACCTCACGACGCGCGATGCCGAGGCTGCGCTGATCGCCGTTCGCGTGTGGAGGACTGCCGATCAGGGCGAATCTTGATAACGTGACGGGGCATACCGGCCGGCAAGCAAGCCTGTTGCTGCGTCCACGTCAATTTCCTGCACCAACACACCCTCCTCTCCGTAAGGCAGATACGCCTGACACTCGCCCGCCGGGCCGATGAGAGTCGTTGCCGATTCCTGAAAGCGGACCGCGTAGTTGACGCTGGCGAAGTAGATCGTGTTTTCGAGACCGCGGCACGTCATCGCTTTCTCGTAGTAGGGCGCGCTTGGCGATCCCCACTGCGTCAAGAGAACGCCGTTGCGTTCGTATCCGGTGAGCTGCGGATGAAAGACGATCTTGGCGCCGCGTGTGGCGGCCCATCGCACCGTCTCTGGATAGCGCCAGCCCTCGTGACAAATCGCAATCCCGAACTTCACGCCGTTGATTTCAAAGATCCGGCGCGTGCTTCCAGGGACGTAAAACCGATCCTCGCTCGGGTCGAGCTGATTTTTCGTCTGGAATCCTTGGATCTCGCCATGCGCGTCGAGCACGAACGCGGCGATCTGTCGCCCTGCGGGCGTGACGTGCTCCAAACCAAGAATCGTTGCGACGCCATACCGTCGCGCAAACTGTGCGACGGCGCTCAGCGCACGCTGCTCATCCGCCTCATTGAACGACGGAATGTCAAAGTCCTGGCCGCGCAAACCAGGGAGATACGCTTCGGGAAAACACACAATCTCCGCGCCCCTCGCCGACGCATCCGACAACAATCGCTCGATGCGCTCCAAGCCGTCGTCGACGGATGACGCGACGCGGGGCGACGCAAGGCCAACGATCAATGACCACCTTCGCGTGAAAACCGATCAGGGAAATCCGATCGTGAAATCTAGCGCCGTACTGGCGCCGTACGAGCGCCGTACTCTAGAGCGGCGCCTACGGCTTCACCATTTTCGGCGGCGCGTCGGCGAACGAGTATCCGTAGCCGGTGGTCGGGCACTTCACGGCAGAATTCGTCGCGCTGAACATGCCGTTGGGATTGTTCTTGTACAGCCACACATGCAAGTCCCAGTGATGGAGCTGCGCCGGCATCACCGGCTCGTGCCCCTCCATGGGTCCCATCAACTGATGCCCAAGAATCGTCGGCGGCGTCTTTGCGACTTCGGTTGGGACGAACCACTCGGCGCCCGTGAGGACGAGCTTATCACCGACCGGTTCATAGAGCAGCACCTGCGGTTTGGTCGAGTCGAGCTTAGGACCAACGAGCCCCATGTTAAGGAAGTGCACGCCCATCGCACCGGGCTTGTACTCCATCGCACCTGCCTCCGTGCTGCCTTTTGGAAAATCAACGCAGCCGACGGTGGAGTAGTAGCCGTCGCGCACGGCAGCGATCGGGTCTTTGTACTTGTCCAGCGCAGCGCGCACGGCGTCGATCGCCGCGGTGCTGGTGGCAGCACGACTCTGTTGTTTCGTTTGCGCACTGAGAACACTCGGGGTCGCCGAGAACAACGCGGCAGCGAGTGTGACGGCGATCGTGGCGGTCAACTGGGACGAGGGAAGTCGGTTCTTCATCGAATGACTCCGCGAGGGGATGGAGAGAGCATCCGAAAGTCGGACCCGATTGTCAAGTCGCGATCGATCAGCATTGATCCGGATCTGATTTCTTCGGCTCGATTGGGTGCGGCCGCGATATTCATCAGAGGCAAGTCGAATTTGTGAGTCGCCGGCAATCGCCGACGCGAGAATAGCGCTAGGCACAGGCGTAGAAGAACTCAACAAACGATCGGACCGCGCCATCCATCCCCGAGACTTTTGAGTTTGCTGAATCGATGATCCAGTATTCGTCGGGTGCGTGCGCGCCGTCGCCGTGACCAAGTCCGAACTGCCCAGCGGGCAGCTTGAGCGGCGCGCCGGTGAAGGTGACGCCGGGCCACGATCCGGCGAGGCGAGGCCACAGCAGCGGATCGACCGACTGTTGGTGATACGCGGCGATCTGCGCCTTGATCAACGTGGAGTCGGGGTCGGTCTCCGTCGGATCGTAACCGCCGCTCATGTTCACCTCGACGTCGCCGAAGCCATGCTTCGTGAGATGCTCCTTCAGTAGCGCGAGCGTGCCTTTCGCGGTCATATCGGGTACGAGTCGCATGTCGATCTTGGCAACGGCGCGATGTGGGAGAATCGTCTTTCCACCGACGCCCGTGTATCCACCGACGAGTCCCTCGATGTTGATCGTCGGCTGCGTCACGAGACGAACCAGCGAGTCGTGCCACGCCTCGTCCTTGAACCAGTGGTCCGCGCCGAGCGCTTTTTTCGTCGCCGCTTCGTTGCGCTTGGGAATTGCCGCCTCGAGGATCTGCTTCTGTCTCGCCGACAACGGGCGAACCTTGTCGAAGAAGCCGGCGACGGCCGGCGTATGACCGTCCGCTTGCACGAGCGAGTTGAGTGCCTGCACGAGATGCCAGGACGGGCTATCCAGCTGCGCCTCGAGACTCGAGTGCACGTCGTGCTTGGGTCCGCGTCCCCACTTCTCGCCGCTCGACACGAGCTCCAACTCGACCACGCCCTTCGCGCCGAGATTGATCTCCACGGAGCCATCAAGGCTCTGGTTCCCGAGCGGAATGATCACGCCGAGGCACTTGCGCAACGCCGCTTCGATTTCCGGCTTGAAGACGATTTCGTGAAAATTCGGCGAGGCGATCTCCTCTTCGCCTTCGCAAACCAACACGATGTTGACGGGAAGTTTGTGCCCGGCCGCCTTGAATGCGTGCAGCGCCGCGAGGCACGCCATCTGTGGGCCTTTGGAGTTGGTCGCGCCGCGGCCGACCATCACCTTGCCGATTCCAGGCTTGTCGACCAGTCGCGCCTCGAGCGGCGGTGACGTCCACTCCGCCGGATCGAACTGCTTGACGTCGTACATGAAATAGATGCCGAGCCAGGTGGGCGCGCCCGAGTCGAGCGTGGCGAAGACGCCTGGTTTCCCGGCGGTCGGCACGACGTCGACGCGCTGAAACCCCGCCTCGCGCGCAAGACGCGCCATATAATCGGCGCCCTGGGGATAGCCGCGATTCTCGGCGGCGATCGAGGGGAGGGCGATCCAGTCCTGCAGCATCTTTACGGTGGCGTCGTGCTGCCCGGCGATCTTGGCGATCACGTCGTCTTTTGGTGACGCTGTGAGGATGGGGAAGTGAGGATTGAGAGCGAACGTGGCGGTGGAGGCAATGGCGCCGTGCAAGAAGTCGCGACGGTTGAGGTCGAAGGCGGAAGATCGCGGAAGCTTCTCGTTGTGGGGCATGGAGTCCTCTCAGGCGAGGGCGGGAAGGCGGAAAGTAGGGTCACGGGAAGACGGTGTCCAATTCTGGGATTGTGGACGGGGGCGAACGACGCAGGTGCCGAACGACGCAGGTGGCGAACGAAGCAACTGCCAACAGCGCACGTGCCAAACAGCGCACGTGCCAAACAGCGCACGTGCCAAACAGCG
>JBDUEJ010000063.1:0-30353 GCA_040002475.1 bacterium | reverse complement strand
GCAAGCATCCACGCCCGACGATCATTTTGGGAATCCGCATTCATCCGCGCAGATCCGCTTGGAAATGCGATGGCGCAGCCAAGGCGCAACTAGGCTCGCCAACGCATTGGGCTGCAAACCCGTCGCCGAACATCGCGCGCGCTGGCGCGAAGGGCGCGCGCCACTACACGGCGTCCGACAACGACGAGAAGTTGAAGTCCCGCGCCCGGATCGCCGGCATCACCTGCCCGGCCGCTGTGCGCTCGGCGCGCCCGATCTCCTCGATCTTGCTCAACAGAAAGAGCGGACTCTCGTTCCATCGAAAATTCTTCAGCGCCTGCGTCACCTTCCCCTTCTCGATGAGAAACGTTCCGTCGCGCGTCAGACCCGTGAGCAGCACCGTGCGTTGATCGAGCGATCGGATGTAGAAAAAATGCGTGACGAGAATTCCGCGCTCGCAGCCGGCGATCAGTTCCTCGGTCGTCTTCGTTCCACCGGCGAACTTGAGTCCGCCCCCGGCACCACCGCCTCCTCCTCCGCCACCGCCGCCGCCACGTCCGCCACCGCCGCCGGTCGTCGCCTGCTTCCCCTGCTTTTGCGCCCAGAACCGATCGTACGAGAAGTTCTTGAGGATTCCCTTCTCGACGTACACAATGCGCTTCAACGGCGTGCCGTCCGACGCGAACGGCTGCGCCAGCAGATCGGGGTCCACGGGATCGGAGTAGATCGTCACGCGCTCGTCGGCGATCTTCTCGCCCAGCTTCGTTCCGCCGCCCTGTTTGCTGAACGTGCCGCGCCCTTCGTCATTCGTCCGCGCGTTGAACGTGCCGACCAATTGCGGCATGATCTCGGCGACGGCGTGCGGCTCGAGCACCACCGTGTACAGCCCCGGCTCGATCGCCTTGGGATTGCGGCTCGCCACGGCCTTCTGCGCGCCGATGCGGCCCAGCGCGGCGGGATCGATCGAGCTCCAATCGCGCGCGCCGGCGCTCGCCCAACCCGAGCCGGTGCCGTCCGGCGTACGCACCGTCGCGGAAAGATCGACGTCGCTGTTCCGATGATACGCGAACAGACCGCGGCTCGTCGCGATGGCGTTCGCGCCGGCGGTCGCCGACAGGAATCCCGCGACGAAGATGTTGCCCGCCGCCTTTCCTGCCTGCTCCGCGACAGTGATCGTCGCTTTCGCCGCGGCCGCCCGTGTTTCCGGAGTCAGGTCAGCGGTCTTGTCAAAGTAGCCATTGACCGGCGTGTACGTTTGCGGCCCAAGCTCCGGCGTCAACTCGGGATCGTCCGGGCTCAAGCGCGCAAGCTGTTCGGCGAACGTCGCGGTGCGCTTGAGACTTTCGTCATCGAGCACATTTGTCGTCGCCGACGCGCGGCGCTTGCCGATCGTGGCCGTGATCGTGACCGATGTGTCGGTCGTTCCGCCGCTCGTCGTGATCTCGTTGCCGGCAAAGCGGGTGTTGCCGCTCCAACCGCTCGTGATATTGACGCGCGTCTCGTCCGCCTTCGAGAAACCCAACACCCGGTCGGCGAGCGCCTTGGCCTGGTCGCGCGACAGAAAGTCCGCTTCGGCCGCGAAGAGAGACTTCGGCATCAGCTTTCCCTCCCCGTATTGACGATGTTGACGTTGCGAAAGCGCGCCGGCGGACAGCCGTGACTCACTGAATTGGATTGCGACGGCTGGCCTTTTCCATCGCCGAACGAGCCGCCAAGCCAATACGACTTCGCGCCGCCGATCATGTCCATGGAATTCCAGAAGACCGGCGTGTTCGCCTGGTACGCAACGTCCTTGAGCATTCCGGTGATTTTTCCGCCCTTGATCTCGTAGAACACCTGTCCCGAGAACTGAAAATTGTAGCGCTGGTGATCGATCGACCACGAGCCGCGATTCTTGATCAGAATGCCGCGATCCGTCGCGGCCACGATGTCCTCGAGGCTCGTGTCCTTGCTTCCCGGCAGCAGCGACACGTTGGGCATCCGCTGGAACTGCACGCTGTCCCACGAGTCGGCGAACGAGCAGCCATGCGACTTGGAAACACCCGTCAGCTTCGTGATCCACGCCGCCTGCTCACGCGTGGTTTGATAGTCCTTGAATATTCCTTTCTCAATGATCAGCCACTGGTCCGCCGCGACGCCTTCGTCGTCCCACGCACATCGCGCAAGCGAGCCTTCCTGGGTCCGGTCACCCTGAATGTTGAGCAGCTCGGTGCCGTACTTGAGCGTGCCAATCATCTTCTCGGGAGGCGCGACAAAGCTGGTGCCGGCATAGTTCGCCTCGTAGCCCATGGCCCGGTCCAACTCGGTGGGATGACCAATGGATTCGTGAATCGTAAGCCAGAGATTCTTCGGATCGAGAATCAAGTCGTAGCGCCCTGTGTCCACCGACCGCGCCGTCAGTTTCTCAACCGCCAGCTGCGCCCATTTCCCGGCGTTGCCCGGCATATCGAGCGATTGCACGTACTCCCAACCTTGGCCGCGCGGCGCGAGCTCCTCGGTGTATTGCTGGAACGCTCCGGAACCGACCGCGGTCGCCGAGAATGACGGGCCAACGCGTACGAACGTCTGCGTCGTCTCGGTGCCTTCGGAGTTGACGTAGGTTTTGATCTCACGCAGCAACTGCATGCCCGTGTTCACGAAACGAACGCCGGGCACTTTGAGCGCCGCTTCGTTCGCGGCGAACATCAGCGCCACCTTTTCCTCGAGCGGAACCTCGAGTGGATCGCGCGTGATCGGCGTCATCCACGTGCCCTTCACCACTGGAGTCGGCGCGAGCTCGATCGGGCGCTTCTGCACCGATTTTGCGGCGCGCGACAACCGCGCCGCTTCACGCGCGGCCTTCACAACGCCGTCTTTCGTCATGTTGTTGGTCGCCGCGAAACCCCACGCGCCACCCACCAGCGTGCGAATGCCAATGCCGTACGACTCGGCGTCGGCCACGCCGGTGATCTGCCGTTCGCGCGTGTTGATGGATTGGCGGCGATACCGTCCGATGCGGACGTCGGCGTACGTCGCACCCGCGTCGCGCGCCGCGTTCAGCGCCTCGGCGGCCAACTCCGTGGCGAACGCTTCAGTCGGCGGCGGCTCGAGAAATCGCGGCGGAGTGAACAATGATGGGGGCGCGGCGCCAAGTAGCGCGGGCCCGACGATGGTGGCGGCCGCCGCGGCGGCGCCGGTCTTGAGAAAGTCGCGGCGTGTCGATGACATGTGGCTGAGTCGAGGTTGGTGGGAACCTCGCAGAGCATGGAACGCCGGCGGCAGAGTGTCAATGCGTTCCGCCGCCGGTGTGCTCAGTCACTTCGCAGCGCCACGAGCGCGTCGACGCGCGACGCACGGCGCGCCGGGATGTACGCGGCGGCCAACGCCACCAGAGCGATCAGCGCCGCCACGACGGTGTACGTCGCCACGTCGGTGGTCGCGACGCCGAACACGAGCGTGCGCAAGGACCGCGCGGCAATCACGCCCGCCACGGCGCCGATTGCAATGCCGACGGCCGCCATGCGCGCTCCCTCTCCCACAACCATCGTCACGATGCGTCCTTCCATCGCGCCGAGCGCAATGCGAATGCCCAGCTCGCGGGTGCGCTGATTCACCGCGTATGCGATCACGCCGTAGACACCGACAGCACCGAGGACCACACCCACGCCCGCGAATGCCAGTAAGAGCCACGCAATCGCTCGAGGCGTCGCCGTCGACGCGACAAAGAGGTCGCCGAGCGACCGCAATTCGGCGACTGGGACGGTGGCGTCGAATGAGCGAATCGCCGAGCGAACACTTCCGGCAAGAGTGAGCGGCTCGCCCGACGTTCGCACCACGAAGTGCATCCCCGACTGCCCTTGTTGCGCGTTGGGTCGATAGATCTCGTCGCCCGGCGGCGTCTGCGGGCCGAGATAGTTCACCGTTCCTACGACGCCCACGATCGTCGCCCACTCTTTACGCGTGGCGTTGCCGG
Organism: bacterium; assembly: GCA_040002475.1. Lineage (GTDB taxonomy): Bacteria > Gemmatimonadota > Gemmatimonadetes > Gemmatimonadales > Gemmatimonadaceae > JAQBQB01. Next base: position 26,422 of record JBDUEJ010000063.1, on the reverse strand, counting down.
CGCGAATGCGCTGTCCAATTGGATCGCGATCGGGCCAATAGTGACGCGCCATCCTCTCGCTGATGACGACCACTGGGGGCGCATCTCGTGTGTCGGCCGACGTGAACAGCCGCCCGCGCCGCAGCGGAATCTTCATCGCGGTGAAATAGTCGCCAACGATCGTTCTCCAGACGATGCGCGGATGCGCGGCCGTCGATGCGACAGGCTGCGTCTCGATGTCCAAGTCGCCGCTCCAATTGAAGCCGCTAAGCGGAAGATGCTGCGACGCGCCCACGGCAACGACGCCCGGGATCGTCGCGAGACGCTTGCTGGTCTCGTCGAAGTAGACGCGAAGCTTCTCGACGCTCGGTGCCTGTCCGCTCGACGGCTGGAGCCTGAAGCTGAGTACGTTCCGCGCGTCGAAACCGAGGTCTACGCGGCTCATGCGCCAGAGGGATTCCGTCATCAGTCCGGCGCCAACGACGAGCACCATGGCAAGCGCGATCTCCACGATGACGAGCGTGCGGCGCGTCGCGACTCCGGCGCGGTTGGCACCGCTCGATGCGGCAATTCGAAGCGCGCCGTCCGGGTCGACGCGCGATGCGGTCAATGCCGGCGCCACGCCGAACAAGAGCCCGACCGCCAACGTGATCCCCGCCGACACGACGAGCACGCGCCAATCAACCGACACGCTCGAGAGGAGTGGGAGCGTAGACGGCAGCAGCGCCTTGAGCCCGCGAACACCGGCCACGCCGACGATCGTGCCCAGTGCTCCGCCCACGGAAGCAATGAGCAAACTCTGAATGAGCAACTGTTGCACGATCTGCCCGCGCGACGCGCCGAGCGCTCGGCGGACGGCAAGCTCGCGACGGCGGCCCGTGGCGTGCACGAGCATGAGGTTGCCCACGTTCGCGCCCGCAATCAGCAGCACGAACGCGACCGCGCCGAGCAGAACGAACAGCGATTGCCGAATGTCGCCGACGAGTCGATCGTGCAGGTCGACGACGGTGACGCTTTTTCCATAGTCCTCGGAATAGTTGAAAGCCGCGCGCATCTGCGGAACGAGCGTCGCCGTCTCCGCGGCGGCGCTTGCGAACGTTGCGCCGCGGGCGAGCCGGCCGAAGCCGAGCGCGACTTGTCCGGTGTAGAACGGCGACGCCGCGTCGATTTGTAATGGCAGCCAGGCGTCCACGCCCGGTTGAAATGCCTCGAAGTCCGCGGGCATGACGCCGACCACCAGCGTTGGCGAACCGTCGCAGTCTACGATCTTGCCCACAACGTTCGGATCGCCGCCGAATTGACTGATCCAGAGCGCGTGGCTCACCACCATCACATCCCAATGTCCTTCGCTCGACTCGCCGTCGGCGAACGAGCGTCCGATCACGGGGTGGGCGCCGAGCGTCTGGAAATAATTCGTCGACACACGGGCAGCGTCGAGCTGTCGCGGGTCGCCGGCGCCGGTCATGGCGATGCCCCAGCCTGGGCTGAACGCGCTGACCGCCGCGAACGACTTGGCGTGCTGTTGGAGATACGCCAACTCGGCGCCCGACAACGTGCGATCGGGCCAGATCGACGCGAGACGGGTTGGATTTGCGTATGGCAACGGGCGGAGAAGAATGCCGCTGACGACGCTGAACACCGCGGTGTTCGCGCCAATGCCCAGCGCGAAGGTGAGCAGTGCGACGATGGTGAACCCGGGCGAGCGTCGCAACGTTCTCACCGCGAATCGCACGTCGTTCCAAATGCCTTCGACCCAACGGCTGCGGTATTCGTCGCGGGTTGCTTCGCGCCACGGCTCGCGGCCGCCAAAGGCCACGAGCGCTGCGCGTCGAGCGTCGTCGGGCGACACACCGCTTCGAACCCGTTGCTCGGTGTGCATGTCGAGATGAAAGCGAATCTCTTCATCGAGTCGTGCCTCGACGTCGCGCGAGTGCAACGTGCCGCGCACACGAGCGATCCAGCTCCGCAGTATTTGCGGTATTCGCAGCATTCGCATTCGAGTTCTTCCTTTCGACTGTCGAAAGGAAACGGTACGATCAGCCCGCCGAGGGGTCAAGAGCGCCGTGACGAGACGGCTGCTCGGGCGCCTAGACGTTACGCCAGGGCGGGATGCCGTCTTTGCGCTTGAGGTCCGGGTTCTGGCGGTAGAGCGTCGCCGTCTTGCCGATCACCTGCACCACCTCGGCGCGCATGGAGTCCGCCAGTGTACTCGCGCTTTCCCTGGCCGACACGTCGGCGTTCTTGCCGAACTGAATCTTCACGAGCTCGCGCGTTCGGAGCGCGTCGTCGATCGTCTCGAGGACGGTCTCGGTGAGGCCGTTTTGGCCGATGTGGACGGCGGCGCTGAGATGGTGCGCCTCGCCGCGGAGCGCCGCGCGCTCCTTCGATGAAAGTGGCATGCGGGGAAACTACCAGCCTACGCGACGATTGCGGTACCGGTTCAGCTCGATTGTGCGGGATTTGCTGGCGGGGTCCGCTGATGTCAGAACGTCGCCCGGTCCGGCATCGACGCGCGCGCCGGCTACTCACGGCAAAGTGTATTCGAGTCGGGCTCACCGCGATCGTCACGGCAACGGTTCTCGCCGACACGACGCAGACAGGCACGGCGACGCTGAACGAGGTGCGCCGAAGTAGCTGCTAGTCGTTCGGTTGTCCGGCGCGCTTGCCGCGATCTCGCGGCAGGCCGCCGAGCGCGTCGTACGGGTCGATTGGGTCGCCGTTCCAGTATTTCCCGTCGGCGGGCCACCGCATGACCTGAAAGTGCAGGTGCGGCGTGTCCTTCGGCGCGTTGCCGGTGGTGCCGACGAATCCGAGCGTGTCGCCGCGCACGATGGCGCGTCCCGGCGACATCGCGTCGTTGTAGTGATCCATGTGCGCGTAGTAGTACACGAGTCGCATTTGCGCGTCGACCGTGTACATCGAGATTCCGCCGAGCGCGTTCGTCGTCATGCGCAGAATCTTTCCGTCGTCGGCGGAGAGGATCGGCGTGCCGCGCGGCGCGAGAATATCGATCGCGCGGTGTGTTCGATCGCCGTCGCGCCCTTCATTGAACGAGTCGTCCACCTTGGCCATGTTGGCGCCGGCGACAGGCAACAGAATCTTGCGAGAGCGAAGGTATTCCACGTCGCGCCCCATCGATACTGCGTCTGATCCAGCCGGCGTTGACGCCGTCGAACCGCTCGTGGTGGGTTGATGAGCACCGGACGGCGCGGCGCCCGTGACCCCCGCGCTCTCGGGGGTGGGATAGTACAGCACCGGCCTCGTGCAGGCTGCCGCAGCGATCAGCACAACGAGGGCAGCCGGCAGGATGTGGCGCGTCGCGAGTCGCATCACCGGCATGACGACTCGACCTGAGGTTCGTTGCTGTGCCGCTCGCCTTCTGGATTCACCAATCGCGCCTCATTCACGCAGAAATCCGATTGTCCAAACGCGTCGTACATCTTTCCGACCACCCTTCAGTCCAATCTCATTCAGGAGAATGTCCGCCATGTACTGGAAGCGCGTGTTCCCCATCGCGCAGCTCGATAGCGATTCGCGGCGAACCGATCGAACAGGCTGGGTTAGGGGCGGTTGATGATTCTCGCATCGAGCCCAACCTTCGCCACGATCGCCCCGAACCGCGGGTCGCCTCGAACGGGATCGAAGAACGGTTCCCCGAGCGACTCGCTGGCGAAAAACGAATCGTGATCGTTGGCCGCGCGCTCGAGCAGTGTGAGGGCGCGCGCATTGTCCCCGAGGCCGAGATACACGCGCGCCGCCTCCGCGGCCCCACCGCTCCGTTGTCCTGCGCGGGCCTCGAGTTTCGCGGCAATGTCACTCGCCCGTTTCGTGTTGCCACTCTTCGCATAAGCATACCCTAAAAATCCCAGGGTGTGGACCGACGACGTGTCCATCCGGGCGACGGCCTCGAGCTCGCGGATCGCTTCCGGCATTCGTCCCGCCTCGAGATAGACCCCGCCGAGCATGAAGCGAGTGGGGACGAGCGTGGAGTCGAGCTCCACCGCCCGGCGCGCTGCAGCGATCGCGGCGTCAAATGAGCGCGCTGCGCCGAGCGCGAGCGAGTACGAACCGAAGGTGATCGGCGAGAGCGGGTCGAGCGCGGTGGCACGTTTGAGCTGTGCCTGTGCATCGGCAATCCGACCGTTGATCAACAGCAGCTCGCCGTACCACTGATGGGCCGCGGCGTAGTTGGGATCGAGCGTCAGCGCGTGCTGGTAGTCGCGTTCGGCGTCCGCCCAACGCCAGGCCACCTGCAGCAACGAAGCGCGAGACGCGAATGCTTCCGACAACGTGCTGTCGAGGGCGACCGCGCGATTGATCGCCTTCATTGCCAACGGCATCACCGAGTCGGTGCGCACATTGGCGTAGAGCGGCAACAGCGCGTAGGTGTTCGCGATGCCTGCATACGCCCGCGCAAACATCGAGTCCTTTCGCGCCGCTTGCTCGAAGTAGTCGAGCGCGCGCCGGAGACCCGCTTCTCCGCGCTTTTCAAAGAAGTAGCGACCCCGGAGATACAGGTCGTACGCCTGGAGATCGGTGGTGCCGTGATTGCTCGCCGCGACACCCGCGGGTGCTGCGGCAGAAGCCGCGGGGGCCGACGGAGCGTCAGGAGTGGACCGAGCCGCTGCCTGGGCCGTCCCCGTCAGCTCGGGCGAGATCGCCGCGACGATGTCGGCCGAGATGGCGTCCTGGACCTTGAAGACGTCCTTGGCCTCGCGCTCGAACATGTCGGACCAGATGGTGAAACCGTCCGATGCCTTGACCAATCGCGCCGTCACCCGAAGACGACCTTTGGCTCGCTGCACGGTTCCGAACAACACCATCTCGACGTTCATTTTCTTGCCGATCTCGGTGGGATCGGTGCCCTGCTCTTTCCCGCCCTCACCACCCGACGCGACGCGAATACCTGCAATGCGACTCAGCGCATTCGTCACCTCTGCCGTCATCCCGGCGGCAAAGTAGGCGTCGCTCGTATCTTGGCTGATGTTCACGAGCGGCATCACCGCGATCGACTTGCCTGTCGAAACCGGAGCGGCCGTCGTCACCACGGGTGTGGTCGTTGGCGGAACGTGACGGTTGCTGAACCACGCGCCTCCCGCCGCCACCGATGCGAGAATCCCCGCGCCCGCGAGCGCCCAGAGCACTCGCTTGGGTTGCTGCTGTCTGGGCGGTTGCGCCGACGTGAACGTTCCGCTGACGACCGCCGGATCCTCGAGAGCCCGCGCGACCTCGTTGGCCGTGCGCGGCCGATTCGCAGGATCCTTCTCCAACAGCCGCATGATCAGCAGCGCCAGCGCCTCGGGAACGTCGGCGCGTCGCGTCCCGATCGGCGCCGGCTTCTCCGTGAGCTGCGCGGCCAGGAGTTGCTGCGGTGCGCGACCGTGAAACGGAGGCGACCCCACGAGCATCTCATAGCCAACAATTCCGAGTGCGTAGAGATCGGCGCGGTGGTCGGTGTTCGGATCGCCCGCGGCCTGTTCCGGCGCCATGTACGCCGGCGTGCCGATCGACGTGCCGACGAGCGTGATCGTTCCGGTGCGCGACGGCGCGTGCGGACGGTTGCCTTCCCGCGACGCCGACAGCGCCTTGGCGACCCCGAAATCGGTGACCGTAGCCGAACCGCCCGAGAGCAGAATATTGTCGGGCTTGATGTCGCGATGGATGATGCCGCGGCCGTGCGCGTAGACGAGGGCGCGGGCCACGTCTTTGAGAATGCTGACCCCTTCGCGCACCGACAGCGGGCCGCGCGACAGCCGCGCCCTCAGCGATTCGCCCTCGACAAAGGGCATGATGAAGTAAGGCAACCGCGTGCCCGCGGCGTCACTCTCGTCGGGCCCCGTTTCCCCCGCGCTCAACACCGGCACGATGTGCGGATGCTGAAGCGCCGCGGACAGCATGATCTCGCGCTTGAATCGATCGACGGAGACGGTCGCGGCGAGCTCGTACGGCAAAACCTTCACGACCACCGCTCGTCCGAGCGAGTTGTCGCGGGCAACGTACACGGTGGACATGCCGCCGCCACCGAGCTCGCGCTCGAGGGTGTAGGCGGTGCCAAGCGTACGCTGGAGCTCGTCTCTAAGAACGGTCACGTCAAATACATGGAGGCGGCGGAGTGCAGCAAGTTACGTCCCGCTCAACACTTCAGACAACGAGACCGGGACGAATGGTTGTGCGTCGAGTCGTTTCTTACCGATTCCCAACGATCGAGTTCCGTCACGCTTCGTCGAAGAATCGGCCACAACCCGTTGCGCCACGCTGGGATGGGTCGATCGCGCCGGCGGCCACTGGTCAGTCGAGCCCTTCCTGGTATATTCACCACTCTGGCTTGTTCGATTAGCTCGACGGGGATTCGACGGGGATTCGATGTCCGACCAACACATTGATCGCTACGTTCGCGCCGACGTCAACGGCGGTTGGGGATTTGCCGGCGGAGTCATTCTCCTGGCGGTGATCTGCATCGCGAGCGTGGCCTATATCCACAAGCAGACGTACAAGCACCCGACCGACGTCACCTGGCATGGAAAGGGCTCCGGCGACGCTCCGCGCGCCGAGGGTCGCTGACGCCGTCCCCCACAAAGCACGTTCGCCGCTACGGCGGGACCAACCGGTCCCGCCTTTTTTGTCCGGTGGAATGGCGGTAAAACGGTTCTCGACGCTCATAACGTTTTCCCTCGCAGTTGTAGTCACGCGACTCACAGCTCGCTGCTTGGGCTCGCCGTACCGCCCGACGATGAAATCCCTGCCATTCGCGCAATGGCCGCCTACGGGTTCAAATTCTTAGGAGCCGCGTCTCGCGTCCGCCTTCACCCGTCGTCTGCTTCAATGAGCTTCGTTCCGATTCCGTGACCCTTCCCTTCTTGTACCACCGCGCGACATCGATCAACGACGCCGCCGACCAATTGGGCCAGCCGGGCGCCGTCGCACTCGGCGGCGGAACCGACCTGCTGGTGACGATCGCCGAGCAGTTGGCGCTGCCCGACACCGTCGTGGACCTTCGTGAGATTCCCGACGGCACCGGCATTCGGGCGCTCGGCGACGGGCGTGTGCGAATCGGCAGCGCGACGCGCCTCGCCGACATCGCGCGCGACGCAATCATCATGGAGCGTTTCGCGATGCTCGCCGAGGCGTGCAACGCGGTCGGAACTCCGGCGCTCCGCAACATGGGAACCCTCGGCGGCAATCTTTGCCAACGCCCGCGCTGCTGGTACTATCGACGTGGCGTGCCTTGCCTCAAGAACGAGGGACCGTCGTGTCCTGCGGTGCACGGGGAGAATCAGTATCTCGCGATCCTCGACGGCGGGCCCTGTCACATCGTGCACCCGTCGGACCCGGCGGTGGCGCTCACGGCGCTGGACGCGACGATCGAGATCAGCTCGTCGGCGGGTGTGCGGCTGGTTCCAGTGAGCGAATTCTACGTTCTCCCCAGCGAGCGCCTGGACAACGAGACTGTGCTCACGGCCCATGAGTTCGTGTCGGCAGTCTTTTTGCCGGGTGAGGCGGGGGGCGGCGTGCAACGCTACTATAAGCTCATGCAACGCGACGCTTGGGACTTCGCGCTCGTGAGCGCAGCCGGCTGCAGGCGACCGAACGGCGACGTGCGCATTGTCCTCGGAGGAGTCGCACCACGTCCCTGGCGTGTGAACACGTCCGTCGAAGAAGACGTGTCGTCGGGCGGGTTGGACGCGGACACCATCGGAACGCTGGCCGACCGCGCGCTCCTTGACGCGCGCCCGATGTCGAAGAACGGATACAAGGTGGACCTCGCCGCATCGCTGCTGCGCCAGGTGATGACCGAGATCGCGACAGGGACCGCATAGATGACGTGGCTCGCTTTCGGAGAGATCACTCGTGAGCTGCGCGGTGAGATCGTCGTCGGCAGCGCCAACGACGCTGGCTGGCCCGTCGCGGCACCCGGACTCAATCCGCGGCATTTCGTGGTGAATGCGAGCGAGCAAACAGTGTCGATCCGGCCCGCCTCGTCCGACGTCGTTCTCGTGGTGAACGGAGCGCAACTCCTCGACGGCTCGGCTGTGTTGAAGGACGGCGACGCAATTGCCGCCGGCGACGCGCTCTTTTGCTTTGGTGAGCACGCACCCCCCGTGGCACCCACCGATCTGTCGCCCCTTCTGAATGCGTTTTTGGTTGACGACGCCGGTTGCATCGCCTACCCGCTGCGGATCCGGTCTACGTCCATCGGGCGCGACGCGTCGAATGTTGTCGCCATTCGCGACGCGACGGCCTCACGATTTCATGCCGAGGTGCGACGAGAGGCCGGCGGGTTCACGATCCGTTCGATGGGGTCGGCGGGAACGAATTTGAACGGCAGGGCGCTTCCCGGTCCGCGATTGCTGAGTGATGGCGACACGATCGAGGTCGCGTTCGCCAAGCTCAGGTTCACGTTGAGCGATCCGCCGCCGGACTTCGAGATCGCGGAGCGGGATGCCGGCGAGAATGACGAACGCAGCCGGCGGCCGACCCTGGGGTCTGGCCGGAGCCCTGTGGAGGCGAACAACCTCGCGGAGCGCGACACCAAGTGGTTGAAGCTGGTGGTCGCGGTGCTTGCCCTGCTCGTGTTGGCCGCCGTGCTTTGGGTCCAGCGGTATTCGCGTTGACCGTGGGACGGCAGTCCTGCGAATAGGCGTTCGCGGGTGCGTGAGCTGATCATTCTTTGCTTCCAGCCGGATACCCGACTAATTTTCTCCGGTTAGCTGACCTCGCCTGGTTTCGCGGCGGTGCGTCGGCCCCACGCGCGGACCCAGTCCTGACGCAAACGTTTCAAGGGCAACACGTTATGAGCAGCTCAATCGAGACCCTGATCAGCCGTGAGTATCAGCACGGCTTTGTGACCGACATCGAGTCGGACACGTTTCCGCCCGGATTGAGCGAGGAGATCGTTCGCGCCATTTCGGCAAAGAAGGGCGAGCCGGAGTTCATGGTCGACTGGCGCCTCAAGGGCTATCGCCGTTGGCTGTCGATGAAAGAGCCGCACTGGTCGAACGTGAAATACCCGGCGATCGACTATCAAGCGCTCAGCTACTACTCCGCGCCAAAGACAAAAACGCCGCTGGGCAGCATCGACGACGTCGATCCGGAGCTGTTGAAGACCTACGCGAAGCTCGGCATTCCGCTGTACGAGCAGAAGATGCTCGCGGGTGTGGCCGTGGACGCGATCTTCGACTCGGTGTCGGTGGGCACGACGATGCGCGAGGAGTTGTCGAAGTATGGCATCATTTTTTGTTCATTCGGCGAAGCGCTGCGCGAGCATCCAGCGCTTGTCGAGAAATACCTCGGCACCGTCGTGCCCTACAGCGACAACTTTTTCGCCGCACTCAACAGCGCGGTGTTCTCCGACGGATCGTTCGTGTACATCCCCAAGGGCGTGCGCTGTCCCGTGGAATTGTCCACGTACTTCCGCATCAATTCGGCCGACACCGGCCAGTTCGAGCGAACGCTCATCGTCGCGGACGAGGGCGCCTACGTCAGCTATCTCGAGGGATGCACGGCGCCCAAGCGCAGCACCAATCAGCTGCATGCGGCGGTCGTGGAGCTCGTGGCGCTCGAGGGCGCGACGATCAAGTACTCGACGGTGCAGAACTGGTATGCCGGCGACAAGGAAGGAAGGGGCGGCATCTACAACTTCGTGACCAAGCGCGGCAAGGCGGCGAAGAACGCGAAGATCTCGTGGACGCAAGTCGAAACCGGCTCGGCGATCACCTGGAAGTATCCGAGCGTGATTCTGCAGGGCGACAACGCCGTCGGCGAGTTCTATTCGGTTGCCGTGGTGAACAACAAGCAGCAGGCGGACACCGGCACGAAGATGATCCACATCGGCAAGAACACGCGGTCGACGATCGTGTCCAAGGGGATCTCCGCCGGCGAAGGCAACAACTCGTATCGTGGTCGCGTGCAGGTGCTGCCCAAGGCGGAGGGCGCGCGGAACTACACGCAGTGCGACTCGATGCTCGTGGGCAACCGCTGCGGCGCGCACACGTTCCCGTACGTGGAAGTGGGCAACAACACCGCGATCGTGGAGCACGAGGCGTCCACGTCGAAGATCGGCGAAGACCAGATCTTCTATTTGAAGCAGCGCGGATTGTCCGCCGAGCAGGCGGTGTCGATGATCGTGAGCGGGTTCTGCAAGGAAGTGTTCAAGGAATTGCCGATGGAGTTTGCGCTCGAGGCGCAGGCACTCCTCGGGATCACGCTGGAAGGAAGCGTTGGCTGAGCGTAGGGCGGATGGACTGACGACTGGACACTCGAGTCGAGTTGCAGAAATGGCTATTGGCGAATTCGGAGGCTTCAGCTTGTACGAAGCCGACCTCAAAAAAGAGCGCTACACATGAGTTTATTGGTTATTAAGGATTTGGAAGCGTCCGTTGGCACAAAGCCGATTCTCAAGGGCCTCAGCCTCACCGTGGAAGCGGGAGAGATTCACGCGGTCATGGGTCCGAACGGGTCGGGAAAGAGCACGCTGGCGCAGGTGCTCGCCGGCAATCCGGCATACGAAGTTACTGGCGGTTCGGTGGCGTACGACGGCAAGGATCTGTTCGCGATGCAGCCCGAGGAGCGGGCGCAGGCGGGCGTTTTTCTGGCGTTCCAGTATCCCGTGGAGATTCCCGGCGTGTCGAACGCGTATTTTCTCCGCGCCGCGTACAACGAGATCCGCAAAGCGCACGGTGAAGAGGAAGTCGATCCGCTCGAGTTCGCCGATCTCATGGACGAGAAGCTCGCGCTGGTCGACATGGACGCGTCGATGCTCAACCGGTCGGTGAACACGGGATTCTCGGGCGGCGAGAAAAAGCGCAACGAGATTCTTCAGATGGCCGTGCTGTCGCCCAAGCTGGCGATTCTCGACGAGACCGACTCGGGCCTCGACATTGATGCATTGCGTATCGTCGCCGACGGCGTGAATACGCTCAAGCGCCCGGACAATGCAACGATCGTGGTGACCCACTATCAGCGTTTGCTCAACTACATCGTGCCGGACTACGTGCACGTGCTGGCGGGAGGTCGCATTCTCAAGTCCGGCGGCAAGGAGCTCGCGCTCGAGCTCGAGGAGCGCGGCTACGACTGGCTGACGGGCGGTACCCCGATGGTCGCGGGGGCAGGCGCTGCGTGATGTCCACTGCACTTGCTGGAAGTCCGCTAACCGGGATGGCCTTGGACGGATACGCCGGAGCATTCGACGAGTTGATGTCCGACGCCTCGGCGCCGGCGTCATTGCAGTCGATGCGCCGGGCGGCGTTCGACCGCTTCGGCGTTCTCGGATTTCCAACCACGAAGAACGAAGATTGGCATTTCACGAGCGTGGCGCCGATCGCCGAGCAGGAATTCACCTTGCTTGCCGCGAGGAGCGGCAACATCCGGCGTGAAGAGCTCGAGCGGTTCGCGTTTGGAGCCCACGACTGGCACACACTGGTGTTCGTCAACGGCCGGTACGCGCCGGAGCTGTCCGAGAGCGCGACGCTGCCCACGGGCGTGACGTTCTGCGACTTGGCGACTGCGTGGACCGAGTCGCCGAGCGTTGTCAATCATGTCGTCAATCAGGTCGGCACGATCGCGAGCTACGACGCGCACGCGTTCACGGCGCTCAACACGGCATTCATGCTCGACGGCGCCGTGCTGCAGATTGCCAAAGACACGGAAGTCGCGCGGCCCATTCATCTCTTGTTCGTGACGGACGCTGTCGCGGCGAAGGGGATGATGCACCCGCGCAACCTCATCGTTGTGGGCAAGCATTCCAAGGCGACGATCATCGAGAGTTATGTCTCGACGAGCGACGCGATGTATTTGACCAACGCGGTGACCGAAGTGTCGCTCGGCGACGGCGCGACTGTTCAGCACTACAAGTTGCAGCGAGAGGGTGCGCGCGCTTTTCACGTCGGCACCATCGACGTGCGGCAGGCGCGCGACAGTCATTACGTCTCGTTCTCGTTTGCGACGGGAGCGGCGCTGGCCCGGTCGAACGTCTATTCCACGCTCGACGGCGAAGGATCGGGTGCAACGCTGAACGGTCTGTACATGCTCGACGGCGCCCAGCACTCCGACCATCAAACGCAGATCATCCACGCCCAGCCGAACACCTTTAGCCGAGAGTTGTACAAGGCGGTGCTCGACGGACATTCGCACGGCGTGTTCAACGGCAAGGTGTATGTCCATCCGATCGCGCAGAAGACGGACGGCAAGCAGACCAACAAGACGCTGCTGTTGTCGCCTACGGCGCAGGTGGACACCAAGCCGCAGCTCGAGATCTTTGCCGACGACGTAAAGTGCACGCACGGCGCGACGATCGGCCAGATCGACCAAATGGCCTTGTTCTACCTCAAGAGCCGAGGGATCGACAACGCACTGGCGCGGCGCCTTTTGACCTATGCGTTCGCCGCCGACGTGTTGGAGACGCTCGAGGTGGATGCGGTGCGCGAAGGGCTGGAGCGCATGACGCTCGAGCGGTTCGTGTGAGGAGCGTGACGCTGTGAGCAGTCAGACGGACGCGCTCTATCAAGAGCTGATTCTCGAACACAACCGGAAGCCGCGCAACTTCGGGGAAGTCGAGAACGCCGACCGCGTGGTCGAGGGCCGGAATCCGCTGTGCGGCGACGAAGTGCGGTTGTCAGTCAAGCTCGAGGGCGATACGATCGCCGACGTGAAGTTCTCCTCGCCGCCCGGAAAGGGGTGTGCGATCTCGAAAGCATCGGCGTCGCTCATGACCGCGGCGGTGAAAGGAAAGAGCAGGGCCGAGGCGGAGCAGCTGTTCGGGCAGTTTCACAAGCTCGTGCGCGGCGAGTTGTCGGAGGATGAGCAGCGGCCTCTCGGCTCGCTACGTGCGTTCAGCGGCGTGGCACGTTTTCCCATGCGTGTCAAATGCGCCAGTCTTGCGTGGCACGCGTTGCACTCGGCACTCGACTCCAGCGAGCAGGTCGTCTCGACCGAACGCGAGGGTCCGCCGTTGGACGGCGGGGGCACGTGAGCAACTTCGAGGCATTGGCCGCGGTTGCCGACCTGCCGGACGGTACGTTACTCGGTGTAGAGCGTTCGGACGGCGAGCAGGTGTGCTTGTTCAACTATCAGGGAACGATTGGCGCCGTGGGCAACGTGTGTACGCACGCCCAGTTTTTGTTGTCCGACGGTACGCTGCGAAACGATGGCAACTTGGAGTGCGCCTGGCATGGCGCGTGGTATGACTGCCGCACTGGCGAGGTCCGTCGTGGACCCGCGGAGGATCCCGTGTCTGTTTTCTCGGTACGCGTACAAGAAGGTCGCATCTTGGTGGGGCCGCGCGAGCAATGATCGCCGACCGCGCTGATTTTCCGCTGCTCGCCGCCAATCCGGATCTGCACTATCTCGATTCCGCCGCGACGTCGCAGAAGCCGAGCGTCGTGCTCGATGCGATGATGCACTATTACACGCACGACAACGCGAACCCCCATCGGGGCGCGTACGCGCTGTCGGCGCGCGCGACCGAGCGCTATCACGACGCGCGCGAGCGCATCGCGCGGTTCATTGGAGTGAAGGACGCCGCGCGCGTAATTTTTACGCGGGGCACGACCGAGTCACTGAATCTCGTCGCGACCGCGTGGGGCCGATCGAATGTGCGCGCCGGTGACGAGATCGTGATCACCGGCCTCGAGCATCATGCGAATTTTGTCCCGTGGCAGCAGTTGGCGAACGGCGTTGGCGCGAAGCTGCGTATTTGCGGATTGACGCCTGACGGGCGCGTGGACGTCGACCAGTTGGCGACGCTCGTTGGCGAGAAGACCAGGGTCGTGGCATTCAGTCATGTGTCGAACGCGTTGGGTTCGATCAATCCCGTCGCGGAATTGATCGCGATTGCGCGCCGCGTGGGCGCGGTCACTGTGTGCGACGGCGCGCAGGCGGCGCCGCATCTGCCGCTCAACCTCGACTCGCTCGACGTGGATTTTTACGCGTTCAGCGGTCACAAGATGCTCGGGCCGATGGGCTGCGGTGTGCTCGTGGGCCGGCGCGCGCTGCTGGAAGCGATGCCGCCGTATCAGAGCGGTGGCGACATGATCGAGTACGTTGGCGACGAACGCACCACGTGGAACGTGCTGCCGCACAAGTTCGAGGCGGGCACGCCGAACGTGGCCGACGCCGTGGGTCTCGCGGCGGCGTGTGAGTATCTGGATCGTATCGGCATGGCGGCGGTGCGCGCGCATGAGCAGGAGATCACGACACTGGCGTCGGCGCGCCTGTCGGAGATTCCGGATGTTCGTATCTACGGACCGTCGCCGGCGCAGCGGAGCGGCGTGGTGAGCTTCACCGTGGGCGACATTCACCCGCACGATCTGGCGACAATTCTCGACGAGGCCGGCGTGTGCATTCGCGCCGGGCACCATTGTGCGCAGCCGCTCATGCGGCGCCTCAACGTGCCGGCGACCGCGCGGGCGTCGTTCTATGTCTACAACACCGAGGCCGATGTCGATGCACTCGTCGCCGGGGTGGAGCATGCGCGTGAGGTATTCAGCGCGGTGTGATCTTCTTCAACCTTGAATGGGAGTTCGTGGCTGATGTATGCTATTGCTCTGATTCGCTATCGCCGGCCGCTCGAAGAAGTCATGGAGGTGACGGAACGTCACCGAGCCTACCTCCGCGGGCTCAAGGACGAAGGCGTGCTCCTCGCGTCCGGGCCGATGGATCCGCGCAGCGGCGGCATGTTGCTGCTTCGTGTGCCCGACGATGACGTCATCGGCACGTTGGATCGGGTCCGCGACGGCGATCCCTACGTGACGTTCGGCCTGGCGCAGTACGAGATGATTCCGTGGGTGGTGGGGCTCGGGAAGGAAGAGCTCGACCGGATCGGAGCGGAGTAGCGGCGTCCGCGAGGGGGTGCGGTGAGGGAGAGCTGTCCGTGACCTATTCCATTTCTGTGCAGCGTGTCGTCCCGCGACCGCTCGCAGCGATTCGCGAGCGCATGGCTCTTCGCAACGTACCCTCGCAGTTCCGGCTGCTCCTCGATCAGGTCTACGCGGCCGCACAGAACGGTGCGATCGCGCTCGACGGACAGAATGTCTTCGTATATCATGCTGGACCATCAAACACCGCCGACGTTGAATTCGGTGTGGGGACGCAAAGGCCCTTCGCTCCCATTGGCCGCGTCGCATATTCCGAAGCTCCCGGGGGCAACGCAGCGACCACCACTCATTGGGGTGACTACAGCGCGCTCGGCGCCGCTCACAATGCGGTCGTCGCGTGGTGCAAAGCGGAACGGCACACGCTCGCGGGCATTTCGTGGGAAGTGTACGGACATTGGAATGATGATCCCGCGAAACGCAGAACGGACATCTACTACTTGCTCCGCCGCGCTAGCGAATGAGAGCGCGGCGGATCGGTTCTGTGCGGCACGGATGGCCGACGCGGCTACCTGCAGCATCTCGCGGTTTTGCCCACGCATCGACGCCAGGGTATCGGCCGCCAACTGGCGGAACGGCGCGTCCACGCGCTCGCCGAAAGCGGGATCGACAAGTGTCACCTCATGGTTGTCGCCGGCAATCGCGACGCCGCGGCGTTCTGGACACGTCTTGGGTGGCTCGATCGCTCCGACATTCGGCTCATGTCACACACGGCGTCTGGGGTGTCAACCGCGTAACGGTGCGGCGCGCTCGCGCTTACTTGACGCGCTTCCTGGGGCGATCGAGTGTTAGGCAGCCGCAAATCCAACTTCAGAGTAGCCGCTCATGACTGATCCCACGTCGTCATTCGAGAACGCAAGCGTTGCCGCATTACTCGCGCAGCGCAGTCGTGACGACCGCAAGGAACTACTCGAAGAGCTTGTAACGGTTCTCTCAGGCATCGTGCCAGGCGTGCGCGTCGAGCGCGCACTGTTGCGGCGACACGTCACCAGCATTCACCTGCCCGTTGGCGGATTCGTCTACGTCCTGAAAAAGAGCGCCGATGAATCGTTCGAGGCGAGTCGCCAGCAGGAAGTGCGCGGCGTCGTGATCCGAACGGTTCCCTTGGAGATCGACATCTTTCTCGAGGAGCTGGGCCTCGCGCTCGACGTCGAGCTGCGTCGAACGGACAAGGGTCGCGACGCGCTGCAAGAGTGGTTGAATTCGCCGCGCCCCTGAACTGGAAGCCATTTCTCTATTGGGCTCATTTCACGACAAGGAGCATGCATGCCGGACTACGTGCCTGGATCAACGGCGAATCTGCCGAGCGGGGCTGCCGAGCGCCTGCGGGCGATGCGCGGGACAGGAGATCGTCCAACGTTTTTCACGAGCGACCTGTCGGTAGACGAGTTCCTCCTCGTCGAACAGGCTGGGTTCGACGCACTCGGCTTGGTCATGGGCTCGTCCATCTACCACGTCGGATTCCAGTGGCAGAAATGGAGCGTGAGCCAGGAGCTCGTCGTGTTGACCAAGGCCATGTTCGAAGCGCGCGAGCTCGCGATGACGCGCATGGAGGAAGAGGCCGATCTCCTCGGCGGCGATGGTGTGGTCGGCGTTCGTCTCGTGTTCAAGCAATACGCCATGGACGAGGGCGTGTTGGAGTTTCAAGCCATTGGCACCGCCATTCGTCATCGCGATCGGCAAGGCAGCTTTCGCACGAAGGACAACCGCCCCTTCACATCCGACCTGAGCGGTCAGGATCTGTGGAAGCTCGTGCGTGCCGGCTACCGACCTGTCAGTCTGTCGATGGGAGCGTGCGTGTATCACATCGCCCATCTGAGTTTCATGCAGGCGCTCAAGCAGGCTGGAAGAAACCAGGAGATGAAGATCTACACCGACGCAACGTACGCCGCGCGCGAGCTCGCGCTGGAGCGCATGCAGGCGGAGGCCATCGAGCGCGGAGGAACCGGCGTGGTCGGCGCGCGGGTCGAGGAATCCAACTGGGGCTGGGGCGCGAATGCGATCGAGTTTTTCGCCGTTGGAACCGCCGTGGTGCCGATGAGCGACAAAGCCGACAGACCACGTCTGGATGCCGTGCAACAGGTCGTGACGTTCAACGACAAAGGGTGAGGAGCGTTCCTGTTTCGGCCCGCCAACGAGAGGCGGTCTTTAGGAGACGATGTCGTTCACGTCGATCATCGCGTTGATCTGACGCTCGATCTCGCTCGCGGCGTCGAGATCCGCCGTCAAGTCTGCCGGTGAGCCGAGGCCCGTGCGAAGTCGCAGAAGCTGCAGTCGAATGTTTTCCATGGCCGCCACCGCTGACGCGCGCCGGGTTGCCGCGTCGCGTCTCGCCTGTTCCAGCTCGTTCGTCAACTCGATGCGGCGATCGAGCAGGGTCTGCGGCGTGCTCGCGAGTCCAGGCGAGGACGCCGTCGCATGCGGATCACCCGCCTGCGCGAGCGACGCTTCGAGCTGCTCCTCGCGGCGCCGGAGGGACGTGATCTGCGCACGCAACCGCCCGATCACGTCGCGGCCCGCACCGAGCTGCGCGCGCATAGTCGCCGGCAGGGCTTCGAAGAGGTCATCCGCGGCGCGTGCGAGCATCACCTCGGTGGGTGCGTTCACCATAGCCGGCGGCAATGCTTTCACGCCGGGCGCGCGTTTGCCGCCCACCAGTCGCCCAAGCCGAGCGAACAACGATTCGTCGGGCGACTCCGCGAGCGCGAAGAACCACTTCCCCAAACGGCCGTCCCACAGACGATCGAGCCACCGACCCACGAGCCCCAGGCGTTCGTGACGCGGAACGTTTGTGCCGGAGCGGATGAGCAGTACGATGCCGGCAAGCGCCGACGCACCGCCGGCGAGGGACAGCAGAAGGTTCTCCCTAGTCACTCCAACGGGAACGACGAGAAGTCCCGCGATGAATGCGAGCGTGCCGACGATGCGAGACAGTCCGGCCTGTTGAAGCCGAGTGTCGTCCTCCCTGGTAAGTCCAAGCTCCTCGCGGCGCACGGCGGCCTCCGCGTGGATTGCCACCCGCACGTCGTCGAAGCCGTAGCCCGCTCGCACGAGGCGGCGCGCTGTTTGGAAGAGACGGATGACGCTGGCCACTGCCAGTAGACTGAGCGGGCCGGCTATTTCAAGAAATGGCAAGTGGACGAAGGCCCCGAGATACAAGACCGCCGAGTACAACAGCGCAACGTCGTACCCTGTGCGGGCTCGGTCGCGGAGAAATCCACGCACGACCGGCGCGATCTGAACGTCCGCTCCGCGTGCATCGGCAATCGCCTCCGCAAGCTTTTCGCCAGTCGCAAAACGCTTTGCCGGGTCCTTGGCCAGGCAGCGATCCACGGCGGTGGACAGCTTCGGCGGCAGTGACTCGCGCACCGTGGCGATGGGCGGCGGCGCCTGCGTGAGGTGCATACCGAGCAACGCCATCACGGTCGGCGCTTCGAACGGCAGCCGGCCGGTGAGTGCGTAGAACGCGGTGACGCCGAGCGAGTAGAGATCGCTGCGCCCGTCGACGGCCGTCCCGGAGGCCTGTTCGGGGCTCACGAACTGCGCGGTGCCCACGATCTCGCCCAGCCCGGTCGCCGGGGTTCCATCGGTGACGCGTGCGATTCCGAAGTCGGTGAGCATGGCACGCCCGCCGGCGCGATCGATCATGACGTTGTCGGGCTTGACGTCGCGGTGGATCACGCCCGCCGAATGGGCGTAGGCGAGCGCCCATGCGAGCTCCTGAATGAGCGTACTGCCATCGCGCGGCGCGAGCGGTCCGGCGCGCCGCACCCGTGCGGTCAGCGTCTCGCCGTCTACGTAGCTCATGACGAAGAACACCACATCGGTGTGCTCCTCGACGCTGTGAATCGGCACGATGTTCGGATGCGACAGCCGCGCGGCGGTCCTCGCCTCACGCACGAACCGAGCACGCATCCGTTCGTCGCTCGCGAAGTGGAGCGGCAAGAGCTTGATGGCCACCGGGCGCTCGAGAGCGAGGTCGTGCGCTAGGAAGACGATACCCATGCCGCCTCGCCCGAGCTCGCGCTCGATCGAGTACCGCCCCACGACGACTTCCTGGAGAGCCCGCAGCTCGGACGAGGTGGAAGATGGCATGCCGCATCTTGCACGCGAGGGGAGGCAAACGCCAGCGGCCGCTCGCGGACGCGGCATTTCGAACGGTCCTTCCCTAAATTGTCCGGTACGCGCCCGCGTTTACGTTCGCGGATCGCAGTTGAGTTTGAGTATTGAAGAATCCACCGCCGGAGAACCTGGTGAAGGTTGCTGCATTTCAAGCTCCGCTCGCCGCGTGCTACGCCAACGAAGCGCTCGATTTGATTCGCGAGCAGGTGACCCGCTGCGAGGCCCTCGGCGTAGAGTTTTTGTGTTGCCCCGAAGGTGCGATTGGCGGGTTGGCGGATTACGCTGAACGGCCGGCGAGTATCGCGATCGACGTCGGTCGCGGCCAGCTCGACGAAGCGCTGGCGCCCTTGGCGAGTGAAACGGTCACCACAATCGTGGGGTTCACCGAAACCGACGGTGCGGGGCGTCTCTATAATTCCGCCGCGGTATTTCACAGAACATCCGTTGTCGGGATCTATCGCAAACTCCATCCGGCGATCAACCGGTCTGTCTATACAGCGGGGCACGACATGCCGGTGTTTACGGTGGGCGGCCTCACGTTTGGGGTCGTCATCTGTCGAGATTCGATGTTCTCCGAGCCGGCGACAAATATGGTGGCACGCGGCGCCACCGCTCTCTTCGTGCCGACAAACAATGGAATGCCGTCCGCGAAGGGTGGCCCCGGGCTGGTCGCCAAGGCGAGGGCGTGTGACGTCGCTCGAGCCGTCGAGAGCGGTGTCTCCGTGATTCGCGCCGATGTTGCGGGGCAAACGTTGGATCTGGTCGCCGATGGATGCTCAGGAATTGTCAGTCGCGACGGCGTCGTGCTTGCCTCGGCGCAGCGGTTCGCTGCGGAGTTGGTGGTTGCAGACATCGGTGCTTCATCGCTGACGAACACGGAGGGCGCGTGAGCGGGCTGATAATTTCGCGCTCTACGAGCCCGGACGATTCCGACGGGCCTTACTTTTCTTGAGTTGTTTCGATTGCTTGTTGCGAGTCATCGGAATTTCGATGGTTGAGCAGAACAAACCACTTCTGGCACATAGGCTGTATCGTCAATTCGGGTAGGTGGCACCGACGCCCGGCCGACTGATGGAAAGAATCAACGAAGCAAGCGACGTCGCACCAGAATGACACGGTGATGACGCGTCGCGGCATATCGATCACCGTGCTAGTGCTCGCAGCCGCATGCTCGGGCGCGCACCGGTCAAGCGAGATCACCAACGCTGACGCGGACAGCCGCGCAACGTGCGCATGGCAATGGACGGCGCCAGAAACTCTTCTCTATCACGGCGCCCCGTTCGCGTTTGGTGGTATGGGAGGCACGCCGCGCGCCGCGCCGCTCGGCACCTCGCTTGTTCTCATCGGCGACGGATTGAGCATTTCGAGCGAGCCGCCGAATTCATCTCGTCGACGCTATGGCATGTCGATCGACGCGCGGGGTGGCGTCGAGCCGTTGGCGCTTCCGCCATTTATCGCGCAGACGCGCGGTGTCAGCATGTGGGCGCTGCCGGCCGCCCGGGCCAGCGTGCACCTCCTCTGGAAGACCTTCCCGGAGCGACCAGTCCATGTGGTGCACGTGTCCACCGACGGAAGTCGATGGTCGATACCCGATACAGTCTTCTCTGCGTCCGATGAGATGACGGAAGCGCACGTCGCGGCGGCCGCGGGAGACGATGTCGTCGTTGCGCTGCCAACCAACGACGCCCAACTGTCGGGGATTGTCGTCGGGACGCGCGTGAGCGGACGTTGGGATGTCTCACGATTTTCGGTGGAGCACGCGGCGATCGTCGAGTTGTCGCTTGCGGTAGCAATGAATGATTTTGGCGCGACAGTCGTGTACGTCCGTCCAGCGCCGTCGGCGGGGCGTGCCGGTGCGGCGCCGGGACTTTACGCGCGCCATCGCGCCTTTCGTGGCGGCTGGGGACCGGAAACTCTCGTCCGGGTTGGGCCGGCCTACTCGCCCATTCCCCTCTACGCGACAGACGGCACCTTTCACGTCTTATGGCGAGGCATGGGCACCGACTCAATGGTGCTCCGCCACGCCGCGAGCCGTGACTTCACGACCTGGCAGCTCAATCAGGTTCCATTGCCGCGTGATGTTCAGGGCATGGATGCGGTCGCGGAAGGAGACGGAGCGCGAATCGTGATGCAGCAGTCGGACCGTGCGAACGCGTCGGACATAAAGTATGCGCATCTCGTCACGCTGAGTCTGGATCGTTCGGGATTCTCGGCGTTCGAGACATTGGCAGTCGCAGGCCCCGTTTCGTCGCCGACGATCTCGCGAATCGCAGGCGACACGAGCATCCTGATTTGGAGCGGCCAACGTCTCTTCTCCTATTCGACAAGCACTCCAGGGCACGGACCGACTCAGTTTACCTCGTTGGTTCCTGTGACTCTTCTCAGTCGCCACGTCGGCGATTGCCGGCGCCGGTGACGTTCGCCGAGCCAGCGACGCCATGATAGCACCGCCTTCCTTTGGAGTAGCATGGCCGTACGCTACCGAATTGCGGGTCAGCGGATCGACACCAACGGGTCGCTGACTCCCGACGTTCGGCGCGCTGTCCCGATCTCTCGCCGTGAGGTCGGAAATTGTCAGCGAAGGTCGCGCGCACCGCGCTACCGATCGCTCCGACGCTTCCATCGTTCCCGGAACAACAGCGCCGCGCCGATGGCAGCCCCACACAACCACGCGTACACCCGCCAGGCGATGAGCAACGCGGCCACCTCTCGAAAGTCCAGCGCATCGCCAAAACCGGCGACGAAGCCCGCTTCGATCGGCCCAACGCCGCCCGGCGTTGGCGCGAGCAACAACGCGTAGAGCGCGGCGACCGAGCCAAGGAGCAGCGCGCCGGTTCCAATTCCCGGTGTGCGGGCCAACAGCACGGGGAGTATCGCCGCCCGTGCGAGCATGCTCACCAGCGTCCAGACACCGACTCTCGCCAACACACCTCGAGACTGCGCTCGAAACGTGCGCCACGAATCGCGCAGAAAGGCGCCCGCGCCGGAGAATCGGCGAGCGACGGCGAGAGGAATGAGTACGCACAACGCGATCGCGCCGATCGTGACGAACAGATCCGGCCCGGTGCCCGCCCGCCGCATCAGGTGAAGCGTCAGCGGCCATGCAAGCTCGGCGAAGAAGACAAGGAGTAGTCCCGCGCCGGCGACCAACACGACGCCGTTGACCACCGTCTCCGTCGCAAACGACGCAAGAATCATCGAACCTGGAATTCCACCGCGCGCGAACCAGACGAAACGAATTGGGTCTCCGCCCAACCGCGCCGGCGTGATGGCGGCGATCGCGTCGCCGCAGCAGTTCACGATCATTGCCCGAGTCAAGCGAACGGGCAGTAAGACCGTGGACCGGGCAGCGCGCGCCGCGAGGTCGGTCGCCACGAGCGCCAACGCGACTCCGTGTTGCCAAAGAGCAATCGACAGCACGTCGTGGATCTCAGCGTGTCGGCAGCGTCGCGTCTCCGGCCCGAGGCTCGGCGGCAACCGAGCCGGATGCGGGCTCGTCACGCGGCATGAACGGCGCCACGTGATGAATGAAGTACGCCGAGGGGAATTCCTCGGGATACGTACGATCCGTCAGACCGTAATTCGCTGCTCTCTCCGTGTTCCGATCCGGGAAAAACGCAGTGCCGAACAGCCAGTCCCAGATTGCCAGCTTTGTCGAATAGTTTTTTCCGAACGCCCGCGAATCATTTGCGTGATGCCAGCGGTGCATCTCAGGTCCGTTGAACACATACTGCAGAATGCCGAGCCGCGCATCGATGTTGGAATGGATGAACATTCCCCAGATCGCGCTCACGGCGCCCTTGAGCACGATCACGGCCGGCGACGCGCCGAGAAGAACGAGCGGTGCAAACTCGACGGTCTGATTGATGAGTATCTCCAGACTGTGCGAGCGTACGCCGGAGAGCCAATCGACCACCCGCGCCGAGTGATGTGCTTCGTGCAGGCGCCACAGCACCGGCGACCGGTGCTGCCATCGATGAAAGAGATAGATGTACAAATCGTGCGTGACGATGAAGAACGCGAGTTGCGCCGGAATGCTCCACGCCGAGACGAGATGCAGTCGCGACAGCCTCGTCGCCGCGTCGAGCTGCGACACCAGATGCGCGATGATGACGCCGAGGACGTAGCTCTGGACGAAGCAGTACAGCACGAGATCGTTCCAGAAGCCGTCGCGCAGCAGACCGTGCCCCGGATTGTACGGGAACCGTGCTTCCAGCCATACGAAGGCCGCGCCAAAGAAAACGATCGCGACGAACGTCCAGGCTTGAATCGACGTCATCAGGCGGTGGCCGCGCGATCCTCGCTCGGCGACGTCTGTCGGCGAAGCCGCCGGCGTGCCGACTGCTCGCTTGCGTATACGCACTTCACGCCATCGCCGATTGCCTCTTCAATGGCGCGGATGTCGCGCACGAGACGCATCAGTCCGACGATCTCGACCGACGCCGATTGATCCGAGCCCCAGAGCGCGCGATCGAGGGTGATGTGCCGCTCCACGAACGACGCTCCGAGCGCGATCGCGGCGTACGTAGTCGCCAAGCCAACCTCGTGCCCGGAGTATCCGATCGGCACACCTGGATACTTCTCCGCGAGCGTCTCGATCATTCGCAGATTGAGCTCTTTGGGCGGACACGGGTACGCAGACGTCGAATGAGCCAGCAGTAGTTGCGCGGGTTCAACGACAGCCGCGGCCGCGTCGATTTCCTCCTGCGTGGACATGCCGGACGAGAGCATGACCGGCACGCCCTGCGACATGATATGGCGGAGCAGCGTATGGTCGGTGATCGTTGCTGACGCGACCTTGATGAACGGGACGTCGAACGCGGAAATGCATTCCACGGACGGCCCGTCCCAACACGACGCGGTCCATGCGATGCCACGGTCTCGGCAGTACCGATCGATCTCGGCATACTGCGCGAAGTTGAATTCGATGCGATGCCGATATTCGAGATACGTGATCCGGCCCCACGGTGTATCGCGTTCCAGATGTCGTTGGTCCGCCGGCACGCAAAGCTCCGGCGTGCGCTTTTGGAATTTCACACAGTCACAGCCGGCGGCGATCGCGCCGTCGATGAGCTTCTTCGCGATCTCCATTGAGCCGTTGTGATTGATACCGATTTCGCCGATCACGTAGACGGGCTCACCATCGCCAATCGCTCGCTGGCCAACCGCGCGCCACCGGCGCGGCGCATCGATGACCAGCCGGAGCGCCGACGCTTCTGGCGTGGTCGCGGCGTCGCGCGAGGCGTCGCCGCTTTGTGCATCGAGAATGAACTCCGCCAGCTCACGGAGAGCCCCTTTGCCACCGGTGCGACGCAGGACTTTGTGTACGCTGTGCCGCACCACAACTTCAGCGTCAACCGGACACGCCGCGAGTCCAACGACTCTCAACGCTTCCAGGTCGTTCACGTCGTCGCCAATGTACGCGACCTGATCCGCCGTGATGCCGCGGCTGGCGATGATCTGTTCGATGGCTCGTCGCTTGTCCATGACGCCGAGATGCACCATGGCAATTCCCAATTTTTCGGCGCGGCGAACGACGATCGGCGACGATTCTCGCGTGACGATCTCCGTTTCAATGCCGGCTTCACGCAGGCGCGCCACTCCCATTCCGTCGCGCCGGCTGAATTGGAGCAACGCTTCGCCATCGGCGCCGCAATAAACGGAGCCGTCGGTGAGCACGCCATCGCAGTCGGTCAACAGCACCTTGATCGCCACCGCACGGGACTTCGCGTCGGTCGCGGCCATGCCTGCATCGTTTTCTGCACTGTTCATGGTCACCACGCGGTGAAGCCGCCATCTACGACCAGCGTAGCGCCGGTCATGTAGCTGGAGGCGTTGCTAGCGAGAAATACGAGCGCACCGCGGTAGTCGTCGGGCGCTGCCATTCTGCCGAGCGGCGTTCGGCGGGCGTATGCTTCGATGAAGTGCGCCGGCTGTCCGTTTCGCACGCCGCCCGGAACGAGCGCGTTCACGCGGACGTTGTGCCGTCCCCATTGAGCGGCGAGCTGCCGCGTGAGCGCGAGAACCGCGCCCTTGCTGGCCGAATACGAGGGCGCCTTGCTGTGTCCAGGCGTCCCGTCGGGCTGGGCGTACAGCGCCGGATCGGGACCGACGAGCGCATACGTCGACGCAATGTTGATGATGCTGCCGGATCCATTGCGCACCATCTCCTCGCCAAAGATTTGGCAGGGGAGAAATACACCGGTGACGTTGACGTCCAGCATGCGTCGCCACGCGTCGAGCGGATAGTTCTCGATCCGCGCCTCATTTGCACCGAGCGTCGGCGATTCCACCTTGTCGTTGAGCGCCGCGTTGTTCACCAGCACGTCAACGCGTCCAAAGCGCTGAAGAATGGTGCGTAGCGCTCGATGCAGGTCTTCGGCGTTGGTGACGTCGGCAGTGACACGCAGCACGCCGCTGGCGCCGGCGATCCGGCACCGGTCGGCGAGTGCTTCGAGCGGTGCGTCGTCGAGGTCCATGAGCACAACGCTGCCCCCCGCCTCGGCGGCAGCGACAGCGTGTTCGTTGCCCAATAGGCCGCCCGCGCCCGTCACGACGACGACCGCGTTTGCGAGTGAGAAACGTTCGAGTCCCGCTGCCAACGCCGGCAATTGTTCCGGCGCATGCGCCACACCGTTCGCCTTCACGGCGCGCACGATCGGCTTCGTATTGAACTGGCCGGTGCGCCTGAATACTGGCTCGACCGTGGCGCCCCGGAGGTGGCGCCGCGCATCGCCTGTCCGAATCGCGTCGGCGATCAACGGAAGAGCGTCCGCGTAGGCGTCGACCACGAATGCGGCGTCCTGCTCGGTGTGCGAATAGCTCACGACGTGGCCGCCCGACCAGAGAATCCCGCGCCGAATCATCTCCTGCTGAAGCAGCGTCTTGTACACCAGCGGATCGGGCACACCGGTGAAAGTCACGAGCGAGCGGCATCCGGCGCCGATGCACGTCGTGCGATCATCGATGCCGAGCTCCGCCGCGATCGCGGCGTAGCCGTCGCGCATGATGCCTCCGACGCGTTCGAGATGATCGGGGACATCGTTCTGAGAGATCTCTCGCAGCGTCGCCTGAGCGGCGGCCAACGACAGCGCTTCGCCGCCGAACGTGGTGTAGAAAAAGAGATCGCGTTCGTACATGCGCATGACGTCGGCACGGCCGGCGAGCACAGATAGCGGCATGCCATTGGCGATCGCCTTTGAAAATGTGACGAGATCAGGCGTGACGCCGTACCGGTGTTGCGCGCCGCCGGTGGCGATGCGGAACCCAGTCCACATCTCGTCGAACACGAGCAGGGCGCCGTGCCGCGTGCATTCCGCGCGCAGGAGCTCGAGAAATCCGTCTGCCGGCGCCTGAAACACCATCGGCTCGAGAATCACGCAGGCGACGTCGTCGCCAATGGCGGCGAGGAATGATGTGTGGTCGTTGTACTCGAACGTGAACGTCAGATCGCT
>JBDUEJ010000062.1:0-30738 GCA_040002475.1 bacterium | reverse complement strand
GACCATGACCGCGGTTCGTCAGATTCAGCTGCAGCGTGTATTCGCGTCCGTCTGCCCGAGCAGCATTAGTTACGCCGACGAGCGTGAGACACCAGTCGTCCGAGCATTGCGGACTACCGCGATCGACGGAGCGCGCGGGCGTGAACAATGAAACACCGAGCAGCGTCAGGCCGTAGCCGAGCCAGCCGACGAGGAGGCGCTTGCGCAGCCGCGCGGTGGGCCGACGGCGCAGGCTCTGGACCCCGAGGGTCGCGAGCGTGACCACACTGGCCAGAAAACAGAGAAGGAAGATCAGATCAAAGCCAGTCATACATAGGTATGTGAAGTACTTTGTATTATAAAGCGATCTAGGCTTGCGGTCAAGCCAGCACTGTGAGTGCGGCCTAGCGGGCGGTGCTGCAGTCAAGGCAGGGGTTGCCGGGGCTGGTAGACAACACCCGAACCTCCGCTTGACATCTGTCACGTGACGCGTTACATGTCGCCGCATGATCAAGACGTTCGCGGATCGACGATCAATGGCGCATCTGCTTCCGCTTCGTGGACGGCGACGCCTTCGATGTCGAGGTCTGTGACTATCATCAGCGAGGGGCCGATGTCCGTTCCCAATACGCGCCGGCTGACCCGGCGGCCGACGCACCCGGGCGAGATGCTCCGGGAAGATTTTCTGCCGGACTATCACTTGACCGTGGCCGGTCTCGCCGATGCCGCGGGCGTCTCTCGGCAGTCCGTCAACGAGTTGCTCCGCGGTCGGCGGGCCGTGAGTCCCGAAATGGCGCTCCGCCTCGGCCGGTTGTTCGGCAATTCCCCGGAGTTCTGGATGAACGCACAGCGCGCCGTGGACCTGTATGACGTCGCGCAACGGCTCAAGGACGACCTCAGGCGAATCAAGCCGCTCCGTGTTGCCTAACCGATCGCTGAAGCCGACAAAGGGGCTATTGATGACGCTCGCTGCGCGAGCGTTCTTATATGACCCCTTGGCACCGTGGCTTCGGCGTTGGATGTCGACAGGACAATTCGGAGGGACAGAGTCGGATGTGCCGTGGAATCGAACAGTGTACCGAACTCGCCGATCGCGAGACCTGGAGTAAGCGTACGCCTTTACCGCCGCCGACGATTGCTCGCGATCACATGCTTCGCCTGGCGCCGCTCATTGACGCCGTCGCCGCCGGCCAGTCGGTCGAAGGCCAAACAGCCGGGGCCTTCCAAGACTCTCAATGTCATCTCAACGCAAGCTGATCGTCGTCATCCTCGCAGCGACGCTTGGTACCTTGGCCCTCGTGATCGCCGACCTGGCGGTCGGCGGCCGTCCTGATCCGCCGGAGCTACGCGCCGCAGCGACGCTGCTCACTGGCTCCTGGCGATTCCACACCGGCGATGACCCCCACTGGGCGGACGCCAACACGGACGATAGCGGTTGGGAGGCGATCGATTTAACCGCCGCGCCGGGTAGTCACGATGGCGACGTGGGTCTCCCCGATTACGTCGGCGGGTGGATGGCGCATGGCCATCCCGGCTACACCGGGTACGCTTGGTACCGGCTCGCCGTCATCGTGCCGGCCGGGGGCGCGTCGTGGGACATCCTCGGGTCAACGCTCGTCGAGGACGGCTACGAGATCTACTGGAACGGACACTTGTTAGGCGGATCGGGCAGGCTCGGTGCGCATCCGCGCGTCGTCGGCACGCGGCCGCTACGGTTCGCCCTTCCTGCGGCTGCGGCAGGCACCCGCGGCGTGCTCGCCGTCCGCGCATTCATGATTCCGAGGTCCACGCCCAGCGCAGACGGCGGCGGCATGCACAGCGCGCCTATGCTGGCTCCGCGACCGATCAGCGATGCGCTGCATCACGCGCATTGGCAACGCACGATCGCCGGTTACGTGGTCGATGCCGTCGAGCCGCTGGCAATGGGCGCGCTCATCATGCTGGTGTTCTGGGGTTGGTCTCGCAGCAGCCAAAAAGGTTTCCTCGTCTTCGCCAGCATCGCGCTTGCGCTGACGGCAGCCCGGCGCCTCAATAATGCGATCGGCGCGTGGACCGATCTGTTGGATCTGCCTACATATTCGTGGCTCGCGAAAGTGATGTGGATCCCTGCGGTCGCCGCCTGGACGATGGCCTGGAATCGTTGGAGCGCGCGTCCGTGGCGCAGCATTGATGTGTTGGCTGCTGGGCTGGCGGTGACCGAACTCTTTGGCGCGTTCATCCCATCGACGAGTGTGACGAGCGCAAGTCGGCTCGCATCAATCGCGTTGTTTGTCGTGATCGGCGCGCGCATCTTCCGCGGCGGGCCGATGCGCATCCTGGCACTCGTCACGATGGCCTCGATCATCGCGGTCACGTTCGGCGGCGAGGTGCTCGATCCAATCGGCGTACCGGGCATCTGGTTTCCGCTCGGCATCGGCGTTTCGCGGTCGCAGTACATTTACGCCATCGTCATCCCGCTCGTGGCGTTTCTGATCGTGCGAACGTTGCCTTCAAAGGAAGCGCATCGATAGGCCATGCGGGAACAGTCCGTACCCCGGCCGACGACTCGATTCGTGACAGCGTGATCTCGTGAGATCGACGTTCATCCCGCGCGATGGGAAGCCATCATGACTCCTATCTCGGGTCCGTGCGCGCGTCCTGGTCCGCCCAAATCTCCTGCACTTTTTTTTTCAGCACCAGGAGCGACGGCTTTTTCGAGTTCGACACGGGCGCCATACCCTCGACGTTATGGGATTGCCGCAGCCACCGCGAGAGGGACTCTTGCGCCACTCCGATCTCCTGCGCCAACGCGTTCGCACTGATGGCCTGTGGCCCGATCAACCGACTCACCATCCGACTCTTGAACGACGCACTATATGGTGATGACTTACGACAACCTACTCTGACCTCCAGGACGGTAATCTTTAAGCCGCTAAGTCAACAGCGGCCGTACGACAACTATCCTGACACCGGGGGAATTCGCGCGGTTAGCGCTGGCATGCCGACTTGTTTATTCTTCCAGTGAGTCGTGGCGTAAGTCTACGGATGTCGCACAGGGCGAAGCATCGCATGCGTGCATTTCTTGGTGTCGTGTTCGTTGCGTCGTGCGCGATTGCGACGCCACTGCGCGGTCAACGTTTACCGGCGTCGGCCGCGGCAACGAGGGTCGGGCCGGCACGCGGCACCGTAATGGTCGTTGGCGGCGGCTTCATGGCGCCGGACTTGTTCGCTCGCTTCATCGAGGCGGCGGGCGGCCCAGAAGCGTTAATCGTTGTTGTGCCAAACGCGACGGGTGATACCGGCATCACGCAAGACGCGCCGAGTGCGCGTGCTTGGCGGTTGATGGGCGCGCACAGCGTGCGCGTGCTGTACACGACTGACCGGCGATTGGCCGACACCGATAGCTTCGTGGCGATTCTGAAAACCGCTGGCGGGGTCTGGTTCGACGGCGGACGGCACTATCGCCTCGTGGATGCCTACGCCGGCACGCGCACGGAGCAGGCATTTCGCGACGTATTGACGCGCGGCGGCGTCATCGGCGGCAGTTCGGCCGGGGCTACGATCCTTGGCGACTTTCTCGTTCGCGGCGCACCGTCCAATGACAATTCAATCATGGACTACCCTGGGTACGAAAAGGGTTTTGCGTACCTGCGCGGCGTCGCGATCGACCAGCATGTGATTGCCCGGGAACGGCTCCGCGATCTCGCCGACTCCATCATTCCGAAATTTCCCAATTTGCTGGGCCTCTCGGCAGATGAGGGGACGGCCTGGATCGTACGAGGCGACACGGCAACGATCATGGGGCTCAGCAAGGCCTTCGTCTACGCATCGCGCGAGGCGAACGACCCCGGCAAGCCGTTCGTCACGCTCTTCCCCGGCGACCGGTTCAACCTCGCCGAGCGGCGCGTGATGCACCGCGCGGCATCGGACTCGCCCGTGAGCGAGGCATTCGTCGATTCGCTGGTCGGCGCCTACTCGCGCACTGGCGCCTCGGTGCTGGTCGCGCGCGACGGCAAGGTGTTCATCGACAAATCGTACGGCATCGGCCCGCAACCGAAGTACATGCCGACTTCCACCGTGCCGCTGTTCACGATGGGCGCAATTGCGGATGTCTTCACCGCTTTCTGCGCGCAACTGCCGGTCCCGCGCGAGCGCTGCCTTCCCGCTGTCATGAACGGGATCGGCATGCACAAGAGCGGCCAGCCCGCAGTACTCGGTAACATGTCCAGCGTGGATGAGCTCTATCGATGGGCGGAGATGCTACCGGTGGCGCGCGTCGTCGTGAATCCAGCGATGACGCCGGACGAGTTCAACCGCACCTACGATGCGAACCGGGGCTGGCAGGCGGATACCTATCGCGGCGTCGCGCGCTATCGAGCGTTTGGTTTGCCGCAGGGCAAGCGGGGTGCGTTCGTTCGATTGCCGGAACGCCAGGCGACAATCATCGTGCTCACCAACGACGATTCAGCTGATGCCGCTGGCATCGCCGAGCGGATCACAGACCGACTGCTGCCGACGAAGAACTGAGGTGGCTCGCGCGTCATTGCCATACTCACCTCCCGTGATGCCCGCACCGACTTCGACTTCCTCTTGGTTGCTGGCTAACCGAACGCCGCAACTGACAGCCCGATCGAAGGAGTAGCGCGGGCTCCGCGCGGGCTCCGCGCGGGCTCCGCCCGCGCTCTTGTTTGGCTCGGCTGCGGCTGAGCTAAGGCGTTGAGCAGTACTCGACCTTCACTCCGCCTTCGGCGGGAGAGGGCATCATATTTCCCACATGGGTTTATGTCCAACACCCCCGCCGGTAGACAGTGCATGGCGGTCACTCGATTCCACGCATGATACTGACTTTGGTGGTCCTGCCATCATCTGCCAGACGTTCGCGATCGAGCTACTTCTCAAATTCTTCATAGTCGCCGAGCACGCTGATGCGGCTGATGAGACGGTGTTCGCACGCTTGGGGCTTGATCTGCGCGGTCATCGCTGCGTGACGCTATACGAACGGCTGTCGGCGGATTCTTGTTCGACGTTGGAGGCAGCCTTTGCCACACGTCGCTCGTCGACGATGCCCACTTCCCTTCGAGATGCGCTTGTCGCTCTCGGCGACGATCTATTTTTCAAATGGCGCTACGTTTATGAAGGCTCAGGACCTCTTGCCATGGACAAGGCCCTACTCGATTGCGTCACGGATACGTTGGGCGCGTGTGCCGCACTCTCGCGGCATCGCCTAGAAGGTATGCGTACGTCGTAGCATCGCGACCGTGCTGCTTAACGTAGCGGTGCACGTGTCAAGCGATTTAGGGATTGCGAATGCCGCGCATTCTCGTATTTGACTCGCTTGCAAGTGAGCTTGAGCGTTATGCATACAACACATTTTTGCGTTTTCCCCGCGTACGTTCCATCTGCTACTCGATCCGGAGGCATCACGCATGGGTAAGTCTCGACGGAAGCGACCGACACGCACCGCGGCGCCCTCCACTCCCGCCCGGCGTACGTCGCTCGCAGCCCGCGCCCGCGCGTTCATCATGGGCGTCCTGCCCGTGCTCGCGATCTTTCTCGGCACGCGTCAGCTTCTTGCCGAAGCCTTTCGGATTCCAAGCGGCAGCATGGAGCCGACCCTTCTCGTCGGAGACTGGCTTTTCGTCAACAAGCTCCGCTTCGGGCCGCACATCCCGTTCACTAGTCAGTCTCTGCCCGGGTACGCCAGCCCGAAGCGTGGCGATGTCACCGTCTTTATCTCGCCGCCGCAGGAACTGACGATTCGGATATCTCCCGACCAGGTCACGCCGACGTTGGTGAAACGCATCGTCGGAGTCGCCGGCGACACCCTCGTCATGCGTCATGGGCAGCTGACGGTCAACGGCGCCATCGTTCCATCGCCCAACTCGTTCGTCCTCCCGGATACGGTGGCCGACCAGCCGCAGACACTTTTCACGTGGCAGCATCAGATCGAAATCCGCGGTTCGCGCTTCGGCCCGCCGGTATCAGCTCCCAGCCTCCACGAGTGGGGGCCGGTCGTCGTGCCCACCGGGACGTTCTTCATGATGGGCGACAACCGCGACGATTCCGTCGACAGCCGGTACTACGGACCAGTGCCGCGGGCGAACCTCCGCGGTACGCCGATGTTCGTCTACTACTCGTACGATCCCGAGCAGGGTGTCGACTACTTTCGGGCCGTCACGGGCATTCGGTGGCGGCGCCTCGGAACGTGGATCCGCTGATTCCGAGTCGCGGCGTCGGCGCACGCGCTGAACGAACGCTGAAGCTGACGATTTAAGGATTGCGAATACTGCGCGTTTTTTTTGTATCTATCGGCCACTGTGCCCAGCTTCGGTGCTGGTGACAACCGGCGGGCGTCACCGCAGACACCGGCCAGGATCGGGATCACCGACGCGTCTGCCGACGACGCTGTCACGCACCTCACGTGGTGCAGCCCGCCCCCCAGGCCCGCTCATCCAACCCGACGATGATATCTGCCCTCGAAGGCTGTCGCCGACCAGACTAAAGCGAAGATCAGAACCGGCATCCACGACAAACCACAGTTGCAGAGCAACGCTATCCGTACCGGTCGCGGCCCATTCCCTGACGTAACGGGGTAGATGTGGACGGACCGTTGTTCATCGCAGCGCGGCCCTCCGTTATGCTTCGGCTCCCGAGAACGGTAAAGTAGTGGTCGCACTCGATGCGCGGTCGCCAACCGTTCGCGCTGACGAACGCGATGCTCGGGACATGGCCCGGCATTTCCTCGTGGCAGGGATCGATGTCTTGGCTCGCCAGTTCGAGTTGACCAGACGAGATGATATGACTCTGAAGCGGATGGACAACGTAGGCATCGTGGTCGAATCCCTCGATACCGCCATCTCGTTATTCACCGAGCCCACGAATGCCGCCGTTGACGCTCACGCGAGCGACTGATATTCTAGAACACTCCGGTCTACAAAACCGAGCCGCTGGCAGATGCGACGCCACGAGCGTACCATTTCTTGGTTTGTCGACCCGGCACATCCACGACTCATCTGGAGCGGCAATGTCTCAGCGAGGCACGACTGCCATGATCCTCTTTATGCTGGCCTCGCTTGTCGTTTTTGGCGACTGCATTTACAAGTACACGCAAGGCCGCGGCATCGACTGGCGCGAGCTTCTCATCGGTGCGACGATGGTGGCCGCCAGCGTCTATTTCAAGACGGTCAAACGTCCCACATAACGCGCGAGTTTGTTGGGACGGTACCAACGCGATCGGCTGTTGCTCGTCACCGACCGGGCCGACTCGCGACGGTCGTCGTTGAATCCAATGGCTATCGAGCAACCGGCGTCTCGGGCGAAGCCGCGGTATTCGCTTGCATGTGAGCTCGGGCATAGGCGCACAACAGCCTCATAGATGATTCTGAGATCTCTCTGTCCAGCATTGTGGATCATTGTCGGCGCTGGTGTATCACAGGCGCAGAGCGCGGCTCGCAATGAGGATCTGCCCCGCGCATTTCGGTCGGTGGCAGGAGTCGAGTTGAATCGCGATAGCGCCATCAGCATCCAAGCCAAGCTGGGGATGGCCGGGCCGAGTGGAGTCCGAGCCGGTCACGATAAATATCTCAGTTGGTGCTATCGATCCGGCGACGGCGCCGCGGCGGTCACGCTAGAGCTAATGAGCGATGCCAGCGACATGGGGACGGCGGGGCACGAGTTGAACGTCATCCGTCTCCGTTCCGATGTGCCCACAACGCAACCGAACGGGTGCGGGCAACTAGCGCCGCAGATGCCTCTCTCGACGGCCGGCGGCTTGCGCCTCGGGCTTGCGCCAGCTGCCGTCGCGGCGCTACTCGGGTCTCCGTCTCACCACGCCGGTGACTCGTTGGTGTTCGCTTTCGTATCCAAGGAATACATGGCGCGCTCGAGTCGAGAGTACGCAACATGGAACACCCCGAAGTACCGCAAGGACTGCTTCGGCGGCGGAGAGCCATTCGTCGACGTTGGCGCAACGGTCACCGTGCATTTCAGAGATCAACACGCGATCGAGATTCGTCTCGAGCGATATGACCAGTCAACCTGCTAGCCGCGTGGCGCCTACCGTGGCGCTGCGCTCGACGTCCGAAGATATGCGAGACGTCATCCGTTCTGAGCTCGAAGCCATCGTGCCCTTCGACGCTCTGGAGGGCGAGCACTTGGCCGACGCCATTACCTGGGTCGACTCGGGTGCCGAGCTTTTCCGCGTGGCAAAGCCCGCAACGCCACCAAAGCATCTCGTCTCTTACTTTGTCGTTGTCGACGGTGATCACATCCTCTTGGTCGACCACCGAAACGCCCAACTGTGGTTGCCATCGGGTGGTCACGTCGAGCCCGGCGAGCATCCGAGGACAACGGTCGTGCGCGAGCTCCAGGAGGAGTTGGGCTTCACGGCAGATCACGCCATCGACGCGCCCTTGATGGTCACCTGCACCACCACGGTTGGGTTCACCGCCGGGCATACCGATGTTTCACTGTGGTACGTCGTGCGTGCGAGCCGCAATCAGCCGCTCACATTTGACCGAACCGAATTCGATGCAGTGAAGTGGTTCGGGTTTTCCCACGTTCCCGTTGACCGACGTGAGCCGCACCTCGGACGATTCATCGAGAAGCTGGCCGGACAGTCGCGGGTGACTCGGCGGCGCGACGCTTTGTCGTGTATCTAACGGCCACCACGGCGTGGCGTTCGGCGGCGATACCGTGGTGAGAAATCCAGCGCGAGCTCATCACGTTACCTTGCGGCAGACGAACGCAGAGCGACTCGCACGGAGACAAGCACATGGTTGATTCTGGCACTGCGATCGTGTCGGTAATGCTCGCGGTCCCCGACGCCCCCGCAGCGGCGGCGTGGTATCGCGAGGCACTGGGCGCCGAGGAGTTGTGGAACCTGGGCTCGGTCATCGGTCTATCGATCGCCGGCGCGCCACTATTTCTCGGTGAGCCCTCGAACAATGGCTGGGACTACCCCGCTCGGCTCGGGATGCCGTCGGTTCGTGTCGAAGTGTTTTGTGATGATCCCGACGCCTTCATCGATCGGGCAGTGGCCGCCGGTGCGAGAGGCCGGACGTACCCGGTGGCGGTGCACGACATGCCCTGGGGTCCCCATCGCCAGGGGACCTTCGTGGACCCGTTCGGACACCTGTGGTTCGTCGGCGACCGATCGCCGCTGCAAAAGTACGTCGCCGATCCAGTGCCCAAGCAGTCGACGTGACGTGACGTTGCACCAGCCGGACGATTTAAGAATTTGATTCGCCTACTTCTGGTTCAGCAGCTTCTTGAAGTCCGCGCGTCCGCGCAGCGGATCCCAGACGGGATCAATCTTGAGAAGCGCCGGCGAAAGGACCATTGGGTCCACCATTGCTTTTCGGATCTGGTCCATGGCGCAGTCGAAGTCGCCGACCACCACACAGGTCTCGGCGGCGGCCTCACGCTCGAGGGCATCCCAACGGAAGCTCGTATCAGCGAGCGCGCGCTTAATCTCACGAGCGGCCGCGTCCTTCTTGCCCGAAGCAGCATGGTTCGCCGCCAGCCCCATGACAAACCCTGGGTTCGACCCACCCAGACTGAGGTGGCGCGCAAAAAAATCCGCAGCCGAGTCGGCGTAGGCAGGACCTCGCACGCGATCGTTTCGGTACGCGAATGCCATGGCTCCGTAGTAGTCGACCGAATCGGCACCGAAGTCCTGCCACGTCAGCGCCTTGGCCGCGCTTCCGTATTCTGCGGAAAAGATGAGGACGAGACCGCCCCAGTGGGAATTCAGCATGGCGTTGAGCAGAACCGATTTTTGACCGGCGCGCCGAACGGCTTCGCTGATCGTTGCCCGGGCTCTTTCGGTGCGCCCAACCGCGAGGTTGAGCCACGCCTTTCGCAGGTATGGCTGGGGCTCGGAAGGCGCGACGCCGATCGCCCGGTCGAAGTACGATTCCGCACTGTCATACTGCGCGATTCCCTGATACCTCATCCCGATAATCACCAGTCGCCGCGTGTTGCGTGGATCGAGCGCGAGGGCCCGCTTCACCTCGTGCATTCCCTCAGCCACCTGCCCCGCAGTTATGAGCATGTTGCCCCGGTCGAAGATGGACTGCGCGTCATTGGGGTTGCCGAGCAAGGCGACTTTCAGCTCGCGTCGGGAGCTCGCCGTGTCGTGTGTCGCTCGGCGATAGTACCGGGCCAACACCCAGTGGGCCTCCGACAGCGTGGGATCGAGCGCAACCGCACGCTCCGCTGACTCGCGGACGAGCTCGAGGCGCTGGCGTGGCGTAAAGCCCGTCGGCAGCGAAACGTCGTAGCCGGAGTCGTCGAAGATGATCTGGAGTGACGCCAGCGCCTCGTGAGCCAGCGCAAATGTCGGATCGAGCTGCACAGCCTTCTGGAAGAGGTCGAGTGCCTTCCGCTCGGCCTCCCAATTCTGCCCGAGGTCGCGATCCATTTCCGCCCTGCCGCGCAGATACAGGTCGTATGCCTCGAGGTTCTTCGTCGGCGCCACCTGCGCGGATCGCTTTCCGTCGGTGGCCAACTTCACACTGAGTGCTTCGGACACGCGGTCCGCAATTTCGCTCTGGATGTCGAAGATCGCCGTGCCGTACGGCTTGTCGTACTCCTCCCCCCACACGTGCGTGCCATCGCCCGCGCGCACGACCTGCGGCGCGATCCGTACGCGCCCTGTGCCGTCGGCGTTCTTTTCCCAGCGCACCGTCCCCTCGACCAGGAAGTCGGCGCCCAGTTCCTTCGCAATCTGCGGAATGGACTTGGTGGTCCTTTTGTACTGCATCACGCTCGTGCGGGCGATGACCTTGAGCCCGGGAAGCTTGGTCAGCCGCCCGGTTACCTCTTCGGTCATTCCGTCGGCGAAGTACTCCTGATCAGCGGGGCCGAGGTTCTCGAACGGAAGCACGGCGAGCACTGGCTCACGCGACTCGCTCGACACACGGCCCAGTCGCCCGGACTTCCATGCAAGGCCGGCGATCGCGACGACGGCGCCGATCACGATTACCGTAGCAGTGACGTTCGCCCAGCGGCGCAGATGGCCGGGCACGGCGGCGACGGCCTCTCCACTCATCGTCGTACTCGCCTCGAGATCTGCCAGCAACTCTTCCGCCGTCTGGTACCGATCGTCGGGGAGTTTCTCGAGACAGCGCATCACGACGCGCTCGAGCTCGCGCGAAATCTCTGGAGTGTGAACGCTCAACGGCTGAGGCTTCTCGGTGATATGCGCGATCACCACCTGCTGCGCCAACTTCGCGACGAACGGCGGCCGTCCCGCTATCATCTCGTACGCCATCACACCGACCGCATAGATGTCCGACCGATGGTCCAGCGTTGGATCGGCCGTCGCTTGCTCGGGAGACATGTACGTTGGCGTCCCGAGCGTCAGGCCTGTGGCTGTAATTTCCTTTGCGTTCGCCGCGTCGTGCATCGCCTTGGCGACGCCAAAGTCAGCCACCACCGCGTGGCGGCCCGTGAGCAGGATGTTGCCGGGCTTGATGTCGCGATGCACGACGCCCTGTCGGTGTGCGTAGGCCAACGCATCGACGACACCGGTGAGAATGCGCACCGCGTCATGCGCGGGAAGGGCTCCGTCGCGATTGAGCCGCTCGCGCAGGGAACGGCCCTCGACAAACGGCATGACATAGTAGAGCAGGCGATCGGCCTGCCCCGAGTCGAGTAACGGCAGAATGTGCGGATGCTGCAGCCGCGCAGCGATGTCGATCTCTTGTTGAAAGCGCGCGGCTCCGATCGACGCCGACAGATCCTCGCGCAAGACCTTGACCGCGACCTTGCGGGCGTGGCGGAGATCGTCGGCGAGGTAGACCGTGGCCATTCCGCCCGCGCCGAGCTCTCGCTCGACGCGGTAACGTCGCGCGAGGGCGCGAGTGATGCGTTCCATGCGCTGGTCCTCGGTCATCCTCCGGAAAAGCTGTAGTGCGGGGCGAGATGTTGCGAGAGGGCTTACGGGGGGGGTGTTGCAGGTTAACCGACGACTTGCGGCCAATGCTGTTCATTCACTCGCCGGCAGAGCATGGCCCTCGGCGGATACTTTAGCATCTACACATGGAGAGATACATGACCCAACCCGCTCGGCGACCGCATGCCGCCACGTGCTGCGCAATTGGCGCGCTTGCCGGATCTTTACTCGCAGGGTGTGCACGATCCAGTTCTACGGTTTCGTCCGCGACGCCTGCCCAGCCGCCACCGGGTGCGGCTGATGTGCTGATCAGCGTGTCGCCGTCGGTCGGCGGCGCTGCCACGCTTGCCGATTTTCAGCCCGACCTCCCGGCCGTGGACGGCCTATACGAGTGCACTGGACGCGAAGCCATTGGCCAAGACGGCCTCGGCCGCCAGCTACTCGGCCCGAACGCCGTTTCGTTTTCCGCCGTGCTTCCCAGCCGCGCCGAGACGAGAGTCACCATCGTGGTAGTCGTCGATTCGGCCGGAAAAATCATTCGGTATGCCGAGCGCCGGGGCCCGCCGATTCGACCAGCAACCCCTCCTGGCCTCGAGTCACGGGCCACGGCGGCCGAAGTCGCCGCCGCTGCTGCTTCTGTGCGGTCGACAACGATCACGCTGGACTATGCCCGCGGTCTCGCGACCGTCGCCAATCGCGGCGGCGGACGCCCAGAGCAGGCGGTCTCCGGTCCCATCGACGTCGTCGGGGCGATGGACAAGTTCGGCAAGCCCCTTGACCGTGCTGCTCGCGTGTTGGCGCAGTGCAAAGGCAGGCCGTGAACTGGGGCGCTGCTCTAAATATCTTTCCATGCCAATGCGTCGTTCTCTTTTCATCCACCTCATCGTCGCAGTTTTGTTTACGAGACATCTGAAAATGATCCATCGTCATCCTGTCAACATTCGAATCTCCCCGCGCACCGTCGCGCTCATGTTCACCCTGTCGCTGCTTCCCGCACCGACGCGCGCACAAGAACCAACATCCAAACGCCACGTCGCCGACGCCGACGGTTTGGTACAGCAACTGGACCTGTCCAACACCAACTACGAACACGGCGTCGGCAGCATCACCTGGACCGGTACCGTCGCATCACACACCGATTGCTCCGGCTTCATCGATCAACTCCTCATGCACGATGATGGGTACACCGCTGATCAGTTCAAGCGCTGGTTCGGCATTCGGCGCCCGACGGCCGCAACGTATCACGATGCAATCGCTTCCGCCCACGGCTTTACTCAGGTGCTCACCGTGCCCGAACTGCAACTCGGCGACGTCATTGCGATCAAGTATCTCACTCGGCACGACAACACCGGTCACATCATGCTCGTGGTCGGCAAACCAAAGCGCGTCGCCTCGAGTGCGCCTATCGTCGACGGCACCACGCAGTGGGAAATCGACATCATTGATTCGTCGGAATCAGGACACGGACCAAGCGACACGCGACACAAACGCGGCGTGGACGGCAAGGATCACGACGGACTTGGACGCGGGGTCTTTCGCGTGTACACACTCGGCGCCGGTGAAATGGCTGGCTTCACCTGGAGCACCCTCAAGAGCTCGAGATTCGTCACGCCTGACGCCGAACACTTGCTCATGGGGCGCTTCGTGCCGGGGTTTGCGCCCTAACGTGTCGAGCGGCGAATGCGCGTCCGCTCCTCCGACGAACGTTTCCTCGTCCACCTTCGCCTTACCACGTGGCATGGCTCCCTCCGTCTCACGAGCACAAGCCACGTATTGATGAAGGATCTCAAAGTACGCGCCGCTGTGAGCTTGATGCGTTCTACGGCACCGGCATCGCAGATGGCCTGACTGGAGACGGACGATGATTCGGCGGCACACACTCCTGACATTTTTCGCTTTGGCCTATGCGATCTCGTGGCTCGTCTGGGCGCCGTTGTGGCTGCCGCAAAGGGGTGTTGCCGGCGCTCACTTAGTGAGCATTCTTATATTATTGTCGGCCCCGAGCTCGGGCGGTGTGCGACAACCTGACTACCAAATGGCGATTGCAGCGGTACTTGTGGCGACGTGGACCGATGGCCTGTTCGTCCTCGCTGGCGGGAGCCGCCACCAAGAGCTCGCCGGTCAGCCGGTGAGAGGGCTTGCGCTCGACGGGCATGGGGGCGCTCTCGCCATCGTCAACGGACACTCGCTTTGCCGGCGCAGGTTTGACGGCGAGTGGACTACGATCGCGACCAGCGCGTTTCATCTCGCGTGCGTTGTGCCCGTCGGTGACGTTATCTACCTCGGGACCGACGATGCACGCGTCCTTCGGGTCAGCGCAAATGGCGGGATCGGCCAACTCAGCGGCTTCGACAGCGTGGCGGGCCGAGACACGTGGTACGCGGGCTCGGCGCTCATAAACGGCCAGCTCGTCGGCCCACCGCTCGGGATTCGTTCGATGACCGCGACTTCGGACGGGGCCGTGCTCCTCGCCAACGTCCACGTCGGGGGCATACCGCGGTCGACAGACGGCGGTTTGACGTGGCAACCCACCATCGACGTCGGCAGCGACGTGCACGAAGTGCGTGCCCACCCACGTCATCCCGGCGTCGTGATCGCGGCGGCAGCAACGGGGCTTTGTCTGAGTCGGGACGCTGGAGCAACGTGGACCGTGGAGCGGGAGGGACTTCATGCACCCTATTGCGCCGCCGTGGCGTTTTCGGGCGACGATCTCCTCGTGTCCGCATCCGCTGACCACTTCGCAACCCAGAGCGCAGTTTATCGACGAGCGATAGACGGGCAGGGTCCGCTCGTTCCGATCAGTGCTGGTCTGCCCAGGTGGCTCGACGGCATCGTCGACACGAGTTGCATCGCCACGCGCGCTGCGGCCGTCGCGATGACCGACACGGCCGGCAACGTCTATGTGTCAGCAGACGCCGGGCTCACCTGGTCGCATCGCGCCAACGGTCTTCCAACCGCGAGCAGTGTTCTCATTCTTTGAGCGCTCCCGAACAACGGCGATGACGCTGGCCCCTATGACGCATGATCGGAAGCGCTTCGCTCGCATTGTGTGGACTCGTTTGCCGCTGTGTGTGAGGCGGCGTTCGGCCCCGGTAAGCCTCTTGACTCCCACCCGGAGATAAATATTCTCTCTCCGACACTGCCCCGTGATTGCGCACGCCGGCGGCTCGAGGGCGACGCGGGTCATTGGATCCAGTGCCGACCCGCGCGGGGTAGAGCACGATCTTGACGACACGTCCGTGTTCATGTTTGACCTCGAGCCGCACGTTCTCGGGCGGTGAGAGTTCACGAACAACCTCAAAGCGCTCGAGCTCATCGTTGGGAAGCGGAACGGCCGACAATGGAATGCGATGAAACGTATTTGGACGATCATCGGCGTGAGCGACGTTTCCAGCAGTGTCCACTGGTACCAGTCGCTCTTCGGCCAGCTTGAGACGCCGCCGGCGCATGACCACTTCGGTCAGATCCTGGATACGGATGGAACCGTCTTGCTCTGCCTCCATCGGTGGGGAGCGCACGAGCATCCCTCCTTGATGCGCCCGGACGCAGCATCACCCGGCAATGGACTCCTTCTGTTTTTCCGGGTCGACGACTATAAGGCGGCGCTGCGACGTGCACGCGCGCTCGTCGACCGGCTCGAAGAGGAACCCCACTTGAACCAGAACACGCGGACCATGGAGTTCTCCGTCCGGGATCCGGACGGATACTACGTGACCATCAGTGCACTCGAGGTTCCTGAATGATCGCCATCTCCCAACCTGCGCAGCTGGTCGTTCGACTCCGCAAGTGGACCGCGCCGTGAGCAGCGCCCATCGCCCGCCGCCACGTCAGCTGCTCTTCGTCCAGGGCGGTGGCGCGCGCGTGCATGATGAGTGGGACAACAAACTCGTCGAAAGTCTGAACCACGAGCTCGGGCCGAATTATGAGATCGTATATCCACGCATGCCCGATGAAGATGAGCCGAGCTACGCCACATGGAGCGTGGCGCTGCAGAGAGAGTTCGCCAAACTGAACGACGGTGCGATCGTCGTCGGCCACTCCATCGGCGGAACAATTCTGATCAACGTGCTTGCGGAGCAGCCACCGAAGCGAGAGTTGGGCGCGATCTTCCTCATCGCGGCACCGTTTGTCGGCGACGGTGGTTGGCCGCCCGACAATTGGCAACCGCAGCGCGACATCGGCAGGAAGCTTCCCGCCCGAGCTCCTGTCTACGTCTACCACGGCCTCGCGGATGACACGGCGCCGCCGGCGCATGCTGATCTCTATGCGCGCGCGATTCCACAGGCCCACCTCAGTCGTTTGTCCGGCCGCGATCATCAGCTCAACAATGACTTGCGCGAGATCGCCGCGGCGATCAAGACCCTGGCAGCCGAGGCGTGAGGCCGGGCGTTCGCCTTCGACACGACTTCCAATCATCGCATTGTCGGACATCGGCGAGTGGCGTCGCTGGTTCGCCTTGGTCATCGGCCCCGACATCCCGGATCACGAGATTGTTTTCGTGCGGGGGAACTATTGATTTCTGATGGCCGACCACGTGGCCACGAGGTAGAGAGGAGGTAGAGAGAATGCGTCGGCTCTCGACATATATTGTGGGACTTGCACCGGCATCCTTCAGCGTTCTCGTAGGGGCCGTCGCCGGCGTTCTCCAAGGGACTCCGCTCTTCTTCGTCGGAAGCACCGATAGCACTCACCGGCACATCGGCCAGTTCGTCTTTCTCGCTATCACGTCCGCGCTGTGGTGGACGGCTGTCCTGCTCTTGTGGTGGGTAGCCGTTCGCCGGCGGCGGTGGACAATCTGGAAGACGGCGGGACACGTGACCGTTGGCTTGGCGCTGGCGACGATGCTTGATATGGCCCTCGCTGCGGTCGTCGCCTCGATCGAAACGAAAGGCGTGTTTGCCGAGGCGGTCGCTCGAGCGCCGCTGATGTTCGCTTCATCAAATCTTGTAATCGTCTGCATTCGGACCCCGCTCTGGTTCTTCGGATCAGCGATCCTGGTCGCCCTCGGGCGTCACCTGATCGGCGGCGAGAACCTCATCGTACCCTCACCATCGCCGGCGTCCCATCGCGACGCGGCTATTTAACGAATGCGCGTACTCTTCGCCCTATGAATAGTCCCACAGCCTCGGAAGCGCCGACGGCATTCGGAAGTTCTCTCCCGCCGAGCCAGGAACGAGACAATCTCGAGCGGGCGCGCCAATACCTCGCCGCTATCGAAGACACTGCCGCCGGGGAGAGACTGTTTACGTTCCTCGCGCCCGACATGCGCCAGATTGAGTATCCAAACCAATTCGTGCCCAAGGGAGCCGACCGGGATCTCGCCGCGATAGCGGAGGCCGCTGACCGCGGGCGGCGCGTACTGCAGGGGCAGCGTTACGAAGTGAGAACCGCGCTCGCCAACGGCGACGAAGTCGCGCTCGAAGTGCTGTGGGTCGGCCGACTCGCGGTCGCCGTCGGCTCTCTCGCGGTCGGAGATGAGATGCGCGCCAATTTTGGCGTCTTTCTCACTTTCCGAGACGGCCTCATTACGCGCCAACGCAACTATGATTGCTTCCAACCGTTTTAACGCGAGCGCGGCATGCCGCTCTTACTGAACAGCCTGGATGAGGGGGAGCAGAACTGTCCAGAGACGTGGGCAACACTTTTGCGTAGCCGATCATGCTCTGATCGCGTTCGTCAAACGTCGCTGGAAGCACCGTTTTGAGAGGTTGCCAAATGGCTGAGTTGATCCAGAACGAAGCAGCAAAGCCAAACCCGGCGCTCGAGCCGCTGAGCGTCTTGGTTGGGTCGTGGAATACCGTTGGGACGCATCCGCTCGTTCCGGGCAAGACGTTTCACGGGCGCAGCTCGTTCGCGTGGATCGAGGGCGGGGCGTTCCTGATCATGCGTTCTCAGATCGACGAACCGGAAATCCCGAGCGGGATCGCCATCTTCGGCACCGACGACACGACTCGGGAGTGCTCGATGCTGTACTTTGACGAGCGTGGCGTGTCGCGTCGGTACGAGGTCAGCATTCAGGACAATGTGTGGCAGTGGTGGCGCAACGCTCCGGGCTTCTCGCAGCGGTGCTCGGTGAAGATTGCCGCTGACGGACGCACGATGGTCAGCCGCGGGGAATTGTCGCGCGACGGCGCAAGCTGGGAGCCGGATCTCGAGCTGACGTATACGCGAGTGGACTGAGCGGAGGGCGGGCGGTCCGTGCGCGGCCGGCGAGGCCGACGTACGCGTTGCGGCCTAACGCTGCGCCTTGGCTCTGAAGGACGCCCCCGCGTGCTCAGCGCGCGTCCAACGAACAAT
Source organism: bacterium (assembly GCA_040002475.1). Lineage (GTDB taxonomy): Bacteria > Gemmatimonadota > Gemmatimonadetes > Gemmatimonadales > Gemmatimonadaceae > JAQBQB01. The sequence continues at coordinate 12,584 of JBDUEJ010000062.1, read as the reverse complement.
CCGCCGTCGCGACTCCCTTCACCGACGGCCGACGCGCCGGCCGAGCGCGCACGGAAAACACCTCCCACTCCTGTAGTGCCACTGCGGCAAAGCTCACGCCGTCGGTCGACGCGTCGAACACCGCGCGCAGACAGCGCGTCGTCACTGGAGCGAAACCGACACGATTGTCGGCGTGGAGCGTGTTCGTATACGGCGAGCTCGCGCTGACCGCTTTCCACCCTGCGCCGTCCCAGTACTCCAGTCGCCAGGCCTTCGGTGGCGCAATGCCGGCGCCGGCGCCGGCACTATGATCGCCCCAGAAATGCACGCTCGCTCCGGTGAGCGTTTCAGGCTGCTCCCACTGATACAGGATCCACTGCTGCGGCGGGTTCTTAGCCGACCACGTCGCCCACATGTCCGGTGGCAGCGGTGACGGACGGACCTTGCCGTCATTCACCGCGCGCAGCCAGTACTGCACCGGTACCGGAACGTTCGACGCCGTGATGCGAGCATGCGACGCGATATTCGCGATCGGCGTTGCATCGATCGGAGCTCCGCCGGTCGGAACAATTTTCTTGATCGCGGCTGGACTGACGCCATCGTCCCATTCGACCCGATCGATCGCGACCGAGCGACGAAAGTGTCCGCCGTTCGTCGCGTCGGCCGTGTGATAGGCGATATACCACGTTTTCTCATAGAGAACGATCCCGGGATGCGACGTCGTCGACGACACCGGATCGAGGATCACTCCGCGATAGGTCCATGGACCGAGCGGCGACGGCGACGTCCCGTAGGCGATGCACGCGTAGTACACCGCTTCGGTGCAATCGGAGGTCGGCCCGGCGGAGTTCGCGGCATACACCATATAGTAGGTGCCGTTGCGCTTGAAGAGCCACGACGCCTCGAAAAAGCCATTTAGAGTTCTTACATCGATCGCCGCGCCCTTGAGCGTCACCATATCCCGCTCGAGCTCCACCCCTTTCAGGCGCCCGAAGGTTCCCCAGTAGAGAAAGACACGCCCGTCGTCATCGACGAGCACCGTCGGGTCGATGTTCTGAATCTCGTTGGCGACGGGATACGCCTGGGACACCACCGGACCTTGGGGATGCGCATCGACCCAGGGCCCGAGCGGCGTATCGGCAACCGCGACGCCGATCGCGAACTTGTCTCGGGTCGTCGCGGCGGCGTACACGACCGGCGCGTAGAGATAGAACTTGCCTGCTGGCCCCTGCACGATCTGCGCGGCATAGGCTCGACCGGGAGCCGCCCACTTGAACACCTGATCGGGCTTTAGAAAATGTGGATAGTGCGTCCACCGTCCAGCCATTGGGTCGCCGGTGGCTTCCAGCATTTGCCACTCGGGCATCTGGAAGTCGTTGACTCGGGGGCTCGCCGTGTCGCGTCCAGTCAGGATGTAGAGCTTCCCGCCGGCCACGAGCGGGGCCGGATCCGTCGTATAGTCGGTGCCGTCGGAGAGGATCGGGTTCGACGTCGCGTGCACGGTGCGTGCTTCCAGTGTCGGCCGCTGCGTAGATGGGTCGGTGCCGGCAGTCGGGTTGGCCACGGGCGCGGACGACGCGCAAGCGGCGAGCAGTGGCAGCAGCGTGATCCGGGTGATCAGGATGATCCGGGCGCGGGAACGCATCACGGCGAACGATGTGGCGAGGCAGCCCGCCGCGCCACCCGTCCGTTGGGCGCTTAGCCTCACGCGTCGCATGTTGCCCGACCCGCCCCGACGTGCTCCGCACGGTTCTCGCTGAGCACGACTGGGGCATCGGCGATGTGATTCTCGCCGAACTGCGGCGCGTTTTGACCACCAAGTTCAAAGTGCCCGCTGATCGCATGGAAAGCATCGAAGCCGTATTCGCGCCATTTCCGTGTATCCCGAAGCCCACGGCGCCGGGACTCGCCTCGATCCGCGATCCAGCTGATCGCTGGGTCTTCGCCACGGCGATCGCGGGCCAAGCCGATGTCTGGGTCACGGGCGATCAGGATTTGCTCGCCGTCCGCAACGAATCCGCGCTCCTCATTCTCGAGCCGCGAGCATTTTGGCAATTGCTCCTGGCCGCCCCGGCCTAGAGTTCAGACGATCGGATTCAGAACCATCCGGCCGTACGCGATGAACGCCATGAGAAGGCCCAGCACGCCGCTCATGATGATGGGCGCGATCTCGCGATACTTGACGTGCACCCCGACGAACACGACGCTCTCGATCGCCAGGACCGCGGCGGCCACCACCGTGAGGGTCGGCTGCCAGTGGAGGGCGCCGGGGACGATCAGCCCAACCGTGCAAACGAGCTCGATAATGCCGAGGCCCATCCAGGCTTCCCGCGGCAACGCGCCAAAAGACGGAACACCCTCGCTCACCTTGTCGAACATGAAGACCTTCATGACGCCCGACGCTCCGTACATGAGCGCGGCGAGCACCTGCAGGACCCACAACAGGACGTTCATCGTGTGCCTCCTCCCGGGTTCGCGCCAGCGTACACCGGCGGCCGGTCCCTCGCAAGCCAAGCGCCTCGCGCGAAACCGAAGTCTGCGCCGCGGCGTGGCGCCGCCGCGGGTGGCAAAGTGCGAAAAGAGTTCTGGCTCGAGCCCACCGCACTCGTGCCGGGAGGCCGGCGGGATTCTCGTCTCCTCGAACACCAGAGATCTCGAGCGCATTGCCGAGGTGTTTGCGTTCGACTTCGTCGCGCCGTACCCTACGGTCCGACAAACCAAGTTATCTAAGATCATCGAATGAACGCTGCACCACATCGGAGGTTCACATGAAGCGCGTCACTGGCATCGGCGGCATCTTCTTCAAAGCAAAGGATGCACCGGCGCTGCAGGCGTGGTACAAGCGTCATCTCGGCATCGATGTCCAGCCGTGGGGAGGCGCCTCGCTCGACTGGACCGACTCGGATGGCAAGCCCACCGGCGGAACGACCGCCTGGTCGATTGCTCCGGAAAAGAGCGACCAGTTTGCTCCAAGCACCGCCTCGTTCATGGTCAACTATCGCGTCGACGACCTTCACGCTCTGGTCGCGGCGCTCAAGGCGGAAGGCTGCAACGTCCTCGACAAGATCGATGACTCCGAGTACGGCAAGTTTGCCTGGGTCATCGACCCCGAGGGAAACAAAGTCGAATTGTGGCAACCGGCGGCCGATCAATGAGCGCGCCCATCGGGTGAAGCGCGTCAGCCGGCGCGTACTGGCAAAGTAGCCCCATTCAGGTCACCCTTCTGGTAGATGTTCACGATCTTCCACGCGCTCCCCGCCGCCTTTTCCGGATCGCAGAATGTCACTCCTTCTAGGTCTGCTCTTCGTCAATGCCATGGTGCACGGCAGCGTCGTCGGCCGTTACGGGATCCGGAACAACAACGAGCCATTTCTCGTCTTCACGCTGGTCTATGCTGCTCTCGCGGTCGCAATTTTTCTCTCCGTGCCATATGCACTTTGGGCCGTATTGATCCTGTCACTTTTCGGCTTGGTCGGATTGACCGTCACGTTCAATAAGCCGGTCCGAAGCAAGACTCTGGACAAGATTATCTGGGTACTCGATGTCGCCACCATTCTGTGCGCGGGATACTGGCTGTTCATAGCACCGCATCGATGACCAAGCCCGTCACCTCCGTGGCGGGGCTCAAGCTCGCCTGAGGCGGCGCAACGGCACCGGTCAACGCTTGCTGCACCGGGCGCGCGCGGTCCAAGCGGCGCGCGCGAAGGTTCCGACGAGCAATCCACGTTGAGGGTCGCTCGGTCTTCGTCTCGGGCGAGTCGGCACTGCGTCCGGCGCTCATCGTCCGAGCAGTCGACTGTTAGAGATTGCGAATGCTTGGCGTCGTCCTCGTCAGTATCGCGATCGGGATCGCGTCGGCTGTAGCTATGGGGCATCTCGTCGCTTCGCTATTGTACGGAGTCTCGACACGCGATCCCGTGGTCCTCATCGGTGCGGCCATTCTGCTTGCGCTCATGGGATTGGCGGCCATCCTGACTCCGGCTCTGCGCGCAGCACACAGCGATCCCGCACGTGCGCTCCGAGCTGAGTAATCACGTCGTCGCGCTCTGCGCCGCCGGCGTGGCGATCGAAGGGACGCCTCTCGAGGCGCTTGCACTATTTGACCAAGCGTGGGCGGCGCGCACGGATGACTACGACGCGTGCATCGCCGCGCACTTCGTCGCTCGTCACCAAGTGACACTGGAAGAGACGCTCCGCTGGAACATTCTCGCCGTGCGGCACGCCGAAGCAATCGTCGATGGCCGCGCGGCCGAGTTCATGGCATCGCTGTATCTGAATCTTGGCGATGCCCACGCCGCAGTCGGAAACCAGCCGGCCGCTACGGTCGCGGTCGAGACCGCGAGAACTCACCTGGCCGCGCTGTCATCGGACGGTTACAGGGCCTTTGTCACGCTCGGCATTGAGCGTCTCGAAAAACGATTGACAGGCGAGTACCGCGACGGCTAGGCAGACGATACACGTCGCGAGATGGCCGGCCCGCCGCCACCGTCAGCTCACGCATCGGTTTCGCTTTCGATGAAACGAGATGTCATGTTCTTGATACGGACCGCCATGTGCGTCCGTTTCACCCGATCGTATGATGGAGCGCGTATGGACGCGGAGACCATCCAACCACAGGTGCCGTGACATGAAGGCTGTCCTCTGCACGGCTTGGGGTCCGCCCGAGGTGCTGCGTGTCGCCGACGTCGCGCGGCCGACGCCTCGTAAGGGCCAGGTCCGCATCCGGATCGTTGCGACATCTGTGACCGCGAGCGATTGCATCGCCCGAGCCCTCGCGGGTCCGCCTCGACTTCGACTGCTCGCACGCCTGCTGCTTGGAATGAATGCGCCGCGCCGGCGCATCTTCGGGATGGTGCTCTCCGGAGAGATCGAATCCGTCGGGCGGAATGTCAGATCCTTCAAGCCGGGCGACGCGGTTTTCGGGCTCTCACAATGGAAGGCTGGTTGCTACGCCGAGTATGTGTGCTGGTCCGCGCGCGGCATGCTCGCGGCGAAGCCGCCCAACCTGAGTCATCCCGAGGCCGTGGCGCTCCCGTATGGCGGCCTGCTCGCGCTGTATCTCTTGAGACGAGCGTCCATCCAGCCCGGAGAACGCGTGCTGGTGTACGGCGCGTCGGGCGCAATCGGCACCGCGACGGTGCAGCTCGCGAAACACTTTGGAGCGACAGTGACCGGCGTCTGCAGCACGAGGAATCTCTCATTGGTCGCGTCGCTCGGCGCCGATCGAGTGCTGGACTACACGCGTGAAGACTTCACAACAGGCAGTGAGCGCTACCACGTCATTCTCGACGCTGTGGGCAAGAGAAAGAGCGCGACGGCGATGCTCGGCGCCCGAAACGCGTTGGCGCCCGGCGGCAGAGTGCTGTCGATCGACGACAAATTTCCTCGTCTGCGTCTCGACGATCTGCTGCTCGTCAAGCGACTGGCCGAGTCGAGAGCGCTGACGCCGGTCATCGATCGCACATATGTGTTGGACGAGATCGTCGAGGCGCACCGCTACGTGGAGGCGGGGCACAAGCGGGGCAACGTGATCGTGACCGTTGCAGTCCCTGGCGCTAGCCGCTGAGGTCTCGAGCAAACTGCCTCAGGGGCTAACGCGATAGCATTTGATCGTCTCGAGAGAGCAATCAGGGCGACCGGACCGTGCAGGCTACGGAGCCGTCGCGATCCTCGCGTCGTAGACGATCTTACCGCCGACGATCGTCAGCAGTGCCTGCGTGCGCGGGATGTCCGTCGGCGCCACATGGAAGATGTCCTGCGACAGCACGACGAGATCGGCCAGCTTGCCGGGCTCGATCGTTCCCTTCCAGAGCTCCTGGAACTCCGCCGCGGCGGACGTGCGCGTGTAGGCAATCACCGCCTCCTCGATCGTCAGCGCCTCCGACGGATGCGTCGGCTGAATCAGCGCGAAGAACAGATCCAGAAACGGATTGCCCGGCGACACGACCGCGTCGGAGCCGAGGGCAAGCTTGATGTTCGCCTTGAGAAGGCTGCGCATCGGATCGACGTCGGCGAGTTGACCCGGCGAGAAGCGCGCGGCCGAGATGGGCGCCAGCGCGAAGTGGATGGGATTCTGCACGACGAACGCACCCTTGCTACGAGCGCTTTCATAGTGGTCCTGCCGCAACAGCGTTCCGTGCTCGATGCGGGGGCGTCGAAGCCGCCATTGCGCGTCCGACGCCACGGCGCCCATCTGGTCGAGAATCATGTCGGCCGTCGCGTCGCCGACCGTATGGAACAGCGGTTGCCCCTCGAGGAACGGGGTGTGGAGCGAGCGTTTCAACTGCAGATCGAGCACGTTGGTCGGAAAGTTTGGCTGGCCGCGCACTCCCGGCGCATCGGCGTAGTCTTCGCGCAGAAATGCGAGACGCTCGATGTCCGTGCCGTCGGCGATCCACTTGATGCCCGAGGCTGTCAGTCGCGGGAACGGCCGCGCCGGCGAAAACTTCAGCGGCACGTCGCACGCCTCGTCCAAGGTCAGTGGGAAGCAGATGGCCCGCCACCGAATGGGAATATTTGATTGCGCGAGCACTTCCAAGTGCCTGGCTTGCGGCACGCCGATCGACATTTCCTGGACGCTGGTGTACCCCACGCGTGCGGCGCCCGAGGCAAAGCGCTCGTACATCGTGCGGAGCTCCTCATCGGTCATCTGGCCCGCGAAATACCGGCGCAGTTGATGTTCGGCGTACTCGTGGAGCACTCCGTTGATCACGTTCGAGCCCGGAAAGCGATCGTAGAAGCCGCCGAGCGGATTCGGCTCCTGCTCGCCGATGCCCACGATCTGCATCGCCTTGGTGTTGATCGCGGTGCCGTGTCCGAACCAGGGAGCGAGCAGCACCGGATTGTTCGGAGCGGCTTCGTCCAACGCAAGGCGCGTCGTCTTGGGGTCCTCGACCACGTTCGTCCCGGTACTCGCCATCAGCCAGGTTCCCGGCGGATTCTCGGCCGCGCCACGCCTGACGAGAGTGAGAATGTCCGCCAGCGACGGGCCCGGGTTTGGCAGGAAATCGGTTGCCAAGTTCAGGAGCACGGCGTGAGGGAACACCGTGGCGTCGAACGGATGCACGTGCGCGTCGTTGAGGCCGGGGATCATCGTTGCGCCCTTGAGATCCACGGCCGTCGTGCCCGGCTGCTTGAACACCAGCACCTGCTGGGTCGTGCCCACGGCGATAATGAGGCTGTCTTGGACGACGACGCCTTCCGCCCAGAGATGTTGCTCGTTCGAGGTGAAGACTTTGCCGTTGAAGTAAATCGTTCGGTTGTGCGCTGACGCGAGATCCGACGCGGCGCCGGCAGTGGTCGCGGCATTTGCCGGTGTCGACGACTGAGCGGGCTTGGGTGATTGGGCGAGACCAGATGAAGCGAAACAGAGCGTGAGCAGAATCGAGCTGAAACGCTTGTGAGCTGCCATAGGGCAGAAGCTCCAGATGGATTTAAGGAGAGAGATTCACCATGCCTACTCGTGGGTGTACGGGAAACAACGCCGGCTTCCGGACATCTTCTGGCGATCAGGGCGATCAGGTCTCGATCCGCGCGAAAAGCACCATGACCGAGTGAATCTCGGCGCGATGGCCGCGGGACCCACGTGTAAAAGCGATCGAGATCGCGAAATGTGCCTTGCCTTCTTATTCCCACGCTCATCTTCTTTGCGGCGAGCGTTCATGCGATCGGTCCGAACTCTGGACCTGTTTCAGTTCCTGGATGCGCGCAGGAATGAAATCGAGGATGGTTGCAAGGCGTCCCTGATCAGCGGATCGCCTGGCTGCTGTTGCCGCTCCGGCTCGAACGCCTGTTGCTGCATCCCACCAACGGACGAAGGAGGATCGTAAGCCGCTTGGTGCCGTTAGATGGCCACATGCATCCTGACATTCAAACTTCGTCCAGTGTCAACGGTCGCGGTGATCGGCCATCGACGTCCGAGAAGCCGTAGCGCTGCGCGAGAGCTGCGGCCACCAGTACGCCGCCGCTCAGCGACAATAGCTCAGGATCGGCAGCGAGGGCCGCGACAGCACGGCCGCTGAACTCCGGACTCTCTGAGTTGCTCAGATCGAATATACCGGCGGCGAGGACCGCTTCGGTTCGAACCAGGCCCGGATACAACGAGACCACGGCCACACCGTGAGGGCGCAGCTCAACGGCCGTATCGCTCGTGAGCTTATCCGTCGCAGCCTTGGCGATGCCGTAGATCGTATTGCCAATCCGTTTCTGCGCGGCCCAGTGCGAGATGTTCACGATGAGGCCCCGGCGCGCCGGCACCATGCTGCGCGCGGCGAGTTGACTTGCAACAAACGCGCTCCGCACCCCGGCCGTGATCATTGCGTCCCATCTCCAGGCGGGTTGTTCCCAAAACGGAGCCGCCCAGGTGAAGTGCCCGTCTTCGACCATTCGTTCGTAGCCGCCCCAGGCGCAATTAACCAGTACGTCCAGGCGGCCACACTCGCCGTGAATACTCGCGAATAGGCGCGCCACGGCTTCGTCGTCGGTGTGATCGCAGCCGACCCGGGCTATCCCCGCCGGCATGGCTGTGCGGTCAATCGTGCGACCTGTTGCGTACACACGCATGCCCGCATCGGCCAGGGCCTCTGCAATACCGCGCCCAACACCGCGACTGGCGCCGGTGACCAGCGCGACGGAACGATCAACGTCTGTCATTCGATCGGGGTGATGGAGTGGCATCGAGCGTTGTTGCCGAGTATTCGCTACTCGGACATTGCCGTCAAGTCACCGACCGGCTCAGCGCGACCCACCGACCGGCCTGAGTCGCCGGCTCGGTAGGCTGTACAACAATCCCGTGTACTGCATCTCCTCCCAGATCTGATCGCCCCATCTGACATCCTAGGATGCGCAGCCGACCATGCAAAGCGGACACCAGGCAGCGTCCAACAATGGCCGCCATGGCCGCGTCTCCCTGGCAATGGATGTTGCTGGATTCCGACGCGACTGCACGCTGCCCATCAACAGTCTAAGCGTGCGCGTGACGAGTCTGGAAGTACCGCACCGGCAGCATTAGCACTCCGCCGAGGAGCGCGACGATAAGATCAATCGCACCTAACGCCGCGAACGCGACGACGCTCACAGATGCGATTGCGCCTGTCACAACCCCGGTGGCGAGCGCCGCAGCCAATCCGGTAGCCAAGCGACGAGGCTTAGGCTCGCGCGTTGCCAGTCAGAAGGCCGTCGCGCCCGCAAGCGCCGGCCACATCATCGGCCAGCTGTAGACGTAGGGGAATGAGGCGTGAATGACAAACAGCAGCCCGCCGGCGACCCCGGTCTCAAACACGATTCTACGAAAGCTCCGCATCATCCCCCTCTCTACCGCCGATGTCGGCGCTCAACGAAGGCAGAAAAGCGGGCCAACTGCCTCGGCGATGCAGAATCTCTAAACGGCCCCAGCGGCGGCTTCTCAGGCCGCCGCAAGGCGCCCCGAACTATTTCATCGACTTCACATGCGCCACAAACTGATCGAGGGCGATCTCGGTTCCCTCCAGAAAACCCGACGTTTTGTTTTTCTCCAGGTCGGCTTCATCCCGATGCAGCGCCGTGAAGACGTAGCGCGTTCCGGTTCCCGCGGCTTCCATCGTGATGATGGCAGTGATCGGAATGTCGTCAAAGACGGCCGGGCGATAGTCGGGAAATAACATCGAAGTCCAGACAAGTCGCTCCATCGGAATGACTTCCAGGAAACAGCCGAGGTTGGGAACCACCGGACCGTCTGCCGTTGCGATGTCGATGCTGAAGATGCCGCCCGGTCGCACGTCCATTTCGCACTTCGAAACACGACCCCAAGGCTTGGGCATGTACCACTCCTTGAGATGTTCCGGTTTCGTCAACGCTTCCCAGACGAGATGCCTGGGAGCGTCGATGAACCGTTCGAGAGCGAAATCAAGTTTCGGATTGATCGTGAAGGGCTTGCTCATGATTTTGATTCCTTTTCCTTGAGTTGTTTGACGTATTCGTCGAACCGGTCCAATCGGGCTTCCCACAAATGACGCCGCTCGGTGAGCCAGTCTTCAGCGACCTTGAACCGTTCGGGTGCGATCTCATACGTCCGCACCCGCCCTCGCTTCTTCGACTTCACCAGTCGGCTCTGCTCGAGCACCGACAGGTGCTGCACGAACGAGGGGAGTTTCATGTCGAACGGTGCGGCCAGCTCGCCGACTGTGGCCGGTCCGGCAGACAGTTGCTCCAGAACGCTCCGCCGAGTCGAATTGGACAAGGCATGAAAGACATCGTCTGCGACTGCGGATTGAGCCATGTCAACGCCATTCGATTTGGTTGGGTTGCCCGATCTGACTGAGAGATTCTATCACCGAACAATACTAAGGTCAATGCCTAAGTATTGTTTTCTCAGAACATCCGGCGCCGGCACATGGCACGCCAAAGACGACATTGCAGTGGTTCGGATTTTCCCACGTTCGCGTTGACCGACGTGAGCCGCACCTCGGACGATTCATCGAGAAGCTGGCCGGGCAGTTGCTCCAGCGCCCGGTTCTCGCTACCTCACAGTGGCAGCGAGACGCTGGCTAACCGCGAGCAAGTGGATTCAATGATTTGGCGTTTTGGATTTGGTGGCCTCGCCCTCGCCGCGATGACCGCGGTGCATGCACAGCAGACTTCGCCGAGGGCTGATGCGCGGGTGGCGCATTCTCGCGACTCCTTACCCGCGGTGGAAACGAACGTCACGGTGACCTCCGCACAAATGGCGCGCAGAGACTCTGTCCAACTCATAGTGACCGCCACCAATCACGGAACGGAGCGTGTGACGATTGGCGTCGCCTGCGGCCCGAGTCTCGACGTCGTCGTTCAGTATCCCGACGGCACTGAGCGTTCGGCACTGTGGGACTCGGTGGATCGTGTCGCGCATTCGACAACTCGGCGTCGAGCGTATTCTCTATGGCTCGGACGCGATGAGCGGCGATGTCACGCCGAAAACAATGGCTGCGGCATTCCACCGCCTGCCCCTATCCGACGCTGAGTTTCGTGTGATCGAGAACAACATCGCACCGTACATGAAGTGAGTCCGGGTTCCTCATGCCCAAGGACGTTACGTGCGCTGTGACTGACAAGCGATCTACATCCGCACAACATCATACGATGAAGACCTCTGCTCTAAAGCTGACCGTTCACGAGGTCGATGCGAGCCGCTGGCCAGATTTCGAGCGGCTGTTCGAGAGCCGTGGCGGACCAAAGGCCTGCTGGTGCATGGTATGGCGGGCGCGCGGCGCGGAAACAAAGAACACGAAAGGCCCGGCGCGGAAGTCTGCGATCAAAGCACGCGTTGACGACGGGGTTCCGATCGGGTTACTCGGATACATTGACGACGACCCGGTCGCCTGGTGCTCGATCGCCCCGCGTTCGACCTATCGCCCGCTCGGCGGCGAGGATGAACCGGATGATGAGCCCAGTGAAACAGCGGGTGAGGTATGGTCGCTGGTCTGTTTCTTCATTCGCCGAGAGTTTCGCGGCCAAGGCGTGACTGAGCAACTCATTGAAGCCGCCGCTGAGTATGCGAAGCGCAATGGGGCCACGGTCCTCGAGGCATATCCGGTCGATCCTGGCTCGCCCAGCTACCGGTTTATGGGCTACGTGCCAACGTTCCAGGCCGCAGGGTTTGAGGAGATTGGCCGCGCCGGCACTCGCCGGCACGTCATGCGACGGTCGTTACAGAAGTAGTATGCTCGGTTGAGATCGAATTCTGGCAGTTGAACCCGTGACCGATCGCCCGCGACTATTTCTCCTTCGCCAATTCCTGATCCTGCAGTGCTATCCACGGCGTGAACAGCACCGGGCCGCCCTTTGCGAGCTCCACTTTCATCTTCGCGTTCGGCGTTCCCAGCACTTCGCCCGTGACGGAGGCGGTGGCCATCAGCGGCGCCATCAAATGGCCGATGTTGGAAAAGTGCTCGATCGCGGCGTCGGCATCACGGTAGCGCTCGAACACCATCGCCTCGCTCTTATCCTCGTTGAAGAAGATTTCGTACTGGAGCGTGCCGGTGTCCTTGGTCCGCACGATCTCCATGGCCTGTTCGGTCAGGCGCTTCCATTCCTCGAGCTTTCCGGGATGAAATTTGACCCGTGCAATTCCTTTGATCTCGTCCATTGTTGATCCTCGTCGAAGTTTGCGCCTGAACGGCTTGGGAGCCACTTGGTTCCGGTCCGAACTTGGCTACGAAGCAAATTCGGTTCCCGACGCTGCACGCGCGGATTTCTACCGGACTATCAGTTGACAGTGGCCGGTTTCGCCGATGCCGCGGGCGTCTCCCGGGATCCGTCAACGAATTGCTCCGCGGACGGCGGGCCGCGAGTCCCGAAATGGCTGTCCGCCTCGGCCGGTTGTTTGGCAATTCTCTGGAGTCCTGGATGAATGGCACAGCGCGCGATGGACCTCTACTAAGACGGTGCCATGTCCTCCGATTTATGCACGCGATGCGACTCACCCGCTACTGCGCGGATCGTGGGATGAGGTCGAGGTTTGGCTCGCCCGCGGCACGGACTTGGCGGATTCGCACGCCTATCGCCGCCTGCTCGCACACACGGATTCGCCCGCCTTTCGCCGCCTGCTCGCACACGAGGTGCGTCGGCAGATGCGTCACCTTCCCACGGCC
>JBDUEJ010000061.1:0-31556 GCA_040002475.1 bacterium | reverse complement strand
CGCTCGGCGCCGACGTTGAAGATCTGAATGACGCCCTTGGCGTCGGTGGCTATGCTCGAGAAGTTCGCGCTGTTGAAGATCGCGCTCTGAAGCGCGCCGGCCTTGAGCAGCGCTTCCTCGGCGCGCTTGCGAGCGGTGTTGTCGGTACCGATGAGCAGGTACCCGATGATTGCGTCCTGCGCATCGCGCAGCGCGGTCACCGACACGACGGCGGGAAAACGGCTGCGGTCCTTTCGTATGTATGTCAGCTCGTAAATGTCCTCGATGCCGCGCGACGCCTTGAACACCAGCGCTTCGAACCCCGGCGTGATCGGCGTTCCGAGCTCGTCGCTCAGGGCTGTGGCGCGCGCGATCAATTCCTGCGGATCGGAAATATCGGCCGGCGTGATCTTGTTCATCACCTCGGCGGCCGTGTAGCCGAGCATTCGCTCGGCGCCGACGTTGAAGATCTGAATGACGCCGTTGGCGTCGGTCGCGATGCTCGAGAAGTTCGCGCTGTTGAAGATCGCGCTCTGCAGAGCCCCTGTCTTTATCAGGGACTCGGTGCGCCGAGCTTCTACGGCGACCTCACCGGAGTTGCGAACGTGCTGGACGGTAGCCATGTATCCCGAGTTCACCGTGTCCTGACCTTGGCGTACGGACGCCCTGCCATCGTAGGGGATCACTTGTTGGAGCACAAGTGGCTCGAGAGCATTGTCGCGGCGGCTTTTAGCTCGGCCGGCGATAAAGGAAAGGTCCTTCCAGGAGGCGATCGTGCAAGGAACACGCCCGCCCTCAGTACTGCATTCATCACTATCACGGAACTGCTTTTAAGACCCCGACGGCGCCTTTGGTGGCGTCAGCGAAGGCGTGCGTGACAAACGGATAGTCGCCTGCCTGCTTGAGACGAATCTCGAAGATGGATCCGCCACCTACGGGAACGGCCACCGTTTGCACACCGGAGAGCGGGCTCGTGGACGAACCATCCACATACACGCGCTCAAAGATTCCTCCAACCACGTGAAACGACGACTGGCGGTTGGGACCTGCATTCACGATGTAGAGGCGCAGCAGCTCATTCACCTTCACCTGGATGGGATGAGCGGCGTACTGGGACGCCCGTCCATTGAACGTCACGAAGTCCGGTGCCAGGCTCAGGACGCGGTCCCAGGCGAGTGATCGCGGTGCGCCCGCACTGTCGGGCGTCATATAAAACTCGCTCTGTACGAACACCAACTCCTTGGCCGGCGGGCGGGCGGTTCGCGGATCCACGATGAGCGCCCCATACATCCCGTTTGAGATGTGCGCGGCGACCGGCGCGGTTCCGCAGTGGTACATGAACACACCCGGCACCTCGGCTCGGAATGCGTAGTGCAGCGAGTCCTTGGGCATGACGTTCACGTAGTACTTGCTCGGCGCGATTTGGGCCGCATGGAAATCCATGCTGTGCGGCATCGCCGCCAGATTGACGAGCGTGAAATCCACGCTGTCGCCTTCGGTCACCCTCACGACAGGGCCGGGCACTCGACCGCCAAAGGTCCAAGCATGGTAGCGGACGTCGTTCGATACCTGAATCACCGTGTCCCGAATCTCGAACCGGACGTGAACGACATGGCTGGCAGTGCGCGGTGGGGCTGATGGATCCACGGGGGCGTCGTTGACGCTGGTGCCGATTGGGGCCTCTCCGTGCGAGACGTTGGCCGGCGCGGCAGTGGGAGCCTTCGTTTCCGCGCCGCTCGCCGGCGGCTTGCCTGTTCCCGGCGTCGGCGATTCACACGCCGCCAGGACCAGAGCCAAGACCGGGACCAAGACCACGGCCACCGCCGCGCCGGCGCTCCCGATGAAACGGATGAAGCGGATGAACCGAACGAAACGGATGTCGTCACGAATTCTCATTACACTCTCCTCAGGAGTCGTAGCGCGTCGTTAGGCCAAGCTGCTGCTTGCGACGCGCCGATAGCGGCGTACTTTCACTTGAGCCGCAAGGTTGAGACCTTTGCCATAACGCACAAACGCACATGTCGGCGACTCCGGCGAGTGTGACGGTGACATGGAGATTGTCTGGCTTGCGCGATTCTTGCTTGCGTGAAACATCGCCTTCCCGCTGGTCCACGTTCGTCGCCCAACCTCGCCTTGACGATCCTCTCCTCACCGCCTTGCTGGTTCGAGCTCACACCTCGCCGGCGCTTCTCGGCACCCCTCCTCCGCGATCGTGCAGTTATGCTGCTGTACGGCGGAAGCGGCCTGAACGGGATGGTCAGGACTGAACACAATCAGAGAAAGAGAAGTCGAACGCGGGCACACGGGCGGATGCATGCCAGCTAGCGGAGCGCCTATTTGCACTCCATCGTACGTTTGTGGTGAGACGACGGCTATGCGCCGGCGCCTGAACCGGTCGCGCCGTGGGTTCGGTGGGCAGACTCACGAACCGCATTCCCTTCAGGCCGACGTGTCGAGTTGGAGCAGCCGAAGGTTCATACACAAGCGCGCCGTGCGCGCGTACGAAGCGAGGGCACGTTTGGCGTTTCCAGGGCTGCCGTCCTCTGCCGCGATGATACGCGCGGTCTCGATCGTCCCAACCCGGTTGCTCAGCTAATGGATCGGGACGCATCGCAGCCTGCGAGCTCAGTTCAGATCGTTCGCCGCCTGGTCGCCCGCGAAGCGCCTCCGGGGAGCAATGGCGACACGAAGTTCGTGGGTCCCACACTCCAGCGAACGTGCCTCCGTGTGTCGCAGACGTTGCGCGATTCGATGGGCGAGGACGGCTATACGGCGCTGCTCGCCCGCGCACTCGCGCGGACCGAGCCGGCTCACCCGGTGCTCAAGAACATTCGGCGAATCAACAACGGAAGCATTCATTTGGACGGCGTGCTCACGAGCCTCGAATCGAACGATCTCGCCACCGTCGCGGCGGCGGTCGAGGCGGTGCTCGTCGCCCTCGTCGATATTCTGATACGCCTCATCGGAGAGGATATGGTCGTACGACTCATTGATCCTGCCGGCTCGCAGTCACACATCGATAGCGCCCGGCAAGCGCCATGAGCGAACCCACGAATTCCGTCATTCGGAACATCCCCACCGGCGTGCCCGGCCTGGACGCGGTGTTGGGAAGTGGACTCTGTGAGTATTCGTTCAACCTCATCGCGGGTGCGCCCGGCGTTGGGAAGACAACGCTCACGCAGCAAATCATTTTTGCCAACGCGACCAAGGACCGCCCCGCGCTGTACTTCACCGTGCTCGGCGAGCCGACCGTGAAGATGATGCGCTACCAGCAGCAGTTCGCTTTCTTCGATCCTAAAAAAATTCCGTCCGCCATCCGGTTCATCAATCTCAGCAAGGAAGCGATCGACGGTGATTTGGATGCGGTGCTCGCTCGGATCGTTGCCGAAGTGACGTCGACGGAGCCCGCGTTCGTCGCCGTCGATTCGTTCCGAACGATTGGTGAGCGGGGGCGCTCCATCGAGGACCGCGGGTCGATCGAGTTGGCCGGGTTCGTCCAGAATCTCGCCCAGCAACTGACCTCTTGGGAAATCACCTCGTTTCTCCTGGGCGAGTATTCCGAGGCCGAGCGTCGCAATCCGGTCTTCACCGTGGCCGATAGCATTCTCTCATTGTCCGACGACGTCGATCGCAACTCGGCGGTGCGCAAGCTTCGCGCGGTGAAGGTGCGCGGGCGCGCACCCATGCCCGGCCTCCACACCTTCCGCATCACCGACCGGGGAATGGAAGTATTCCCGCGAATTCCCGAGCAGAATCGCAACCGCAAGGTCCTGTCGAAGCGACGCTTGCTCACGGGCGTTCCGGGCCTGGACGAGATGATGGGCGGCGGCGTTCCCGAGGGCGACGTGGTGATGCTCACTGGCCCGGCCGGCAGCGGCAAAACCACGTTTGCCACGCAATTCCTGTCGCAGGGGCTCGCGCAGAACGAGAACTGTGTCGTCGCCGTGTTCGAAGAATTCCCCGAGACGTATCTCGCTCGGGCAAAGACACAGCCGGTCAGCTTCGAAGAGATGATCAAGGAGGATCGCCTCGCCGTCATCTATCTGCGGCCGCTGGATCTGTCCGTGGACGAAATGCTGGCCGAGATCCTCACCGCCGTCTTCCGTCTCGACGCCACGCGTGTGGTCATTGATTCGCTGTCGGGATTCGAGATCGCACTGGCTCCAACGTTCCGCGTGGACTTCCGCGAGTCGCTCTACCGGTTGGTGGGTGCGCTCACGGCAACAGGCGTCACCGTCCTCATGACGGCGGAAGTGATCGAGGCGTTCCCCGACGTGCGGTTCACCAACGAGCGCGTCTCGTTCGTCACCGACGACATTCTCGTGCAGCGCTACGTCGAGATTGATGGCGCGCTCGAAAAGGTCCTTGCCGTCGTCAAGATGCGCGGCAGCGACCACGCGACTGACTTCCGAACCTACAACCTCACGCCCACCGGCGCCGTCATGGGCCGATCGCTCGGCGGCTACCACGGAATTACGACCGGTGTGCCGACTCGCGATCTCGAGCGTCGTAATCTCAACAGCGGTGTGACCCAAGAGGAGCTCATCCTGCTCGACGCGCTGGTGCGAGCGGGGAGTGCGTCAGCGGAGACGTTGGTGAAACAGACCGGCATGACGCTCGACGCAATCCTCGCAGGGACAGCGCGACTGTTCGCGCTTGGCTATGTCGACCGAGACGGTGCAGATCGAAGTATGTACCGCGCTATCGCGCGGCCAAACGGAGGCTGATGGAGCAACCGGACGGTCAGAACGATGTGACCATTAGGGCCTCGGTAGGAAAGCATCTCGCGTTTGCGCCGGTCGCGTTCGCCGTGACCCAGGGGCCGTCGCATGCCTTGCTCTATGCGAACACGATCTTCCGGCGTTTGCAGTCGACCGGAAAGATCGTCATTGGCCGCGACGGCTCGACCGGCGCCGAGTCGCTGTCCGCCGACCTGATGCCGTTGCTCGACCAGGTGTTCAACAGCGGGATGACCGTGCGCGACGCGCTGCTCGAACCTGCCGACCATCGCGCGACGTCGTGGAGTTGCACCGTCTGGCCCGTGACCGACGCACACGATATTCCCGAAAAGCTCGTCATCGAGGTGCGCGACGTCGCATTGCTCGAAGGCGCCATGGTTCGGCAGCGGGCCATTGCCGAGCGCTTGCTGCTCGGCGCGCTCCGCGAACAGGATGCGGCACGAAGCGCCGTCGACGCGACCGAGCGGGCGCAGTATTTGGCCAGAGCAAGTCACGACCTCTCGATGTCGCTCGACGAGCACGCCACGCGCGACACGGTGCGACGATTGGCCCTTCCGCGCTTGGGCACGTGGTGCATCGTCGACGTCATCGAGTCGAACGGCGCCGTGCATCGGTTGGCAGTCGTGCATCCCGACCCGGCGAAGCAGGTGCTGGCCCGGCGGCTCGAAGCGCTCTGGCCCTCGGTGAGCCCGGACGAAAGCGATTCGGCCAGCATGCTTCGATGGCAACAGCCGACCATCGTCACGCGCGAGTCCGACGTGGAGCTCATGGCCGCCGCGCACGGGCCAGAAAACCTCCGCCTGCTGCACGACATCGGCTTCGGCTCCCTGCTCGTCGTGCCGCTGATCGTGAGGGCGCGATTGCAGGGCGCGATCACGTTCGTGAGTCCCGAGGGGGACCTTCCCTTCACGTCCGACGAAATCGCCTTGGCCGCCGACGTGGCCGCGCGCTGCGCCATGGCGCTCGACAATGCGCGATTGTACCGCGAGGCCGATGCGCTCCGTTTGGCCGCCGAGTTGGCGAATCAAACGAAAAGCCAATTTCTCGGGAGCATGAGTCACGAGCTCCGGACGCCGTTGAACGCCATTGGCGGCTACGCCGATCTGATCGAGATGGGTCTTCAGGGGCCGGTGACCGACGCTCAGCAGAGCGCGCTCGCGCGTATCAAGGCCAATCAACAACACCTGATCGCGCTGATCACGGAGATCCTCAATTTCGTGCGCGTCGAGAGCGGACGCATGGAGTACATCAAGACGCAAGTGTCGATGACGAAGGCGCTCGTCGATGTTGCCGAGATGTTGGGTGTGGCCGCCGCAGACCGAGGGCTCACCGTTGACGGTCCGTGGTGCGCCAGCCCCGCGATGGCGTGGGCCGACTCGGATCGCGTTCGCCAGATTCTCGTGAACGTCATGATGAATGCCGTGAAATACACCACGCGCGATGGCGGGACCATCAGCCTCGATTGCGAGGAGGTGGGTGACACGGTGCTCGCGCACATTGCTGACACGGGACGCGGCATTCCGCCGGAGAAGCTCGAGGCCATCTTCGATCCATTCGTGCAGCTTCCGGCGAGCCTCGCGGATCGGCAGGACGGCGTGGGCCTGGGCCTGGCGATCAGCCGGGATCTCGCGCGCGCCATGGACGGCGATCTCACGGTCGACAGCACTGTTGGCGTGGGCTCGCGCTTTACGTTGGCGTTGCCGCGCGCGCCGGTAGACTGACCAGCAAGATTGTTCGGGAATTCCTGGCATTGTTGCGCCGGGCCTGAACGGCATTAGGAGAGACACAGCCGGACCAAACACGGACGGAGCACGGACGACTGTCGCGGCGTGCATGACCGTAGAAATCCGTGCCACTGCTGCTTTCAGGTCCCGGCGCAACGAAATCCGCAATGGCCGGACGAAAAAAGAACGCCGCCGCGAGCACTCCTCTGCTCGCGGCGGCGCGTCTTTTTTGCGGCCTGGATCTATCGCGAATCCACCTTCCGTCCCGCATTTAGATTATCCCAATTCAAGATCGTATTGAACACCAGCGGATACGTCCCGATCGTCTCGCCTCGATAAATCGGATTGATCGAGAAGAGCACCAGATGTCCTTTCTCGAGTGGCGAGTCAACGACCGCGGCGCGTTGCGCGATGTCGCCGCCGCCGCTCAGGAGGCCGGAGACGAGCAGGTCGCTCTGCTGTGAATAGCGCACCGCCACGCGTGGACGCTGATCAGGCGGAATGATGTTGAGCGGCGTCCGAAGCATCTCCTCGGTGACAGGAGCATACTGCCATGCCGACACCGGCGGGCGCACCGGGGCTTTGAAGCGCTCTTCGAGCGCCGGACGGCCCTGCACTTCATCCACGTCGTCCGGCTGGCCACGTCCGGTTTCGCGATTGGTACCGCCGGCGCCGCGTCCACCGCCGCCGCCACCACCGCCACGTCCGCCGCCGCCGCGGGTGGCGCTCACGCTGAAGCTCTCGCCGCCGTCGGTGTACGCGGCGATGCCGTCACCAACACCGTAGACGATCGGGCTCGCGTCGTCGACGATGTGGGTCTTGAGAAAGCTGCCGGTTACGGTGCCGCGCGCCGCTGTGTTGAAGCTCACGCCGTTCGTGAGACCGAAGTCGATGGCGAACTGCGAAGCGCCGACAGCGCCGATATACACACCGCCGCTCTTCACGAACTTCTCGAGGTTCTCGAGGCCATTCCAGCCGAGACCCGGACGCATGTCGTCGGTCTGCGCGAACGCCGTGAGGTTGGGCGTTTCCGGCGTGACCTTCCATGGAATCGGATTGCGCCACATGGGCATTCCGTCAATGATCGAGCGACCCTGGCCGCCGCCCGGTCCGAAGATGATGACGTCGTACTTGGCGTTCAGATTCGGATCCTTGGCGACGTCCTGCGTGCTGATGTAGGTGTAGGGCACCTGGTTCGCGTCGAACGCGTAGCGCCACCAACCTTCCGTCTGCGTGCTCTGCCACGTGTGCATGATCGCCACGCGTGCTGCGCGCACGGGATGCATCTTCACCGTCGGTGCAGTCGCGACCGCGGCGGCCTTGATGCCCAGCTCCTTGCCGGCCGCATCGAGGTCGGCCTGTGAGACATTCTTGATGATGAACGAACCGCGATTGTACTTGGTCCCGTTCACGTCGAATGATTCTTCGGCTGCCTGGAAGTCGGCGCTTTTGAGTTTGTAGCGAAGCGTGATCAGCCCGTTGTCGCCGTTGGCGTTCACGACATACGTGCTGCCCGTGCCGGTCACGCCGCCGGGCGCCTTGACCTCGCCCTTCACCGGTTCCATCGCGACCGTGAGCACCTTCGGGTCGACAACGCGGACTGCTTGCACCGCAAAGCCTTCGGGGAACGTCCAACCCGTGTCGTCGTATGGATTCTTCTGCGGATCGTTCGGCGACCAGAACTGATAGTCGAGCAGCGCGTCGGCGATGCGCGAGTACGGCTGGTCGAGCCGCACAATGTAACTGCCGGCCGGGAATTCGCGCGTCTCCGTTTGCGGACGCGCCGGCGGCGGCGGTTCTGCGTCAGCCGGTTGAACCGGTGCGCCACCGCCGCCTGCCCCGCCGCCTGCACCACCACCTGCCCCACCGCCTGCTGCACCACGACCGCCGCGTCCTCCACGACCGCCGCCGGCTGCCGCAACTTGCTTGACCGGCAGCGTCACCGAGAACGCCGCCGTCGCGCGAGAGATCTCCACGCGCTGTTTTTGCAGAATGCGCAGCAACTCGGCCTGCGAGCCCGGGCGCGGATCGTTTGCCGTCAGAACGTACGCGGCCGGACCTTCCGTCTTCGCCTTGAAGATGGACCGCTTGCTCTTCTCGTAGAAGTTCTGGAGAATCTGCCGGCGGTTGTTGGCGATGTAGTTGAGTGAAACGAGCAAGCCCGTTTGTTCATAGTTGTTGTTGTTCCGCAACGACCACATCACGCGCGGCAGCGGCGGATTCTGCTTGAACCAGCTGCGCTGCGTGTCATTGGGTCCGAGAATTCGCTCCTGTGTGTCCGCCGAGCCGCCGTTGCCGAACGTTTCGTAGAGGCGGCTGATGCCGTTGTGCGTCGCGGCAATGAACATCAGGTAGCCGGGCGACCACGTGTCGAAGTTGCCGTGTGCGAACACGCCGGGCATGCCGTAGCGCGTCATCTCCTGCACGTTGTTCCAACCGATCAGCTGCCATTCGTTCGTCACGAGCGGATCGAGCCACGAGTTGTACGGGCCGTCGCCGATCGTGTTGTCGTACATGTAGGCCACGGACTCGTGTAGGTCGTGAAGAATCTGCGCCTTTTGGTCCACGTACGCGTTCAGGATGTTCTGCGTCAGCTTGAGCGTCATCCCCATGGCGTCACGATTGTTGTCGTGCGCCACGTAGTGGCCCCAGTACAGCGCGCTGGGCGGCGTGTCGTTGGGGTGCGCGAGCTTCCACTTGTACAGGTCGACAATGCGATCGCGTCCGTCCACTTCGACGATCGGCGTGATCAACGTGATGACGTGCTCGCGGATGTTCTTGACGTACGGCGCGTCGTCCACAGCCAGGCGATACGCGAGCTCCATGAGCGCGGTGGGGGCGCCGGCTTCAGTCGAGTGAATCGTGCCGGTGATGTAGTACACGGGCGCCGCGGTGTTGGCGATCTCGGCGGCGGCCATGTCGTTCATCTGGATGGTGCGCGGATCGGCGAGCTTCGCGAGGTTGGCTTTGTTCGCCTCGTACTTGGACATCAGCGCTTCGGAGCCGATGGCGACCGCGATGTGTTCGCGGCCCTCCTCGGTGGTGCCGATGGAATAGACTTTCACACGACCCGGCAGCGCCTTTTCGAGGCGCCGCATGTAATCGTAGACTTCCTTGGAGTACGGAAGCTTGCCGGGTGCACCGGCGATGTCGCCCAAGACGGCCGTGGGCGTGGGAACGCCTGCCTTGGCCGGCATGTAGTCGACGAGCGGCGACAGAAAGAACGATTCGGTGGTGTACTCTTTGATCTTCTTGGTGTACGCCTCGTCGAGTGGTTGTTTTGGATCGCGTCCTGGCCGGGAGCCGGCAGGATCGCTTCCCTGCGCGCGGGCCACCTGCAGACTCGACGCAAAGATCAGGGCAAATAACAGACTGAGTGTGGCGGGTGAACGCCGCATGACACGACCTCGTCAGGAAGTGCGGAAACGACCCAGGGAGGAATTCCGGGTCTGGAGGGATTTTTCTTGCCTGTCTAAACTGTTCGAAGGACCCTGGCCGCGCCAGATTGAGCGGGGCGAAACTCTCCTTCAATCCCGGAAGCGAACATGCTGAAAGATTTCAAGGCGTTCATCATGCGGGGCAATGTCCTCGATCTCGCCGTGGCGGTCGTCATCGGCGGCGCGTTCGGGGCGATCGTGAAGTCGCTCGTGGATGACGTGATCATGCCGCCGCTTGGGCTGATCGTTGGGAAGCTCGACTTCTCACAGCTGTTTTTGCTGCTCCGCGCCGGCGACAAGGCGCCGCCGCCGTATGTGAGCATCGCGGCGGCCAAAGATGCAGGGGCGGTGACACTCAACTACGGCGCGTTTCTCAACAACGTCATCGCCTTTCTGATCGTCGCGGCCGCCGTCTTCGTCATCGTGCGCATGGTCAGCCGGATGTACGCCGCCCCGGCGCCGGCGACGCCCAATACGAAGGCGTGCCAGTTCTGCACAATGCCCATTCCGCTTGCCGCGACGCGCTGCCCGAATTGCACGTCGCAGCTCTGAGCGAGGCGAGCAAAAGCCTTCGCACGGACGGGTACGGTCAAGACACCGACTCGAACGGAGACTAACGTAGCCGCACCTGTGATTTGTCGCTGTAGGTCCGTCCTCGAGCCGTTTGCGACCGTCGCGACAATCGTGAATTTTTCCCGACGAAACAAAAAGAGGACGACATCCGAACATCGATGTCGTCCTCGCCGCGTTAGCAATCAGAACCCGCCCCCTTTGCGACGTCTGCGACCTCTGCGATGTCTCTAGGGAACCACTGGACGCACCGTCTCCGCAATCACCGGAATCTTGCCGGTCATGCGCGTGTTGAACTCGGCGAGGTCGACGTCCACCAGTTTCTTGTACGCGGCTTTCGCGGCGTCGAGATCCTTGTCGATGTCGCCGAGCCATGCCATCGCCGCGTCGGTGGGCCGGTAGTCCGCGCCGCCGGCGACATCCCCCGCCCCGTTGCCCACTTCGCCCGACAACCAAATCAGGTTGAGATAGATCTTGAACGGCTCGACGTAGTATTTGTCGTCGCTGTTCATATCGGAGCGAGAAAGGAGGCGGAGCTCCACGTCGAGCATTTTCTTCTCGAGGTCGGCGAGCGACGACACGACATCCGGCTTCGCCGCCGCGGCCTTTCGCTGATCCTCGATCTGTTTGCGCATCACCTCGAGCTTGTTGATCATGTCTACCGACGCGTTCATGTCGTCGCGAATACGCAGCTGCGCCTTCGTCGACGCAACGAGATCCGCGTCGGCAGACTTGACGTCCGGATCCTTGAGGATCGTCAGCGGTTGCGTGAGCGTCTTCCCGTTCACGGTGAGGCGCACGCTGTACTGTCCGGCAAGCCCGATCGGACCGCTCACCTGCGGGTTTTGAATTCCCCAATGAATGATTGGGCGCGTCGTGCGGCCGCGGAAACGCGGGTCGTCAAAGATGTGTGGATTGTCCGGCGCAACCGTGCGGAGATCGACGCGCTTGGGGCCATCGTACCGAAGGTCCCAGATCGCGCGGTTGTAGCCGGCGCGCGTGGGCGCCTGCAACGCGCGCACCACGGCGCCAGCAGAATCGAGAATCTCGACACGCGCGGGCCGCGGCGACGCGGTCTTGAGCGCGAAGGTGATGTCGGCGCGGCCCGCGCGTGCCTGGCGATATCCCGGATGCGGCGGATAGAGCATGACATCCGCGTCGGCGATTTGGCCGATCTGCTCGAGCGGACCAATGTCCTTGAGAATGAACACGCCCCGGCCGTACGTCGACACGACGACATCGTGCCACGCCTTCGGCACAACGATCCACGAGACCGCCGAGTGTGGCAGACCTTGGTCGAACTCCGTCCAATGCGTGCCGTCGTCCAGCGAGTAGTAGAACGCGTGCCCGGTTCCCGCAAACAACATCCCCTTGCGATTCGGATTCTCGGCGACCGCCATCACGTAGTCCAACGGTGATTTCGCCGGAAGATCGCCGGTCACGTTCGACCACGTCTGACCGAAGTCAGTTGTTTTGTAGACGTACGGCTTCCGGTTGTCCATCATGTGGAAATCCACGGCGACGTATGCCGTAGCCGCGTCGAAGTGCGACGGCTCGATCTTGCGAATCGTCCCCCACGCGGGGAGTCCGGTCATCGCCTTCGAGACGTTCGTCCAGGTGGTGCCGCCGTCTTTCGTGTTCCACAGCTGACCGTCGTTCGTGCCGGCCCAGATCAAGCCGCGCTGAATTTCCGACGGCGCGATGGCGAACACGACCTCGCCGTAGAATTGCCCGAGGTTGTCCGGCACGAGGCCGCCCGACGACACGACTCTGGATTTGTCGTTCGTCGACAGATCCGGGCTTGCCTCGATCCACGTCTGCCCGCCATTAGAGGTCTTGAATACGAGCTGGCAGCCGTAGTACACGGTGTTGTGGTCGAACGGATCGATCGCCAACGGCGGCGTCCAGTGGCAGCGATATTTGAGTTGATCGGGCGGCGAGTCGAGTGTGTGCACCCCCGGACTCACCGAGCGCGCGCGCTTGGTCGTGTGATCGTACCGCGTGACCTGATTCCCGTAGCAGCTCGCCCACACGATGTCGGGATTGGTGAGGTCGGGGAGCGTGAAGCCCGACTCACATCCGCCGAGCCCGTGATCCCACGTCGATGTTCCTCCGCCTGCACCACGACCGCCGCCGCCGAGCGAGTCGGCCCCGGTGGAATCAGAACGCGCACCGCCCCGTCCTCCCCGGCCGCCACGCCCTGCCGTTGAATCAGCGTTGCCTCGACCGCCACCGCGACCCCGCCCGTTCCCTGCCGCGATGCCGCGCGTCTGCGTTCCGGCTTCAGGCGCCGTGCTCGGACCGCGCATCGTTCCATTATCCTGGCGGTTGCCGTAGACCCAATACGGCGTCTGGTTGTCCACCGCGACGTGATACATCTGCGCGATCGGCAGCACGACCTGGAGAAACGACTTACCGTGATCCGTCGTGAGCCGTGCGTTGAGATCGTTCGTCAAACCGAAGTGATTCGGATTCTTCGGATCGATCCAGATGTCATGATTGTCGCCGCCCCACTGAACCTCCGCGAACGACTTGCCGCCGTCGGTCGAGCGGAAGAAGCTGCTGTTGGCGAGAAGTATCTCGTCGGCGTTGCCGCTCGACACGGCCAGGTGGATGTAGTAGCCCGCGCGGCCAATGAGAGGACGCTGATGGTTGATGACGGCCCACGAGACCCCGCCGTCGTCCGATCGCCACACCGAACCTTGATCGGCCGTCTGAATGAGCGCGTACACGCGCTTGGAATTCGTTGGCGCAACAGCCACATCGATCTTGCCAAGCGGTGACTTTGGCAGACCGGGATGCTCGACCTTTTTCCAGGTGTCGCCGCCGTTCCGCGTGACATAGATGCCGCTCCCTGGGCCGCCGCTGAACATTGCCCAGGTATGCATCACCACTTCCCAGGTGCCGGCGAACAACACCTGCGGATTCTTTTCGTCGATCGTGAGGCCGGAGCACCCAGTGTTCGCGTCGACGGAGAGCACGTGCTTCCACGCTTTGCCGCCGTCCGTCGTGCGATACACGCCGCGTTCCTCTTGCGGTCCTGTCGCCCGGCCCAGCGCGCAGACAAATACGATGTTGGGATTCGTCGGATGGACAATGATCCGCTGAATGCGCCCGGTCTCGGCGAGGCCCATGTTCGTCCACGTGGTGCCGGAGTCGGACGACTTGTAGACGCCGTCGCCGAATAGATCGGCGTCGCGAATGGCCCACGCTTCGCCCGTTCCGGCCCACACGATCGACGGCTTGGATGGCGCAACCGCGAGCGCACCGATTGCCTGCACGGGCATGCTGTCGAATACTGGACGGAACGTCGCGCCGCTGTCGACAGACTTCCAAATGCCGCCCGACGCCGCGCCCAAATACCACACGCGCGCATCGCCTGGGACGCCGGTCACCGCCGAAATGCGTCCGCCTTCTGCCGGCCCCATCATCTGAAAGCGAAACGGATCCGGCAATGGCGGAGCGGGGCGCGCCGCGGGCGGACTGCCGCCGGCGCCTCGTTGTTGGGCGTTCAGAGCGCTCGCCGTGGCAACAACGAGCGGAATGACGAGAGCACGCGCGCGACGCATCGAGGAAATCTCCGGGCTTGTGGTAGCGCCCGAAGACTACGACTGCGACACGTCTGACGACAGGTCGTGCTCACGCCTCCTGAAGCGCCACAGCGGGGCAACCGCGCATGCCCCGCTTCACGTGGGGAGCAGGAGTGGTGCGACGACCGCGACAAAGCTGGCGAACTCCTTGGTTTGTGCGCGGAGTTGGCGGCGCCCGACATCGGTGAGCGAATAGAACTTTGCTTTGCGTCCGAGCTCGGAGGTGCCCCAGTCGGATTCGATCCAGCCGTCGCGCTCCATGCGATACAGCGCGGGATAGAGCGAACCTTCTTCGACCTGCACCGAGTCGCGCGTCTGCTCGCGGAGCCAGCGCACGATCGCGTAGCCGTGCCGCGGGCCGAAGGTCAGCGTTTTGAGAATGAGGGCGTCGAGCGTGCCGTGGAGTCGGTCTTTGGTCTGAGCCATGATGGCGGGCGCGGATTAGCCTAGTTGTCTAGGTTAATATTCGAGGCCGTTGCCTAGCTGTCAAGGCTTCCTGACAATTCTTGGACTGAAGCGGAGTGGTCGGTCGGCTATCTTCACACGTCGAACACGCCCTCCCTTCGCACCCCACCCCGAAGACTGTGCTCACGCTTTTTCTCGCCGGATTTCAGCTCGCGGCGGCAACGCCGCGCGTGTACAACGGACGTGATCGACAGCTCACCGTCGCCACGCCTCGGATAGAAGCAGATGCTACCATCGATGGCCGGCTCGACGAACCGGTGTGGCAACGCGCCGCGCTGCTCACGGGGTTCTCGCTCTACTCGCCGTTCGATCAACGCCCGGCGCCCGACTCGACCGAAGTGCGGGTGTGGTATTCGGCCACCGCGATCTACTTCGGCATTCGCGCGTTCGAGCCGCACGGTGTCGTCACGGCATCGTTCCCCGATCGCGATCGCGTCAGCACCGACGACAACATCGAGATTCACCTGGACACCTTCGACGAACGCAATCGCGCGCTGGTGTTCATCGTCAATCCCACCGGCGTGCAGGCCGACGGGACGAAGAGCGAATCCGGCGGCTTCATTCCCGGCTCGAACGTTGGTCCGGGCCAGAACGACCTGAGCGCCGACTTTATCTGGGAGTCGCGCGGGCACATCGAAAGTTGGGGCTACGAAGTCGAGGTTCGCATCCCGTTCAGCAGTCTCCGCTATCGCGCGTCCAACGTGCAGCGCTGGGGTCTGCAGATCGACCGACACGTGCAGCACAACGGATACGAAGAGACGTGGACGCCGGCCGTGCGCGCGTCGGCATCATTCATCGGGCAAGCGGGCTGGCTCAGCGAGCTGACTGGCATGCGTCACGGCGAAGTCGTGGAGCTCAACCCCGAGCTCACCAGCACCGTGAGCGGCACACCCTGCTGCGCGCCTGCGCTGCGCGATTGGCACTACTCGTCGAATCCGCAGCTCGGCGGCAACGTGCGCTGGACGCTCGGCAGCAACTTCATGCTCAACGGCACGGTGAAGCCCGACTTCTCACAGGTCGAGGCCGACGCCACCCAGATCGCCGCGGACGAACGGTTCGCGTTGTTTTATCCGGAGAAGCGTCCGTTCTTCGTCGAAGCGCTCGACCAGTTCAACGTGCCGAACACGCTCGTGTACACGCGCACGATCGTTCGGCCCGACGGCGCGGCGAAGCTCACCGGCAAGCTCGGTCGCGCCGACGTCGCGCTGCTGTCTGCAGTGGACCAGCAGCAATCGAGCTTCAACGGTGAACGTCCGCTCGTCGACATCGTGCGATTGAGACAGAGCTTCGGCGAGCAGTCGATCGCCGGTCTCCTCTACAGCGATCGCGTCGCCAACGGCCGCGCCAACCGCGTGCTCGGCGGCGACACCCACATCGTGTTCGGCGGCAAATATTTCGCGCAGTTCCAGTTTGCCGAAAGCATGACACGTGACAGCACGGCGACGAAGAACGGCCCGATGTGGGAAGCGGTGCTCGACGCAACCGGGCGGAGCTTCGGTTTCCATTACAACGTCATCGGCATCCACCCCGATTTCCGCACGGACAACGGCTTCGTTCCGCGCGTGGGCTATGTGCAGCCGAGTGCGTCGAATCGGTTCACTTGGTATGGCAAACCCGGTTCGGCGTTCGAGCGCTTCAACATCTTTGCGACGCTCAACGGGCTCTGGCAGTACGACGACTTCTTCGCGGCCAAGAGTCTGCTCGAGGATCATGCCTCGATTCAGATGCAAATGACCATGCGCGGAGGCTGGAGCGTTGGACTCACGCCGCGGTTGTCGAGCTACGCGTTCAACACGCGAGACTACACGTTCGCGCCGTCCGACCGCGTCGAATCGCTGGTGAGCGGGTTCACTCTGTCCACGCCGCAGTTTCAGACATTTACAGCATCGGTCGGCGCGACCGCGGGCAACGACGTGGATTTTCTGGAGACGTCGCGCGTTCGGCGGCTCGACTACAACGCATCCCTCGACCTTCGGCCGAGCGCTCGGCTTCGGATCGGCGCGACGTACGTGAGCAGCTCCTTCGCGCGCCGGAGCGATGACGAACAGACGGCGTTCACGCGCATTCCGCGCGTCAAGATCGAGTATCAGCTGGCGCGCCCCGTGTTCGTGCGCGTGATCTCGCAGTACTCGGCGTCGCGGCGCGAGCCGCTTCGTGATCCGCGCACCGGAGAAGTTGTGTTGTTGGGCAACGGGGGCGTGCTCGTGCCCTCCACACGCTCGGCGGCGAATTCGCTGCGCACCGATTGGTTGTTTTCGTACAGGCCGGCGCCGGGCACCGTGTTCTTCCTGGGATATGGCGGGAGCCTGAGCGAGCCCGACCCGTTGGCGTTTCAGCGACTGCGCCGCGTGAGCGACTCATTCTTCATCAAGGGCAGCTACGTGCTGCGGATTCCGATCGTCTAGCGCAAAGCTTTACACTTTTCTGTCAGGCGGTTGACTGGCCGCGAGCGCACACCGGCGAACAAGATTCAGAGTGGAACGTTTTCTGAACTCTTTCGAATGCAATCGTGACAAGCCGACGTGATTTTCTCAAGACGACCGCTCTCGGTGGCGGCGCCCTCCTGAGCGGCGGACTCCCTGCGCTCGCGCGTGCGACGTCGTCGCAGCCCGGTCGCGCCGCGACGGCACTCAACATTCTCGTTCTTGGCGGCACAGGGTTCATCGGACCGCATCTGGTGCGATATGCGGCCGGTCGCGGTCACAGGATCTCGATCTTCACGCGCGGCAAGCACGATGCCGAGCTTCCGTCAGATATCGTTCGTCTGCAGGGCGATCGCGCGACGGGTGAGCTCACCGCGCTTCAGGGGAAGAAATGGGATGCGGTGGTTGATGACTCGGCGAACAATCCGGACTGGGTCCACCAGTCGGCGGCGGTTCTCAAGGATTCCGTCGGCTACTATCTGTTCACGTCGTCCACCGGCGTTTTCTATCCGTATTTGAAGCGCGGGGTGGACGAGAAGACTCCGGTCAAACTCGTCGCCGACGATCCGAAGGACGGGTCGGCCACGTTTGGTGTGGCCAAGGCGAAGGGCGAGCAAGAGGTTTTCCAGGCGTTCGGCGACCGCGGAATCGTCGTCCGCCCCACGTACATCGTTGGCCCCGGCGACACGAGCGATCGCTTTCCATACTGGCCGCAACGTTTGGCGCGCGGCGGTGAAGTGCTGGCGCCGGGTCGGCGCGACGATCCGGTGCAGATCATCGACGTTCGCGACCTCGCCGAATTCATGATTCGCCTGCTCGAGCAAAAGAGCACGGGCATCTACAATGTGGCCGGTCCCAAGTCGCCGCTCACGGCGTACCAGTTCTATCGCGAAGCCGCGGACGCGCTCAAGGCGAATGTGAAGTTCACGTACGTGGACGACTACGATTTTCTCGCCGAGCATAAGATTGACGAGTCGATTCCGTGGGCAATGTTGCGCGGCAACGACGACGGGATGATGTCGGTGAAGAACGATCGCGCGATCGCGGCCGGGCTCACGTTCCGGCCGTTGGCGATGACGGTGCGTGACACGTTGGCGTGGTGGCCGACGGTGCCGGAGGCGCGGCGGCTCAAGCCGCACTTCACCATCACCGAAGAGAAGGAGGCGGCGGCGCTGGCGGATTGGCGGAAAGGTAAGGCGTAGCGTCTCACGCCGGACCCAAAAACAGCTGGGGCACGGATTTCAATCGTTCCGCAGCGATTCCGTCGGGTCAACGCGCGTTGCTCGTAGCGCCGGCACCAGGGCGGCGACCGTTGTAGTTGCGGCCAGCACGAGTGCGACGAGCGCGAACATTGGTGCGTTGTAGAGATCGTCCTCGAAGGCGGCGGCGCGCAGCGACTCGAGCTCGAATTTCGTGGCGAGCAGTCCGAGCGCGACTCCGCCGAGCGCGACCACCGTGCTCTCGCGAAGCACGGCGTGGAGAATGTCGCGAGCGGTGGCGCCAAGGGCGATGCGGACGCCGAGCTCGCGACGTCGTTCGGCGACCGAATGCGCAACCACGCCGTACACGCCGAACGCTGCCAAGCCTACGCCGAGCGCGGCGAACAGCGCGAAGAGCGACGACACGAACTTGCTGTTCTGCCGCGCCGACGTGAGGCCCATCGCCTCGTCCATCGACACGATGCGCGATGTGCGCATGTCGCCCGCCGCAAAGAGCGAGCGACGGAGGGTGACCGGAAGCGTCTCACCGTGCGAAGCAGCCCGGGCGACGAATTTCACCCATTGCACGTAGCCGAACTTGCTCGCGACCAGGCTGTCCGTGCGACCCGGCAGATAGTAGATGCGGCCGAGCACCTTCACACCGCGCATGAGCGACGCCATTGCGCGATCGCCGGCAAAGCCCTTCTGCTCTCCCACGACGCCGACCACGCGGACATACGGCGCGGTCGATTTGAGCTCTCCGAACTTTATCTGCGCGCCGATCGGGTCCGCGTTCGGCCACAGGACGTGCGCGGTCTGTTCATCGATGATCACCGCGCCCACGTCGCGTTCGCCGTCGAGAAAGTCTCGGCCCTTCACGATGGGCAGTTGCATCGTCCGGAAGTACGACGGCGATACCAACGTGGTCGCGTGATTCGGCGCGGCAAACTCGCGAACACCGCCAGGGTCTTCCACTGTCACCGCGCCGCCGGCAAAGGGAGGCGAGTCTGTAAAAGCCGCCGACTCGATCACGCCGTCAACCGAACGAACGCGCGCTGAGATGGACTGCAGCAGATCAGCGTAGCGCAGAACGGCGCCCGGCGTCGCCGGCGGCGAGAGGTATCCCGTCGCCAGCGACCGTGGATCGAAACCAAACCACAGATCATTGGCGCGGATCGCAGCGCGCACCGTGAGCGCCGCGGCGCTCGACAGCGCGAGCGCGATCGCAATCTCGACGCCCACGAGTATGCCGTAGTGACGGCGATTCCGCTTCGTTGCGCCCGTCCCCGATCCGGACTTGAGGAGATTGTTGGGGTCGGCGCGCGATACATAGATCGATGGCGCAAGTCCGATCAGAATGAGACACAGCACCGTGGCGATGAGCGCAAATACCAGCACGCGCCAACTCAGGTGCGGCTCGACCACCCACTGTCCCATCGACGACGGAATCACGGCTCCGAGCAGCTTCCCGCTCAAAAAGGTGAACAACAGTCCGGTTGCGAGCCCGCCGGCGGCAAGCATGAGACTTTCATTGAGCAGGTGCGCAATGAGTCGACGCCGCGTCGCGCCAAGCGCGGAACGCAGCGCGAGATCGCGACGGCGGCTGATGCCGCGCGCGAGTTGCAGGTTCGCGAGATTCGCGCACGCCACGAGCAGCACGGCCGCGACGGCATAGAACATCGCCACCTCGAGACCTTTGATCTGGAATTCAGGATCGGCCGCTGCCGTGAAACGAAAGGCGACGTTGCGCGGATCCTCGCGGGCCGCGAGTGCGATGCGATTGGCGACGACCTCCAGGTCGCGAGCGGCATCCTTTGCGGACATGCCGTCGCGCAAGCGAATGAGCCGGATGTACGCACCGACTCTTTCCATCGGCGTGACCATCCACGCGGCGACATGTTGGCGAGGAAAGTTCGACGCCTCGGAGACGACGCCGACCACGGTGTGCGGCTTGTGGTCGATGTCCACGCGTGCACCAATGGCCGACTCTCCGTTGGTGAAAAGATGGCTTGCCGTCGCCTCACTGAGCACGACCGGGCCGCTCGGCGACTCCGCATCGGACGCGATGAACGTCCGGCCCGCGAGAACGCGCGGACCAACGACGTCGAAGTAGTTGGGACCAACGCCGGCGACGACGCCTTCATGAAAATTCTGACCGCGCTCGATCATCGTGCCGCGCGCCGCGATCACGAGCCCGGTGCGCGTGACCGACTCGTACGTCCGCATCCCCGTGGCAAGCGCCGAGTCTCGGCCGGCGTTGTCGACGGTGTGCTTGTAGTCGCCGAAGTAGCGAATCCAGTAGAGGCGCTCCGGACTGCGCATGTCCAATCGCGGATGCGTCAGCGCGTCGAGCACACCGTACATCGTGGTGTTGAGCGCAATGGCCAGCGCCAGCGACAGAATGACGACGGTCGTGAAGACCGGCTGCTTTCGGAGTGTCCGCGCCGTCACTCGCAGACCGTCCATGAATGCTGTCACGCTGGCGTGCCTCCGAAAGCTGCTATTGCTTTCCTGTTCGACGCGTGAGCTCCTCGATCCAGTTCGCCACGACGACGACCTGCTAATCCGAGTCGCTCGTGGTGCGCGACTTCACTGTAATGCCCGACGATGTCGCGAGATCGGCCGCAACAATGCGAGCCATCGCTGAATTCAGGTGGGCAACGGGATCCATCGATCAAGTTTGCTCATCACCGGCCTTCCCCGCTATGCGGCCGGCGAATCCGCCGAACGTGAGGACCCAGCGAAACGCGATATAGATCGCATGCGCAGGTCTATCGAAGGCGGCAACGCCGGCTTTCTTCGCCACCCAGTCCAATGCTCGAACAATGAGCAGCAGCAGTCCGAGCACGCCCAATCCAACGCCCCACAACGGAAACACGAGGACGAAGAAAATGATCGCGAACGGCAGCAGCAGGATCGGAACGATCGGAAGCAACCCCATCCCGAGCGCCACAAAGACCTCCAAAGACGATTGTATTGGAACCTAACTAATCGTCAAATGGGTGCGGCACCCCGGTCGAACAAAAGATTCCTTGCGGGCTACCAGATGTGCGGGATGAGCGCCGCGGAACGAACCATGGGGTCGCCAGGTTTGCACCCGAACGCCGCAGCGAACGCAGCGATGTTCGACAGCGGGCCGTTTGTGCGCCAACGCTCCGGAGCGTGCTCGTCCACGGTCACGCGATTCTTCATCGCCTCGGGGCGAGTGTGACTCCGCCAACTCTGTGCGTAGCCTAGGAAGAATCGCTGCTCCGGCGTGAATCCCTCGATCGCTTTGGGACGACCGTTCCGCTGCAGTGCGCGCTGCAACGCGTCGTAGGCCGTGAGCAAACCGCCGTAGTCGGCAATGTTCTCGCCGAGTGTGAGCTTGCCGTTCACATGAAACGTGTCGATCTGCACGAAGCCGTTGAACTGTTTCACGACTTTGTCGGCCTCGCGCGAGAAGTGAACCGAGTCGGTCGCGACCCACCAATCGCGAAGATTACCCTTCGCGTCGTAGTGTCGTCCCTCGTCGTCGAAGCCGTGCGTCAACTCATGACCCGCCCAACTGCCGCCGAGCGATCCGTAGTTCGCCGCGTCGTCGGCGTTGGCGTCGAACGTCTGCGGCGCGAGCGCGCCCGACGGAAATACCATCTCGTTCTTTGCCGGATTGTAATAGGCGTTCACCGTGGGAACGGTGATGTCCCACTCGGTGAGATCGACCTTCTCGCCCGGACGGTTGACGGTGCGCTTCCATTCGAACGCATTCGCCCGCATCACATTCAGCACGAACGGTCCGTCGGATGCCTCGAGCTTGGAGTAGTCGCGCCACGCATCGGGATAGCCGATTTTTTCGCCCATCAGCGAGAGCTTCTCGAGTGCCTGCTTCTTGGTGGCGTCGGACATCCAGTCGAGCTTCTTCACGCGTTCCCCGAACGACGCGCGGATATCGTCGACGACGGCTTTCGCACGCGCGCGCGCGGCCGGCGGGAACGTTTTGGCGACATATGCCTGGCCGAGCGCTTCGCCGATCAATCCGTCGGTGGCTTGCAAACACCGCTTCCAGCGAGGCAGCAGTGCTTTGGCGCCGCTGAATCGCCGCGAGAACGCAAAGTTCTCATCGACGAACGCAGTGCTCAACCACGGGGCGCCACTCGAGACGACGTGATAGCGCAGATACGCGCGCCACGTTTCGATTGGCGTCGAGGTCACGAGCTCATTGAGTCGCTTGAAGAACGCCGGTTCGCCGACATTGATCTTTGTGAGCGGCGCCGCAAGTCCGGCTTCCTGGAGGAACACCGTCCAATCGACGTTCGGCGTTGCCTGGCGAAACGCGGCCAATGTCATCGGGTGATCAGTGGCCGCGGGATCGCGTCGCGCAACTTTCTGCAGCGACGCTTTCGCCAACTCGGTCTCGAGCGCCAGGACCTTTCCCGCGTCGGCGTGCGCCGTGGTCGTGTTGGTGCCGGCGAGGGTCAGCATCTTGGCGATGTGATCGACGTAGGCTTTTCGGAGCGAGTCGCTGGCGGCGTCGGTTTTGATGTAATAGTCACGGTCGGGTAAACCCAAACCGCCGCGATCGAAGCCGCCGAGGTAGTGGGCGGCGTCGTGGACGTCGACGTCGGCGCTATAGGAGAACGCGACGTTGGCGCCGTTCATCTGCAGCGCGGCAATCTCGCGAACCAACGCCGGCCGCGCGGTGATCGCATCGATCGCGGAAAGCGTTGGTGTGAGTGGTGCCACGCCGGCGCGTTCGACGGCCGACGAATCCATGCAGCTCGCGTAGAACGTACCGAGCTTTCGCGTGGTGTTCTGCTCGGGCAGCGTCTTCCGCCTCGTCACGGCGTCGTCCAGCACCGATCGCACGACCAGCTGATTGCGATCGCTCATGTCACGCGCGACCCCCGACGACGAATACGCGGCTGGAATCGTGTCATGGGCCATCCACGCGCCGTTCGCAAAGTCGAAGAAGTCGACGCAAGCGTTGGCCTTGTGATTGATGTCGCTGGTGTCGATCACCTTGAGCGGCGCGAGTGGCGCGTCCGGTGCGCCGCGTTGCGCCGTCGCCGGCTGGGCCATTGCGAGGCCGGCGGCGGTCGCGGTCGCCGCGGCGATGGCGGCTCGGCGGCAGCTATCAGGGACGACCATCCTCAGACCAATCATCCTGGAACCTCGTTAGTGCGTATGTATAATCTAGGGTATGAATCACCTCTTTGTATTCACGCTTACAATCGCAACTGTCGCCATCAACGCGACAAGCGCCGCCGCACAACGCGCGCGCGTCTTCACGCACGCCGACACGCTCCGCGGCAGCAACGGTCCAGCGCGCTCATGGTGGGACGCCGCCTTTTACGATCTGCACGTCGCGATCAGTCCACACGACAGCAGCATTCGCGGCTACAACGCCATCACCTATCGCGTGCTCCGGCCGGCCGCGGAGATGCAGATCGATCTCCAGACGCCGCTCGAAGTCGACAGCATGGTGCAGGACGCGCGGCACGTCACGTATCGCCGAGACGGGAATGCGTTCTTCGTGTCGCTCACTGCGGCACAGCGCGCGGGCACAAAGAAGACCGTCATCGTCTACTACCACGGCAAGCCGGTCGCCGCGAAGCGCCCGCCGTGGGACGGGGGCTTCATCTGGCAACACGACAGCCTCGGCAATCCATGGGTCGCGACCGCCGACGAAGGACTCGGCGCCAGCGTGTGGTGGCCGAACAAGGACATACTGAGCGACGAGCCGGACAGTCAGCGCGTCGCAATCACGATGCCTGATTCCATGGTGGACGTCTCGAACGGTCGCCTGCGCAAGACAACGCACAACGCCGACGGGACCACGACGTACGAGTGGTTCGTCTCCGAGCCGATCAACAACTACTCAATCGAGGTGAACGCCGGGCAGTACGCGCATTTTAGCGACGAGTTCAAGGGCGAGGCCGGCAAGCTGACGATGGATTTTTGGCCGCTCGCCTACCATGCCGATACGGCGAAGGTGCAGTTTCGCCAAGCCGCGCCGATGATGACGTGCTTCGAGCATTGGTTTGGCCCGTATCCGTGGTACAAGGACGGTTACAAGCTGATCGAGGCGCCGCATCTTGGCATGGAACACCAGAGCGGCGTCGCGTACGGCAACAAATACAAGAACGGCTATTCCGGCCGCGATCTCTCGGGCACGGGATGGGGAATGAAGTGGGATTTCATCATCGTGCACGAAAGCGCGCACGAGTGGTGGGGCAACAACATCACCGCCAAGGACCAGGCGGACATGTGGATCCACGAGAGCTTCGCGAACTACGCCGAGGGGATCTACGCCGAGTGCCGGGACGGAAAGAAGGCCGGCGCGGAGTACATCATCGGCAGCCGGCGCAACATCGTGAATGACACGCCGATCATCGCGCCGTACGGCGTGAACGCCGATGGCTCGGGCGACATGTATTACAAGGGCGGAAGCATGCTGCACATGATGCGGCAGATCGTGGGCAACGACGAACGGTGGCGTGGCATTCTGCGCGGGCTGAACACGACGTTCTGGCACCAGACCGTGACGTCGGCGCAGATCGAGTCCTACATCAGCACGCAGGCGGCGGTGGACTTCAGCAAGGTCTTCGCGCAGTATTTGACGACCACGAAAATACCTGTTCTCGAATTCAAGATTGATAACGACCGATTGTCCTACCGGTGGACGAACACCGTGCCTGGGTTCGCGATGCCGGTGCAGGCGACCGTCGGCAGCAATGGCGTGCCGGCCTGGCTGCGTCCGACAGACGCCTGGAAGACATTGCCCGCCGCAGTCGCGAAGACCGATTCCATCACGATCGACCCAAATTTCTACGTCCGAGTCAGGCGCGCCGCCCCGGGCGCGCAGAAGATGGAGGCGCTGTGGTATTCGGTGGGCAGCGAGCAAAGCACGCAAGGCTTTCTCGCGCACGCGGGCGACATCTCGATCATCTCACCGCAGGTTTTTTTCATGGACAGCACCGGCACCATTCGCGGTGCGATCGACCAGCGCGTCGTCGCCACCGCCCGCGCCAAGGGTGTGAAGGTCATTCCGTTGGTGATGAACCCCGGCTTCGATCAACCGACCATTCACCGCGTGATCACCGTCGCCGACGTGAAGCGGGTCGCGATCGACAACCTCGTGACGCTGTGCCGAGACAACCATTTCGACGGCATTCAGTTCGACATCGAGAACGTGCACATCAGCGACAAGGATGCGCTGACGAATTTCATGCGCGAGTCGGCGACGGCGCTTCACGCCATCGGCTGCTCCGTTTCGGCGGCGGTCGTTCCGCGGACGAGCGATGATCCCGGCCCAACGAGCTACCATCGCTGGATCTACGAGAACTGGCGCGGCGTGTACGACTACAAGGCGCTCGCCGATGCGCTCGACTTCATCTCCTACATGACGTACGCGCAGCACACGGGAGGCTCCACGCCGGGCCCCGTCGCCGGCTACTCATGGATGAAGGCATCGCTCGACTATGTGCTCGCGCTCGGCGTCCCTCCAGCGAAAATCTCGTTGGGAATTCCCGGCTACTCGGACTGGTGGTATCCGGTGTACGAAGTAAAGACGGGATCGCGAATGCGCGGCGGCGACATCTCGTACGCGACCGCGGAGAGCCTGTTGGCGATCAACGGCGTCAAGCCGAGCTGGGATGAAGCGGAGCGATCGCCCTATGCGTCCTGGAGTCATGCCGGCGTGTATGAGCACCTGTGGATCGAAGATGCGCGCGCGTTCACGGCCAAGCTCGATCTCGTGCGACAGAACGAGCTTCGTGGCTATTCCGTCTGGGTGCTTGGTCTCGAGGATCCGGCAGTGTGGGCCGCCGTTCGAGGGAAGCCTCGTTGACGGTTCGAGTGACACGTGGCGCGGCCGGACACTCTGCCCCTGAGATTTAACGAATTAGGTACGGACCATACGGACACCAACGGATTATCACGGACTGCTCCGTGAACGGATCAGATCTCCGTGCCCAACGAGTCTTCTTTGAAGTTCCTCGGACGGATCTCGTCACGTCCGGAATCATCCGCAATCACGTCCCGAGCGTAAAGTTGACCTGAACGTCAGGAGTCGCGCTCGCGACAGTGCCGTACAGCGGGCAACGCCGTTTGAAACCGTCCACCACCGCTGCTCCCTGCGTCTTGTCCACTCCCCAGAGAGTGAAGTCGAGGCGAACGGAGTTGAATGTGGTGACGTCGTCGCGCCGCTGAATGGCCCGATCGACTTCGCCATGAATCTTCACGGCGACCCGTTGCAGCGGGGCGTTCTGGTCGCGGGCAATGACATGGATGAGCTCAACGCCGCAGGCGGCGACGGCGGAGAGAAATACTTCTGCCGGCGTCACCTCCTCGCCGGGGCAATCGTTTTGGACAGGTCCGTCAACGATGAAGTGATGATTGCGCGCCGAGCAAAGGACGCGGCCGAAAATGTCGGTCGATCGCGCGCTGATGTCGTATTCGCGCAACGTCGAAGCAGGGGGTGTCGTCATAAGGGTCAACCTGCGTTGATTCCGCCTGGGGCGCCAGTGGCGCGGTTCGCGACCATATTACTCTTCCCCGGTCGACCGAAAACGGAGCTCTCCGCTCATGACGACGCACCTGACACGACGCAGTTTCATCGAAGCCGCTGTGGCAGCGGGAGCCGTACAGTTACTCCCGCTCTCTACCACCGAAGCCCTCATCCCGGGTTCGTCCGCGCGACCCACCGACGCACGCCAGCCGATCGACAGCGATCTCCTCGAGGTGACCATTCCTCGGCTGCATGCGCTCTACGACGCGCGAAAATACACTGCGACGCAGGTGACTCATTGGTATCTGGATCGCATCGCGAAGTATGATCGCGTGTACCGCTCGATTTTGCACGTGGATGCCGCCGGAGCCTTGGCAACCGCGGCCGCTCAGGACGCCGCGGCAAAAGCGAGCGGCGCGCGGTTCAAGCGCGGCCCATTGTGGGGCGTGCCGGTCGTCATCAAGGCGAACACGAGCGTGAAGGGCCTTGTGACGAGCGCCGGATGGTCTGGCTATCTAATTCCCGGGCACGAGCTGATCGCGCCGGCCGACGCACCGGTCGTGGCGAAACTGCGAGCGGCCGGCGCGATCATACTCGGGCAAACGAACATGCCTGATTTTGCGGCGAGCGACACGAACATCAGCAGCGCGTTCGGTCGCACGGGCAATGCGTACGATCCGCGCTTCAGCCCGGGAGGATCGTCGGGTGGAACCGTGACCGCGGTAACCGCGAATTTCTGCGTCTTCGGCACCGGCACCGACACATCGAATTCCATTCGCATGCCGTCGAGCACGAGCTCGGTGGTCGGTGTCCTGCCGACGCGCGGACTCACGAGCATCGCGGGCATTCATCCGCTGGATTGGTTGCTCGACAACACGGGACCGATCGCCCGCAACGTCACCGACGCCGCCATCGCGCTCGAGGTGATGGCCGGCGAAGACCAGCGCGACTTTCGCACGAAGGGATCAGTCGCGCAGGCGGAGCCCGGTCCGTACCCGAAATATCTGCGCGCCGACGCGCTCACCGGCAAACGGTTTGGCGTGCCGGCGTTCATGCTCGGGTCAGCCGGCGGCGCCAACGCCGCGAAAAACGCGCTTCCGCTCGAGCCGGAAGCCCGCGAGCTGTTCATGAAAGCGGTCGATGGCCTTCGGCGCGCGGGAGCCACCGTGGTCTTCGACGATGCGATTCTGCCCGAGACCTTTCTCGATTTGGTGCGCGCGATCCATACGCAGCCGTACACCGCAGAAGGCGTGGACAGTTTCCTCCGCGACTTTGGTCCCGCGGAGTACCACACCCCCATGGAATACGCTCAAGCGGTGGGGTCG
Source organism: bacterium (assembly GCA_040002475.1). GTDB lineage: Bacteria > Gemmatimonadota > Gemmatimonadetes > Gemmatimonadales > Gemmatimonadaceae > JAQBQB01. The sequence continues at coordinate 3,617 of JBDUEJ010000061.1, read as the reverse complement.
CCGTTTCCGGCATTTCTCCGAGGCGCCGGCGGCGGAACGCAAGCCAACGCACAGCGGCTCATCGAAGACGATCCGGCAGCCGATGCAACGTTCTGGCAGCCGCAGCGGACCGCGCTCGCGGCATATGAGGATGCTCTAAAACGCTTTCAGCTCGACGGCCTGGTGTATCCGGGAGCGCAAATGCCGCCGAACGACGAGCTGCTGCCTCTTCGCGAAGGGCGTCGGAGCGGTGGACCGCACAGCGAAACGGGCTGGACAAATCCGATTGGTGTTCCGGCCATCGCCGTACCCGGCGGATTCTACGCGAGCGGACTTCCGTTCGGGGTGGAGTTGTCCGCGAGGCGTTGGAAGGACGGTGACTTGATCGGGTGGGCGTTCTCGTACGAACAGGCGACCAAGTTCAGAAAACCGCCGGTGCTCAAGGAGAGTCGGTAGCCTGCCCATGGAGCGCGATATGGACAAGGTGAAATCGTCGATCGCCGACGGATACGAATCGTTCTATCGCGAGTTCGATTCGCCGTTGATGCGCGGGCTTCGGCGCGAAGCTTACGGCGAGGACATTGGACAACACTCATGGGTCGGTGCGGAGGAGCTGCGCGCGGACATTCCCCGGCTGGCGCTATCGCCGGCGAGCCGCTTGCTCGATCTTGGGTGCGGACCGTGCGGACCGCTCACGTTCGTGCTGGCCGCGACCGGTTGCCGGGGCACGGGGGTAGACTTGAGCCCGTCGGGGCTCGAGGTCGGCCGCGCGCGCGCCGCGTCGATGGGCGTCGATTCGTCGCTGGCGTTTTTGCCGGCCGATTTGAACGCGCCAATTCCTCTCGAGTCGCGCTCGTTCGACACCGCCATGTCGCTCGACGTCGTGCTGCACCTTCGCGATCGATCCGCGCTTTTTCACGAGGTCGCGCGACTGCTCCGGCCAGGCGGCCGGTTTCTATTCACCGACGCCGGGGTGGTCACCGGCTCTGTGTCGAACGACGACGTGCGTGCCCGGAGCTTCAACGGCTACACGCAGTTCGTCCCGCCGGGTTGGAACGAGACGCTCCTCGAATCCGCCGGCTTTCGGCTGATCGAATCCGAGAATCGAACCATGAGCGTTCTCAGAAACGTCATGGGCCGCCTCGCGGCAATGCAAGCGCATCGCGCGGAGCTCGAACAGGTTTGGACCGCCGCCGGCTTCGAACGCCAGCGCGACTATCTCGAGACGGTCGGCGACCTCTCGCGCCGCGGCGCCGTGTCGCGCTTCATGTATCTGGCCGAGGCACCCGGCGCATGACCCGCGCTATCGAATCAGAATGCTCACGCGCGCCGCGAATCCGTCGGTCGTGGGCGACGCCGACATCGATATCCGCTGGATGGTGCCTTCGCTGTTGCGAGCGAAGACGAACGCCTCGATTGCGCTCGCGATCGCGATGCCGCCCGCCACGGCGATTCCGGGAATCAAGTTCGGGCGGTCGGTCGACCTGACCGTAGTCGTGAACGTATATGGGTTTCCGAATGGGTCGGTCCCCGTCTGAGGCACGGATCTCGTCGTCGTGCGTGTTTGGATGCCGTACGCCACCGCGGCGGACGCGCCACCGAGAAACAGGATTCCGCGAATTGGACGGCGTGTGTAGAACTGACCGCCGCCGGGAATGATCAAGCCAAGCCCCAAGGCTTCACCGGCCGATGGCGGAGTCCGACGCAGCGACTCGATCCAGGCCACGACCTGTGCGCGATCCTCCGCCTGCGGCTTGAGCCGGAGATACTCCTCGAAGTCGCTCACGGCCTGCTGCTGTTCTCCCAACGCCACGCGCGCGAGCGCGCGGTCGTAGTAGGCGTCCGCCCACGTTGGTTCCGCGGTGATCACGCCGCCAAATTTCGTTTCCGCGTCCGTCATCTGCGCCTGCTCGTAGGCGGTGACTCCTGCCACGAACAGCGCGGACGCCGCGGCCGATGATTCGGTGGGCGTCGCCGGCATGAGGACCGTAACGCGATCGCGAGCCTCCGTCGCTTCGGGCGCGCCCGGCGCGATCGCGAGAAAGCGGCAATACTCTTTCGCGGCGTTCACTCCCGCCCCGGACGCCTCATAGGCGCGCGCAAGCTGGTACGCCAGGTCAGCGTCGGTCGGATCGAGCGCGCTCGCTTCTTTCAGTTGCGTGAGTGCGGCCGTTCTGTCGCCGAGGATTGCGGCCTGCCGGCTGTTCTCTGCCAGGTCACGTGCGCGGCGGCGCTGCTCCTCCGTGGGAGCGTTCGTTGGAGACGATGGCGCGTCGCACCCCGTCCGCGTTGTTGGCGGCGGCGGCACGTGTTTGAGCGTCTCGGCTCGCGTTCCCTGCGCCGACATGCTCATTGGCACGAATGCTAATGAGCAGAATAACATCCATCGTGACTGCCACTGCTGTCCGATCATTTCTGTGCTTTCCTCACTGCGGCCGGCGGATGAACTGTGATCGCTGCCGTTTCCAGCAGCGTTACCGTGAGCGCCGACGATCCACTTTTCCCTTCACTCGTCGCGGTGATCGTTGCATTTCCCGGAACGAGCCCCGTGACGACGCCGGTCGGCGACACGGTGGCCGTCAAGATATTGTCCGATGACCATGTCACTGTTCGGTCCGTGACGATCACCCCGTTCGCGTCCTTCACGGTGGCCGTCAGCGCCGTGGTTCCCAGCAGCGATACACTAGCGGAAGTAGGAGCCACGGTGACGCTGCCCACGGGAACCGGTATGACGGTGATGGTCGACGTTCCATTCTGGCCTTCACTCGTCGCGGTGATTGTCGCGGTGCCGACGGCAACGGCCGTCACCACTCCCGTGGCCGATACCGTCGCGACCCCGGTGTTGCTCGAGCCCCATGTCACCACTCGGCCGGTGAGCACGTTGCCGCCCGCGTCCTTCGTGGTCGCGGTGAGCGGTGCCGTCGCACCAATTTGGACGCTCGCGGTTGGCGGCGCGACGGCGACCGACGCGACCGGCGGCACGATCACCGTTATCGCCGATGTCCCGCTCTGCCCTTCACTGGTCGCTGTGATCGTCGCTGTGCCCAGTGCCACGGCAGTCACTGATCCGTTCGCGGAGACAGTTGCCACCGCGTCGTTGCTCGAGCCCCAGGTTATCAGTCGACCCGTGAGCACGGTTCCGCCCGCGTCCTTCGGCGTGGCGAGAAGTCCCGTTACCGAACCGACGGTGACGTTGGCGGACGGTGGTGTGACGGTCACGCTTGCCACGGGCACCTGTGTTACGGTTACAGCCGACGTCCCGTTCTGTCCTTCGCTCGTCGCCGTGATCGTGGCTGATCCGGCTGCGACGCCGGTGACTACTCCGGTCGCGGAGACTGTCGCGATGAGCGTGTTACTCGAGCCCCACGTCACCACTCGCCCCGTGAGCACGGTGCCGCCGGCATCCTTGGTCGTGGCGGTCAACTGCGCCGTTCCGCCGACAACGATATTCGCGGTCGGCGGCGCTACGGTGACCGACGCGACCGGCGGCACTGTCACCGTCACCGTCGACGTACCGTTCTGACCTTCACTCGTCGCGGTGATCGTCGCGGACCCCGCGGCAACTCCCGTCACCAACCCAGTGCCTGATACGGTCGCGATCGCGGTATTGCTCGAGCCCCACGTCACCACTCGGCCCG